>JBEKZP010000019.1:0-83003 GCA_049509755.1 Terriglobales bacterium | reverse complement strand
CACCGGAATTGGCGGCAATGTTTCTTGATCTGCAGGAACGCGGTTGTCACAACATTAACCTGGTGACTCCTTCGCACGTGGTACCGCAAATCCTGGAAGCGCTGCTGCTGGCAGTGGACGCGGGTTTGCATCTTCCCCTCGTGTACAACACGAGCGGCTACGATTCGCTGGACGCACTCGCGTTGCTGGACGGGGCGGTAGATATCTACATGCCGGATTTCAAGTACTGGGACGCCGATATCGCAACGTGTTGTTCCCATGCCGCCGATTACCCCGAGGTCGCCCGTAGCGCGATCAAGGAAATGCATCGTCAGGTCGGTCCGTTGGTTCTCGATGAAAACGCCATGGCGGCGCGCGGTGTCCTGCTGCGTCACCTCGTCATGCCGGATGGCCTGGCAGGTACGCCGCACGTCCTGCGCTGGATTGCCCAGGAACTCGGACCCGACACGTACGTCAACCTGATGTCGCAGTACCACCCCGCTGGCTGCGTCGACCAAGTTCATTACAGCAAGATCGCCCGTTCCGTCACGCGGCGGGAGATGGAAGATGCCTTCGGCTGTGCCACCGCTTGTGGCCTGAATCGGATCGACGGTCGGTGTCCGCCCATCCAGTGGCAGAGCTGACCCCAGCGTGCCTGTTGTTATGTGGTCATATAAGGAGATCGAACACGCCGCCGACCGCGCCTTCCGGGTCCGCGGGCTCGATCTGGCCGAATTGTTCACCAACGCCGCATTGGCACTCGCGGCTGTGCAAGCTGCGACTGGCGACGAGGCCAGTACCACGGCACGCGAGGTTGAAGTCACCGGCATAGACCGCGAAGCTCTGTTGGTGAACTGGCTCAATGAGATTCTGTATCTGCAGGAGAAATACCGGGAAACTTACTCCCGCTTTGAGGTGCTGTCGATTTCGGAACAGCAGCTTCGCGCCCGTCTGCACGGTGTGCCGCTCGTCACTGCGCGCACCCTCATTAAAGCGGTAACATTTCATGGTCTCGAGTTGAGGCATAGCGACCGGGACTGGGAAGCAACGGTTGTCGTCGATGTTTAGAGGGTCGGCTGTATGCGGGCCCCGACCAAATCCGATTTTCGCCGCGTAGATGATATCGTTTGGGAGATCCCGCCCACTTTCCGCGCGGACATGCGCGTTCCCGCCCGACTCTACGCCGATGAGACGCTCCTGGATCAGGCGCTCACCGATAAATCAGTCGATCAATTACTGAACACTGCCACGCTGCCTGGCATCGTGAAATACGCCATTGCCATGCCCGACATACACCAAGGCTACGGCTTTCCGATCGGCGGCGTGGTCGCTACCCGCTTGCCCGACGGCATCATTTCGCCTGGGGGAGTCGGCTACGACATCAATTGTGGCGTGCGGCTTCTTGCGTCGCACGTTTTCGTCGACGAAGCCCGTCCATTTCTTGACGACCTTGCGCGGTCCATTTACCGCGACTGTCCATCGGGCGTGGGCGCACGTGGCGCCATGCGACTGAGCAGCGCCGAACTCGATGAGGTGCTCGCCGAGGGCGCCCGCTCGACGCTCAGCCATGGTTACGCGCGTCGCGAAGATCTCGATCATACCGAGGAGTTCGGGACGATGGCGGGCGCCGACGCCGCGTACGTGTCCGATCGAGCTCGGGAACGCGGCCGCGCCCAGCTCGGCAGCCTCGGCGCCGGAAACCATTTCATCGAGGTAGATCGCGTGGCCAACATTTACAACGATAATGTCGCGCACGCCCTCGGTCTCTTCCTGGACCAGGTAGCAGTACAGATCCACTGCGGTTCACGCGGCTTCGGTCATCAGGTCTGCGAGGACTACGTCAGCCGCTTTCAAAAAACGGTACATGATTACGGCATTGAGTTGCCCGATCGCGAGTTGGTCTGCGCTCCATTTGACTCGCCTGAAGGCCAGGAGTATTTCCACGCGATGGCTTGCGCGGCCAACTTCGCTTTTGCCAATCGCCAGGTGCTGACACATCAGATACGTCTCGCTTTTGAGGAAACGCTCGCCGGCAAGGTGCGGAATTTTGACCTGCACCAGGTTTACGACATCGCGCACAACATGGCCAAGGTTGAGGAGCACGAGATCGACGGCCATCGTTTGCGCTTGTGCGTCCACCGCAAAGGCGCCACTCGCGCGTTTGGCCCCGGTTCCCCCGGCCTTCCTCCCGATCTGACCGATCTCGGCCAGCCCGTGCTCATCCCGGGCTCGATGGGAACCGAGTCTTACGTGCTCATGGGAACGCAGGGTGCTATGCAACAAACCTTCGGATCGACGTGCCATGGCGCCGGCCGGCTCATGAGCCGAACCAAGGCGAAGAAATCCGTTCGCGGCGAACAACTGCGTGAGCAGTTACACGCTCGCGGCATCGTTGTGCAAGCCGGCTCGTTGGCAGGGCTGGCGGAGGAAGCTCCGCAGGCCTATAAGGATGTTTCGCGCGTTGTCGACGTCGTCACGCGTGCCGGCATTGGGGACAAGGTTGCTCGCCTGGAGCCGATCGCCGTCATCAAGGGATGAGATTAGGTGGACTTCAGGGCACGCGCTAAACGGCGGCGGAATGATTTTCTCGCCTGGTGGCATCCGATTCTGACCGGCTGCACTTGCCGATCAACTCGTCGGCGTTCCATTGGAAGACAGGATCCAGCCCCTCCGATTTTAGCTTCGCCGAGTAGATTGGCGCATCGTACGAGTGCGCCGTGAATTGACATCCGCCGTGTTGCAATGAGTACCCACCCGGTGTCGTGGAGCAGTTGAGCGTAAACAGGCAGCCGCCGCCTCGTGCCAGCTCCACGCACACCTCCCAGTCTTCCCGTGTGCTGACGAATGCGGCCGTTTCCGGCGAAAAGATGTTTTGCAAAGCGACAGTCACCAAGAATTCCTGCCGGGTTGGCGTGAAAGGCGATTCCTGGAAAGGTGCCCCGGGAGCGGGCTTCAGCCGAGGAATGCCCAGGATGGTGGGTCCCCGTGAGTACCGCCGGTGCAAGTACTCTTCATGCAGCATCAGCATGGCCCAGTCGCGCCTCCAATCAGCAAGGCCGGAGAGCACACCAATGCCGACATGTTCGACTCCGGCCGCAAGCATGCGTTCATAAGCATCTAACCGGTACCCGAAATTCGCCTTCTTGGTCTTGCCCGGATGAAGAACGGAATATCGATCTCTGTCGTAGGTCTCCTGCCAGAGCACCGACAAGCACAGACCTGCATCGACCAAACGACGATATTCGCTTTCGTCGAGCGCCTCCGCACTGATCCCGACGAGGCCGCCTCCCCGCCGTTCCAGCAAAGTTCTCAGCAGTTCGACATGACGGCACATGGAGTCGACTCGCATCCGTGGATCTGTTGCGTACACGAGTTCGAGCGTTCTCAATCCCTTCTCCTCGATCAGGTACAGTGCCTCTTTTTCAAGCTCTTCATCCGTCAATCGCCGGCGCTCGACACCAACTCCTTTATTCGCCGCCCGGAAATTGCAGTAGAGACATTGCTCCTGGCAGATGCTCGTCACGTAGATAGGAACGATGACGAAGATGCGGCCTTGGTAACGCTCGCGTTTGAGTTCGGCAGACCGGGAAACGATTGTCCGATCCAATTCACCGCCGGCCCCGAACCCGTCCGCCCAGAAATAAGGTGCAAAGTCGGAAGCAACCAGAGGGTGAGGTGAGCCGAACGGTCCGGCGCGAGTGCGGGAGAGCCCCGCAACCTGTTCCCAGACGAGATCGTAGCGATCGGAGAACATGGCTGCGCCTGCGAGAGGAATGTTCTAAATGAAATGATACTCGCGACGAAGTGCACGTGGGCACGAACCGGTGAAGGTCGCACTCACGTCGATGCCGCACCATCACAGGTATCCCGAAATGGGACGGATGATCTGCTGCGTGCATGATTGGGGGAATTCAGATCCCGATTAGTGACACCATGTTTCATGGGCAGGTCGGATCCGGCTAAGTCACAGCAGCGAGGGCTAGCTGCGGGAGGAACAATGCCCGAACGCGACCGGCTGCCAGCAGTGCTCATCGTGGACGACAATCGATCGGTCGCCGACAGTCTCGTCCTTGTGCTGCAAAACAACGGCTTTCAAGCTTCCGCAAGTTACAGCGCACAAGAGGCGTTGAGCACAGCAGACCGGCAGCAGCCAGATGTTGCCGTGATCGAGGTAGTTCTCCCTGATCTGGACGGCATACGTCTTGCTCGCCGCATTCAGGTGCTTTCATCCCGAACACATATTCTGCTGATGTCCGGCTGCCCTGATGCTGCTCGACTCGTGGAAACGTGCGAGTTTGAAGTGCTCGCCAAACCGATTGCGCTGGAGAAACTCATGGCAAAGATGCGAGAGATGATCGCAACAGGATGCGAGCGCAATCACGAACGGCACGCTGCTCGGGAAGCTGCAGACCTGGTTAAAGGAGGTGCACTGATATCGTTCCATTGATGCTCGATTTGGAGAGCGTATGTAAGACACTGAGCGGATTGGAGTTGGTGAGCGCGGAAGGAATCGAACCTTCAACCTACTGATTAAGAGTCAGTTGCTCTGCCAGTTGAGCTACGCGCCCCGGCTGTTTCCTTCTAACAATTTAACACGATCGGAAGGCGATACAACTGACTTTTCGGTCAGTTGCTTAGCTAGCAGAATCAACGATTTGAGCTGGACTCACCGTAAGCCGCCGTACTCGGCCGATGCAGGCGGTCCCTTCAAGAGTCCCCACACTCCTCGACGAGTCGTAATCCGCTCCCGCCAGGCTTTTGACCATATTTATTGCAAGCATAATGCAAGCACAACCGCAGGACGCCGTGTTTGCGGATCGCGTGTGCGCGTGTCCGCCTTGCGCCCCCGTTTCCGCCGGGGTGCATATGAGTAGGACAGTTGTGACTTGCGGAGACTGCGGCACGGAGCGTGAGCTATCCGCGCGTTTTTCGGCGAGGCTGGCACGCCGTGCTCTCAACTCGGCCAGAAGCATTTGGACGAAACTCTCGGCTTTGCTAGTCGTTCCCGCCGTACGCGCCTTTCCTTTACCTCATCCCGGCATGCATTGATCAAATGCGTCTCCATCTGCCTGGCTGTTGCCACTCCGGAAAGAGACGACAGCTCGCTGCTGCCTCTTGCCCTCTGCTTTGTTCCCCGGTCACCGGTTCAGCATTATCCATGAGGCTTGATTGCCCTATACGCACTGTCATGGAAGACAGAACAGAGCGGCGCAGTCCAAAGTTGCGCGATTCAGATCTCAAGCGGCTGAGGCGCAACCACAATGCCGTCCTCGTCGCTATAGAGGTGATGGCCCGGAATGAACATCGTGCCGCCGAAACAAACGGGCACATCGACCGCACCTTCACCGCGCTTGCTGCTCTTGCGCGGGTTGGTGCCCAGAGCCTTAACTCCAAAGGCGAGGCGGTCAATCGCAACGGTATCGCGCAACGCGCCATTGATAATCGCGCCGGCCCAACCGCTGCTCTTTCCGAGCGCCGCAATTACATCTCCCATCAACGCACAATGTAGCGAGCCGCCACCATCGACGACTAGCACTTCGCCAGCGGAAGGCTGGGACAACACGTTCTTCACCAGCAAGTTGTCTTCATAGCAGCAGATAGTGCGAATCTGGCCGCAAAAAGCTCTCCTCTTTCCCCACAGGCGCAACTGGGTATCACAGGAGGCGGCGTTCGGGTGAACATCCATCAGATCGCTGGTGGCGGGTGAAATCGTCATTTCTAGCGCTCCTCTCCGTATCTTTCGTGCGCTTCGGGGCGCACGGCACCGCAAGGGCACCGGTCTGGCAAGTGCTGACGATAGTCATTCGAGTACCACTTGAAACCCACGATGAAATCACGTTCGGGCGTTCCCCAATCCGGTCGGCACCGCCTCAGAACTCGTCGCCGACCGGCTATGAAAATTGCCTCCCGCCTGCGGTTGTTGCCAGCTATAACGTAATCGGCAGCTTCCCCGTCCGTTCTAGCGCGATTCAGCACGGGCACACCGGAACGAGGCAGCAGTCCCGCGTTTGGTGTGACACTCGTGTGTTCATGTCTAAGGCCGTTCACTAGTGAAGTTATGGGCTGGTGACCTGAACAGAGAAGGTACCTTGGCGCTCAGACGGGCTTACTTTCACAGTGGTGGACATAGCAGCTAGTGCATCATCCGCGCTAAGACGATCAGGACTACGGTGACAGTGATCGCCCCGCCAATACGCGTTGATATCTGCGCAAATGGCATCAATGACATACGGTTTGCAGCGGTCAAAATGGCCACGTCACCCGTGCCTCCTTGACCGCTGTGGCAAGCGGTCACAATTGCCGCGTCGATGGGGTACAGTTTCATCAATTTCCCCATGAAGAAACCAGTCGTCATCATTGCGCAAACCGTAACTGTGACAGTGATCAGGTTGGGCAAGTTGAACGCGGAGCACAGCTTGTCCCATGGGGTCATCGAGACACCAATTGCGAAAAGCTGCGGATAAGTTACCGACGTGGAGAAGAACTTATAGATCACTCGCGAGCCACTCATCAGCTCGGGAGAAACCGCTTTGGCCAGCTTCACAGCCACCGCCACAAAAATCATCATGACTGGCGCGGGCAAGCCGAACAGCTTGTGACAGAGCAAGCCAACCAAATACAGGGCCATTGCTGTAATCGCGGCCGCTCCGACCGTGCTTGGTTCAGGCGCCGCCGCCGACACCACTTCTTTGTCAGTTTCATCCAGATCGTTCCCACCGGGACTGAGATAGCCCCTTCCCGTCAGGTGTGGGGCTTTGGTCCCGAGATAGTTCAGCATGCCGGAGAGCATGATGGCACACAAGTTGCCCAGCATGATCGGCGGGAGCACTTGGGCAAACACCTCGCCCCGAGTTGTCCCTTGCAGTATTTCAGAGTACCCAAGCGACAGTGGAATCGCCCCTTCCCCAACGCCTCCCGCCATGATCGGTACAACGATAAAGAAGAACGTGTGGAATACGCCCAGCCCGAGCGCGGCGCCAACAGCCGTTCCCACGATCATGCCGACAATGGATCCGACAGCTACCGGAATGAATATCTTGATGAAGCCCGCGATCAAGACCTTCCTGTCCATGCTGAAAATGCTGCCTACGATGATCACGGCAATGAACAAATAGATGAACTGGGTATTAGTATAGAAATCCGCAATCACTTTTACCAAATTGGCGGGAATCACATGGTGGAACGCTAGATAGGACGGTATGAACGTAGCAAATATGGCCGGGGCCCCGATCTTACTGATGAAAGGTATCCGCTTGCCGATCTCCGCACAGCTGAATCCAAACAGAACCAGGATCGCGAGCACCATGTTAATTTCGGTAGGGATCTCGCCGCTCTTCGTGAATACCGCTACTGTCACGGCGAGAATCACAAAAACAGGCAGCGGGATGATCCCGATGCGGTATTCAACTATCTTCCACGAGTGATTCTGCCAGAACGGCTTGCGCTGTTCTGGTTTCTCGGCCTGCCCCACTTCTCCGGCCGTAAGTTGCTCCGTGACGCCCGTGGCTTGTTCCATGGTATCCCCTAGAGTTCAGGGCTGCGTACGCTCGCGAAGAAGTGTCGCTCCCCAGACTTGCATCCGACTTACCCTCGATTCTTCCTGTACTGGAGAACTTGTGCCTGATAGCCTGCCCGAACCAGATTGACCTTACCCAACACCAACGCCGCGCAGCTTAGAACAATACTGTTGTAGGCCACTTTACATAGCCGCCTTTAGCATGTCGTACAGCTGCTTCGCGAGTTGACGCGGCTATTCAAAAGGATCGGTGGCGAGCTCGTCTTTTCGATCACTAGTTTGATCCGCTCGAACACCCAGTCGATCTCCTCACGCGTGATTACCAGCGGAGGAGCGATACGGGCCACGTGATCGTGCGTTTCTTTGCAGAGCACCCCAAGCTGCTTCAGCGCCTCGCAGTACGGGCGCGCTTTCGTCGTCAGCTCGATGCCGATCCACATGCCGCGTCCGCGCACTTCTTTCAACTCAGGGCTCCGGAGTGTCTTTAGCCGGTCGAGGAAGTACGTACCAAGTTCCGCGGAGCGCTCGACCATCTTCTCTTCAGTCAGGACGCGTAGCGCCGTACGCGCCACTGCGCAGCCCAGCGGATTGCCGCCGAATGTGCTGCCGTGATCGCCCGGCTTGATCACGCCGAGAATTTCCTTCGATGACAGCACCGCCGACACCGGATAAAAGCCGCCCGCCAGCGCCTTACCGATAATCAGCACGTCCGGCCTGATGCCCTCGTGCATGTAGGCGAAGAGCTTACCCGTGCGGCCGAGTCCAGACTGGATCTCGTCGGTCATCAGCAGCACGCGATTAGCGCCACAGATCTCCGCTGCTTCCTTCAAGAATCCGGCAGGCGGAATGATGATGCCCGCTTCTCCCTGAATGGGTTCCACCAGGAACGCGCAGGTGTTAGGAGTAATCGCTTCGCGCAGCGCTCTTGCATCGCCGAATGGAATGACCTTGAAACCCGGCGTGAACGGCCCGAAGCCGAACCGATACTGCTCGTGGCTCGAGAAGCTGACGACGGTTACCGTGCGCCCGTGAAAGTTATTGGCGCAAACGATTACCTCGGCTTGGCCGTCGTGAATGCCTTTGCACTTGTAGCCCCACTTGCGCGCCGTCTTGATGGCTGTCTCCACCGCCTCGGCGCCGGAGTTCATCGGCAGCACCATATCGAAGCCGGTCAGCTCGTGCAGTTCCTTACAAAGTAGCGGCAACTGGTTATTGCGGAAGGCCCGCGAGGTCAGTGTGACTTTATGCGCCTGCTCAATCAGGACCTCCAGGATCTTGGAATGGCAGTGCCCCTGGTTGACCGCCGAGTACGAGGCCAAACAGTCCAGATATCGGTTGCCCTCGACGTCATACATCCACACGCCTTCTGCGCGCTCGATCACCACATCCAGGGGATGATAATTGTGGGCGCCAAACTGGTCCTCAAGCGCGATGTACTCCTGGCTTGTCAGATGTTGTTCACTGATCTGCATTGGACCCAACCTACGATCGCTGAAGTCTTGGCCGCAGCAGCTCGAATAAGCTTGCCACTCATATTTGTATTTTGCAACAAAAAACGACAATCGTGACATGACTCTCGATGCGACCTGCCTACTCGAGGCCTGTCTGGATTGTGAGCTGATCGTGCGCGGCCAAACGGTGGAAGCGGCAAGCGTAGCAGAGTTCGGCAGCGCAGCGGAATGCGCGTCGCGGATGCTGAGATGGACCATGCTATTTCGACTTCGCGGCGACGATCGCGTCGATGTAGTCGAAGGTGCGCTGTAGCGCAAGCAGGCTTGCCTTGCGCGTAGCCGCTGGATTTGCGCCAATCCAACCATGGCCGACATCTGGTATGAACAGCGTCTCGACCGGCACGCCCGCCTTGCGCAGTCGCTCCGCCATCTCCTCGGATTGCTTCAGCGGCGCCGTCTTGTCCGCCGTGCCATGGATGAGAAGCATCGGAGGACCGGAGGGGGTAATGTGGCTGACCGGGCTCGCCAGCGCAGCCGCCTCGAGACAGTCACGGGGATGGCAGCCGAGAAAGTCCGCTACATGCGAAATTCTCGAAGAAGAAATCGTGGCAAAGTCGAACACGCCATACCAAATCACCGCGCCCTGCACACAGTCGAATACGGGGGGATCCACGGCGCTCGCCGTTGCCTTAGTAGGAGACCGCCCCGTCGACTTCGAGGGCTCGAACGCGGCGACCCCGCAGCTCGTCGCCGCCAGCGCGGCGAGATGGCCGCCGGCCGATCCTCCCCAAAGTATCACTCGCGCTGGATCGATCCCGAACTGTGCGGCGTTGGCGCGCAAGTAGCGGATGGCGGCCTTTACGTCCTGGATCGCAGCCGGGAATCGTGCCTCGCCGCTCAAGCGATAGTTGATCGAGGCGACGACATAGCCGCGCGCCGCCAAGGACGCGAGCACGGCCGGAAAGTTCGCAAACGCAGCAGATGTACGTGAGTCGCCGCGATTCCAACCGCCGCCATGAATCCAGATGACGAGTGGCCGCGCCTGCGCGCCCGACCGTTCATGTGTGTAAAGATCGAGTTGAAGTGGCCGGAAGCCGACGATATTTGCATATTCGACGTCAGGCTGGCCGACAATGCCATCGGCAAAGTGGGCCGACGTCTTCGGAAAAACGTCTTTTCGTACCGTTTCGGTGGCGATTTCCGCCTGGATAGGCGGACCAACTGCGCCGATTGTACCCTGCACAGCCGCCACAAGTGCGAGCAATGCCGCGACGACACCGATGATAATCTGTCCGTTCATTTGTCCTCCTGACGCCTGCTTGCTCGACACCGATCTGTATCGTGCAACTCGGCATCAACTAAAGGCGGGTTTCGCTGCCCAGCCACCCGCCTTTCTCTGTTCCGAAGAAGCCGGGCTGGATTACCACCAGCCCAGCAGCTTCCACCATGCGACGCCGATCACCAGCCAAATGCATACGTTCATGGCCGAGATCAGGAACCCGATGCGCCACCATGTCCCCTGGGTGACGTAGCCATCGCCGAAATACACCGGGGCCGACCCGGTGCCGTAGTGAGTCATCCCGGCATTCAAGTTGGAGAAATATGCCAACGGGAGAACGGCAAGCAGCGGGGGAACTCCCGCAGCCAGAGACGCGGCCAGGAATCCCGGGAAGAGTGCAGTGATATGGGCAGTCATGCTGGCGAATCCGTAGTGTAGGTACAGGTACAGCACGGCGAGCACAACCATCGAAACCGGCCACGACCAGCCGTGCATATGATGGAAGATAGCGCCGGACAGGATATTGATTACGCCGGCCTCCTGGAGCGCATCGGCCATCATTAACACAGGAGCGAACCAGATGATCGCGTCCCACGCGCGTTTCTCGGCGAGCAGGTCTTCCCAGTTGATTACGCCCAGAAGCAGGATCGCCGAAACCCCCGCCATCGCCACGACGGCGTTTGGAATCTTGTGCCAGGGCGAGGTGATCCAGCCGAGCATGACCAGGAACATGACCAGGATCAGAATCACTTCCTTGCGTGCGACTGGGCCGAGGTTCTTGAGTTCTTGACGGGCAAGAGCACGTGCCGGTTCGGTGTCGCGGACTTCGGGTGGGCAAAGCCTGTAAATCAAGAACGGCACCAGCACGAGCGTGACGAGTCCAGGAACGCAGGAACCCAGCAACCACCGGCCCCAGGTAAGATCAACGTTTGCGATCTTGCGGGCAAAATCGGCGATCAGCGGATTGGCCGCCATACCCGTGAGGAAGATTGCTGACGCCGTGTACGTGGAATGAAAACCGACCAGCATGATAAAGGAGCCGATCTTTCGGGATGTCGGCCCAGGGTCGGAATTGAATGCATGCGAAACGCTGCGAGCTATGGGGTAAATGATGCCGCCGCCACGAGCCGTATCGGATGGCACGAACGGCGCTAGCACCAGGTCGGAAGCGGTAATGGAGTAACCCAGCGCGAGCGCGCTGCTGCCGAAGCGGCGAATAAACAAATAGGCGACCCGCGACCCCAGGCGGGTGACGGTGACGGCGCGCGCGAATAGGAACGCCGTGAACACGAGCCAGACGGTGAGATTACTAAATCCCGAAAGCGCTTTGACTGGCGACAGCGTATGCGTGACGATCAGCAGCGTCATGCCCACAAACGCACTGACGCCCATCGCAATCGGTCGTATGACCATCCCGAGGATCGTCGACACAAAAATTGCCAGCAGATGGCGTTGCGAGGAACTAAATGCTGGTAGCGGTGCAAAGTAAAGAAATAACCCGGGTGCGAGCACGGGGACCCATCGCCACAAAGGCAGATTCGATTCGCCGTGCGCCTGCGCCTCGACTGGCGTCGCTTGTTTTTGAACAGCAACTGCTTCAGCCATGCGCATCATCTCCCACGGGGACGCGCTGACCATTGGACCGTGAATGTTTGTCCACCAAGCTCGCTCCCTTGCCCGCACATGCCGCGCCGCATTGTCAGATCTCAAGCGGCTGAGGCGCAACCACAATGCCGTCTTCGTCGCTATAGAGGTAATGGCCGGGAATGAAGATCGTGCCGCCGAAACAAACGGGCACATCGACCGCACCTTCTCCGTGCTTTCCGCTCCTGCGCGGGTTGGTGCCCAGGGCCTTAACTCCGAAGTCGAGGCGGTCAATCGCGGCGCTATGGCGCACCGCGCCATATATAATGATGCCGGCCCAACCGCTGTTCATGGCGAGCGAGGCCATCTTTTCGCCCATCAGGGTACAACGCAGCGAGCCGCCGCCATCGATTACCAATACCTGGCCATCTCCAGGCTCGGCCAGTAACTGCTGCACCAGCAAGTTGTCTTCAAAGCAGCAGATAGTGCGAATCCGGCCGCAAAAAGCTTTCCTTTTTCCCCACAGGCGAAACTGGGTATCACAGGAAGCGGCGTTCGGGTGAACATCCATCAGATCGCTGGTTGCAGGCGTAGTTGCCATCCGTATTGCTCCCTCTCGATAGTCTTGGTTTTGTGACTGTTAGTAACCTCACCAGCAACTGCAAAATGCTAGACCCGGCGCAGACCCTGCGACCACTAGGTTCAAGTGGGGCTGGCCCATAACAGCAGTCTTCACTGGTCTTGCTCACTGTGCGACCAGTTCTTCCGCGATGATCGTTTGTTTTTCCACCCGTACACGCTGCTTATTCTCGCTTAATGCTTTCCATGCCGGGTCGGCTTGCAGGTCTTTACGCACTTTTGCTACGGTGGATTCCCGCAATCCAAATGCGTCATGGTCCCGGTATTCGAGGAATATAAGGCTACCCCAAGCACGCGACGTATTGTACCGGCTGAGGTAAGCGCGGTATGACGCGAGGACGTTTTCCTTTAGCCAGCCTTCAAACTGCGGCACAACGTAGCCCTCAACATATTTCACGTACTCGTCCGTCGAGACGAGGTAATCATAGGGAATGACGAAAAACACGCTCTTTCCGCGGACGGACGGTTGCGGTGAAGCCCCCTGCCGGACAAGATCCAGCGAATGCGTAACTGCCATGGTGACTAGCTTCAAGCTGTCGCCCGAAAGACCACCGGGAGCGGTTCTCTCGACTTCTTTCCACCGGGCCACGTCCGAATACTTGTCGAACGTCAGCAGCGCCAGCATGTCGAAGGTCTCCGAGTCCAGGTAGCTGTTCCAAAGGATTCGATACTCCTTAACGATGCCTTGTTTTTTCCATTCTTCAAACCTAACAAGACCTGTCTTCACAACTTGCTCACGCAGTTCGGCCCGTTTCTCCGGATTGCACCTGTAGGCAATTACCAAAACAGTTGGCCCGGAAGTTCGCGACTGAGTGAATGGTTCCGACGCATTGGCAATGTGTGTGATCAGTAACAGGGCCATGACCATTAACCGGCAACATGTCTTCATAAATCGTCTCTCGCTTCTAATCCGCTGCGCGGAAATACATCAAAAACCTCCGCTAACCTCACAAGGGACTACTTCATATATTTATCAAGAAAAGCGAAGATCCTATCGAACAGATCCCGCCGCTCATCGGTATCGCCAAACAAGAATATATGGTCGCCTGGCGCATGATCGTAAACCTTGAGCTCGAAGGTCTTGTTGCGGGCGCGCAATCCATCAACCAATCTGCCGACGTGCAAAACGAGCGGATTTGTCTTGTCTCCCGTAGTGGCCGCAATTAACAGAGGAGTCACTATGTCATCAAGGTGATTGACCGGCGAAATGTCCAAGTAGGGGGCAAGGTTCTCCGAGGGTAGCTTGCCTCCGAAGCGCTCGTCGGTTGCCGTTTCGGCACGACGCCAATCGGGCTTATAGGCCATGAAGGCGACAAAATCGCTGAGGCCAGCAATGTCCACCGCGGCTTTGAACTTCTTAGGAGCTTGCTCGATAGCCAGCAGTGTGAGCATTCCGCCGCGGCTATGTCCTACTACGGCCAGTCGTGCCGGGTCCACATAAGGACGCGATTTAACAAGGTACTCGGTTCCCGCTAATACGTCTGCTATGTCTGTGGTTCCATAGTTGTTCTTGTAAATGCCTTCGCCGTACCCAGCGCTTCCATGGTACTCAGGGAAAAACACGACATACCCCTTTGCCACGGCAGCCTCGATCAGGTCGAACCATCTCCAGTCCAGCTCGGCGTGAAAACCGCCGTGGACTAGCACAATAGCAGGATACCGTTTCGCTTTATCAAGATGGAGAGGCGTGAAGACATAGCCGGGAACAAGGTCTTTGCCGCTCGCATAGAAGAATCTCTGAACGCGAATATGGTCTCCGTATTGCAGCAGAAATGTGAGGAACGTCACTCCTTGTGATTGGCTAAACTGTTCCTGCTCCATCAAGGACAGTTTTGTCTGTACATCCTTTGCCTCCCTGTTGGTCTTCACCTCGGGTACGGTGGAGTCTAGCGGGACAGCTTGTGCGGATAGTCTGCCACTTGCACCGATGGCGACAGCGGCTAGAATCAATCCAATCGTTATGTACCTGATCCTGTTCATCCATCACTCCTTAATGCTTTCGTGCTTAATTGATTGAGACATTGCGCATTCCGATGTGCGCCCGGTCGGGTTACCTTCTCCAGGCCGGGAACAGCGTTTAGGGAGCCTCGCGGAACAGAATGCACACGGGGCTACCGGTCTTAACGATGTCGTCCGTGGGCGAGAGCTTGCCCGTTCTTGCATCAACGGTGAACTTTACGATTGTGTCGCTGTCTTCGTTAGCTGCGTAGAGGTAGGCTCCAGTTGGGTCGAGCGCGAAGAAGCGGGGCGTCTTACCCTGGGATGGAACCCACTCCACCTGCGTCAGCCTTCCCGTATTTTGGTCCACGGAGAATAGCACCAGGGAGTCATGCCCCCGGTTGGAGCCATAAACGAAGCGGCCGTCGGTGGACACGGCAATCTCGGAGGCGCGGCTATTGCCAGTGTAGGTGTCGGGCAGCGAGGAAACGATCTGAAATGGCGCAAGCCGGCCCCCGGTGTCGTACTGGTAGTTCGTCACCGTGGAATCGAGTTCGTTGATCACATACGCATTGGGGCGGGTGGGGTGAAAAGCGATATGGCGCGGCCCAGAAGTTTCGCGCGCCGCAACAGAGGGCGGGTCGAGGGCAATCAACTTGCCCGTCGCATCCAGCAGGAAGCTGAAGACACGATCAAGGCCCTTATCCGGCACTGCGATAAACTTGCCCGACGGATCGAACTCCACTTGATGCGGCTTTGCGAACGGCTGCTCGACACGGTGCGGACCTATCCTGCCCTGCAGGGTAACCAGATCCACCACTTCGCCGATCGAGCCGTCGTTCTGGTTTACCGACAACACTGCCACGGACGATGTGAGGTGGTTGGCAACAACGACGAAGCGGTTGGTAGGGTCGAACGAAAGATGAACCGGGTTCTTGCCATGGGTTGATTGCCGATTGATGAAACTGAGCTCGCCGGTGCGATCATTTATTTGGAAGGCGCTGATCTCGCTTGAGTCGCCGTGAACCGTGTAGAGAAAACGCTCACTTCGGTCAAAAGCCAGAAATGATGGGTTCACCAACCCACGACGGAGTTGTACGTGGATCCATCGGCCAGAGGAAGCGTCCATGCGGTAGACATTGATTCCCTCGCCACGTGCGTTTCGCTCGCGTGTCGTCCGGCAACCTACGTAAGCATAATATGACTTCGCGTTCGAAGCCTTGCGACCTGACCCGCCGCTGTGGGCGTTACTCATGGGTTTGTTCTCCGTGCCGTATGCTTTCGCTACCACCGCGCTACCGGCAAAGGCCATCATACGTTTCAAGAAGGTACGACGCATGAGACTGCCGTCCACACCTGCTGCCGATAATAGCGGGATGTCGGAAACAGTAGGTGCTATCATTGTCGTTGCCTCCTTGCAGACTTCAGAACGTTGGTTTTCGGCCAACATTCCAGAGATAGCGGCGTATGCCAAATGTGTTACGACATGAGACGACGGATCCTGTCGTCCGCGGAGACAACTTTTCTTGCCACATAGGGCAGGATGCCGCCGTTACGCAGATACTGCAGTTCCTGCCTCGAATCGATGCGCAATAAGAGCGGAATCACTTGATTGGACATTCTGAGAGCGATGGGGTTCTCCCCCACCCGTATGGCGTCGAGTCCATCGAAACTCAACGTCTCTTCACCGGTAGGAAGTTGGTCGCCGAGACCTTCGGCAGATACAAACTCCATCGGAAAAATGCCCGTACCAATTAGGTTACTCCGGTGAATGCGTTCAAGACTGCGCGCGATGACCACCTTCACGCCAAGCAGCGCCTGTACCTTAGCCGCCCAGTCGCGGCTTGAGCCCGCGCCATAGTTGCGCCCCGCGACGATAACAAGGGGAATGCCCAAAGCCGCATAAGTGGGCGCCGCCTCGTATACTGGCACCACCGTGCTGCGATCGGCGGTGTACGTCCACGCGCCCTCCTCAGGTTGTTTATCGCCCAGCATGAGGTTAACTACCGCGCGGTTGGTAAACGCGCCGCGAAGCATGACCTCATGATTGCTGCGGCGGGTTGAGTACTGATTGAGGTCGGCAGGGGATTCTCCATGCTCAATCAGATACCGCCCGGCCAGGCTATCGGGCGGAATTGCCCCTGCGGGCGACATGTGATCCGTGGTCACATTGTCGCCCAGCACCAGTAAAATGCGCGCATTGCGGACAGCTAGCGATTCAGCCGCATCCCGTTCTATCGAGCCGAGATACTGCGGCCGCCGAATGTACGTGGACTGCGCATCCCAACAGAAGCGCGTGCTCCGCGGCGCGCTTATCGTCTGCCATTCGGAAGTGCCGTCCCAAAGCGTCTTCTTGCGGTTCTGGAAGAGATCAGGTTTTACATACTTTGAAATGAGTGCCTGCACCTCCCCGTCGGATGGCAAAATATCCCGCAGCCGCGTTTCTTTCCCAAAACGGTCGATACCCAGAGGGGCATGTTCGATGTCGATGTTGATGGTGCCGGTTATGGCATAGGCAACAACTAGCGCCGGCGAAGCGAGATATCCAGCTCCCACGCTAGGATGAACGCGACCCTCAAAGTTACGGTTGCCGGATAGCACGGCCACAGCCCGCAGTCCTTGCTTGCAGAATTCTTGGACGTGCGGCTCGAGCGGGCCCGAACCTCCGATACATGTCATGCAGCCGAAGCCGGTTAGGTCGAAACCGAGTGCAGCCAAGTCCTCCAGCAAACCACTGTCACCCAAGTAATCGGCAACAACGCGAGATCCCGGTGAGAGTGAGGTTTTCACCCATGGCTTTGGCCGCAGGCCACGCTGGCGGGCGTTACGCGCAAGCAATCCGGCCTGCATCATTGCCGTGGGGTTGGCGGTATTGGTGCAGCTGGTTATTGCCGCAATGACCACGGCTCCGTGCCGGATCGGTTCACCGAATTCCGGACAAACAAAGATGTTCGGGTTCGAGGAACGGTCAGGAAGATCGCGCATCGCCTCCTGTTGAAAAGACTTTGCGACGGCCGAAAGATCACGTCGCTGGTGCGGCTGCGACGGGCCGGACATGCTGCTCCGCACTACCGAAAGATCAAGGTCAATCATCTGGTCGAAGCTCGGTTCCGGGGAATTGCCCCTACGCCACAGCCCCTGTGCCGTCATGTAGGCGGTAACCCGCTTGAGGTGCGCAGCGCACCGGCCGGTGAGTCTGAGGTACTCCAGGGTGATGTCGTCAAACGGGAAAAACACGACAGTGGCACCGTACTCGGGCGCCATGTTAGCCACAGTGCCGCGATCCCCCCATCCGAGTTTGTTCAAGCCAGGTCCACAGAACTCGACGAACTTGCCGACAACGCCCTGCCGTCTCAGTAACTCCGTAATGTGGAGCGCGAGATCGGTCGCGGATATACCGGGACGCAGCTCATTGGTCAGCCGGACACCGACGACCTCTGGGAAACGAATCGAAACCGGCTCCCCCATCATAGCTGCCTGCCCTTCCAGTCCTCCAACGCCCCACCCGAGAATACCGATAGAGTTGATCATGGGGGTGTGGCTGTCAGTGGCAACCATGTCATCCGGGTGCAACAACTTCATACCAGAATCGGTATTTGCTTCCACCACGACTTCGGCAATTACCTCCGTATTCATCTGGTGGATAATGCCAGTGCCGGGTGGTATGACACGGAGGTTTTCGAGACTCTGCTGGGCCCACTTGATGAACCGGTAGCGTTCCGCGTTACGGCGGAAGTCTATTTCGAGGTTATCCTCAACCGCATGCGGGTTCGCATAGCGTTCAACGATGACCGAGTGGTCGATGGTCAATACAGAAGGGATTACTGGATTGACGGCTTCTGGATTGCCGCCCATCTCCGCCACGACATCGCGCAAGGCCGCGAGGTCTGCAATGGCGGGCAGACAAGTCGTATCGTGCAACATCAACCGGTTGGGATAGAAAGGCACCTCGCACGCAGGTCCGCCGTGCAGTGCGCGAGCCACGCAGGAAGAAAGGGCTTCCGGAGAGCAGCGCGCCACGTTTTCAAGCAAGATTCTGATGCAATAGGGGAGTCGTTCGGAGTCGCTGCCGGCCACCACCTTGCCGAGCTCGACGAATGCGTACGTTTCTCCGTCCACAGTCAACCGGCCGAGATTGGAAGGCTCACAGGCCAATCGCATTGTTCTTCCTCTCTAGTTTGCGCACTCAAGCGCAAGCTGATCTTGTCGCTATCCCAAACACCGCTTTTGGACACCGTTCGCGCGCCAAGATATCCCGCCTACGACTCGAACCCCTTTCGGGCGATTGCTATTCCTGCCGCACCACCAGCCGCATGCCGAGTGTGAGCACGCTGGCTACCACCATGAAGCAGCCCATCACCGCGAGTCCAACGGCAAAAGAACCGGTCGCGGTCTTCAGCCATCCCATGATCACCGGGCCGAAGAACCCGCCCAGCGTGCCGATAGAATTGATGAAAGCCAGGCCGCCGGCCGCTCCCAGACCAGTCAAGAAGCGCGGCGGAATTGACCAGAAGATACCGCGTGCTGAAGTGATTCCAATCAAGGCGATCGAAAGTCCGACCATTGACATGGCAAGCGTCGGGAACCTGACGGCGACCAGCAAACCGACCGCTCCCACCAAGCAAGCGGCCGCGAGATTGCCAATTCGGAGGCCACTGCGATCAACCCGGTTCGCCCAGATGACGGTGCCGATGCACCCGAACAGGTATGGAATTGCGGCCACCATCCCGACGGCGAAGTTCGACAAATTGTGGCCCTTGAGGATCAGCGGAAGCCAGATTGCAACGGCGTAGGAGCCAATGCCGAAGCAGAGCTGGATTGCGGCGAGCACTAGGACTCGTGAATCAGCCATGGCGGCCCACAAGTTCGTGACGGGGCGCTCGCGTTTTTCGGAGGCCAACGTCCGAATCACGACCGCGCGCTCCTCCGGTGTGAGCCAGTTCGCATCCTCCGGGCGTTCAGTAAGTATGCGCAAAAGCAAGACGCCAATCACGACAGCCGGTACACCCTCAGCAATGAACAGCCACTTCCATCCGGCCAAGCCGAGTACCCCATCCATCTGCATGATCAAGCTCGACAGTGGTCCGCTGACCAAAGACGCCGCCGGCACAGACATGTACCACCAGGACATCAAGCGGCTGCGATAGTGCACTGGAAACCAGGCGGTGAAGAAGTACATCGCACCGGGAGTGAACCCCGCTTCCGCCACACCGAGGAGGAAACGGGCAAGGTAGAAGCTCTTCGGACCCACAACCAGGGCCATGGCCGCGGCTGTCAGTCCCCAGGTGACCATGATCCGCGCCAGCCAGCGCCGCGCACCCACGCGGTAGAGCAAGGCGTTGCTTGGCACTTCGCAGAAGCAGTAGCCGAAGAACAGCACGCCGGCGCCCCAGCCGAACTCCAAAGGGGAAAGGCCGAGGTCTTTGTTCATCGTCAAGGCGGCGAAGCCGATATTCGTGCGATCGATGTATGCTATGACGTACGCGAAAATCATCACCGGCAGGAATCTGATGATGACTTTCTTGAAGGCCCGATCGCTTAGCGCGCGGTCTTTATCATCCGTGCGTACGGTTATTTGGTCAGTAGCACACTGCATGTGGGCCCTTCCACAATCTGGCCTGTGTCACTCTGTAGATGATTACTTCTTTGCTGATCTTGCTGGCGGCGACGCGGACGGCTTGTCGCGGCAGACAAAGTTGCTAGCGTCATTCGTGCTGCCAGCGCCTTTCCAACGCGCAACTTGCGGATATGGACAGGCACGGCGTGTGCGGTCGATAGTGTCGTTCCTTGTCAGGTGGGAAGTAATAATGAAATCAGGCGCCACACCTTTCTCCACCCATCGTTCAAGGGCACTAAGGACGTCGTGGTCGGGATCAATGTTGATCTGCGGAGGCACTGACCGCGGATCGTTACTGCCTCGTGCACCTCCGAAGATGGTTGTCCCCGGACCGCCGTTGCAGTGGCCCATACCGGGGACCATGAACAGTCGGAAGAAATCCGAGGTCTGCTGCAAACCACCCATGGCCGTGATGACCCGCTCGTAATAGTTGACTGCGTCCATTGGCGGCCCAACCGGATCGGCCCAACCGGAATACATCACGATTTTTCCGCCGCGTGCCTTGAAAGCACGCAGATCAGTGTCACTGGCGTTCACTACTGCCATTTTCTTATCGGCGAGAGCAACATCGCCGTCGTAATCGAAGGTACGCCAGTCCCAAGCCGGATCGTTGAACACCCATCCCTTCCAAAAGTCCAGGCGAGGAGGCTCTTTTGGCTCGGTGACGAACGATTTCCATCCCCCGTTCTCATCTCCAGGCGGACTCTCGCTGCCCGGAGAGTACCCAGCGATCAACTGTTCCCCCGCGCGGGGGTTCCTTGGACCCGCATAGACTTTCCTTACGGCTTCAACCTGGGCCGCGTTGAGACAAAAGTCTGCCGCCTTCCCCTGGCACAAGAGCGTAGCGGGATCGAAATGACAGTCCTGCGGGTCGTCGATGACCCCGTCTTGGATTCCGTCGGCAGCGTCACACGCCTTAAGCACGGCCTTGTAGATCAGAGGCAACTTGCTTGTAGGGAGGATCGCCTGTCCATCGGGCGAGTGGGTTGCCGCATAGGCCCAGAGGAATCCGACATTGAGATGCACCCGGTTGTTTCCGGGAGCCCCGGCGATTACTCCGTCATAATCTTTCGGAAATCGCTGGGCTTCCATCAGCGCTTGGTGTCCCCCGGTCGAACATCCGTTGAAGTAGGAGTACTTGGGAACCATTCCGGTGTATTCCTTGATGAAGAGCTTGGCAGCAGCGGTAGTAACGTGCAGCGCGCGATAACCCCAATCGGCGATCTTTTCGGGATGTCCTTGACCAAACATCAGGCTCTCGCCAACGTGACCGGTGTCCGAACTTGCGGTGGCGAACCCACGATAGACGGCGTTGACCATCGCACCATAGCTGATGGCACCGTTGTAGGCGCCATTCCCAACGCCTTCGAACTTGCCATTCCATTGGCCAGCTGCTGGAATCCATACCTCGAAGTTGATGACCGAGTCAGTGGTTGGCTTCGCCACGGCGAGCACTCGGCAGAGCGCCACTGTCTGGAGCGTATGCGACGATCCCGGAGGGGTAAACGGGCCGGCAGGCAGTTCGGACGCCGCTGTAATCGTCACATCCGGGATCTTAAGCTGAGCCACTTCTGCGCACGACTTCCCAAGGGCGCCTCGCGAAGGCAACACCAACATCAGCAGGGTCACTACCAGGCACACATCAGCCCCAAGATGTTTCGTCATCATGCCTTCCCTGTGGTGTTTCGGTTACTGCATCTTCACAAAGCCGACGTCATCCTGAGCAAGCGCGCGTGGCTTCATATTCCATAGCCCCACGCCGCATGCTCCAAGACGAACCTCTCTAGCTGGCAGCGAACTTCGCCCAGTGTACACCAGATAATGTACTAGTCAACATAAAAATACAATCTGGTCGATCCGCCTGCCCGAGCGGCGCGGAGTGAAAGCAAGTTGGGGGAATCGGAACACTGCAACCAAGGATGGAAGGTCCGGCGTGCGTGCAAAGAATTGCGGAGGTTCAGGTAGCAATCAGCGAACTGTGCTAATTAGGCCTGTGATGCGAATGCCCCTTTTCAGTTTTTGTCTTCCTCCGGCGCACTGCATCCAGATGATGGCGGAGGTAATCCGCAGCCTCCTTCCGTTTCCCCGCTTCAATAAGATCCAGCAACTTCAAATGCTCGTGGCACTGACCAAGGGTCAGATTGCGGTCGCTCTTGGAGCGGTACTCCAGTAAGCGGCGCAACTGATTCTGACGCTGCATCGCTTCCAGAAAATGACGGTTTCTGGAGCAGCGGACGAGCATTTCGTGAAATTGCGCTCCAATTTGGAAGAGCTTCGGGCGCGAGAGACTGAACACGTCCCCTTTGATCAGCCCGAGCTGTAACTCGCGGGCTCTGTCAAAGGCTGCCTTATCCACGCAATACGTAGGCTGTAGAATGGCTGCGGGTTCGATTGCCATGCGAAAGCGATAACTTTGATCGTGCGCGTCTGCATCCTTGAGGAACGGATTGACCTTCCATCCGTTCCCCGGCTTTCTTTCAACAAGCCCTTCGTTAGCCATCCGAGTTAGGAGCTTAAGTAGGTGCCCATGGCTGATGCCGTATTCGCGCATCAGCGAGCTTTCGTAAAACTCTTCAGGAATCTTCTGGCTGAGCAAATCGTCAGCCAACTGTAAGTAAAGGCTCTCGAGTGGGTCAGGGCCGAAAGGCAAACGTCGGGTGTCGATCATGCTCGCATCGACGTTCAGGAAAAAGCCCCGGTTGGGCTTTTTAACCAGAATTTCACAGTCCTCCAGCAGCGAGAAAGCTCGTCGAACCGGGGAACGCGATAATCCCAGCTCGGCTGCAAACGCTTCCTCCGTCAAGTGCTCGCCTGTTTGCAGGCTGCGGCTGCGAACGATTTCCACCATCTTGGCCGCTATCCGCTCGGGGTTGCTTCCTTCGAGGTTCATGCCATTGTCGCCCTGGATTCGCCAACTCTTACCTTAGCTAAGGTCAACGGATTTGCCAAGAGAAAGTGATGATTCGTATCTGAAATGGCAGTGACAAATCGCGTCCGCTGGCTCTCGATTGGGGGAAAAAACGGTCTTACAATTGTATTTTATGCTTGATAAGTACATATGCTACCTGTAGACTCGTGCAAATTGCATTCGCCGGTTGCTGAGTGCCCATCCCGTTGGTTGGGACTGCCGCTTGAGCACCAACGCGTACACATCGATGCGTTGGGAGAGGAGCTTTGGATGAAATTAGCGCATTGCAGCCGTTCCTGCTGGCTGCGAATTGCACTTTTGATGACGTGCTCGATCGTGTCGCTGGCGATCGGCGAAGTTGGCCCGCTGAAGATCCTCAACAAGTGGGACATGAAGAGCGATGGCCGCTGGGACTACATCGTTCCAGATAGCGCGGCTGGACGCGTTTATGTCGCCCGCACTACCCGCTTCATGGTACTTGATATCAACTCCGGCAAGCTAATTGGCGAGGTCCCGTCGGCGCCGAATGCTCACGGCATTGCATTGGCAAAAGACTTGGGAGTTGGCTTCACCAGCGACGGCGGCAGCAATACCTCGACCGTCTTCGATCTGAAGACCCTCAAAGTTGAAACCAGGATACCAGTTGGCAACAATCCCGACGCAATCAGCTATGACCCTGCGACCCAACGTGTGTTCGTGAACAATCGCGATAGCGAAGACGTTACTGTGATCGACGCCGTCAAGCGTAACGTAATCGGCTCAATCAAGATGCCTGGAAAGCCGGAGTTCGCGGTGAACGATGGCAAGGGGAGTATTTACATCAACATCGATGGCGCGCCGGGCAAGGTGGCCCAGTTCGATACCACTTCGATGAAGATTAAGAACGCTTTCTCGCTTGGTGCCTGCGAAGGACCAGCCGGCCTCGGCATGGACAAACACAAGCGGATACTGTTCTCCGGATGCTCCAACGGCCAATTAGCAATCGTCAACGCCGACAGCGGCAAGGTTCTTCAGGTCCTCCCCATCGGAGAAGACGCTGACGGCGTATTCTTCGACTATAAATTCGGCCAGGTCTATGTCTCCACAGGCGCAGACGGCAAGATAGTCGTCGTTGGTGAAAACGCTGGCAAGTATGCGATCCTGCAGACCCTTCCGACTACCGAAGGCAGCAAGACGATGGGCCTCGACCTTGAGACACACAAGCTTTATGTGCCCACGGCGAAGTTCGGGCCCCTCCCCCTGGAGCGAAGCGTCCCCCAGTGATTCCGGACACTTTTTCCGTTTGGGTGATCGGCCGATGAAGGATGAATATGCGTAGGCGAATAGGTAGATCGAAACTTTGGAGCAGGGGGTACCGCCTCCTGCTCCTCATCGGCGCGATGTTGCTCACCTTGGCAGCGCAAGCATTTGGCCAGGGCGGGCCGCCGATGCGGACCGACGACCCTGGCACCCCGGGCAATGGCAACTGGGAAATCAATATCGCAGTGACCACTGAGATGCGTGCGGCAGAACGCACCTTTGAGACTCCGCTTTTGGATATCAACTACGGTGTCGGAGAGCGCATCCAACTCAAGTTTGAAATCCCCTTCGTTGTTCAAGCTGCAGATGGCGCTCGTACCCAACGGGGATTCGGCAATTCGCTCGCCGGCGTCAAGTGGCGCTTCTTCGAGAAAGGCGGCTGGGCCCTCTCAACGTATCCGCAACTGGAGTTCAACAATCCGACCGAATCGGTCGAAAAGGGCCTGGCGGAATCTGGCACGCGCATGCTCTTGCCGCTCGAGTTCACCAGAAAGTGCGGCCCGGTCTATCTGAATCTCGAAATCGGTTATTCATTCGCGCCCCATGGCGAGCGCGAATGGATTCTCGGTCTTGCCGCCGGACGCGAAATCAACCGCAAGCTGGAAATCATGGCCGAGATCTATGACACCGGCGAGGTGCACGAAGGCAACGAGACGACATTCGGAGTCGGCGGACGGTACAAACTCGGCGGGCCGTTTACGTTGTTGCTCATGGCTGGTCGCAGCTTCCACGGTCTGGATAGCGCTCAACCGCGGTTCATAGGCTACGGAGGTTTGCAAATCAACTTAGAACGGCACCACTCACATAATTCCGACTAACTGTTAGACGGTGTCGATACGGTGGAAGCAGGTAGCAAATGAAGATTCGACGTACGGCCGTTGCAATCTCTTTGTTCCTGATCTTCTGGGCATTTCCAGATCTTGCTCAGCAAACGAACGGATCTAGCAAGGATCGCCAGAAAGCTGGCGCACAAACAACGGCGGACGAAATCCGCGAGCTGCGCGAGGCAATTGCCGCGCAGCAGCAGCAGATTGCAGCTCAGTTAGAGCTGATCGAACAGCTCCGCAACGAGTTTCACGCGGCCCAACAGTCAATGACTCAGAAGCCGGCGGAAACGCGGGCGGCTAATGAGCAGGCCCACAATACGCTTGCTGCGGCTGAAGCTCTGGACGATGCACGAAAAGAACTAGCCTTGAAGGTGGAGAGTGATCTAAGTAGTATGCGTACGATGATCGCCAGCACCAACGATACGGCGCAACGTGCGAACAAGGCGAGTGCCGCAGCGATGGAGAGCGGGTTCGGCCACATTCGCTTCAACGGCCTGCTGCAGGTGTGGGGTGTAGCCGGCAATGCCGGCTACAAAGACACTTTCCGGGTACGCCGCACCGAGTTGAAATTCAGTGGCAACATTGGTGCGAAGGCGCGCTGGACAGTCATGATCGACCCCTCCAAGGCATTGTCGATCAGCAACGCTCAGTCATCGGTGGGCTCGGCCTCGATCACCAGCAGTGTCAATCAGGCCAGCCGCATTCTACAGGACGCGTATATAACCTCCGACTACATTCCTCGCGTTCATGTTGATGTCGGCCAATTCAAGATCCCTCTCAGTCTCGAGAGCAGCGAGAGTTCGGTTTTGCTGGCCACCGTAGAGCGCGCGCTCTTCATGTCCGATCGCGCCCGTGGTGGCTCGTTCGGAGACAGCCGCGACGTGGGAGTTATGATCAGTGGACCTCTCACGAAGTACGTAAACTTCTATGTCGGCGAATTCAACAGTAGCGGCGATCGTCAGAACGACGTAGCCGTGAACGACCAGAAGGCCACCGTCGGCAGGCTGGTCATCAAGCCGGTAAAATGGCTGCAGCTTGGCGCCTCCGGCGCATATGGCAACGGCGGCTCTCGTCCTGACCGCCCGCGCCGCGACCGGCTTGGCGTCGAATTGCTGGCGCGGCATCACGGCTTTACGCTGAAGTCCGAATGGATGGAAGGTAAGGACGGCAACATCCTGCGCCAGGGCTACTACGCCCTCGCAAGCTATCTCTTCAAAAATCGGTTCGAGCCGGTGTTCCGACTTGATGTGTTCGATCCAGACATCAGCCACACAAACATGAGCGCAACAACGACGCCCGAGCGCGACTTCATCGCAGGTTTCAATTGCTACTTGAGCGAAATGCACGTCAAGCTCCAAGGGAACTACATGCGAAAAACCTATACGCACGATCTCCTGCCGACGCGGACACTGCTCTTCGTCAATCTGCAAACTTCCTGGTGAGTGAATTTGGTCCGTCGGGGTCGTGGGCAGCGTGGCGGGAAGGCCGCACCCGCCGGGGCGAGTTGTGCGGCGTCACGAACGAGTCTGTTGTGAACGGGGGAGTTTGTTGGCACCGACACCTGTTTTGGACCAGCCCAAGCGGACGGTCCCGACTGGCATAGCCAGTCAGCTCTTCGCGCGCAAGTCAATCGATCAACTGATCGCCGACTCGGAAGAACCCGGGCGTCAGCTCAAGAAGACACTCGGCCCTTGGACCCTTACGGCACTGGGCATTGGCGGCATTATCGGCTCGGGCATCTTCATCCTGACGGGCACCGCCGCGGCCGGCGAGCGATTCGCCGTGCCCTCGTTACTGCACGCTCAGGTGCTGGATCTGATTGTCAACCTAATCCGCCACGGCAGCACTGCGGGTGCGGTGATGCACGGACGTCCAGCCGCCGGTCCCGCTATCGCTATTTCCTTCGTTCTGGTGGCGATCGCGTGTGGCTTTGCCGGTCTGTGCTATGCCGAACTGGCGTCGATGATACCCATTGCCGGCAGCGCGTACACCTATTCCTACGCCACGCTGGGCGAGATCTTCGCCTGGGTGCTTGGGTGGGACCTGATCCTGGAGTACGCCGTCAGCAACATCGCGGCAGCGGTCGGCTTCAGCGGTTACCTGAAGGCGCAGCTTGCCGCCTTCGGGCTTGTCTTGCCCGACCGATGGTCCATGCCCGTTCGTGCCGGTGGCGAGTGGACCGGTGCATACTTCAATGTACCGGCATTCCTGGTCATCTTCATCCTGACGGTGCTGCTGGTACGCGGCGTGCGCGAGTCGGCCAAAACCAACAACATCATGGTGCTGGTGAAAATTGGGGCGATCGTCGTCTTCCTGGTGGTGGGCGGAATGCTGGTGAAGCCGATCAATTGGCAGCCGTTCGCGCCCTCTGGATTCAGCGGCATCGTTACCGGCGGGGCAATCGTTTTCTTCACTTATGTAGGCTTCGATGCGGTCTCGACTGCGGCCGAGGAGGCGCGTAATCCGCAGAAGGACGTTCCCTTTGGCATCATTGCTTCGCTAATCGTCTGCAGTGTGCTCTACGTGGGCGTGGCCCTGGTGCTCACGGGCATGATGAAGTACACGGCTTTTGTGTCGGGGGCGGCCGCGGAAGCGCCGGTCGCCTACGCGCTGAAGACGCTGGGCGTGCATCCCATCTTGAACGCGGTGATCGTCATAGGCGCCTTGACCGGTATTGTGTCAGCGCTGCTGGTCTTCCAGTACGGTCAAACACGCATCTGGTTTGCCATGTCGCGGGACGGACTGTTGCCGCGGTTGTTCTCGGTCGTGCATCCGATCTACAGAACTCCGCACTGGTGCACGTGGATCGCGGGTTTTGCCGTGGGCATTCCGGCTGGATTGGTCGATATCGGCGGCGCCGCCGACCTGTCCAACATCGGCACGCTGTTCGCCTTTGTGTTGGTCTCGCTCGGCGTGATCGTCCTGCGCCGCACGCAGCCCGACCGCCCGCGCGGATTCCGCGTCCCTCTGGTGCCGCTGTTCCCGCTGCTTGCTATGGCTCTCTGCTTCGGCCTGATGACCGGCTTAACCGTCATTACGTGGATCGCGTTCTTCGTCTGGCTCGTGATCGGACTGTTCATCTATTTCCTGTACAGTCGCCGCCACAGCGAATTCGCGGCGCGGGCAACTAGCAGCCAAGGATGGACAAGTTAATGGACATCGCGAGGCTCTTCAATGTCCAGAGCTAGAGAAGCTTGTTGGCTGCCAACCGCCAGCCGGGCGCAAGGGATACGGCGTACTGCCGGGTTTATTGAGGGCCGGCATGTTGGTTGGGTGCAGTGCACGGGCCATCTGGCTCGATTTCGGTCTTCCTGAATCAACTCCTAGCAGTTCGCTGTAACAGCATCACGACCGGCCATGGCATTCACCGCGAGTTGCGCGACTTGAATGTCCTGAATTGCGACCCCTTGCAGATCGGCGATGGTGATGTCTGTGTCGTTGCGGCGCCCGAGACTCGGATCTTGCGCCAATTCGCCAAGCTCAATCAAATCTTCCAGCTGAATCAATCCCTGCTTCAGTGCATAAGACGAATCGCCAGCTCGCACGCACTGCTTGCGGCTGTCGACCACCCGTACTGCAGCTTTGGTGAACAGCTGCGGATCAAGCTCCTGCTTGCCTTCGCCATCCGCTCCGATCGCGGTGATGTGAGTACCGGGACGAACATCAGAAGCGCCTAGATACCACTTGCGCGAGGGCGTGGTCGTAACGATCAAATTACAATTCGCGGCGACTTCTGCGACAGACGTGGCGACTTGAATCTCAAAGCCGTCCACCGCATACGTTTGCGCCCTCTCTCTAATCTGGTCAAAGATCATGGCACGTCTGGTGGGTTGGACGTACCGTAAGTAGTCCAACTGCAATTTTCCTTGAATTCCGGCGCCAATGATCCCGATACAGGAGACTTTTTTAGGGGCGAGCAATTTGGCAACGACGGCTCCAGCAGCAGACGTGCGTATGTTGGTAAGGAACCCTTCGTCCTGCAAAATATTTGTCAGCTGCCCCGTCTTGCTGCTGAATACAAGGATCACGCCATTGCTGGTCGATATTCCGAGTTCGGCATTAGCGGAAAAACCCGTCGCTATCTTGATTGTGAAGGTCGGCTCACCCTTTCGGAAGCCATACTTGATGTGGCAGTCTCCGCGCGGATCGTCGAAGATAAGCTCCCCAACCGGCGGAATCACGGTCTTGCCCTGTGAATAGGCAATGAATCCTTCTTCGACTGCTTTGATTACTTCTTCCGGTTGCATCACTTTCTCGAGTTGCGCGCGCGTATAGGTTTCAATCATTGCAAGAGCCTTTCAACCTGCGGAGTAAGATTCTTCCCACATAGGACGATGACTACGGTTTTGTCCTTGAAAAGTTCAGCGGTCTTAAAGAACGCGGCGATGGCAACCCCCGCAGCGGCCTCCACCGGCCACCCTTTCCGATGAGCCCATCGCGTTGCTGCAAGAATTTCCTGTTCAGTCACAAGCACTCGTCGTCCCACAACCTTCTGGCAAAGCGGCAGAGTGATAGACCCGGGCTCCACGCCTCCCGCGGTACTCTCAGATACCGTGTATTGCTCCGGAAAATCTATGACCTTGCCGGCTTTCAACGACTCGTACAGCACGCGTGAGTTTTCTGGCCAGCATCCGACGACCTCGATGCCGGGCGAAACGGCATGCAGATAAGCGCCAATGCCGCCGATCAAACCGCCGCCTCCCACAGCGACGAAAACCGCGTCGAGTTGCGGAATTTGTTCAACGAGCTCGACGCCGAGTGTTCCCTGCCCGGCCACAACCAGCCGATCATTGTAGGGAGGAATGTATGTCCTGCCTGATTCTCCAGCAGCCTTTCGCGCGGCGACTTCGGCGTGCAGAGGATTTTCTCCGGCGTGGCTAATTCGAGCGCCGCAAGCTTGAATCGCCTTGAGCTTCGCTTCCACAACTTGCGCGGAGACGACGACTTCTGCGTCGATTCCCTTGACGCTTGCAGCTGTGGCAACCGCTAGACCATGGTTGCCGGTAGAAGAGGTAATCACACCAGCAGCAGCCTCTTTCGCGGACAGGGAGAATATTTTGTTAGTCGCGCCTCGCAGTTTGAAGGCACCCGTCTTTTGCAAATGCTCCAGCTTGAAGAAAACACGAGCTGTCGATGGCCAGTGCTCATCCGCATCAACGAGGGCGACAGGCGTTCGCACAGCCATGCCATCGATTCTTTGCATCGCCTCCGTAATAAGATCGACCCACTCACTTTCGCTGCCGTTATTGCTCATCATATGGTCTTCCTACTGCCGCTAGTGCATGAGGTCTTCGATACTCCTATCGCGGCATCCAGCGCAGTCGAAATATTCGTAAGGCCGATTTTCAGTTTATCGAAGGGCTCCCAACCAAAACCCAGCCTGAAGCTGCGATCGCTCATCTCAAACCAGTGTCCCGGACCTACGTAGGTTGAGAGCTGATCCAAAAGAATTGCATAGAACGCTGCGAGATCGATTAGGACATCTTCTCTTATTCGAGGCAGGCATACCACACCGCCGATGGGCGGAACCCACTCTAACGCTGGTTGGTGATCCATCCATTCCGCTACCGCCCGACAATTTTGCTCAACCTGCGTGCGGATTGCCGGTAGTAGTCGATCCCGCATTTGAAGGACGCGCAGGGCAATCTCCTCGTCGACAACCGATCCGCAAAGAAATATCTGTTCTTTCGCGGCTAGGAGCAAACGCTGCAGCTCTGGATCGCGACTGACGACCCAGCCGATTCTGATTCCGGGCATGCCGTATGCTTTTGACATGGAGGCAACGGAAATAGCGCGCGGGCTGATCGCGGCCGCCAGGCGAGGCATATTCCCACGGTGCAAGTCGCGATAGGTTTCATCTACCAAAAGCTTGCAGTCGTGCCTTTCGGCAATCTGAATTAATTCACAGAGGTCTTCCTCGGAGATTACGGCCCCACTTGGGTTGTGAGGATAGGTCACGCTAATCAGGCGTGTTTCGGGCTGAATGAGCGATTCGACTTTCGCCAGATCAAGCTGGTACTGGTCTTCAAAAATCAGATCCAGACAAATGACTGAGCAAGGCAGCAGTCGCGGCACTTCGATGTTGGTCGAGTAATTCGGGCGGACCACAACAATCGAGCTGTTAGGTCCGAGCAGCGCGGTGTTAACCATGAACAGCGCAGCCGCTGCGCCGGGAGCGATTAGAACGTCGTCGGGCGCCACCCCATATTGCTCGGCCAAAACCTCGCGTAGAGCTGTCTTGCCGCGATGCTCCGTGTAAGCGAGGATCAAGTCCTTGAGGTCGAGATTCAGGTCGCCGAGACGGGCATCCCATATAGAACTCTCGGCCAAGTTGTACTTGATGGCGGAATAACCGAGTTCCTCGGGCGATTCGACTTCGATAGGGCAGCGTCGATATTGCATAATTCCCGCGTACGCATTAGCTTAAAGCCGCTATGGGCAAGCAGTTGCTAAAATTGTAATTCTTGCCACAGTCGGGCCGCTTGTATTGCTAGGCCCTTCCGCGCCATACTTGATATCCGCGTTAGCGTGGACTCGCCTGGATTGCACTTTCGGTAGGTTGCCTGTCGACAGTCGGCCCCGTGGGGCCACCCGTCCGGAAAGTCCGCATACGCGGCGGATGTACGCGAGTCGCCTCGCCTCCAACCGCCGCCGTGAATCCAGATGACGAGGGGCCGCGCCTGCGTGCCCGACCGTTCATGTGTGTAAAGATCGAGTTGGAGTGGCCGGAAGCCGACAATATTTGAATATTCGACGTCTGGCTGGCCGACAATCCCATCGGCAAAGTGAGCCGACGTCTTGGGGAAAACGTCGTCACGTACCGTTTCAGAGGCGATTTCCGCTTGTACATCCTTTGGCTCTATGTTGGTAACCACTTTTGGCGTAGTAGTATCTAGTGGGACTTGTGCCTTTAGCCGCCCAGATGCCCCCATAAGAGCGGCCGCAATCGTGAATATAGTCGTTGCACTTTGAATCCTGGTCATCCTCTCACTCCTTAGTCGTTGTCACTCGGTTTGCCGCTATCAAGGCCCTAACGCAATGTAGACGGCTTATCTGCGCACACGAAATTGCTTGCTTCATCGGTGCTGCCCGTGCCCTTCCAACGCGGCATCTGCGGATATGGGCAGGCGAGGCGGGTGCGGTCAATCGTGTCTCCCTTCGCCACGTGGGCGGTAATGATCGAGTCGGGGGCTACGCCTTTCTCCACCCACCGCTCCATCGCGCTGAGCACGTCGTGCTCCGGATCGATGTTGATCTGCGGCGGCACATCGTTCGGATCGTTGCTGGCATCGGCGCCTCCAAAGACGGTTGTGCCAGGACCACCGTTGCAGTGGCACATGCCCGGCACCATGAACAGCCGGAAGAAATCGCGCGTCTGCTGCCGTCCGCCCATCGCCTGCACCACCCGCTGATAGTAGTTGACCGCGTCCATGGGCGGGCCAATCGGATCGGCCCAGCCGCTATACATCAACACCTTGCCCCCGCGCGACTTGAATGCGCTCAGATCGGGGTTCACGGCGTTGAGCATCGCCAGCTTCTTGTCCCCCAGAGCGACATCGCGGTCATAGTCAAAGGTATGCCAGTCCCAGCTTGGATCGTTGAATACCCAGTCCCGCCATAGCTCCAGACGAGCAGGCTGCTTCAAGTCGACGACGAACTTCTTCCAGCCGCCGTACTGATCCCCAGGAGCATTCTCACTGCCTGGCATGTATCCCGCGATGATCTGCTCGCCCGTGCGTGGGTTCCGAGGACCCGCATAGACATTCTTTACCGCCTCCACTTGCGCCGCCGTCAGGCAATCGTCTGTCTCCTTCCCCTTACACAAAAGTGTGCCCGGATCGAAATGGCAGCTCTCCGGATCCCCGATGATCCCGTCCTTGATGCCATCGGCGGCATCGCAGGCCGCAACCGCAGCCTTGTTGATGAGAGTCAACTTGCTTACAGGAAGGATCGGCTGTCCGTCCGGCGTGTGGGTCACGGCGTAGGCCCACATGAATCCCACCGTGAGATGCACCCGGTTATTGCCCGGAGCTCCGGCGATCACCCCATCGTAGTCTTCCGGGAAGCGCTGCGCCTCCGTCAGCGCCTGGTGTCCACCCGTCGAGCAGCCGTTAAAGTAGGAGTACTTAGGAGCTACGCCGGTGTATTCCTGGATGATGCGTTTGGCGGCCACTGTCGTGACGTGCATCGCGCGATAGCTCCAATCGGCGATTTTTTCGGGATGTCCGTTGCCAAACGCCATAGTGTCGCCTGGATATAACGCTGGCTGGCTCGCTCGTGAGCCCATCGGCTCGCTCCCGTCATGGCCCGTATCCGAACTCGCGGTGGCAAAGCCGCGATAGACGGCGTTGGCCATCGAGCCGTAGCTGATCTCGCCGATAAAGCCGCCGTTCCCCACGCCTTCAAACTTGCCATTCCACTGCTTACCCGAAGGAATCCAAACTTCAAAATGAATAAGCGAATCCGTGCTCGGCTTCGCCACGGCAACGACCCGGCAAAACGCTTTCATCTGCAGTGTGATGGGCGATCCTGGCGGGGTAAAAGGCCCAGCCGCCACTTCCGAAGCAGACGTAATCTTCGTGTCCGGAATTTGCAGCCGGACCAACTCTGCGCAGGAACTTGCATGGGCGACAATCGGTGAAAACACCACCAACAGCAATGCCACTGCGACGCCCACATTTCCCCTGAGATCCTTCATCATTTCTTATCCCTCTTTCTGCTTGCTGCCTCGCTACGGGGCTGGTTAACGGCTCGGGAAAGGAGCGGCTTTACGCCGCGCCAACCGCAAGCTCCTTATTTGTCATTCCGAGCGGCCTTTAGGTGGGATCGATCTAAAGAGGAGCAACCGCCAAAGCACCAGCAGATTCCGGGAATCCACATTCCTGCTCCCGGGCAGCGACATCATGCCAACGTACGGGGTAGAGTGAACCGGCCAGCCCTCACGGACTGGCCAGTAGGTTGGCGTTCCTTTACCAGATAACCTTCAACGCGAACTGGATCTGGCGCGACGTGGTGGATGTTTTCACGAGTGCGCCACCGGTGGAGTTTTCAACAATCGCACCGCTGGTGAAATTGTACAGCTGGCCAGCAGACTGCGTCGGGGTCGAGAAATTCGTATGGTTCAGAACGTTGAACAACTCCGCACGGAACTGGATGTTGAAGTGCTCCCCGAAACGGGCTATGCGGTTGTTCTTATAGGCAGAGACGTCAAGGTTGACGATTCCCGGTCCGACTAGGCTGTTGCGACCAGCGTTGCCCAATGTGGGGTAGTCCCCCTTAGATAAGTCGAACGGAGCCGCAAAGCAACTTCTTGTGACGTAACCCACTTTCCCGGGATTTACGGGATTCGAGCAACCGGGCTGATCAACGCGGTTCAGCCATCCGAAGGGAACGTCGTTTTGAATCCCGAGCGGATCGCCGCCAATGGAAGGCGTGAAAGGCTGTCCAGTTGATACTCTGAAAATGCCGCCCAACTGCCAGCCTCCCGCCAATTTGTTCACGATGCCTTCCGAATGCGGGCCCGGCACATCCCACATGGCGTTGGCTACTAGGACGTGAGCGATATTGAAATCCGACAATGAGCGGAAGAGCTTCGGATCGAAGAACCATTCGTCACTGATTGAGTTTTGGAAGTTCGCGCCTCCGTTCGAGGAGGACCCAGTGTCAAGGCTTTTTCCCCAGGTATAGGAGACGCCTGTTCTCAACCCTTTGGTTTGGCGTGTGAGATGGACAATAAGCGCATCGTACACGGTGGACACGTTCCACTCGATGGCATCGACGATGCCATTGTTCGGGTTCAACTTCGTTCCACCGCTCTTCGGCCAGATGTACTGTCCATTTGCATTCTTGCCGATCGGAAGCACGATGTTGATGTCACCCGAACGAAAGGGCTGATGCACGCCATGGGATCCAGTGTAGCCGGTCGTCAGGGTAAATCCCTGTCCCAGTTCACGCTGAATGTTGAAGTTCCACTGCATAACATAACTGCGGCTGGGGTCCTGCTCGACATACGCGACTTTATTGAGGTTTTTCGCGCTGGTGAGCAGGGGAAACCCCCCCGTCGGGAATTGACCCTTCATAGCCACCGTGTCGGTCGTCTTTCTAGTATCGAAGACCGGAGCCGAACTCATCAGGAGCATATTGAATTGATAGATTAGCGGCAGCGTGTCATAGACGCCGAATCCGCCGCGCACGGCAGTCTTGCCGTTCTTGAAAGGGTCCCACGAAAAACCGACGCGCGGAGCGAAATTTCTCAGCGTCGGATTGTTGAAGAATGGAGACCCCACTCTCGGACTAACCGCGGTAGGACTTGTCAAGGTCGCAAGGTTGTTGTTGACTTCGGTCGGGACCGTGGCCATCTCGTAGCGAACGCCGAGGTTCAAGCTCAGGTTTCGCAATACGCGCCAGTCATCGCTGGCATAGCCGCCAACGACAGTCTGCCGCAAACGAAGAGGGGCAGCCCCCCCCGGTATCTGTGACGTGAAGTTGCTCGGTTTGTTGGCAAGAAAGTCTTGCACCGACTTGAAGCCCCAGTTCCCGCTTGCTGCAGTTCCGAACTCCCTGTTCTGGATTCGCTCGAGGGAGCCGCCAAACTTGAATGAGTGATTGCCGCGGATCCAGACCAGGTCGTCATAAAGCTGATAGCTATTGTAGTTGAAGGTAATAGGCGCCTGGCCGGCTACGCCGCCCGTCATCAGGGTTGTGGTTGAGACACTTATTTGGCCAAAGGCATAGCCCGGGATAAAGCCGTAAGCCGGATCGTCTAGCCGGGAGTCGAGAACTTTGACCTGAACGGGGGTAGACGCTACCACGCGGCTGAAACCCACCCGAATGAAGTTGGCCACAGCGTTGCTGAAGAAGTGGCTTTCCTCAATAGAGACTAACCTATGGTTGGCCATCGACATCTTCAGTGCCAGGCCGTAGGCGTCCGGCATGGTCAATCCCGAGTTATCCAGCATAAACGTGCCGTGCATCGAGTCCTTTTCGGAGAACTTGTGGTCCACGCGCGTGGTGAACATGTTTTCATTGGTAACGGTGCCGCCCACAAACGAGTATTGGCCGGTGTCGCTTGAGGCGGTCGATGGTACGTTCGGCAACGGGAACAACGCCAGAAACTTCGCTACCTGGGGATCGATCGTGACGTGCGTCAGATTGGCGCAGGAATTGGTTCCTACCTTCACGCACACGTCGCCGTTGTGAGCGTTGGCAGAGGGCACGTTGATCACGTTGGTCAGCGAAAGGTTCTGCCGCAACCCTTCGTAGTCGCCAAAAATGAAGGTGCGGTTCTCCACGATCGGGCCGCCGGCTGCAATACCGAACTGGTTACGCTTGAATGGGGGAGGGACACCCGCTTTGTCAAAGTAGTTTTTAGCGTCCAGGGCACTGTTTCGCAGGAACTCATACGCGGAACCGTGGAACTGGTTCGTTCCCGCGCGACTCACTGCATTGAGCACACCGCCCGAAGTCCGGCCGTATTCCGGCCCCGCATTGCTGGTAAATACTGAGAATTCCTGGATGGCATCCACGCCCAGAGACATACCCGAGACACCGCCCGAGCCGCCGCCCGCGTAGTCGTTCATAGTAACGCCGTCCATGCGGTAGTTGGTCTGCTGCGGACGACTGCCGGCGATGCTCATCTGAGCACCCCAGCCACGATTGCTGCGGTTGGTTTGGTTGGAACCGGGGTCCGTCTGTGTGTCCATGGTGTGTACGCCAGGCTCCAAAGCGCCAAGCATGGTCCAATCGCGGCCGTTCAGCGGCAGTTCCCGCAACTGGGCGCCCTCGACCGCCGCGTTCACGGCAGAGGACGTCAGATCGATGGTCGGCGCCACACCCTGCACGCTTACCTCTGCGGTTTCCGTCCCCATTTGGAGGTGAATATCGGCAGTAACCTCCGCACCCACGCCTAATATTGCCGTTTCCTTTGCCGGGCGAAAGCCCTTGGCTCGAACTATAACTTCGTAGTTGCCTACGTTCAGGTTCGGCGCGCTGTAGGCACCACTGGCATTGGTGACCAATGTACGGCTGACGCCGGTTGCGGTGTTCGTAATCTCTACTTCTACGCCCGCAAGCACCGCCCCCGTCTGGTCGGCGACTGTGCCGCTGATCTTGCCGCCGGATACCTGTGCAAGTGCCACCAAAGAAACGGCTGAGCACAACAAGGCAGTGGCGATCGCTCTGACGAAGTCATTCCTGTATGGCATATGCGATTCTCCTCGTGATGATTGGAGACTGGAGAAACATGGGATTAGCCGAATCGATCTCATGGGGCGACGGCTCCAAATACATTCTGCAGCCATTGCGCAAGCCGCCTGAATTCCACGCACGAACCCTCGAACCGCAGTGCGCAAGTGCATAAATCTTTGGTTTGTATGACTCGGTACATAAATACAATGCGCATTGCGATTGCGAAGTTTACACGAAATCTTGTACGATGCAACAAAAAAATACATTCTCCGTGAAGTTTTTCGCGCCGGGGCGGGAATGGTTGCTGGCGCATTATTGTATTTTTAACTTGATAAGTACAGCAGAAGGATGTCTAATTGATGGTCGTGAGCAGCGAAGAGGCTTGGTTCCAGTGCGCACGCCGCAAGCCATGACCACAAAGGAAGACTATCGGATGATTCTCGATCTGGCTGGGCAGCAGCGGACATTTGTTTCGGTCAAGGAAGCGGCAACTTGCTTCGGTGCAAGCACGTTCGCGCAAATGCCGTACAGCACTCGGGTTTTTGCCGAAAATTTGTTGCGCCGCCAGTCTCCCTACGCAACTTCGGCGATGTTCGAAGCAGTCGTCTCTCGACGTCATGACACGGATTTCCCTTTCTTCCCGGGGCGTGTAGTGCTGCAGGACCTAACGGGTACCCCTGCGCTGGTCGACCTTGCTGGCCTGCGCGACGCGGTCGCCGAGGAGGGCGGCAACCCGCGGGACGTGAATCCTCTGGTGCCGACGCAGTTGGTTGTCGACCATTCGTTGACGTTGGAGCTCGCCGGCACCGAGCGCGATGCCAGGCAACGCAATATGGCATTCGAACAGCGCCGGAATGCCGAGCGTTTTGAGTTCCTCGCCTGGTGCAAGCGCGCTTTCTCCAACCTGGACGTGCTGATGCCGGGAAACGGCATCATCCATCAAATCAATCTTGAACGCCTGTCACCGGTCGTGCAGGTCCAGGACAGGGTTGCTTTCCCAGATACGCTGGTTGGCGCCGACAGCCACACTCCTATGATCAATGCACTGGGCGTGCTGGGTTGGGGCGTGGGTGGCATCGAGGCGGAATCGGTCATGCTGGGGAAGGCGATATGGATGCGCTTGCCGCAGATCATCGGCGTGGAGCTGCGCGGCTCGGTGCAGCCGGGCGTGCTAGCAACGGATCTGGTGTTAGCCCTCACCGAATTCCTGCGCGCCAATGAGGTGGTCGGCGCGATCCTTGAATTTCACGGTGAGGCCATCAAGAGCCTGCCGCTCGCCGACCGCGCAACGATCTCCAATATGACGCCTGAATTCGGCGCTACGGCGTCGTTGTTTGCGATCGACCAGCAGACGCTGGATTTCCTTCGCCTGACCGGCCGCAGTCCGGCGCAGATCGCTCTTGTCGAAGCCTATGCTCGTGCCCAGGGTCTGTGGGCCGACTTGCTGACCGAGGTCGAGTACGATCGCCGGTTGTCCTATGATCTGTCCACCGTCGGGCGCGCATTGGCTGGCCCTGCGAGTCCCCATCAAAGAATCCCGCTTGCTTCGCTCAACGCAAAAGGCATCACCCACGGCAGTCCGGCCGGAACTTCAACGGAAGTTGCAAGAGCGACCTCTTCCCCAGGGCTGCCTGACGGGGCGGTGGTCATCGCAGCCATTGCCAGTTGTACCAACACGTCAAACCCGCGCAGCATGATCGCCGCCGGACTGCTGGCGCGCAACGCGGTGGCGCGAGGCCTAGTACGCAAACCTTGGGTTAAGACCTCGATGACACCAGGTTCACAAGTTGTGGAACGTTATCTCCAGTCTGCGGGTCTGCTGGGGCCGCTTCAGGCATTGGGGTTCGGCATAGCGGGTTTCGCATGTGCCACTTGCAACGGGATGTCGGGGCCGCTGCCAAAAGAGATCGAGGCCGAAATCCTGGCGCGCGACCTTCATACTGTGGCCGTAATCTCGGGCAACCGCAATTTCAAGGGCCGGGTACATCCGCGCATCAAGGGAGCATTTCTGGCATCACCGCCGCTTGTTGTGGCCTACGCCATCACAGGTTCGATGCGTATCGATATAGAAAACGCGCCGCTCGCGTTCGATGCGAATGACCACCCCGTGTTGCTCAAGGATCTGTGGCCGGATGACGCAGAAATCGACGCTGTGCTCGCCGAACATGTGCGGGGCGAACAGTACTCACGCGTGTACGACGCCATGTTCGCGAGCGACGATCAGGCCGATGACTACATAGATGTGCCGGCCCGTTTCCCGTGGCAGGAGGACAGCACCTACATCCGTCGCCCGCCCTATTGGGAGCCAGCCTTCACCGCCCCCTCGTCATACCAGCAAATGCGGGCGCTCGCCGTGTTCGGCGACAATGTCACTACCGACGATCTCTCCCCTTCGGGCACAATTCTGCCGGAGAGCGCTGCCGGACAGTACCTGATTGGCCGTGCTGTACCACCTGCCGACTTCAATTCCTATGGCACGCGCCGGGGAGATCATCTGGTGACCATCCGCGCCACTTTAGCCAACAACCGCTTGCGCAATGAGATGACCTCCGGTATCGAAGGGTCGTTCACTCGCCTCGAGCCAGAAGGCAGTGTATTGCCTCTGTTTGAGGCGGCGGAACGTTACCTGGCGCGGGGTCAGGAGTTGATCATCGTGGCTGGTCGAAACTACGGCTCCGGCTCATCGCGGGACTGGGCGGCCAAGGGAGTCCGGTTGCTCGGAGTTCGGGCGGTGGTGTGCGAGACGTTCGAGTGCATCCATCGTTCGAACCTTGTGGGCATGGGGGTACTGCCACTCGAGTTTGAGTCCGGCACGACCCGCAATACTCTGTCCCTCGACGGCTCCGAGCTGTATTCGCTGCAACTGCCGGGCGGAACGCCGGCGCGCGGTGCCGCTGCGACGCTGCTCATCGAACGCAGGAGTGGTCAAACGTTGCGTGTTCCCGTGTGGTGCCGAATCAACACCCAGGAAGAAGTTCAGATCTTCGCGGCGGGCGGTCTGCTGCCGCGTTTGCGGGATGAGTTTCTGCAGCGGCCTTCCGGCGCGCGCTGAGTAGCTCAAAACGGATTAGGAGATCCCAGAATGTCGCAGATAGCAATTCCAGCCGTCTATATGCGCGGGGGCACCAGTAAGGGCGTGTTCTTCCGGGCCGACTCCTTGCCACGCGACCCCGCGACACGGGACCGCATTCTCCTGCGCGTTATCGGCAGCCCCGATCCGTACAAGAAACATACCGACGGTATGGGAGGCGCAACCTCGAGCACCAGCAAGGTGGCTCTGATTAGCCCTTCCTCGCGTCCCGACTGTGATGTGGACTATTTGTTCGGTCAGGTTTCGATTGAGCGTCCGCTCATCGATTGGTCGGGTAACTGCGGCAACCTCATGTCGGCGGTCGGCCCCTTCTCCATCAGCGAGGGCTTGGTTAAGGCGGAGCCTGGAGACGGTTGCGCGACAGTGCGTATCTGGCAAGCGAACCTTGGAAAGAAGATCATTGCATACGTACCGGTGAAGAATGGTGAAGTGGTCGAAGAGGGGGATTTCGAACTCGATGGCGTGACTTTCCCCGCCGCCGAGATTCGCCTGGAACTGCTCGAACCCGGAGCAGACGAACGAGGCGACGGCGGGATGTTTCCTACGGAGCATCCGCTGGACATGGTCTCGGTGCCAAGCATTGGCGCGCTGGAACTCACGCTGATCAACGCCGGCAGTCCGACCATCTTTGCCGATGCGGCAGCGCTTGGTTTTACCGGGATCGAGTTGCAGGACACGGTGAACGACAATCCTGAAATATTGGCGCGCTGTGAGAGCGTTCGGGCCCACGCGGCGGTCAAAATGGGGCTAGCCAAGACCCCCACCGAAGCATCCGAGTTGCGCCCACATAGTCCGAAGCTGGCTTACGTAGCACCCCCGCAAGCCTATGTCGCGTCCAGCGGCAAGCAAATCGCCGTCGGCGACATCGACTTAGTCGCGCGCATTTTCTCGATGGGTAAGCTGCACCACGCGATGGTGGGAACGGCCGCTGTAGCTCTTGCCGTGGCCGCAGCGATCCCAGGCACTGTAGTGGAACGGGTAGTGGGCAAACGCGAAAACGGCCAAGTCTGTTTGGGCCACCCGTCTGGCGTGATGACTGTTGGGGCCGAAGTTGAACACAAGGGGGGACACTGGACTGTCGTGAGGGCTGTCATGAGTCGCAGCGCTCGACGCCTGATGAGAGGTTGTGTTCTGGTGCCGTCTGAAGTAGCCAAGACTGCTCCTGAAACATAGTTGACTGCACTCCACGCACATGCGGCCGATCCATTCACATAACTTGGCTCCGACGCCCCAGACCATGTGCTCCTTTACGAACGATTACCGGAGGTTGTCGTGGCAATCGGCAAGAGAATCGTATTTTTGGATGTGACGACGCCGGGGTTGAGAGCGGCGTTCTCGGCGCACCTTCCCTCGGGTTTTGAGCTTACCTTTGCCGAGGCGGACACTGAAGAGAGGATGGCCGCAGCTGTTGCCGATGCCGACTATGTTCTGGTGTGGGCGGCCAAGATGCCTGCTAAGGTTATGGAGGCGGCAGGTAGGGTAAGGCTAATCCAGAAGATCGGCGAGGGTACTGATAGGCTTGATGTGCCGACGGCGGCACGCATGGGCATTCCGGTAGCCAAGACCACGGGCGCAAGCTCGACCGCAGTGGCAGAGGCGGCAACAATGCTGATCCTTTCTACTCTCAGATGGCTGCCTAACCTGCACAATGCCGTCGTTGCAGGGCGGTTCCCGAAGTTCGAATATCGAGACACGTCCTACGAACTGCGCGGTAAACAAGTGGGCCTGATTGGTACGGGTAAGATCGGACGGATAGTTGCCGAGCACATGAAGGGTTTCGGTGCGTCGCTGGTCTATTGCGACGTGGTCCGCATGAGCTCAGAAGACGAAGCGCGCCTTCGTGCCCGACTCGTTCCTCTACAAGAGTTGCTTAGAACCTCTGACGTGATCAGCATCCATGTCCCCCTGACCTCGAGCACTCGGGGCATGATCGGCTCCCGTGCACTCTCGTTGATGAAGCCGACCGCCATTCTAGTCAATACCTGCCGCGGCCCGGTCGTGGACGAGCAAGCCCTGTGCGAAGCGCTGAAGGAAAAACGTATTCGGGGCGCCGGGATAGACGCCCTTTGGCAAGAGCCTCCGGAACCCAACAGTCCACTGCTTCGACTCGATAATGTTGTACTGATGCCGCACTGCGCAGCCGGCACCGTGGACGCTCAGATGGAAAGCATCAGGCACGGCTATGCCAACATAGTGAAATGTGATCGCGGCGAATTGCTGTCCCCTGAGGATTTGGTACAGGTGGTGCAGAGCGCGGCTCCGGCGCTAGTTTGAGCACGCATGGGACTGAGGACGTGAACACGAGGTCTTCGCGCCATCGTTCATGCGCGACAGAGAGCGGCGGCGATCTGGATGCGCGGGGCTGGGTAGCAGAAGCCGCTTTCTCCTCTCCCGGTAATATTCGATGATCGCTGGTCAACTGGCCATTCAAGGCAGATGACAGCGACTCTGCTGCCGCGGTTGGGCGCAAGCTCACCAAACGGCATCGTGTTTCTCTTGTCGCGCAAGCAGGACAACTTCGCAAGTGTGGATGCGGAATGCGCACTCGATATTCGGGCTTCAGGAGAGCAGGTCAAACCTGTGGAGAGCTGTCCCTACATCCGCCCCTGCATCGCAAAATTTCGCTCTTAAGTTATTGATTACAAAGAAGCTCAATCAGGAAGCAGATGATTAAGAGTCAGTTGCTCTGCCAGTTGAGCTACGCGCCCGGGCGGTTGAAAAACGAAGCGCAAACAATTGCGGCAGATTCAGTGTAACACAGCGATGCGGGCGGCCTTCAACCCGAGCCGCAACTGATGCCATGAGCTGCTGTCCTGCAGTGCCGCGCGGGCGGCTAACCATGATGGCGTGGCCAGCGCCGACCGTGAAACGTCAATTGGGTGCGGCAAGAAACCTGGGGCGGAATGGGCCGCCCCAGATCTGCTGCAAGGATTGGGAAAAAACAACGGTTGGCAAGATTACTTTCTGCGAATCAACGCATCGAGCAAACCGCCGAATGCGAAGCCAACCGCGAAGGCGGCGACGATGGTTCCCGCGGGGTGACGCTTAACACGCTCCTTGGCGTCATCGATAAATTCCTCGGCCGAATCGCTGCCGGCTTTGCCGACCCGCTTGACGGCATGGATGCCGTCTTCAATCGCCTCGGCCACGGCCGTGGTCGCGCGCGACACTTTGTGCATGGGATCGACAATGTGCTCTTCCGCTTGTTCCAACACGCTCTTGCTCATGGCCCGCACCTCCTCGAGGTAGAGAGGACAGCTCACGCTCAGTCTGCGCCCCCGGCGGCGCGAGTCAAGCAGTTCGGGCTGCGGCAACGGTTTTTCTTCTCCCGTTTTGGGCGGAATACGGTGACGCATCTGGCGTGGAACTGATCGACCAGGCGATCGGCCGTCGGCTTTCGGCTCGAATCAGCGAGCCCCAACGCGCTTTAAACTTTGAACAAAGAAAAAGGGCAGCGTTGGCGCTGCCCTTTCCACTTCTCATCCCGACGGCCGATAGCCGACAGCCGACGGCGCTAAAACACGAAGGCCAGGCCGCCACGGACGGCGCGTGCCGACTGCACCAGGTACAGGGTGCGGCCGTCGCGTCCGATCACCGGCACGTAGCCTTGCGCCAGCAGGTTGCGCAAATCCACCAGCGCTTCCATCTTGCCCGGCAGGAAGCTGGTCCCCGGAATCGGCTGGCGGACGAATACGTTCCAGTAGGGGTCCATCTGCCCCGGCGAGCAATCGAACATGTCCACGGGGGTGAGAGACTTCTGGTTCGCCGCCCGATACGAAGTCGCCCAACGGGTGTGCGTGGCGGGGACGTCGCCCGCCAGCTTGACGCCGAAGGAATGCCGCCACTCCTGGTGAATGGCCGAGCGCACCTGGCTGAGCGCAACGTCATTGCTGGCCAGGTCGAGCACTCCGCCCCACGAATAGTTCACGGTCGCGGTCAATTCCGGCGAAAATTTTTGTTGCACCACGACGCGAACGCCGTTCGTGCTGAGCTGCCCCGCGTTGTAGGTAAAAGTCTCCGAGTACAGGTCGGGCAGCAACTGGGCGAAGGGGCCATTGAGGTCGCCGGCGCCGGTCAACGCGGTGTTGCGGAGCGAGTCGGAGTAGCCTGCGAGCTGCACGCTGGTATTGCGGTGGCGATGGGACAAGGAGACTTCCTGGTGCCGGGCCCGCTCCAGCACCGCTCCGCGCTCGGTCATGGAAACGCGCGGGCCGGACTCAAGGACATCGCCGAGGGACGAATCGAATCCCTTGGAGGCCGCCATGTTGGGCTCGGCGCTGGCGTACCGGTACTCGAGCACGGTGTCAGGCGAGAGGTGCGCGGCCAGGGATCCGTACGGCTTCAGCGCGCTGGCGCGGCTGAGGAATTGCACCGTCTGGTATTCGGTCCCGAATCGCAGATCAACAAAATCGGCCAGGGTAATGGAATCCGACAGCCGCAGCGACATGGCCTGCAGCGCCGGCATGCGCGCGTTCAGATCGGGATTGGAGAAACGGCGCAGGGTGAGCGCCAATTCAGGGTTCGAGCCATCGTCCATTTTTTGCGCGTAGGCAGCTCGAATCACGCCATTCTGCGGACCCGCGCCGTAGCCGACGTTGCCCTTCAGCGACAGCACCCCGGCGGTGAACAACGATTTTTCAAAGTTGAAATGGGTGCTGACCTCGCCGGCGCTCCCGAAGCCTTCGGCATCGCTGCCGGCGACGAAGGCCACCGCGCCCTTCAGCGCAGGTTGCTCGCTGCCCGTCTTGGAAACCATCACCGGGCCATTGTCCACCACGCGAAGGATGGGCCGGTTCGCCGCCGAACGCAGCGTCCACTTCCAACCCTCGTCGTCACGGTTGACCTGGTGTTGCGGCAGTAATTGCACCGCTTCGAACAACGTGCTCAGGGTCACGTTCACCAGCACGCTGGCGCCCGCCTTCAGCGCCACGTTCTCGCGCAAGGAAGGCAGGAACGACGGCGCCGTGACCTTGACCTGGTAGGTTCCGGGAAGAAGTCCGGCGGCGCTGTAGAACCCGCGGCCATCGGTGAACACGGTCACCGCGCGGGTTGCGCTGGAGAATACTTCCACCGCCGCCCCCATCTGCGGAATGCCGGCGGTACTCCGTACGAAACCGGTGATCGCGCCCGGTTTCCCGGCCGCCGATGCAGGAAGCGCGAGCGCCAGCAGGATCAATACGCATCCGAGCTTTCGGCCCATGAGCACCTCCATCGTGAAATTGCGGCCCCGAACTTGCCGGCCGCGGCTACTCGACGGCAAATTTCGCCGTCGACTTCAAGTTCTGTTTGGAGATCTGGTCATTCACCTTGATCGTGATCTGATACGTGCCCGGCGGGATGTCGCGCAGCGGCAGCGACTTTTCCAGCGTGACCTGCTCGCCCACGTTGCCCAACTGTTGGGTGGACTCGGCCAACTGGACGACCGCCTTTTGCGTCGCCATGTTCACCACTTCGTAGGAAATGTCGGCCGACGGCTTGTGGGTCTGCTGGTCGATTCCGAGGTTGTACACCTGCATCCAGAAATTGACCTTCTGGTCGCGCCTGAAGATCGCCGGCTGGCCGTTGGCGGGCTCCACGCGCGGGCGCACCTTGGTACCGCCGATCACGAAGGCGCCGGCGCCCACGCTCTTGGTGGCCACCTTCTGCATCTCGTCGGCAACGATCAGGCTGGAGAACGCCAGCTTGTCTTCCGTGTATTCCGGTACCACAATGCCGCGGCTCCAGGTGCCCACCTTGTCGCCATTCACGTCCTTCAACACGAGATCGACGCGATAGCGTCCGGGACGCAGCGGCAGGGCCTTCCAGTACACGTGGTTGTTGTCGATGACCTTGGGCAATAGTTCGTCGGGCAGCCCATCGGTGACGGTGTCTTCAAAGGTTTGCGCGATGCGGCCGCTCAGGGTGGTGACGCGCCCGAAGATATTGACCGTCATCCGCTGCACGCCTTCCTTGCTGACCCAGGTCACGTCGCGGTTCTTCATCTGAATGGTGATCGGCACCAGCACCGTATCGGAGGTGATCTTGACGAAATCGGCGCGCACGTCAAACGGCAGGAAATTCATGCTGATCTTGTGGCTGACCACCTCTTCCAGGTCCTTGAATTTCACCACGGGCGCGCGGTTCAACTTGGCAAACAGCTCCAGCCGGTCGAACTGCTTGCTCTGCAGGTCTTGGTTGAACGGGCCTGACGGCAGTTGCTCGCCGCCGTTGAAACGGTCCGCCTTGTTGGCGATGCCCATTTGCTCGAACATCCCCAGGCCCGCGCCCGGCACATATTTCAGGGCATCTTTCTCCGAGCGGTCGATGGTCATGTGGAACTCGCCGCACATGCACGGGTCCACGAACTCGATCATGATTTCCTGCCCGACGCCTTCCAGGTAGCGATAGCGCCACGTCTCAAAGGGGTAAGTCGAGGTTTGGCCGCCGCCTTCTTCCTGCGGGCGGTTGTAGGTACCGCCGCTGGGATGGGAGTCAATCTCATCCGCCTTGCCGTACATGATGTAAATGCGGCCCCGGTCCGTCCTCCATCCCTGCACGCCGGCGGCGAAGTGCTCGTTGGCGTACGCGATGCGCCGGTAGTGCTCTTCCTTGTATTCGTTCTCGGCGGTGTCGGGAGTGGGATCGCGGCGCAGCCAGAACTGCTCGATGAACTGTTCGCGCTCCTCGTCGTTGGAAAGCTGCTTGAAGGCGGCGCGCTCTTCGTCGGTAATGATCCAACGTACGTCCTCGTCCATCCACTTCTTGTAGACCTTGCCGACTTCCTGTTTCAGCGCCTTTTGCTGTTGTTTCTGCTGTTTTTCCGACAGGGGACGCTTCAGAGGATCTTGCTGCCCGGCTTGTTCTTGGGAGGCGGCGGGGGCCTTGGCGTCCGTCTTGCTGCTTTTGTCGCTCTGGGCGAACGCGACGTTCGCGGACAACAAACAGCCAGCCAGACTCAGCGCTAGGGCACGACCCCAGACAATTCTTGACGACATCGCGTGTGGACTCCTGGGAGACAATTCGGGCGAGTAAATTCTATGTTGTCGCTTCCTTTAAAGCAAGGACGAGAACCACCGTCTTTTGTGATCTTGTCCCGTATCTGTTGAGTTGCCTATAGTTTCCAGACACTCCGGATCCCGCTATTCATCCCGGCAAATCGCATCCCGATGCGAATTGCCGCGGCGGCGCCTGATTGCGATTCACTATAATGGTTCTGCTACCCGGAATATCATCACGCGCCGGGGCTGGCGCCGCGGACGTGCAAAGCGGGGAACTTCTCGTCCGGTCTGTGCGTATCGAAGGAGAGGAAGCCATCGTCGCGTGGTCGCGCCCGTGCTGTGCTGTCAGGGCGATGAGCGAGGGAACGAGTGAAGACTGGAAAAAAAATCGCGATCGCAGTAGGAGCCCTGGTGCTGGTGGGGGCCATAGTCGGCTTTACCGTCCTCCAGAGCGGCAAGGGCGTGGTAGTGGTGCAGACCGGCAAGGTGACACGCCAGGACCTGACTTCCATCGTCAGCGCCTCCGGCGAAATCAAGCCCAAGACCTACGTCAACATCGGCGCCAACGGTTACGGCAAGATCACCAAGCTGTATGTGCATGAAGGCGAGACGGTCAAGAAAGGGCAGTTGCTGGCCAAGCTGGATTACATACAATCGGCGGCCGACGTCGCCGCCATGCAGGCGCAACTTGCGGCCGCCAAGACCGACTACGCGGCCTCCGAAGCTGCCCTGAAAAGCGCCCAGTCCGATCTCGACAAGGCCCGCGCCGACTACGACCGCGCCAAGCTGGACTACCAGCGCGGCGAGGCGCTCTTCGGCCAGGACCTCATCCCCAAACAGGATTTCGACACCCGCAAAGCCACCTTCGAAGGCGCCGATGCCGCCGTCGCCTCGGCGCGCGCACGCATCACCCAGGCAAAAGCGCAGACCGCCTCCACCCAGGAGCGCATCCGGCAAATGCAGGCGCAGTTGACCCACGCCAGCGACGTGCTCAGCAAGACCGAGTACGAGTCGCCTTATGACGGTATTGTCAGCAACCTCCCGGTGCGCGAGGGAGAGACGGTCATCATGGGGATTCAGAGTTCGCCGGGCAGCCTGCTCATGACCGTGTCCGACATGTCGGTGGTCACCGCCGAAGTCATGGTGGATGAAACCGACATCGTCAACGTCAAGCTGGGGCAATCGGCGGATGTCACGATTGATGCCATTCCCAAGAAGACGTTCCATGGCGAGGTCACCGAGATCGGCAACAACGCGGTGGTGCGCTCCACCGGGTTGGCGACCACACAGAGCACCACCGGCAGCCAGGAAGCCAAGGACTTTAAGGTGGTGGTGACCATCAAGGACCCGCCGGTGAACCTGCGTCCGGGCTTGTCCACCACGGCCAAGATCACCACCGCGACACGCAACAACGCGGTCACCATCCCCATCCAGGCACTCACCGTCCGGCAAAAGGGGGACCTGGAGACCAAGCCCAAGAAAGATCCGGTCCAGGCGGCCTCGCCCGCGCCGGGCGCCAAGGACAAGGACGAGTTGCAGGGCGTATTCGTGGTGCGCAACAAGAAGGCCGAGTTCGTGAAGGTGGACACCGGCGTCACCGGCACCACCGACATCGAAGTGACCAATGGATTGCAGGCCGGCGACGAGATTGTTACCGGCAGTTACAAGGTGCTGCGGTCGCTGCGCAACGGCGCGTCGGTGAAGATCGACAACACGGCGCCCAAGAAAGAAGAAGAAAAGTCCTAACTTTGTAACACGTCGCGCGTCAAAAACGTGTTGGGGTATGTCAGTTTGTCAGTTTTTCAGTAGCCGATCGAAACGCGACGAAGCTGAAACTGAAACTCTGACGTACTGAAATACTGAAATACCGAGGAACCAGAAAATGGCCACTGAGGTCGCCGGCATTTCCGAACCGCTAGTCGCACCACCGGATGGCTGCATCATCTGCGCGGAAGACCTGTGGAAGACCTACGACATGGGTTCTGAGCAGCAGGTGCATGCGCTGCGAGGCGTGAACCTGCGCATCGAGCGCAACGAGTACGTCGCCATCATGGGGCCTTCCGGCTCCGGCAAATCCACGCTGATGAACCTGATCGGCTGCCTCGACACGCCCAGCAAGGGGCACTACTGGCTGAACAACCAGCTGGTCAGCGAGCTCGATGACGATGAACTGGCGCGCATTCGCAACAAGGAAATCGGCTTCGTGTTCCAGACCTTCAACCTGCTGGCGCGGGCCACGTCGCTGCACAACGTCGAGCTGCCGCTGATCTACGCCGGCCTGCCGGCCGAGGAGCGCATCGAGCGCGCCAAGGAGTCGCTGAAGTCGGTGGGCATGGAATCGCGCATGACGCACAAGCCCAACGAGCTTTCCGGCGGGCAGCGCCAGCGCGTCGCCATCGCCCGCGCCCTGGTGAACCGACCCTCCATCCTGCTGGCCGACGAGCCCACCGGCAACCTCGATTCGCAGACCGGCAACGAGATCATGGCGCTGTTCGACCGGCTCCACGAGCAAGGCAACACCATCGTGCTGGTCACCCACGAGCACGATATCTCCGAGTACGCGCACCGCGTCATCCACCTCAAGGACGGGGTCATCTCCGGCGACGTGCGGAAGCCGAGGTAGGCGTTGGGCGTTAGGTTTTAGGCGTTGGGTTTCCAGCTCAACGCCTTTGGTTTTGCAATCGGCATCGTTGCTTTTTCAACCGGCAATCGACAATCGACAATCGAAAATCCTAAAACCCAAAACCCAACGCCTAAAACCCAAAACCTAAAACCTAAAACCCGCCTGGAGCCTTGAGCCTGCTTTGTTGTACTCTGGCCAGCAGCGGAGCAGATGCATGCGGCGCCTCGACCTTATTCTTCTCTTCCTGACCTGCATCCCGGCCTTCGGACAATTCCGCGCGGCTTTGCACCGCGACGAGCAAGCGCGGGCGATCGTGAGCAGCTACTGCCGCATGGACTACGAGGGCTTCCGCCTGCTCAAGGATTCCTGGCCGCGCATGAAAGTGCTGACCACCTGGAAGGACAACCCCGACTGGCAGGGCTTCACGGTTGTATCGCAATACGAGCTATTAGACGCCAGCGAGGGAATTCGTGCCTCCACCGTCAGCGTGAAATACGCCGTGCTGGGAAGATTCGAACTTGGATTGGGCTACACCGCCGAGCCCGGCAGCGAGGAGGTTTCCTTCCGCCTCAAGGACGTGGACAGCGCCTGGAAGATCGAAGACCTCGAACCGACCATCAATCCCCATGTTTCCAAGCCGCGCGCCATCGCCTGGCTGAAAACCGCGCTGGCCGCGGAAAAGGACGCTGCCAATCGCATCGCGCTGCAGAAGGCGCTGAAAGATCTCGGCGCAAGTCCGTAGTCGGTTTTCGGTTGTCGGTTGTCGGTTTCTCAGTTTCTCAGTTCGTCAGTTTCTCAGTTCTTCAGTTTCTCAGTACCTGACCAACTGACTTACTGACGAACTTTCAAATGAAAAAAGACCCTCGAATCGAGGGTCTTTTCACCGAGAACCGATACCCCTAAACCGATAACTTACTGCGCCACCACCACTCCGGTCTTAACCGGCGCCGAAATGGTTTGTACGAAGAAGCTGTGGTCGTACAGGTTGCGGTACATGCGGCCGGCGATCTCCGCCGCTTTCGGGCCGAAGGTCGGACGCCCGCCTTCGAGGAAGACCACCACGGCGATTCTGCCCGCGACCGTATTGGCAAACGAGGCGAACCACCCGTAGCGCGTGCCGTTGTTGGAGCACGTGCCGGTTTTGCCGAGCACTTCCTCTTCACTGAAATTCCAACGCACACTTTGCGCGGTGCCGTACTGGACCGCCGCCGCCATGCCCGGCGAAACCTGCGGGATCAGCGGCCCGATATCGAGATAGCGCTTCACCCGCGGCTCAAAGGTCGAAACCTCGTCCGCCGTGTTGGGATGCTGGAGGTAATAAAGCGTTCCGCCGTTGGCGATCGCGGAAACCAGCGCGCCCAGTTGCAGCGGCGTCATCGAAATGCCCTGGCCGAAGGAGCACATCCGGCCCACGCCACCCTGCCGGCGGTCAAGTTCCTCGCTGGGAAAAACGCCCAGGTGCTCGCCTTCGATGTTCCAGCCGGAGAGCTCGCCCAAGCCGAACTGGTGCGCGTAGTAGCTGACCTTCTCGAACCCCATCTTCCGGCCCAGCGCCTCGAAATAGGCGTTATTAGAGTGCGCCAGGGCCTGCGTCAGGTCCATGCGCGTGCGCCGCCCAAGCTGAATTTTCGTCTCCCGGGTCACCACGTCTTCGCTCAGCGCCGCCAGCGCCACCGCGACCTTGATGGTCGAGCACGGCTCCCCGCCTTCCGACAGAGCCATTTTCTGGTTCACCATGGTCAGGACGCGTCCGCTGTTCGGATCAATGGCGACCACGGTACCGTTGTGGTTGCCCAGGGCGTCAATGGCGGCCGCACGCACCACCGGGTCTTCGCCCGCCGTGATGTCCGCCGTGGTCTGGTCTTCACTGACGAACGAAGAGGACGTGTAATGCTCGGCGTAACGATTGCGCTTGAGGCGATGGCCGTTGACCCACACGTACGCGCTGGCGCGCCGGTGCCGCCGCTTGCTGCTGATCTTTTTCTGGGTTTTCGAATTTTCAACAACCGATTTTGACTTGGAAGTCTTGCGTGGGGTGGAAACGGTGGCTGCCGTCGCGCTCGCTGCCAGCAGCGTTACGATTGCCATGACTAGAACTACCTGAGTCGCTAAAGAGCCTTTTATCTTCGACATGAATGTCCTGGGTCCCGTAAATGCCAGAGTGTCCCGGCGCGGCTACACCAAGGCGCCGACTGCACGCCGTGTACAAAATTCCGGCTGGAACTACCGGATAGTATGAGAGTTACGGGTCAGATTTCAACCCCAAACTGCTCCGGCACGTCACTTTCCTTAACCTTCCACCGCGTTGAGATGCAGAGACTTACACCGGAGATGCGGCTGGTCAACGACTTTCGTAACGCGCGCCAATGCTGGCGATTTCCACAAGCGAATCAAGATTGGCAACAGCTCACCAGCCCCCGGCCCCACGGCCGCGGTCAGCAGAACCCCTGGTGGCGCATATTCCATTGCAAATGACCGGCTAAGTTTGCATACTCCAGCAACCAAAGACCCTATGAGCGAGACCACAGTCGCGCCAGCAAGTACGCCCGGCGGCGGGCAAGCTGCGCCCGGGACGGCCGTGCGCCCATCGCCAGGCCGCGCCGGCGATTTGTGGGGCGGACTGGCAGCGATGTTGGTCGCCCTGCCCTCGGCGATTGCCTTCGGCGTGACCATCTATGCGCCGCTGGGGGCGAGCTACGCGTCGCAAGGCGCAATCGCCGGCATCCTGGGCACGACGGCGCTGGGCGTGGTTGCTGCCAGTTTCGGCGGGACCCGGCGCCTGATCAGCGCGCCCTGCGCGCCCGCGGTCGCGGTGCTCTCCGCGTTCGCGATCGAGTTGACGCAGCACAGCGTCACGCCGGGATCGGCGCTGGTGCTGATGGCGGTGGTAGCGCTGCTCTGCGGCCTGCTGCAGATCAGTTTCGGGCTGATCGGCCTGGGGCGGCTGATCAAATACATGCCCTACCCGGTGGTGAGCGGCTACCTGAGCGGCGTTGGGCTGATCATCATCCTCAGCCAGATACCGAAGTTTCTGGGCGTGCCGGGCCGCTATCAGTTCTGGCAAGGCCTGTTGACGCCGTCACTGTGGAAATGGCAGAGCCTGGCGGTAGGCGCGGTGACAACGGCGGTGATGGTGCTGGCCCCACGGGTGACGAAGAAAGTGCCGGCGGCAATCCTCGGCCTCGGCTGCGGAATGCTGGCGTATTTCGCTATCGGGCTGGCGGACCCCTCGCTGCTGGTGCTGGCCGGCAACAAGTTGGTGGTGGGCCCGCTGCGTGAGTCGAACGCCGGATTCCTGGCAACGATGGCGGTGCGCTGGCAGGCGTTCAGCGCGTTCAACCCGCAGCACATCAACCTGGTGATCACGCCGGCGCTGACGCTGGCGGTGCTGCTCTCCATTGACACCTTGAAGACGTGCGTGGTGCTGGACACGCTCACGCGCAGCCGGCACAACTCCAATCGCGAGCTGATCGGCCAAGGCTTGGGCAATCTGGCTTCGACGGCGATCGGCGGCGTGCCGGGCTCCGGCCAGATGGGGGCGACGCTGATCAACGTGTCCAGCGGCGGACATTCGCGGCTTTCGGGCGTGATCGAGGGCGTACTCGCAGTGGTCGCGTTCCTCATCCTGGGCAGCCTGATCGCGTGGGTGCCGATCGCGGCGCTGGCGGGCATTCTGATCGTGGTCGGGGTGCGGATGTTCGACCGCCACAGCCTGGGCCTGCTGCGCTCGCGCTCGACGGTGCTGGATTTCGTGGTGATCGTCACCGTCGTAGTAGTGGCCGAGACGGTGAGCCTGATCGCGGCCTCGGGCGTGGGCGTCGGGCTGGCCATCCTGCTCTTCATCCGGGAACAGATTGGCGGCGCGGTGGTGCGGCGGAAGTCGTACGGCAACGAGAGGTTCTCCAAACAAATGCGGCTGCCGGAGGAGATGGCGGTGCTGGAAAAGCGCGGCGATCGCACCGTGATTTTTGAACTGCAAGGCAGCTTGTTCTTCGGCACCACCGACCAGCTTTATAGCGCACTGGAAGCGGAACTAAAGAAGCGGGACTACATCGTGCTCGACATGCGGCGGGTGCAGTCGGTGGACTTTACGGCGGCGCACATGCTGGAGATGGTTGAAGACATAATGTCGGAGCGGAACGGCGCGGTGATCTTCAGTCACATGCCGTCGAAGGCGCCCAGCGGGCAGGACATGCGGGAGTACCTCGCCCAGATGGGACTGGCCAGGACAGAACGCCACGCGAAGATTTTTGCCCACCTGGACGAGGCGCTGGAGTGGATTGAAGACCGCGTCCTGGCGGCGGCGCACCTGGAGCGCGCGCAAGAGATGCCGCTGGACATCCGCCACATGGACATGTTCCGGCAACGCGGGGAGGAAACGCTGGCGGCACTGGAGGCGGGGACCGAGATACGGACCTTCCAAGCCGGCCAGAAAATTTTCTCCCACGGAGACTCCAGCGACGAGTTGTACTTCATCCGCAAGGGCTCGGTGCGCATCGTGATGCCCCTGGACGGCAGGACGGGACACCACCTGGCGACGTTCGGGCGGGGAGATTTCTTCGGAGAACTGGCGTTCATGGACCGGGCGCCGCGGTCGGCCGATGCGGTCGCCGACACCGATGCCGAACTGTACGTGCTGACACGGGAGCGCTTCGCCGCGCTCAGCCTGGAGCATCGCATGCTGGCGCTCAATTTACTGGAAGGGATTGCCACCGCGATCGCGTCGCGCCTGCGGCGCACCGACATGGAGTTGCGGTATCTGAAAGAGTCGTAGATTAGTGGTCAGTGGTCAGTGATTAGTAACGGCAGGTTCCCTTCGACTGCTCTCAGGGCAGGCTCTCGCCGCGCCGCAACTGCCGTCCCTGCGAGACTAGATTTCGTCTAGAAAATCGTCGAGCAATCGGCGAAAGACAACCGCCATCGGTTTCCAGGCGCCCTGCATCGCCTTAGCGCCGACGTCCCCGTAACCTGCGTTGGGTCTCGGACGCAAGCGGATAAAAGGCGGCAGGCCATAACGCATTGCGAGGCTGTTGGCCCAAAGGCGCGCAGTGCGGCCGTTACCGTTTGCAAATGGATGGATTCGCAGCCACTCGGCATGCACCCAAGCACAGAGATCGATTATGGCCGCCAGTTGGTCGGCATCGGGTTCCTGGCCGATCGGCAGCAGCGCGTCCAACTCGGCGACCAATGTCCGGAGCTTGGCTTCAAAGCGTGCTAGCTCCTCGGCCACATTTGCCGAGTCCACGCCATAATTCGCGCCGACTCTTACTTGGACGTTCTCGAGACCTGGTTCGCCGCGATACGCGCCGACAAATCGCGAGTCGGGCACGTCCAAACCCTCCATGACGAGGGTTTGCCAACGCCTTGCCGTTTCTAGCGTCGGAGTCTCGCGCTGCTCCGACGCCCTGACGATTCCCTCCAGGACGCGCGCGAGGTTCTCCCGCAACTGGGGACTGTCCTCGTCCCAGTTAGGCACCTAGAAGTTCTCGAATCTTGCTTTGCACAGGCCCTGCTGGCTCGAGCTTTCCGTCGACGAACTGGCCCTCTATCGGCTCGCCTTCAAGCGGGTCCCCGAGGCTCGCTTCGGCTTCCACGAACGCGGCGATAGCGCGCTGGAATCCAGGATCCTGTTTTCGATATGCCCGAAGGCCTGCCAAGTTGGCTTCCAGGCTGCGTTCTTTTCGCCCCCGCCGGCTGAGATAGCTCTTGATAGCCTCGTTCAGCAGTTGATTGATGGGGCGCCCTTCGACCTTACTGAGGTTTTCCAGGGCGACACGTTCTTGAGCATCAATTCTCAGCGTGAAAGGGATTCTAGCCATGCCAATAGCCTATGCCAGACTAAGGGTGATGTCAATATGCAGTTATGACATCACCATCGCCCTGCTCGGTCATACCACCTGTTCAGCAAGAAGCCTTGTAAGCTATTGATAGTATTTGTCGATACTGCGGAAAGACCATAAAATCACAGCGCAAGCTAGAGAGATCATGCTGCGCCTTGTGTAGTCTGCCTAGAATTTGGTTCCCGCTGACATAAGTCGTTAAGCATCATTAACTTGCATCCGATTCCTGCGGCACTCGACGCTAGCTGCTCTCGTGGCGCTTGCGGATGAAGGCAGGCACGTCCAAGTCATCTTCCTCGTAATTGGTTTTGACGGTGCTCTTCACATCGGCGAGGGAGGTTGTCTCGCGCTGGGGAGCGGCCGGCCGCGCCGTGATGGGCGGCGACGCCGGCGACGCCGGCTTGGGAGCTTCGGCGTGGGCTTGCGGCGGCGGAGGCTCGGCGGCGCGGACCTCCGGCCGGGGCGCGATGTAAGCCGATGCGGTGCGTGCCTGCGAGATGGCGGCGGCAGCGGCGGAAACGGCACGCTCATGGCGCTGCACGTGGTGGTCACCCTTGAAGCCGGTGGCGATGACGGTGATCTTGACCTCGTCCTTCATTTTTTCATCGAGCACGGCGCCGAAGATGATGTTGGCATCTTCGTGGGCGGCGCTCTGGATGATGGTGGAGGCTTCGTTCACTTCCGCCAGCTTCAGCGAACTGGATCCGGTGACGTTAATCAGGATGCCGCGCGCGCCGTCAATGGCGCCGGCTTCCAGCAGCGGCGAGGCGATGGCGCGCTGGGCGGCGTCGGTGGCGCGGTGCTCGCCCTTGGCGGTGGCGGTGCCCATGACGGCGTAGCCCATGCCGGCCATGATGGCCTTCACGTCGGCGAAGTCGCGATTGATGATGCCGGGAATGGTGATGATGTCGGAAATTCCCTGCACCGCCTGGCGGAGAATGTCGTCGGCCACGCGAAACGATTCGAAGAAGCCGGCGTTCTGCGCCACCGCGAGCAGCTTCTCGTTGGGAATGACGATCATGGTGTCGACGGAGTCGAGCAACTCCTGCAGGCCGCGCTCGGCCTGCGACATGCGGCGCTTGCCTTCGAAGCCGAACGGCTTGGTGACGACGGCCACGGTGAGCGCGCCCATCTCGCTGGCGAGCGAGGCAATGATGGGCGCGGCGCCGGTGCCGGTGCCGCCGCCGAGGCCGGCGGTGACGAACACCATGTCGGCGCCTTCCAGCGCTTCGATGATCTTGTCGGCGTCTTCGAGCGCGGCCTTGCGGCCGATTTCGGGATTGGCGCCGGCGCCCAGGCCGTTGGTGAGCTTGACGCCGAGCTGGATGCGCACCGGGGCATGCGACAGTTCCAGCGCCTGCAGGTCGGTGTTGGCGGTCATGAACTCGACGCCTTCCAGGTGGGCGTCGATCATGCGGTTGACGGCGTTGCCGCCGCCGCCGCCCACGCCGATGACCTTGATCTTGGCGTTGTTGCGCGGGTCTTCGTTGAATTGGATTCTGATTCCTTCTGCGGCATCAGTCATGTCGGTTCTCGGTACTCGTTTTTCGGTTTTGGGTTTCATGCTCCACGTCGTGCGAACAGCGCTTTGATTTTTGCGCCCAGGCCGTCGCCGCCATGCGGGCCGTGCGCCAGGCGGGCGCGATATCCATAGAGCACCATGCCGATGATGGTGGCGAACTCGGGCTCGGCGAGCGCCGCCGGCAACTTCGCAATCGGGGTGGGCGAAGCGATGCGCGCGGGCTTGCGCAGCACCGATTCGGCGATCTCGGTCAGGTGCGGCAGGCGCGCACCGCCGCCGGTGAGCACGGCGCCGGCGGCACAAAGTTCAAGCACGCCTGCCTGCCGGAGATGATCGCGCAGCAGCTCGCAAAGCTCGCGCGCGCGCGGCTCCAGCACCTCGCCGAGAAGGCGCTGCGACATCAATCGCGAGGGACGATCGCCCACGCTGGTGACCTCAATCTCGTTGCCTTCGGGAATGCGCGTGACCATGGCGCAACCGAAGAGGCGCTTGATTTTTTCGGCATCGGCGAGCGGGGTGCGCAGGCCGACGGCAACGTCGTTGGTGAAGTGATCGCCGCCAACGGGCACCACGCCGGTATGCGCCACCGCGCCGTCATGGAACACGGCAATATCGGTGGAACCGGCGCCGATATCGGCCACGCAGACGCCCAGCTCGCGCTCGTCGGTGCGGAGGACGGAATCGGCGCAGGCGAGCGCTTCGAAGATGGTGTCGTCCACGTGGATGCCGGCGCGGTTGAGCGCGGTCACGACGTTCTGGGTTGCGGTGGCGGCGGCAGTGACCACGTGGACCTTGACTTCAAGCTTGCAGGCAACCATGCCGGCGGGCTCGTGAATGCCGGCCTGGTCGTCGAGGATGAATTCCTGCGGGAGCAGGTGCAGCACCTGCCGGTCGGCGGGCAGGGCGATGGCGCGGGCGCGTTCCACCGCCTGGCGGATGTCCTCTTTGGTGATTTCGCGTGCCTTGGTGCCGAGACTGATGCCGCCCTGGCTGTTGACTCCGCGGATGTGCGACCCGGCGACGCCCACCAGCGCGTGTTCGATGGGCGCGCCGCAGGAGTCTTCCGCGTCCTGCACCGCTTTCTGGATGGAAGTGACGGTCCGGTCCAGGTCCACGATGATGCCCTTGCGGAAGCCGCGGGTCTCGATCATGCCGTGGCCGCAATAACGCAGCCCGGCGTCGGTGATCTCCGCCACCAGCGCGATGGTCTTCGCGCTGCCTACATCAATCGCGGTAAACAGATTGTGGTTCTGCTTGGCCATGGACCCCGAACGGATTTAGTAATTTGGTGATTTAGTAATTTAGTAATTTTGTCGAAATCACCTGACTCCGAATAGCCGCCCTCGACTTGTGTTTTCAAATTACCAAATTACGAAATTACTAAATTACAAAATCTCCTCCCCCTCACCTCCTTACCGCTTTCTTCGGCCTGGCTCTCGCCGCCGACACGCGTTGCGGCGGATTGCTTTCATCGGGATTCACGATCACCTGCCGGTCGTAGCGCAAATCCACCGAGCGGACTTTCTGGAACTGCTGGCGCCATTCCTGGATGTGGGCGACGTACACCTTGAATCGCACCAGGTAATCGGAAGCACCGAGGTGCACCAGGACTTCCCCGTTGGGATCGGCGACAGTCACCTTGACGTCCTCGGGATCGGAGAGATCCACGTCGCTGAGGTCGTGGGAATAATTGGAGCCGCCGGAATCGAGATCGCGCACCAGTTGGGCGAAGATTTTCATGCGCGCGGCACGGGTGGAGAGCGGTTCGGAGTTGGCGATACCGACAATCACCGGGAACGAGTATTTGCGGGCGGCGCCGGCGGGGAGGTCCATGACGACCCCGAGGCCGTCCACCAGCGCGATCTTGGATCCGATCTGGACGAAGGCGACCGGCGTGCGCTCGCGGATCTCGATTTTCAGGCGATTCGGCAGCAGGCGCATCACCGAGGCGGACTCGACCCAGGGAATTTCCTCGAGCTGCTTCTTGCGCTCGGCGAGCGGAATGAAAAAGACGTTGCGCCCGATGTCGCCGCCCATCACCTCCATGATCTGCGCGTGGCTGACGTGGCCGATGCCGGCGACTTCGAGCTGGTCGCTGGAATCGAGCCGGAAGCGCCAGGAATTCGCGCCGTAGCGGTAGGTCATGAGCGTGATCCCGCCGATTACGCCGGCGATCGCAACCACCACCAGCGCGATCTTCAGACGGTTCGCGGCCTTGCGTGGCAGCGGCCCTCGGCGCACCGGGATGCGCTTCTGGGCGCGCAGAAAGGCAGGCTCTTCCTCCACGTCGAGGTCGAGAAGACGGGAGTCGAGAGCGTCGTCGGGGTCCTCCCTCGCGGGGACGGCGCGAGATATAGCTGGATCGTCCGGAATCAGGGGACCGTTATTCCGTGGCATCAAGTGGGTTTGATCGTCGAGAAATCGCCGTACCGCAACTATAACTTTATTTCGCGGAATGCGGAGGGGGAAAATGCAGTTCAGGCTGCAGGCTTCAGGCTTTAGGCTTTAGCTGGCGGTTAGAGGATCGTGAGGTTGGCGGAGCGAACGCCGGCGGTCTGCAACGGCGCCGGGGGAACCTTGCTGGTGGATGGCCGGGCCAGCTCGGCACGGTGAATCAGGCGCAGGGCGGAATCGGTGTCGCCGACGGCGGTCTTGTACATCGCCGCCGCGAAAAGGAGCTGGGGATTGTGCACGGTGATTTTCGGCGCAGGCGCCAGTGCCAGGGCCAAGCTGATGATGATACCGGCGATGATCGTTTTCATACCGCACTCCGTCGTTCACAGATAAAGACGGGCGAGCGCGGAAATTGTTAGTCGGGGGTGAGGAAAATTCTTGTGGGCGCAAGACAGAAGGTCATTGCCGCTTGTCGATTGTCGATTGAACTGCGAGTCGTTATCGGTCGGGCGTGCTCGCGGCGCGCGATTGCTGGAGAGCTTCCAGTACCTGGGGACCGAGCTGGGAGACGCTGCCGGCGCCGAGGGTGAGGATCATGTCGCCGGGACGGGCGGCGGCCACCGCGGCATTGACGGCATCGGCGAAGGAGGCGGCGTAGATCACCAGGCGGTTTCCCTGCTCCGCGATCCGGGTGGCGAGAGCTTGCGCGGTGACGCCGGGGATCGGGGGCTCGCTGGCGGGGTAGATATCGAGCAGGAAAAGCGAGTCGGCGTCGGTGAAGGCGGCGGCGAATTCGTCCATCAGGGCTTGCGTGCGAGTGTAGCGATGCGGCTGGAAAATGACGTGGATGCGCCCGAATCCGCACTGGCGGGCGGCGGCGAGAGTGGCTCGAATCTCGGTGGGATGGTGGCCGTAATCGTCAATGACGCTGGCGCCGCCGGCTTGCCCGCGCAACTGAAACCGGCGGTCCACACCGCGAAAATCGGCGAGCGCAGAGCGAATGTCTTCCACCTGGACGTCGAGGCCGATGCCGGCGGCGATGGCGGCAGTGGCGTTGAGCACATTGTGCGCGCCGGGAACGTGCAGGTGGAACTCGCCGAGCGCGCGCCCGCGGTAGTCCACGTGGAAGCGCGTCATGGGGCGCTGCGCCAAAGCAGGCACGACTTCCGAGGAGCGAATGCAGAAATCGGAATCTTCACGCGTTCCGTAGGTGACGGTGCGGCGCTGCACCCGCGGGAGGAGCGCGCGCAGCGGTTCATTGTCGTTGCAGGCGACCACCATGCCGTAGAACGGCACGCGATCCATGAACTCCACGAAGGTGCGCTCGATGTCGTCCATGTCGCGGTAGCAATCCATGTGCTCGCGGTCAATGTTGGTGACCACCGCGAGGATGGGCGAAAGCTTGAGGAACGAGCGGTCGCTTTCGTCGGCTTCGGCGACCAGGTACTGCGACTTGCCAAGACGCGCGTTGGAGCCCATGGCGTCCACGCGGCCGCCGACTACGACGGTGGGGTCGAGGCCACCGGCGGCAAGCACCGCGGCAATCATCGAGGTGGTGGTGGTCTTGCCGTGCATGCCGGCCACCGCGATCCCGTACTTCAGGCGCATGAGTTCGGCGAGCATCTCGGCGCGCGGAATGACGGGAATGTGCGCGGCGCGCGCGGCGGCGACTTCGGGATTGTCGGGACGAACCGCCGAACTGATGACGACGACCTCGGCGCCGGCAACGTTCTCAGCGCGGTGACCTTCGAAGATGAGTGCGCCGAGGGAGGCCAGGCGCTGCGTGACCGGGGTCGGCTTCAGGTCGGAGCCGGAAACCTTGTAGCCCAAGTTCAGCAGGACCTCGGCGATGCCGCTCATGCCGATGCCGCCGATGCCGACGAAGTGCACGCGTTGGATTTTGGCAAACATGGAAAATGCTATTTAGCCACGGATTGCCACGGATCAACACAGATAAAAAACTTGAACTTCATCCGTGAAAATCCGTGGTGATCTGTGGCTCGTTTTTCTCCGCTCCTCCGGCGAGCTTGGCGGCCAGACGGGCGATTTCGCCGGCGGCATCGGGATGGGCGAGCCGATGCGCTGCCGCACCCATCGCACGCAGGCGCGCGGGATCGTTAAGCAGTTGCGCCGCGGTGTCGGCCAGCTTCTGTAGCTCCGATTCCGGGATGATTATGGCCGCATCTTTCGTCGAGAGCGCCTCGGCGTTACGGCGCTGGTGGTCGTCGGCGGCGCGCGGGAACGGCACGAAAATGGCCGGCTTCCCTGCCGCCGCGATCTCGGCGACGGTGCTGGCTCCGGAACGGCAAATCACCAGGTCAGCGCGCGCGAAGGCGCCGGGCATGTCGTGAATGAATGGAGAAACCTCGGCGGAAATGCCGGCACGCAGGTAATCGGCCTGCGCCTGGCTGTAATCGCGCTCGCCGGTCTGATGAATGACGCACAGGCCGGGCACGCGCTCGATGAGCGCGGGCAGCGCCTCGATGAGCGCGCAATTGAGGGCGTGCGCGCCCTGGCTGCCGCCGAACAGAAGCAGCGTCGGGGCTGCACCGGGCGGGCGCGGCGGAATCTCGAAAAATGCGTGGCGCACCGGAACGCCGGTCACAACCGAGCGGCGAAACCAGTGGCGGGTCTCGGGAAACTGCACCGCCGCAACGGCGATCATGGGGGCAACGACCCGGTTGGCGAAGCCGGGAACAAGGTTGGGTTCGAAGGCGATGGCGGGCACGCTGCTGAGCGCGGCGGCAAGCATCGCCGGGCCGGAGGCGTAACCACCGACGCCGATGACCACGTCGGGACGGAACTCGCGCAGGATTTGCGACGCCGCGAAAATGGCGCGCGGCAGGGCGAACAAGGTCTTCAGGCGCGTGATGGCGCTGACGTTCTTGAGCTGGCCGACCTCAATCAGCTTCAGCGTAAAGCCGGCCTCCGGGACCAGGCGGGTTTCCAGGCCGCGCGAGGTGCCGACGAAAATGATCTCCGCACCGAACTTGTCACGCAGTTCCCGGGCGATGGCCAGCGCGGGAATGACGTGTCCGCCGGTTCCGCCGCCTGCCAGGATTGCTCGCATGGAGTCAGATTAACATTCACCACCGAGACACCGAGAACACAGAGGTACACCGAGGATTTTTTTCTTGGCTCCCTTCAAGTCACCGTGGTTTTCACCACGGAGACACCGAGGCACGGAGAAGACCTGAATTGGTAATTTCGTAATTTTGTAATTTCGGTCTGTGATTGGCACTCTCACGCCGCTGTGAAATTACCAAATTACTAAATTACCCAATTACCAATTTGCCTCCGTGTCTCCGTGCCTCCGTGGTGAATCACTTAATCCGTGTGCTGCGTGATGTTGAGCAGCACGCCGACGCTGGCGAGGGTAACGAACAGCGACGATCCGCCGTAGGAGATGAAGGGTAGCGGGATGCCTTTGGTGGGGGCCATGCCGAGAACCACGCTGATGTTGAACAGCGCCTGCACGCCGACCATGGCGCCGATGCCGGTGGCGAGGTAGCGCGCAAAGATGTCGTCGGTGAGGACGGCGACGCGGATGGCGCGATAAAGAAAAATGGCGAACAGCGCGACCACCACGGTCGCACCCAGCAAGCCAAGCTCCTCGGCGGTGACGGCGAAGATGAAGTCGGTGTGGGGCTCGGGCAGGTAGAACAACTTCTGCTTGCCTTCCATCAGGCCGAGGCCGGTGAGGCCGCCGGTGCCGACAGCGATCAGCGACTGAATGATGTGGAAGCCGCGTCCCTGCGGGTCGGAGTACGGGTCAATAAAGGCCAGGATGCGCTGGTAACGCCAGGGAACGCGCACGATGAAGACATAAAAAAAGAGTGGCAGGGGCGCGAGCGCGTAGGCGTAATACTTCAGGCTCATGCCGGCGACAAACAAGATGACCGCGCTGATGGCGCCGCAGGCGAGCGCGGTGCCGAGGTCGGGCTGAACCAGGATGAGCGCCGACATGACCACCGCGGGTGCAATGGCCGGCATGAGAGTGCCGCGCCAATCGTCCATGGACCGGGTGCGCGTTTCGAGGAAATACGCGAGAAAGAGGATGAGCGTGGGCTTGGCGAGTTCGGAAGGCTGGAAGGAAAGCTGGCCGAGCTTGATCCAGCGATGCGTGTTGTGGGTGCGGTCAAGGAAGAAAACCGAGATCAGAAGCAGGGTGGTCACGGCCATCAGCGAGAAGACGACCGCCGGATGCTTGTAGCGCCGGTAGTCGAGGCGCATGGCCCCCAACATGGCGGCGAACCCGGCCAATGCCCATCCGAACTGGCGCGCGACGAAGTAATAAGGGGAGCCGAATCGTTCCTTGGCAATCACCGCCGAGGCGCTGAACACCATGACCAGGCCGATGAAAACCAGGATCAGCGTGACCGTGAAGAGAGTTTTGTCGACGCTGACGCGTTTGGCCATGGGAGCTTTCAGCTGTCAGCTATCAGCTTTCAGCCGGTCAGATGAGTTGTAGCACTCGGCAATGTTGTGCGGGGTTACTCTGCGGGTTCGGGACCGTCTTTTCGTATCGTCCCTACGGGACTCGACCCTTCACTGGATCGCAACCCAGGGCTGGCGCCCTGGGCTACCAGCGTGCGCCCCTGCGGGGCTTCCAAGGTGAGAGGTGAAAGGTGAAAGCTGAGAGGTGATGGCTGAGAGCTGAGAGCTGAGAGCTGAGAGGTGATGGCTGAGAGCTGAGAGCTGAGAGCTGATAGCTGAGAGCTGAGAGCTGAGAGCTGATAGCTGAAAGCTGATAGCTGAGAGCTAAAAGCTAAGAGCTAATCGCTTGTTTCTTCTCCGCCAGGGCGTGGACCAGGTCCTTGAAAGCACGCCCGCGGTGTTCGTAGCTTTGGAACTGGTCAAAGCTGGCGCAGGCCGGGGCGAGCAGGACGACGTCGCCGGGAGTAGCGGACTCAAAGGCGCGGCGGACAGCGACATCAAGCGTTTCGGCGTGGACGATCTCGGCGGCGCCGGCGATTTCCTTTTCGATCTTGGCAGCGGCGGCGCCGATGGTATAGACGCGTTTGGCCCGCTCCTGCAGCAGTGGATTGAGAACGGTGTAGGGCGAGCCTTTGTCCTTGCCGCCGAGAATGATGTGGATGTTTCCGGGAAACGATTCCAGCGCCTTGATGGTGGCGTCAACGTTGGTGGCCTTGGAATCGTTGTAGAACTGCACGCCGTTGATGGTGGTAACGAACTCGAGGCGGTGCTCGACCGCCTTGAATTCCTTGACGGCGGCGCGGATGCGGTGCGGCTCGCAGGGAACGATCATGCCGATGCACACCGCCGCCAGTACGTTTTCCAGGTTGTGCGCGCCCTGGAGCGGAATCTCGGCGGCCGGCATGATCTCGTGCTCGCCGGAGTCGTCGCGGTGGAAGATGCGGCCGTCGCGCACGAAGGCGCCGTGCTCGACCTCTTGCTTGCGGCTGAACCAGCGGACCTGAACCCTGAGGCCGTCTGCCATACGCGCTGCTTGTTGGTCGTCGGCGTTGAGGATGGCGTAATCGGAGGAAGTCTGGTTTTCGAAAACGCGTTTCTTGGCGGCAAGGTACTGGTCGAAGCTGCCGTGGCGGTCGAGGTGGTCGGGGGTGACGTTGAGCACAACCGCGATTTCCGGATGAAAAGTCTGGATGGTCTCCAACTGGAAGCTGGAGACCTCGAGGACGTTGTAGGTGTCGTCGGTGGCGCCGGCGACCAGGGAAATGGCGGCCGTCCCGATGTTGCCGCCGACCTGCGACTCGTAGCCGCCCCAGCCGATGACGTCGCCGGCCAGCGCGGTGGTGGTGGTCTTGCCATTGGAGCCGGTGATGGCGACGATGTGGCCCTTCAGAAAACGCGAGGCCAGCTCGATTTCGCCGATGACGGGAATGCCCATGGCGCGCGCCTGTGCCAGTTGTGGAACGTTGGTGGGCACGCCCGGGCTGACCACGATCAGATCCTGCTGCCGGAATGTACGCTCGCCGTGGCCGCCGGTTTCGACGGTGACACCGAGATCGAGCAGGGTGCGGATGTCGGCGCGCAGGTCGTCCTCGGCCTTGGCGTCGGAGGCGGTGACGCGGGCGCCGTGCTGCTGCAGGAACTGGGCGGAAGCAACGCCGGACTTGCCCAGCCCGACCACCAGCACCCGCTTGCCTTTAACCTCAAAAAATTCTGCCATGGCTCAAGATTTCTTGTGCAACCCGGGAGTCCTGGGGAGAATCTGATGATTTAACGTTTCTCCCCGATCAGCACGGATGTACCGTGTCCAGTCCTGCGTAATCCGGTCAAACTGCACGACTGCGGTCGTGCCCACCTTGCATTGCTCTCTCAAGCACGACTTCGGTCGTGCTCCGTTCTTTGTGCACGATTCTGTCGCCCGCTGAAGCGGGCTCGGTTCACTCTATCGCATTGTACCCACGGCTTACGCCGTGGGCTAGGTTCTGTCGCGCGCTGCGCGCGCTCAGCCTAGCGCAATTTCAAGGTGGTGAGGGCGAACAGGGCGAAGACGAGCGAGGCAATCCAGAAGCGGACGATGATTTTCGACTCCGACCATCCCAGCAACTCGAAATGATGGTGCAGCGGCGCCATCTTGAAGATACGTTTCTTGCGCAGCTTGTACGAGCCCACCTGCAGAATGACCGACACCGCTTCAATCACGAAAACGCCGCCGATAAACGGCAGCAGCAGTTCCTGCTTGATGATGACCGCGACCGTGCCGATGGCGCCGCCGAGCGCGAGCGAGCCGACGTCGCCCATGAAGACCTCGGCGGGATGGGCGTTATACCAGAGAAAGCCGATGGCGGAACCGACCATGGCGCCGCAAAAGATGGTCAGCTCGCCAACCTGCGGCATGCGCTGCAGTTCGAGGTAGTCGGAAAATGTGGCGTGGCCGCTGACGTAGGTAAGAACCGTAAGTGCGCCGGCGGCAATCACGGTGCAGCCGATGGCGAGGCCGTCGAGGCCGTCGGTAAGGTTCACGGCGTTGCTGGAGCCGACGATCACCAGCACCACGAAGCCGATAAACGGGAGAAATGCGATCGGCCAGAGATGCGGTTTGGCGAGCAACGCGGAGATCACCAGGTCGGGGCGGACGTTCTTGAAAAACGGCACCATGAGGTGCGTCGAGTACTGCCCCTTCGCCTGCAAGAGGATGAGCGAGACGGCAATGATGACGCTGACCAGCACCTGCAGCATCAGCTTGGTTTTCCCGGTGAGTCCGAGATTGCGCTGGTTCACGACCTTGAAGTAGTCGTCGGCAAAACCGATGGCGCCGAACGCCACCGTGGCCATGACGGCGAGCCAGACGTACTTGTTGGTCAGGTCGGCCCACAGGAGCGTGGGAACGATGATGGCGATACCGATCAGCAGTCCGCCCATGGTCGGCGTGCCCGCCTTCTTCTGGTGCGCCTTGGGGCCTTCTTCGCGAATGTATTGCGAGATCTGGAATTCGCGCAGCTTGCGCACGATGGCGGGACCGACGATCAGGCCCATGAAGAGCGCCGTCAGGCTGGCAAACGCGGTGCGGAAGGTCAGGTACCGGAAGATGCGGAAGGGCGAAAAATAGCGGAACAGTACCTGATAAAGAAGCCAGTAGAGCAAACAGCTCTCCCTTCCAGTGTGGTGATGCTGGGCTAAGAATACAGCAGCGGAGCGAATTGTTAGAAGCGATGGCAGCTAGCAAAGCAGATTCCCTTCGACTGCGCTCAGGGCAGGCTCTCGCTGCGCTCGGAATGACAATCTTTAAGAGGAATCGATCAGCCTTAAGAGGTGGCGGGGCGGTGCGACGTCCAAGCCTCCAGCGCACCCTCCAGTTTCACGCCTCGGGAAGCCTTGAGCAGGACGATGTCGCCGGGGCGGACCTCGCGCGCCAGCCACTCGCCCGCCTGTTCGGGCGAATCGACAAATTCGGCGCGCACGCCGGCTTCCGCCGCGGCGTCCACGATATTGCGGGCGGCGCCGCGGACGCCAACCACGACATCGATCTTTTTGTCGGCCATGTGGGCGCCGGAGCGGCGGTGGAGGTCGTCGGTAGCGGGGCCGAGTTCGAGCATTTCGCCGGCCACCACGATGCGGCGGCCGCCATCGCGGACAGCCATGCCGGCCAGCGCGTCCACCACACAATCGAGCGCGCGCGGGTTGGAGTTGTAGGTGTCGTTGATGACGGTGGCGCCGCCGACGGTCAGCACTTGGCCGCGTTTGTCGGATGGAGTGAGCAGCGCGACTCCCGATGTTGCTTCCTCCAGGTTGAGCCCGCCGAACAGCGCCACGGCAATCGCACCGAGCGCGTTGTAGACGTTGTGGCGGCCGATGAGCGGTAACCGGGCGTGCGCCCGCACTGCGCCGGCAACCACATCGAACTCGGAGCCGTCCGGCCCCATTTCGCGGATCGCTTCCCCGCGGACGTCGGCGGGATGATGGATGCCGAAGGTGATGACGCGTCCGGAAAAATCGCGGCCGAACTGCGAGACGTATTCGTCATCCGCGTTCAGCACCGCGGTGCCGGTGGCGGGGAGCGACTGGATAAGCTCGTACTTGGCGCGGGCGATGTCGGCGACGGAATTGAAGAAGCCAAGATGCACCGGGGCGACGCAGGTCACGACGCCGACATTGGGCTCGCAAAGGGCGGCCAGCGCGCGGATTTCACCGGCGTGGTTCATGCCGAGTTCAACTACGGCGAGCTGATGTTCCGGCTCCAGCCGCAGCAATTGCAGCGGCAGTCCGTAGTGGTTGTTGAGGTTGCCCTCGGATTTCAGCACGCGGTATTTCGCCGACAGCAGGCGCGCAGCCGATTCCTTGGTGGTGGTTTTGCCCGCCGACCCGGTGATGGCGATCACCGTCTTGTTCCACATCCGGCGCACGGCACGGCCCAGGATTTGCAGGGCCGCGAGAGTGTCGTCCACGGCGATGATGCAGCGCTGGTCGCCGAAGCGCGCCGCCTGGCTGACCTGCACCACGGCCGCGACCGCGCCCCGGTCCAGGGCCGCGTTCACGTAATCGTGGCCATCGAAATGTTCGCCGCGAATCGCAAAAAACAGGTCGCCGGACTGCAGCGTGCGCGAGTCAATGGAATAGCCGGTGGCGACGGCGTCGCGGTGAATCGTGTCTGCCAACCCGCCGGTGATCTCGGCAATGCGTCCCAGCGGCAACCTCATCGCGTTCCTCCTACCGGCGCGGATTCTTTCTGGTGGTAGCCGGCAGCGTGCAGCGCCGCGCGTGCCACTTCGACATCGTCGAAAGGATGCGCGCCTTCGCGGGTGATCTGCATTTTTTCGTGCCCCTTGCCGGCGATGAGGACGATATCGCCGGGCCCGGCTTTGCCGACAGCGAGCGCAATCGCTTTGGCGCGCTCGGGCTCGACGGTGAATGGCGTCTTGCTGCGCTCCAATCCGGGCAGTGCGTGGTTGATGATCGCCATCGGGTCTTCGTTGCGCGGATTGTCGGAGGTGAGGATAACGTAATCGCTGCCGCGCCCGGCGGCTTCGCCCATCAGCGGGCGCTTGACGCGATCGCGATCGCCGCCGCAGCCGAAGACGGTGATCACCTTGCCGCCACCGCGGGCAACGAATTCACGAGCGAGCGCGGTGAGATTGCGCAGCGCGTCGTCGGTGTGGGCGTAATCCACCACCACGGTGAAGGGCTGGCCGGCGTCCACGCGTTCGAAGCGCCCGGGCACGCAGGTCAGCCGCTCAACCCCTCGGGAAATGGCTTCCGGCGGGCAGTTGCGCGCGAACGCGGCAGCGGACGCGGCAAGGATGTTGTAGACGTTGACGCGCCCGATGAGCGGTGACCAGAGCGGAACCGTGCCCGTGGGCGTCACCAGGTCGAAGCGCGTGCCGTTCATGCCGACGTCAATCTTGTCGGCGTGAAAATCGCCTTGCGCCGCGCCGTAGGTCAGCACTTGCGAGCGCGGCTTGCTGAACTTCGCCAGCCTCTTTCCGTACTCGTCTTCGATGTTGACGACGGCGACGCGCGGCGGATCGGTGCCGACGCCCTCGAACAGCGCGCGCTTGGCGGCGAAGTAGGAGTCGAAATCGCCGTGGTAGTCGAGGTGGTCGCGCGTGAGATTGGTAAAAATCGCGACATCGTAGGGAATACCGAAGACGCGCTGCTGCGCCAGGGCGTGGGAGGAGACCTCCATCACCGATTCGGTGGCGCCGTTGCGCAGCGCCTCGGCCAGCAGTTGATTGATTTCCAGCGGCTCGGGCGTGGTGTGCGGCGCGGGCAGAATTTTGTCCGCCACGTGGTATTCGACGGTGCCGATGAGCGCGGTTTTTCGCCCTGCCGCCTGCAGAATCGATTCCAGCAAAAATGAGGTTGTGGTCTTGCCGTTGGTGCCGGTGATGCCGCTGCCGGCCAGCTTTTCGGCGGGGCGCTTGTAGAAATTCGCGCTCAGGCGGGCGAGCGCGCGGCGTCCGTGCGGCACCTGCGCCCAGGCGACGTCACCCTTGGGCTCGACATTGGAATCGTCGCTGACCACCGCGACCGCGCCGGCTGCAAGCGCGGCCTCGATGTAGCGATTGCCATCGGTGGTCTCGCCTTTCATGGCGACGAAGCACCAGCCGGACTGCACGCGGCGGGAGTCATAGTCGAGCCCGGCGATCTCAGGATTGCCGCGCTGGAAGAGGAACTCCGCGCCGTCGAGCAGTTGTTGGAACTTCATTGGCATGATTTAACCACAGCGGGCACAGAGGAAAACCATCGGCCACGGATATTCACGGATGAACACGGATTTCCTTGATTGATCCGCGAGAATCCGTGGAAATCGGTGGCTAAGGACTCATCGGCTGAAGCGGACAGAAATTCTGGTTCCGCTGGGCACCCGTGTCCCTGCCGCCGCGGATTGCTCGCGGGCGACGCCGCTGCCCACGGCTTCGATCTCCAGTCCCGCGTCCTGCGCCGCCTCGATGGCGGAGCGCAGAGTTTTTCCGGCAAACGATGGAACGTTGACGCCGCCGCCTACGTCGACGATCACGGTCCCGCCGCCGGGGCGCTCTTCGGTGGCGGGCTGCGGCCGCGGAGCAACCAGCACCGGTTGCGGCGCCGGAGTCTTCGAGGTTAGCGCAGCCGGCGTAATTTTCGGCGCGGGCGCGCCCGCGATCACCGGCGCAGACTTCGGCTGCTGCGGCTGGGACGCGGCATTCTCCGCCACTTCAAGACCGCCGCCCAGGCGATCGGGCGAGCCTTCATTCAAATCTTCGTCCTTCACCGCCGCGCGCAATTGCAGGCGCTTGGCATTCTTGATTTCGGCATCGTGCGGCACGTTCATGTAAGACAACACCTGCTGCGCGATGCGGGTGAACACCGGCGCCGAAACCTGCCCGCCCTGGTGCAGTCCGACGGGCGAATCCAGACTGACCATTATGGTCAGCGCGGGATTGTTCACCGGCGCGAAACCGGCAAATGTCGCCACGTACTTGCTGTGCGAATACGTGCCGGTGTTGGGGTCGACTTTCTGCCCGGTTCCGGTCTTGCCGGCGGAAGTGTAGCCGTCGAGGATGGCCCGCCGTCCGGTGCCAAACAGGACCACCCCTTCCAGCATCTTCTTCATCTGCGCCGCGGTCAGGGTGGAAATGACGCGGTGCTGCTGCGGGCGCTGGAAGGTGACGGTCTGCGGAGTCGTGCGCGGCGGCAGCACGCCGGCGACGATGCGCGGCGGCGTGTACACGCCGTCGTTGGCGACCGCCGACACCATGGACGCCAGTTGCAGCGCGGTCACGCCGATTTCCTGGCCGATCGACATGGCGCCGATCGAAACCTTCGACCAGCGGTTCACCGGCTTGGCCATGCCCTTGGTTTCGCCGGGCAGTTCGATGCCGGTCTGCTGCCCGAAGCCGAAGCCCCGGATGTAGTTGTACAAACGCTGATCGCCGACGCGCATGCCGACCTTGACGGCGGCCACGTCGCTGGAATGCGCCAGCGCGTCCTTGATCGGCACCACGCCCATCTTGTGCAGGTCGTGGATGCGAATGCCGCCGACGTTGATTACGCCGCCCTGGCAATCGATGGGGTCATCGGGCTGCACCAGTTTCTCTTCCACGGCGGACGAATAGGTGACGATCTTGAACACCGAGCCGGGCTCGTAGATGTCGCTGACCGCCCGGTTTTTCAGCGCGGGGAGCGGCGCGTCCTTGTAGACGTTGGGATTGAAGGTGGGGCGGTTGGCGAGCGCCAGGATCTCGCCGGTGCGCGGGTTCTGCACCACCACCGTGCCCGCTTCGGCGCGGGTATCGTGCATGGCCTGCTCGAGTTCCTTCTCGACGATGTACTGGATTTTTTCGTCGATGGTGAGGACCACGTTGTCGCCGGGGTCGGGCTGGCGCTCGACGCGGCCGAACCATTTGCGGCGCGCGTCCATGGTGATCAGCATCTTGCCGGGCGTGCCGTGCAGGCGCGCCTCGAAGGCGTGCTCAATGCCGCCCAGGCCCTCGTCGTCCAGTCCGACGTAGCCGATGGTCTGCGCGGCCAGTTCGCGCTTGGGATAGAAACGTTTCGGCTCCTTCTGAAAGTAGATGCCGCGCAGGTTCATGGCGCGAATCCGCTGGCCGGCTTCCGCGTCCACCTTGCGCGCGATCCAGGCGAAGGAGTGCGACGCCTTGAGCCGCGCCACCATCTCCCGCGGGTCGCTGTGCAGGACGCGCGCCAGCAGGTTGGCGGTGTTCTCCGGGTCGGGAATTTCGCTGGGAACGGCAAACACCGAGTCCACCGAAATGGACATGGCCAGCTCGTGGCCGTTGCGGTCGTAAATGATGCCGCGGCGGGGCGCCACCGGAATCGTGCGCTGCTGCTGGCGTTGCGCGCGTTGCAGCCACTCGCCGTAGCGGAAAATTTGCAGTTGAACCAGGCGAAGGCCGATGAATCCACACCACAAAAACAGGAAGCCGCCGAGCAGGTACAGCCGCCACTTCGGGTCCTTCAGCAGGCTATTTCCCGCCACGGTCTTCACCTGACAATGATCGAGGGCTCAAAGCAAGAAAAAGAATTACGGTATCGAAATCACCGCCACATCGGCGCGCGCCATCACCGGCACTCCGGGTTCCCTGGCGCTGGGCTCGATGCGGACCACTTGTCCGGCCTTCGGGGTCTGCAGGCCCATCTCCCGCGCCAGCATGTCAATGCGCTGCGGGTCCCGCAAGGACGCCTCTTCCAGGCGCAGCGCGCGGTTGGTTTCCACCATGCTCTCGCGCTGCGATTTCATCGCCTCGATGCGGTAGCCGTATTCGATGGCGCTGAAATGCTGCCAGGCATAAACCATGACCAGCGCGAACAGGAGGGCCAGCGCGCAGGCGAACTGCGTCATTTCGCGGCTGCGTTTGGTATCGGCGACGCGCACCAGGCGCGAATTGTCGATGGCCTTGGTGAAGTAGACCTCGGGCGTGCCGCTCCAACCGCGGCGGCTGGCCCACACCTGCGGACGTGTTGTGGCCCCGGCTGCCATTACGCCACCCCGCTCATCATCGGTTGCGAATCCGCCGGGTAATAGGCGAAGTGCGACGCCAGTAGCTGGTCTTCGCGCTCCAGTTTGCCTGCCATGCGCAGGTCCTGCGCATGGCCTTCCGCCCGCGCCACCATGTCCATCAATTCGTTGATCACCGTGCCGGTAAACATCCTGCACCTCCGATACCGCCGACTTCTGCAATCCTTCCCGGGACGGCATCGAAAGGAAGGATTTGTTTTGTGGAACTACTTTTCGCCCTAGTCAGAGAGGCGATGCCGTCCCGGAAACTTTTATTAACAATTCTCACGATTTCTTCCGCTAATTATGTCGTGGTGCGATGTTTTGCACATTTTCCACAACTTTTTCCACCGCCCGCAGCTTCGCGCTGCGCGACCGCGGATTCTGCTCGACCTCTTCTTCGCTCGCGGTCACCGGCTTTTTCGTCAGCAGCCGGTAGCAGCCGGCTTGCGCGCCGTCCCGGAACGCGTCCTTCACGATCCGGTCTTCCAGCGAGTGGAAGCTGATGGTCACCAGCCGCCCGCCTTGTCGGAGCACCCCAGGCGCGCTCAAGAGGAGCGCCCGCAGGTCGTCCAATTCGCGGTTTACGAAAATCCGGAGAGCCTGAAAGGTCTGCGTCGCTGGATGAATGCGCCCGGGTTTCATTGGCCCGGCCGCGGCCGCTACGACCTCCGCCAACTGCTTCGAGGTTCGTATCGGCCGCGACCGGACAATGGCTCTGGCGATTCTCCGCGACCTCCTTTCCTCACCGAATTCGTAAATCAAATCAGCAAGCTCGCGCTCGCTGAGCTGGTTTACCGCTTGTTCGGCAGTCATGGGGGCGCCCGGATCCATCCGCATGTCGAGTGCGCCCTCCGCCTGGAAGCTGAAGCCCCGCGCCGCGTCCGCAAGCTGCAACGAGCTCAATCCCAGGTCCGCCAGGAGGCCGTCGGCTTCGTTCTCGCCGACGAACTCCGCGACCCGGGCGAAGGATGCGTTGATCAGCTCCACCACCGGCCAGTTGTTTTCCATCCCAGCCGGCGGCTGCAGCCGCTCGCGCGCGATAGCCAGCGCCTTCGGGTCCTTATCGAGCCCAATCAAACGACCCCGTGGGCCGAGGCGTCTTGCGAGCTCGAAACTGTGCCCGCCCAGCCCCACTGTGGCGTCGATATAGGTCCCGCCCGGCTTGACCGCCAGAAATTCGATCGCTTCTTTTAAAAGAACGGAGACATGGCCAACTTGCTGTTCCCGACTGCCATGTCCGCCCCTGGGGGCGTGTTTCCCGCTGCCATGCACTGCTAAATGCCCAAGTCGTCCAGGTTCTTTTCGTCATCGGCCGTAAAGGGTTCTGCCACTTCCTTGCTGACCGCTTCCATGCTCTGGACTGCCAAATGGTTCAAATATCCCAGCACCGCTACGTCGCCCTTCAGGTCGGCCGCGTCGCGCAGCAGTTGCGGCAACAACAGGCGTCCCTGGGCATCCATCTCCACTGCCTGGCCCCAATAATTGGTGCGCGTCAGGAACCTCTTCTTGGTGGGATTGAAATTGGAGAGCGCGGCCAGCTTCTGCTCGATCCGTTCCCATTCCTCGAAGGGATATATCTGGGCAACCTTGCCATTCAGCGACGTGATGTAGAATCGTGCGGCATATTTCTCGTCGATCACGCGCTTGAATTCCGCGGGGACCTTGAGCCGTCCCTTTTCGTCGACGCGGGTTGGGTGATTGCCGCGAAACATTCGGTTGATTCCATTTCCGGGCTGCAATTGCGACAGCCGCGGAGGTCAAAACGGTCAAAAACAGCTCAAATTCGGGTTCGTTGGAGTCGAGTTGGGGGAATTTCTCGATCATTCCACTGGCACCCCTCAGTCCGGCGCCGGTTACCCATAACGAGCCAACTTCAAACCACTTTCGACCACTTTGGACCACATCCTACGCCTAAGTTGTTGCTTGTCAATATGTATTTTTTAGGTGCTTGGCACGCCGGGACATGTCCTGTGGAAAATCCCAGCCCTTGGAGTTACTGCGGGAGTACACACAAGCTCTAGGGTTTACTATCTTGGTTCACTCCGGCCAGGCCCACCGGTCGCCTTATGTACGAGTTTTTCGAAAGTTCGCAGTTCGTGTCGGTTGAGACAGAGCGCGCCTTCCGTTTCTTTGCCGATCCCAAGAACCTGCCGCTCGTCAGCCCGCCGGAATCCGGCGTGCGAATCGTTCGCCTGGACCTGGTGGCGCCCGCCGGCCACCCCGGACTCGCCGGCGAGGGTTCCGAGATCGAGATGTCAGTACGGCTGTTTCCGCATTTTCCGTTGCGACGGCGGTGGCTGGCGCGCATCGAGGAATTCGAATACGGCGCTTACTTCCGCGACACGCAGGTCCGTGGTCCATTCGCGCACTGGAACCACACCCACTCGTTTCAGGAGAGCGGGGCGGGAACCCTGATCAGCGCCATTGTCGAATACGATGTCGGATGGGGAAAGTTGGGCAGCGCGGCAAATGCGCTATTCGTGCGCAACGCACTGAACAAAATGTTCAGTTACCGCCATCGCGCCACCGAGCGGATGCTGGTGGAAACAACCTGAACCGAACTGCTCCCTTTTACAATTCGCCGATTCGGGTGGTGTCCTAATTCAAGTGCGTTTTCCGTCGCCCTTTCTTGGCGGGGGCTATGAGAGGCGCGGTGAGTTTTTCGTAGAGGGCGAAGAGGTGTTCGACGCGTTGGCGGTCGTTCTGAAAAGGTTGTGGGCGATAACAAAGGTCAACGGCGCGATCCAGCTCCGCGTGGGCTTTGACGAGGGCGGGTGGCATCGCAAGCGGGTCGTAGAGATCGGCGAGCGTAGCGTTGGGAAATGCTTTGCGCGCGTCCAGCACGGCTTGGGCGGCGATTTCCACGGCGGCACGTTGTTTGGCGTTCGGCGCTTCGGGCCACGGGAACGTGTTGTAAACCATGCTGCCGGAATACTGGTAATCCGACTTCATACGACCACAGGTGTAGCGCATCCAAGCCATGTGCATCGTCGATTGCAGGACACCAAGAAGATAGAGATTTGACTGAGCGATGATATACAGCTTGTTGCTAGCAATGATCTCTGGGGGGAGGAAACCGATTGGGACGTAGTTTCGGCGTTCAGACGAGACTTCAGGTATCGCGACATAGTGAACGGCAGGTTGGGAAATGAAGAAAAATAGCGTTGGGGTACTTGCCGCCTGGTGAGTCGGCTTTGCCGTGCTGTGAAGGCGAAACTCTCTTACTTTTTCTACACGCCGCACAACTTCAGGCATGGCGCGCAATTCCGACGGAGTGGCGTCTTTGAGCCAAAGACACCAGCGATGCCCTCCGTTAATGAATTCTTCCGAGCCGATGAACTTGCGGACGAACTTCGCGGAGGCGGGCGCGGCCCTGATAAGTGCTCGCCGCTCGGCGTCATCAAAAATAAGATGCCCACCGTCACTAGGCTTGTTGCCGCAGCGCATTACTGGAACATCTGCGAGGGGTTTTGTTCTCTTCGTAATCGCAGTGTCGCTTCCCTCAAAGAGGTAAGGGCTAATGTTCTTAGCAGTCACGACGGTGACTTTTTCTCCGTCCAAGGCATAGTCGTAGATACGCTTATTGGTTGTGTCGAACGCGCCGAAACCGATAATGACGACGTGGACATGGGCTTTACCGCGCGCTTCGCTCTCCCAAGGGAAAGTGCGGTGGGCAAAGTGGATTTTGATTCCATACTGCGAAAACAGCGTCGGCCACAGGAGTGACACTTGCTCGCCTTGAGTGATCGAGTTGGTGGAGACGAATGCTGCGACGATACGCGTTCCTTGAATGTACTCGGCAGCCTTACGATGCCACGCGGCAACATAATCGAGGTCAGAAGCGGCCTTCACACCGCTGTGGACAGCAAGCAAGTCTTGCCGTTGCTCGTCAGTTCGATAGTGTTTGCCCACAAAGGGCGGGTTGCCCAGAATGTAACTGCATTGCTCGGCAGGGAGAATTTTCTTCCAGTCGAGCCGGAGCGCGTTGCCGCACACGATGGTGGGGGATTTCTTGAGCGGGAGGCGCACGAAGTATTGGCCGAATGCTTCGGAGAGACGAATGTTCATCTGGTGGTCCATCAACCACATGGCCACTTCGGCGATGCGGGCGGGCCATTCGCTGATTTCGATTCCGTAGAAGGCGTCCACGTCCACCAGCGACAGGCGTTGGATGTCGAGGTTCGGCTGCTTGACGTCGTAAAGCGCCGTGAGGATGTCAATTTCCAGCAAACGCAATTCGCGGTAGGTGATGACGAGGAAATTGCCGCAGCCACATGCGGGGTCTAGGAAGCGGAGTTGCGAAAGTTTCTCGTGGAAGCGTTTCAGTTCAGCCTTACTGCTCCTGGAGCGCTCCAATTCCGCGCGCAGGTCGTCGAGGAAAAGTGAGCGGATGAGTTTGAGGATGTCGCGCTCATTGGTGTAGTGGCCGCCGATTTGCCGGCGTTCCCTGGGCTCCATGACGGCCTGAAAAAGCGAGCCGAAAATGGCGGGTGAGATGCGCGACCAATCGAAGCGCGTGCAGGCAAGCAGGGCGTTGCGCATGTCGCGGTTGAAGTCGGCGAAACCAAGATTTTCGGCAAAGAGTTCGCCGTTGACGTAGGCAAACGCGGCCAGGGTTTCGTCGAGGTTCTTCTGGCGTCTATCGGGCGGCGTATTCAGAACGTCGAAGAGACGCGCCAGGTGCAAACCGAGGTCGGAACCGTCTTCGGCGGTGCGATTCAGCAGGTAGAGCCTGAACGCTTCACGTTCGAAGATGCCAGTATCTTCGCCGAACAGGCAGAACAGGATGCGGACAAGGAACCGTTCAAGTTGATGCCCTGAGTAGCCGCCTGCTTCAAGCGTGTCGTGGAGGCGGCCCATGATTTCGACGGCTTCGATGTTGATCGGGTCTTGTTCCTCGAACCTGTGCTGCTTGTAGCCGGGGATGAATGCGAACTGGTGTATCTGGTTGTGGAAATCGGCCAGAGGAAATTCAATGGTTGCCACGCGACGGCCAGCGAAGAGGGGTAGGTCTTTTTGCTCTTCCGGTTCGAGGTCGTGGAGCGCAATGCGCGCGAAATCGGAAACGATGACGTACCGGGGAATTTCCTCGTGGCGCCCTTCATTGATAAGCGCCTGAATGTAGTCGAAGGCTTGGGACTGCGCGCGGCTGAGGTCTTGTCCTGAGCTCTTGTGCTCGACAAGCAGCATGCTCTTCCAAAACAAGTCAATGGCGCCGTAGTGGCCAGAGAGTTTCTTGACTGGCTCCTCGAAGCTGGCCAGCGCCTTTCGGCTCATGCCGAAGACGTTGAAGAACTCGTTCCAGAAAGTCTGCTTTTCTGCTCGTTCGCTCTTCAAGCCTGTCCATTCCTTGGAAAAAGTTATGGCGCGATGGCGGATCTCATTCCAAGAAAGTGGCATGGGGTGGATGATAGCAAAACCGTGCCGAGCAAGGAGTGCGGCATTCGCAACTCTAAGGTTTGCTTGACCCGGCTTGCCTGCCCGTTATACTTGGCGCGTTCCGCTGAACGCCCGACGAATCCTGCCCAGGAGCGCACGAATCCAATGAAGAACACCGCAATCTTCCTGTTTCTGGCATTCATGACAGCCTCTTTGACCAGCACCCCTGCCGTTGCCGCCGACAAGACCGACAACCCCAAGCCGCCCGTCGCCAAGATCATTCCCAAGGACGTCACCGTCCACGGCGATCCGCGCATTGACAACTATTTCTGGCTGCGCGACAAGCAGAATCCCGACGTGGCCGCCTACCTCAACGCCGAGAACGCCTACACCGACGCGGTGATGCACGGCACCGAAGCTTTCCAGGATTCGCTCTACAAGGAGATGCTCGGACACATCAAGCAGACCGACGTGCAGGTTCCCTATCGCGAAGGCGGCTACTGGTACTACTCACGCACCGAGGAAGGCAAGCAATACCCGATCTTCTGCCGCAAGGCGGGAGCGCTGGACGCGCCCGAGCAGATCACGCTCGACGTGAACGAACTCGCCAAGGGGCAGAAGTTTATGTCGCTGGGCGCGTTCATGGTGAGCGACGACGCCAACCTGCTGGCCTATTCCACCGACAATACCGGCTTCCGGCAATACAAGCTGCACGTGAAAGATCTGCGCACCGGGGCGCTGGTGGAAGATGTCGCGGAGAAAACCGGCTCGGTCGCCTGGGCCGCCGACAACAAGACGCTCTTCTACACGGTGGAAGATCACGCCAAGCGGCTCTATCGCGTGTACCGGCACGCGCTCGGTTCCGGCAAGCCCGACGACCTGGTCTACCAGGAGCAGGACGAACGCTTCAACGTCGGCGTGCAGCGCACGCGCAGCCGCAAGTACGTCCTGATGGAAATCGGCAGCCTCACCACGTCGGAAATGCGCTTCCTCGGCTCCGACCAGCCCACGGGCGAGTTCAAGCTGATCAACCCGCGCCGCCAGGACCACGAGTATTACGCGGACGATCACGGCGACCAGTTCCTGATCCGTACCAACGACAAGGGCCGCAACTTCCGGCTGGTCACGGCGCCGGCGAGCGACCCGGGCGAGCGAAACTGGAAAGAACTGGTGCCGCACCGGCCGGCCGTGATGCTGAGCAACGTTGACGTCTTCAAGGATTTTTACGTCCGGATTGAGCGCGAAAATGCGCTGCCGCACCTGACGCTGGTGGACTTCAAGAGCGGCGCGACGCATCGCATCGAAATGCCCGAGCCGGTTTATTCCGCGTCGCCTAACAACAATCGCGAGTACGACGCCAGGCTCTATCGCTACAGCTATCAATCCATGGTCACACCCAACTCCGTGTTCGACTACGACGTGGAGAAGCGTACGTCCAAGCTGCTGAAGCAGGTGGAGGTGCCGGGCTACGATCCCACCAAGTACAAAACCGAGCGGCTGTGGGCCACGGCCCGGGACGGCACCCGCGTTCCGATCTCGGTCGTGTACCGCAAGGATTTTCAAGCCAACGGCGCGCACCCGATGTTCCTCACCGGGTACGGCTCGTATGGGATTTCGATCCCGGTTACCTTCAGCTCCAACATGCTGCCGCTGCTGGACCGCGGCTTCTCATACGCGGTTGCACACATTCGCGGCGGCGGCGACATGGGCAAGCCCTGGCACGATGCCGGCAGGATGTTCAACAAGAAGAACACTTTCTTCGATTTCATCGACTCTGCCGAATATCTGATCGCGAATAAGTACACGTCGAAGGCGCAGCTGGTGGTGCAGGGCGGCAGCGCCGGCGGCCTGCTGATGGGCGCCATCACCAACCTTCGTCCCGACCTGTTCCGCATCGTGATTGCCAAGGTGCCGTTCGTGGACGTGGTGAACACCATGCTCGACGCTTCCCTGCCCCTCACCGTCGCCGAATACGAAGAGTGGGGAAACCCGAACAAGCCGGACGAGTACAAGTACATCCGCAGCTACTCGCCGTACGACAACCTGGAAAAGAAGGCGTACCCGACCATGCTGGTGAAGACCTCGTTCAACGACAGCCAAGTGATGTATCACGAGCCGGCAAAGTACGTGGCGCGGCTGCGCACGCTGAAGACGGACAGCAATCCCCTGGTGCTGAAAACCAACATGGCCGCGGGCCACGGTGGCTCTTCGGGACGGTACGATTACTTGAAGGAGATCGCGTTCGATTACGCGTTTGTTCTGTCGCAGTTAGGACTGGAAAAACCGGCGGCAGTGCAGTCGGGAAAATAACCGGAAACAAATCGGCCACGGATTACACGGATGAATACAGATAGGAATTACATCATCTTCTGATCCGTCTTCATCCGTGCAAATCTGTGGCTGATTATCTTCCCGCGCTCTCCAGCGCCGCCGCGGCTTCGTCGATCACCTTGGCTTCGTTCTGCAGAACCTGGCCGGCGCGCACGATCTGCTCATCCGCCTGTTGCCATTGCTTCTGCTCGATCGCCTCGCGCACGCCGGGAATGGTCTTCACACCGTATCCGGTGTAAAACCCCGGCGCGTAGATCTGGTGGCGAAACCACGGGCGGTTCGGCAGTCCGTCGGGCAGGGTCATGGCACGCTCGCTCTGGATGATTTTCGCGTTCACGCCTGCCAGCGAAGCCCGCGCTGCGCCGCCATTCGGATGCGCTTTGTGCAAAGCTGCGCCATAGCGTTCGGTGCTGCGTTGCAATGCGTCCAGCCCGTTTTCGAGCGGGGCGAAGTTCAGGAACGGCGGCACCGATTCCTTCGACGGTGGAACGTACGGCTTTCGCGGATCGGAGGTGGCAGTAAACACTCCATCCTCAATCGCGCGGTTGCGCTCCACGATCTTGTCGCGCTCGTCGGTTGCGAGCCGATGCAACTCGTCAACGTAGGTCTTGATCGCGGTGGCGAAATTGGCGAAATTGAACGGCAGCAGCTCGGCATCCGTCAGTCGCATCATGGCCGTGCCGCCGGTCTGGGCCAAAGCGCGCGCGTACACGAAGTCGGTGTCGGAGAAATGCATGAACCAGTAGAAGTCGTCGTAGACGGAGTGATAAATCCCGCCATCGTCCTCGCCGCCGTAGCCGATGTTCAGCGACGCGATGCCCAAATGGTCGAGGAAGACGGTGTAGTCCGACCCCGAGCCCAGCGCGTCCAGGTGCAATACGCCCTTACTGCGGAGTTCTTCGACCGACTGTTCGGATGACCGGGGCCGGCCGCTGCGGCGCTGCGTCTGCTCCTGCTGTCGCTCCGTCGCACGCCTGATTCGCAGCAGTTGCAGCCGCTTCCACACCGAAATGTTTTTCTCCGGGTCGGTGATGTCGCGCGCTACGTCGTTGAGAAACTGCTCCAGCGTGTGCGAACCGATCAGGCTGAGATACCCGCGCCCGTTGCCGTCGGAATTGATGTAGGCGACGGCATGCTGCTGCAACTCCTGGGCGTGCGCTTCGGCCCACTCGGTGGAGCCGAGCAGTCCCGGCTCCTCGCCGTCCCACGCGGCATAGATCATGGTCCGCTTCGGCTTCCAGCCCTGCTTCAGCAATTCGCTGATCCCGCGCAGCTCTTCCATTTCGGCCACCAGGCCGGAAATCGGGTCCTCCGCGCCGTTGACCCAACCGTCATGATGGTTGCCGCGCAGCACCCATTCGTCCGGATACTTCGCGCCGGGGATGCGCACGATGACGTCGTTCACCGGCTTGCGGTCCCAATTCGATTTCACCGCCAGGCGCACCTTCGACGCGCCCGGCCCCACGTGGTAGGTGAACGGCAGCGCGCCGCGCCAGTTCTCCGGCGCCACCGGCCCGGATAGATTTTCCAGCAGTGGGGTCGCGTCGGCGTAGGAGATCGGCAGCACCGGAATTTTGGTGAGCGTCTTGACCTCGCTTAGCGGCAGGCGTTTCGCATCTGGGGTTGCGCCCACGCCCGGCGTGAGCGGATCGCCGGGATACACCGGCATGTCCATGACGCTGCCGCGCTGCACGCCGTCCTTGGGGCGAAACGCCCCCTTGGGGAAAACGTCGCCTTCGTAATAGCCGTCGTCGCGAGGGTCGGAATAAATGATGCACCCGACCGCGCCGTGCTCGGCCGCAACCTTGGGCTTGATGCCGCGCCACGACTGCCCGTAGCGCGCGATCACGATCGCGCCTTTCACCGAGATGCCCAGCCGCTCAAGCTGCTCATAATCCGCGGGCACGCCGTAGTTGACGTACACCAGCGGCGCGGTCACATCGCCATCGGCGGAGTACGCGTTGTAGCTGGGAAGCTGCTCGGCGTGCTGATTGCTCGTGGGATCGCCGGGCACCGTCGGCTCCTGCAGCTTGGCCGTGAACTTCACCGGCTCGAGCAGTTCGACAACGCGCTGCTTGGGCGTCGGGAACAGGACTTCAAAGGTTTCGATGTGCGCGTCCAGTCCCCACGACTTGAACGTGCTCAGCAGCCACTGCGCGTTTTCCTGGTCGTAGGGCGAGCCGACGTGGTG
>JBEKZP010000018.1:0-87017 GCA_049509755.1 Terriglobales bacterium | reverse complement strand
GGGCGGCAGTAGATACACCTGATCCGGACTGTAAGGCAGAAATCGCGACATGCCTCTTTCTGCCTCACTTGCCCTGTGCATTACAAGTTAGTTCTCACGCACACACTTTAGCCCCTGTGGCAATCCGCAAGTATTTGTGAGATAGCTCCTAGCCTGCCATCTCCACGGCATCGGGCGGCGCCGCTGATGTCGAGCACCAACCGATATGGAGGTTTTTCCCCATGCGCCGGATCAAGCCGATCGTGCTTGAGCTTCTGAAAAACGTCAGCCGCAAAGTATTTTTCCTTGGCGACCGAGTCGGCATTCACATTCTTCCCAAGCACTACTACACGCCCGTCCCGGACTACACTTGGCTGGCGGAGAACCGCCAGGCCTGGATTGGCCGTTCGAGCATGCCCGGAGTGCACTGGGATCTCGACGAGCAGCTTGGCTGGCTGGCGGACATATGCGCGCCCTACTACTCCGAGGTCGGCGGTCTTGAGTCCTTCCGAAATGCCACCAGCAGCGGTTGGGGCCCAGGCTATGGCCCCATCGAATCGCAGGTGCTGCACTGCTTCGTGCGCCGATGCGCTCCTGCGCGTGTCATCGAAATCGGTAGCGGCGTTTCCACCGCGTGCGTGCTCAATGCCGTCGGACGCAACCGGCGGGAGGGTCGGGCTGAATCGCAGATTACCTGCGTAGAACCGTACCCTTCAAAGATGCTGCTTCAGTTGTCCGGCGTCACGCTGCTGCGGCAGATGTCCCAGACGGTTCCAATGGGCGTCTTCGATCAGCTTGCCGCCGGCGATCTCCTTTTCATCGACTCTACTCACGCGGTCAAAACCGGTTCCGACGTGATGCAGCTCTTTCTGGATATTCTTCCCCGGCTTGCCCGGGGGGTATTCGTGCACATCCACGATATCTATCTGCCTTACGTGTATCCGCGAAACACCATGCACCGTTACTTCGGATGGCAGGAAACGGCCCTCCTGCTGGCCCTGATGGTCAACAACCAGAAACTGAAGACTCTGTGCTGCCTTTCGGCGCTGCACTATGACCGGACGCAACAGATGCGGGCGCTCTTGCCGGATTACCTTCCGCAAGCGAATGATGAGGGACTCGAACCCGCGCCTTCGGCTCCCGGCCACTTCCCGTCCAGCCTGTGGTTGCAGACTGCTTGAGGGTAAGCACAGCACGGAAGCTGCAAAATCGGTGTACAAGTTCCCCCAGTCGCTCGCGCTTGCCACAACTCGCTGCGATCTGCTTTTGCGGTGAGGGCTTCGCCGTCTCCAACCTATTTCAAGAACCTGAGAACATTTGTTACCCGCCCGTGTTAACTCGCAATGATGGCCCCGCCACTGGCCACGGCAGGTCGAATTCTCCGCTGGAGAGGATGGCGACGCATCCTTGCCTACGTCGTGCTGCCCAATTTGCCGTTTGCCGTCGCCTCCCGGTTCTTGTTCTCGCAGCGCGCGTTCATGAACCTGGATTACCTGGCGCTCGGCATCGTGTCCCCGCTGCTGAACAGTTCGGCGATTCTGTTCTCTTTCGCGATCATCAGCGTGCTGGATATTGTGCAGTTCTTTGCTCCGGCCTACCACTTCAGCATGGCGGACATCCTGGCATCGGTGACGGAAATACGAAACGTCTCCTCGGGTTACGCTGTTCCGGTCGCCTTGGGAATGCTGGCCGTGCCGGTCGTGTCCGCGGTCTGCCTGCGACGTCTGAATCGCCCGGCCGAGCCACCATCGCGGGGCGGCCGGCTAGCGCGCGACCTGATTGTCACAGCCTTGGTTATTGTCGCGCTCGATTTCGCGAATGGCACCAGCTTGGTCAGCTTTACGCAACGCTCGCTGGTGTCCGGAAACATTTCCAATTCGGTTCTGGGCAACTATGCCCGCGGCTTCCTGGCCCTGCAGCATTCCGACCTGAACGTGAAGCAAACGGAATCGGCTACGTCGCAGGCGCTAAGCGCCGCCGCCATCGGCAGCCCTCACGCCCGGCAGAACATCGTCGTTGTCATCGTGGAGTCGCTGGGGCTGTTTAACGATCCCGAAGCGAACCAGGCCATTCTCGAACCGCTACTGCTGCCGGCGGTGCGGCAGCGGTACCGTGTGGAACTGGGAAGCACGGCCTTTCGCGGTTCCACCACGTCGGCAGAGTTCCGCGAACTGTGCGGCCTGTCGGGCTTGCAGTACCGCAACGTCGATCCCAAGAGACTCGCCGGATGTCTTCCATGGCGTTTGCGTGCCCAGGGCTTCTCGACCGTGGCCGTGCACGGTTATACGCGCCAAATGTTTAACCGCGATCGTTGGTATCCATTGGCAGGATTTGAGCGTGACGTCTTCGCCGAGGATATGGGGCCGATGCCGCGCTGCGGTTCGGCATTTCGCGGCGTCTGCGATGCTTCCGCGGCGAGTATCGTCCAGCGGGAGTTGACCGGCGGCGGCGCGGAGAAAAAGTTTGTTTACTGGCTGACCCTCAACTCGCACTTGCCCGTGAATGCCTTCGACTCCGACTTGGTCGGCTTCGATTGCAGCTCGGTTCGGGCCTTGGCGATGTCTGACGTGTGCGCGATTTCGAAGGCGCAGCATACGGTGATGAGCTCGGTAGCCGACCTGGCCATGAACCCGGCGCTTGCGCCTACATTGTTCATCATCGTCGGCGATCACGCGCCGCCGTTCATTCGCAGCTCGGAGCGCAACCTGTTTTCCAGCGATCGCGTGCCATTCGTGGTTTTGTATCCGCTGGTGAACGGCGCATCTCGCCATCTTGACCAGGCCGGGAATTCACCGCGACCCCCGCACTCGGCGCCAGGCAAGCCCGTCCTCGTTAACGCACCACATTCGCCTCGATAACGGAATTCCTGACCCCGCTTCCGTCAATGCGAATCGGACGCTTGCCGCTTTGTGTGACGGTGTTGCCGCGCACGACCGTGTTACTCACGGTGGCGCCGCCGCTGTCATACAGCCAGATCCCGTCCGTGCGGTTGCCGGTGACTTCGTTGCCGGTCACCTGCGTGCCGTCAATAACGGAGCCGCGGATTCCCGCCGTGTCCAGGTAAATGCCGATCCCGTTGTTTCTGACTTTATTGTTGATCACGGAATTTGCTCTCGTGGACAGCCCGGCGGCTCCGCTGCGCACCGTAATGCCGCGGCCGAAGTTCTTTTCGACGGTATTGCCCGATACCGTGTTGTTGTCGGCATTGGCGCCAATCGCCTCGACGAAAATGCCGCTGCGGTCCCACTCCCCGAAAGCCGCGCTCTGCCCGTTGCGCAACACCTGGTTGTCGGCGATCCGGTTGCGGCTCCCGTTGATATCGATGCCGTTGGAGCCGTTGTCGTAAACCTGGTTCGCCCTGACCTCGCAATCGTTTGTCCCCGGAGCAAGGAAAATCCCGTCTCCCGAATTGCCGTGGATGGAATTGTTCGCAATTGTCCAGCGGCTGCTGTTTCCGCCGGTATTGATGCCAATGCTCCAGCCGGTGATCTCGACATCCTCGACCTGGATGTTGACTGCGGATCCGGCATTGATGCCGATTCCCGAGCCATCGCCCGGTCCCTGTAATGTCAGATGAGAAATGCTGCTGCCGGTACTAGTGCCGGTGAAGCTTACAGCTGCCTGAAGTTTCGGTGGGCCGGCCAGAATTGTTTTGCCACGGCCAGCGCCGACAAGGTGAACGATTTTGGCATTGATGTACACGGGATTGATATCGCCGGTGAGAACGTAGCGGCCTTCGGGGATGAGAACCGTGCAGGGAGTCGCGCAGCCCTTCACGGCGGCCGGAATGCTCGCGTACTGCACTCCATTGGCCGAGATGCCGGGCGAAGCCACGGCCGTCGCACACAGCGCCACTGCCATCAGCGCGGAGGGCAATGCGCGCCGGCAACGAATGCGCACCCAGGAAGCTTTTCCCATGCCGACATCGATTATGCGCCGCTACTGTGCGGAGAGTCCCAGCCGTTTTTCCGCTATTTTCACGATTTCGCGCCCGATGACGATCGATGCCGTTGCCGCCGGCGAGGGCACGTTCACCACGTGCACGGCGCGGTCGCTGACGGCAAATCGAAAATCATCCACCATTTTGCCGCCGCGGTCCACGGCCTGGGCGCGCACGCCGGCGCCGCCGGGCGCGAGATCGGCGGACTGAAGCTCCGGAACCAGCCGCTGTAATGCCTTCACGAACGCCGCTTTGCTGAAGGATCGGTAGTACTCGCCGGCGCCCACCTTCCAGAACCTGCGCGCCATGCGCCAGAAGCCGCCGAAGGTCATGGCTTGGCCTAGCTCGCCGACGCTGATATCGGTCTTGCGATAGCCCTCGCGGCGCAGCGCCAGCACCGCGTTCGGGCCCGCTTCGATGCTGCCGTCCACGCGCCGGGTGAAGTGCACGCCAAGAAAGGGCAGGTCAGGGTCGGGCACGGGATAGATCAGGCCGCGCACCAGGCCCCGACGCGCGGGCGCGATCTCGTAATACTCGCCGCGAAACGGAATGATCCTGACATCGGTTTCAGCACCTGCCAAACGGCTGATCCGATCGCTGTACAGCCCGGCGCAGTTAATTAGAAATCCCGCACGGTAATCCCCCCGCGTAGTCTGCACCACAACCTCTCCGCTGCCTCGCACGATTCCCACGATTTCCGTTCCCGTCAGCAGGGTTCCATTCGCCGCCGCGACGATTGCCGCATACTTGTGGGTGACGGCGGCGTAGTCCGTAATGCCGGTGGCAGGCACGTGCAGCGCGCGGATTCCGGCGGCGTGCGGCTCCAGTTCGCGCAGGCGCTCCGGACCGATCATCGCCAGGCCGATGACACCGTTGGCATGGCCGCGGCGCTGCAACTCGTCCAGGCCGGGAAGTTCGCGCTCGTCGGTCGCGACAACCACTTTGCCGCAGATCTCATGCGCGATGCCGTGCTCGCGGCAGAAGGCGACCATGGCGGAGGCGCCGGCCACGCACAACTTCGCCTTCAACGAGCCGGGGCGGTAATAAAGGCCGGAGTGGATCACGCCGCTGTTGCGGCCGCTCTGGTGGGCGGCGAGGCCGGCTTCCTTCTCCAGGACGGCGAGGCGCAGGGCGGGGAAGCGGCGCGTTACTTCCATGGCGGTGGCGAGTCCGACGATTCCACCGCCGATAATGATGAGGTCGAAACTGTTTTCAGGCACGGGTTCGTGCCATGGTAATTCATAACGCCGGCAGTCAATCGACTTCGTCCCCCATCAGGGTGACAGCCTGAGCCCGGCCGCAACTGATCTACCTCGGCTAATTCACCGTCAAGGTGATCATCGTGCTGTGCGACAGCGAGGTGGCGCCGCTGCCGGAGGCGCCGGTCACCGTAATTTGGTACGTGCCCGCGGGTGTGCCCGGCTTGGGGACCGGTGGCGTGGTGGTGGTTCCGCCGCCACTTCCGCCACAACTCGCCAGCATGAGCAAGATTCCGAGCACTACAACCAGCCCGATATAACCGACCAATTTTCCGCGCCGGTTTCTCGGCGCAATACCGACTCCGATGATCCCAACCACGATGCCGGGCATGGTGAGCCAGAAGGCGTAGAGAGGAACGGTGCGTCTGCCTGCGGGCGGCCGAAGTTGCGAAACACTGGGGGCGGTGGTGGTGATGGTCAGAGTGCTGGTGCCGCCGGGGTTGACCGGGTTGGTGGTGAATACGCAGTTGCTCAGCGAGGGCAGTCCGGAGGAGCAGGAAAGCGTAACCGCGCTAGTGAACCCGCCCAGCGCGGCGACCGAGATGTTGAACGTGGCGCTCGCCCCGGCCTTAACTGTCGCGGTGGTATCACACTGACCAGCGGCAGATGTGGAATTGCAGATTGTAGGAGGGCTGAAATCCTGCACTGCGATGTTGACCGTCTGGTTGTGAGCAAGCGCGGCGAATGCCACTTCGCTGGTCGTGATTGTTGCCGTTTTGGTACCGCCGCAAGAGGTGCAAGACGGGGCGGTGATGGTAGCGGTCACGCTGGTGGCGGCTGCGCTGAGAGCGTACGGCCCGGCAGGAGTTAAAGCACACGTGAGCGGTGAGGGTACGCCGCATTGCGCTGCGACGTTGGAGGTATAGCCGTTCAATCCTGAAAGAGTAAAAGCAAAGGAAGTTGTTGAACCGTTCGCAATTACCGGCGCGGCAGCACCGGGCGGGGGCAGGACGTAATCCACGATGGCATAGTTGAAGGTCGCAGTTTTCGTGGTTGTGGCGTCATGAGCGGTGACCGTGAGCACCTGGTTTGTGGCAGGAGTTGTTTGCACAGAACACGGAGACGTCACACAGGAGGTGGTGGTGATGGTCACAGTCGCGCCCTGGGCGGTAGGGCCGCCGGTGAAATTGAGGGAAGACTGGCTAGGGGCGCAAGTCGTGCCGGGTACCGCGTTACCACCTGTGTCAGCAAGGGTGCAGCTCAGCGACACCGTCCCGCTATACGCCGAGGGTGTGATGGTCACAATCACAGCGAGCGGCTGTCCGGCTCTGGCAGGAGTGGGAGACAGGGCGCCGGTCGAAATTCCGAAAGAGTTGGAGCTCACATTCAGCGTCAGCGACTGCGCGTGCTGAACCGCGCCGCTGGTCGCGGTGATGATGACCGTGTAGGATCCCGCAGTCACCGAAACAATCGGAATGGTGAGGTTCACGGAGGTGGCAGTTGCCTGCCCGGCGGTGAGGCTGGGTGAAGCTGGAGTAAAAGCGCACGGCCCAGCGCCCGTTGGCAAGCCGCTGCAGGCGAGAGTCACGTTCCCGGACAGAGTGCTGTTGGGCAGCAAGGTGAAGCTGGTATTGGCCGTGTCGGTTGTGCTCAGGTTCAAGCTCGCTGGCGACAGCGCGCTCATGGTGAAGTCGGGCGGTGTCGTCACACTTAGGGTTGTGTTCGTTATTTGCGAGAATCCGGAATAGGTTCCGGTAATGACGATGGGATAGCTGCCGACAGGGGTCGTCGAGGCTGTTTGGATTGTGACGTTCACGCTGGCGGTTTGCCCGGCACTCAAGGTGGGAACGGCGGGTGAAAAGCCGCACGGGCTGGTGCCTGCCGGCAGTCCCGAGCATGCGAAGGAAACATTTATGGTGCCGGATAGGGCTGTGGAAGCGGTCACGTTAAAACTGGTGAGGGCGGCACCGCCTGCGGGAGTGCTTGGGTTGGCGGCTGCTCCAAGGGTGAACGGGCTAACCGAGCTGAAACTCACCGGAAACTGCTGGGTCACGGTTTTGGGATCGCCGCCGACCGCCACAATCTTGAAATTAAAGATGCTCGCGCTGGAATCGCCGACCGTCACGGTGAACGTGGTGGCTCCTGGGGCCAGCGTCTGCGGGCTGGCGGTGCACGTGGAGGGCAGGGAACCGCTGACCGGCTGGCAGGAAAGGGAAATCGAGGAGTTGTAGCTGTTGAACAATGCGATGGTGCCGTTCAGCGTGGTGGTTTGGCCGACGATTGCGGTTGCCGATGTCGGAGTAACACTCAACTGAAAACCTGCCGCGGGGCTGATGGAAATTTCCCAGATGCCGCGGCCGTAAGTGGAAGCGCGCAGACGGAGGGGATTCCCCTGAGGGTCGCTGGGATTGTTGTAAATCTTCAACTGCGTGATGGTCACGTTGGGCAGGGAGCCGGCGCCGGAAGAGGGGCCAAGCTCGGTCCATGTGCCGTCGCCCGTGGAACTGAAGGCGCTGACATCGGTGCCGACATAAATCAGGTTGGCGACGTTGGGGTCGGCGACGACCGCGTCGGCGGGCGCGTCGGGCAGGCCGGTGCCGCCAGGGACACCGTCGAGCATGGCCCAGGTGATGCCGGCGTCAGTGGTCTTGAAAATGTGGCCGACGCCGAAGCCCATCACGGTGACGTAGGCGGTCTTGCCGGTGGCGTCGTTGGGATCGAGCGCGATGCCGGAGATCGTGTAGTGCTTGGGATTGATGTTGCAGGCCGAAGGGGCGGAGGTGCAGGCGGTGGAGGTAGGATTTGGACATCCGGCCGCAGGACTCAAGCCACTCCCAAGACCGCTGACTTCGCACCAACTGCTCGTTCCGGAATCGGCGGCAAGCGTTCTCCAGACCTGCCCGCCGCAAGGCGTGCCATTCCCGTTCCCCGGCAGACATTGCACGGCGGCGCTGGCGGCATCGGCGATGCCTTCCATGCCCGCCCAGACGACCTGTGAGCCTCCGCCGGTGCTGGAACCGGGCGTGATCCCCGGATTGCAGGCTGTCCCGTTGCACGGGCCTCCAGCGGCGATGGTGTTCACCATAAACGTAGTGGGGTTGTTATCCGGATTGGCACAACTGTTCGGCGTCCCGGTGTCCAGATTGAGCGTAAGCGGATTCCCACCGGCGCTGGCGACCGACCAGTCGCTACCGGTGCCATCGCTGTTGCCGCGCCAGACCCGGCAGGAGCCGACCAGCATCCGCGTCGAGGCCTGCGGGTCGAGCGTGAAGAATGTGTAGAAGGACGAGTAGTCGCCGCCGATTTTGTCCTGCGTAACCACTGCCCCAAAAGTCTGGTTCGTGCAGGTAATGCCAGTCGAACACTGCTGGATGCCGCCGTTGGAGGTCAGGGGCGCGGGATTCGAGGTGAACCATTCGTTGGCGTTAAGCGGGTTGATGGCGTTGAATCCGCCGTCACCCCTGTTGACAGACAGCCAATTGCCGAATGAAGGAGAAGCGCCGCTCACGGCCGGCGAGCCATTATCTTGCGTGCCGCCGAGCAGAGTGCCGGCGTCAGACGTGGCTTGCGAAAAGCCCACGAACTGGATCATGGAAAAGCCAGCCGAGGAATTCAGGTTATCGAACGGGCTGGCGGGTGTTCCGGACGACGGGCAGGTACCGTTGGTCAGCGACGAGCTTTGCGATGCGCGGTAAATGCCACCATCGTTGCCAAAGAAGACGGGAGGGCTGAACGTCGGGTGGGCTGCGAAAAACGCGCCCGTTCCGTCGTTCCCCAGGAAATCAACTCCGTGCTCGTCGGGATGGACGTGGGCGATGTTGGCTGTCGGCGAGCAGCCGTACACGTGCGTCAGGTTCAGGAAGGGCGACGTGGTGCAGGCGGCATTGGTTACCGGATTGATGGCGCACTTGTACTCGTTGACGCCGCCGGCATAGAGATCGGTCGCGCTAGTGCCGTTGGGCACCGCGGCGAGCGCGATGTTGTAGGTGCCCTGGCCGGTGGAATCGTTGCCGCATCCGTTGCCGGCGCCATCGCCGCAGGTATCAATGCCGGTGGTCGAGATCTGCGTCCATGCGGTCTGCCCGCCGTCTTTGGTCTGGTAGATGCCGATGTCGTTTTCGCTGGAGTTGTAAATCCAGACGTACATCTCGTCGCGCCCGGGGACGAGCGCCATTTCCGCGCGGTAGAGCGGACAACCGCTGCTGGCCGGGGAGGAGGGGCAATTGGCCAGCGTGATGCCGGCCGGTTGGTTCGCCAGGCGCGTCCACGTGGCGCCATCACTGGAGGAATACAAGCCGTGGTAACGGAGGTTGGCGTAGAACTTGTGTTGCTGCGAATTGTAGATGACGGCATTGGCGGAGGCGGGATCAGGAGACGCGGTGCCGTCCGACACGGTTGCACGAGTCCAGGTGACGCCTGCATCGGTCGAATAGTAGATTCCACGGGCGTTGCTGCCGCCGGTTTCAGCGCCGACATTGATGCCGCCGCTGGCCGCCGCTGCGGTCGCCACCACGCGGGTCGGGGTATCTGTGCTGAAGGCCACATGTGTGAACCCCAGGCCGTGGAACGACACGGTTCCCGACGAAGGGCAGGCGGGGTTTGAGGTGGGGCAGGTGGCGCTGCTGATCAGGGTCCAGTTGGCGCCGGCGTCGGTGGAGCGCAGGATGCCGAGTCCGTAGTATGAATCGGCCGAGTTGTTGGCCTCGCCGCTTCCGACCAGGATGAGGTTGCTGTTGCCGGGCTGAAGCGCGATGGAGCCAACCGTGAGCGTCGCCTGGCCATCGGTAAGAGCAGTCCAGCCGACATTCGCGGTGCAAACGCCGGTGGCGCTGTCGCAGGTGCGCGTCGCGCTCACCGCGTTGGTCGTTTTCCACAGGCCGCCGGATGCGCCGCCGATGTACACCGTGTTGCCGGTTGTGTCGCCCTGGTCCACCGCAACCGCGGTGACTCGTCCGACCGCAGGGCCGTAATTTTGCTGCGTGAGGTTGTTGAAGGCGGCGGTGGCGGTCGGGGCCGGGCCGAGGAAATTCCACGGCGGGCTATTGGGCGGCGCCGTCACGAACAGCGGCCGAGGAGAGGCTGGGGTATCGCCGGTTGTCCCCTGGGCGGACCTGGCCCGCGCGAGTCCCTGCAAGCGGCGATTGTTCAGCTTCTGGTCGTAGGCGCGATGCAGTTGCTCGGCTCCGGGCTTGCCGTCCACCATGCGCCCGCGCATGAACCAGTTGGCGCGCTCCTGCGGCCGGTCGCGCTCGCTTTCGGAGGGGTTTTCCGTGGACACTTTCGCGCCTTGCGCGAAGGCGGTCGAACAACCAAGCAAGAGAAGAAAGAAAAACGACGGGAATGGCCCGACGCCTGATTTCATAAATCCTGGCAGCAAAAGGATTTTGGGGAGGCGGTTAAGTATGTTGCTGGTCAGGAACTCTGTCAATCGGGAAGGAAACTTAAAGCGAATCTGGTGATCAGGCGATCAGGTGATCGAAATTCCTGCGGAGATCATCAGATCAAAGATCACCGGATCACCCGATCCAGATTCAGTCTTCCAGCACCGGCATTTGTTGCAGGACCTCGGAGGCGCGGGGGCGGTTGGCGAGAACATCGTCGCGGCGGATTTTTCCATCGCGGAAGACAAGGTTGCGCTTGGCGAACTGCGCGATGTCGGGCTCGTGCGTGACCAGCACGATGGTGAGGCTGCGCTCTTCGTTGAGGCGTTGGAAGATGTCCATGATTTCCACCGCGGTGCGGCTGTCGAGATTGCCGGTAGGTTCGTCGGCGAGCAGGATGGTGGGCAGGTTGACCAGGGCGCGCGCAATCGCCACGCGCTGCTGCTGCCCGCCGGAAAGCTGGGAAGGGAAGTGCTCGGCACGATCGGCGAGGCCGACCTGGGCGAGCGCGGCCACGGCGCGGCGCGTAGCTTCCTCACGCGGGATGCGGGCATAGTGAGTCGGCAACTCGACATTCTCCATGGCGGTGGTGCGCGACAGCAGGTTGAAGCCCTGAAAGACGAATCCGATTTTGCGGTTGCGGATGGTGGCCAGGTCGCGCTTGGTCAGGGTGGAGACGTCGGTGCCTTCCAGCAAGTAGCGCCCGCTGCTGGGGCGGTCAAGGCAGCCAAGAATGTTCATGAAGGTGGACTTGCCGCCGCCGCTGGCGCCCATGACGGCGACGAACTCGCCGGCGGCGATGTCCACCGAAACACCGCGCAGGGCGTGCACCTTCGCTTCGCCCAGGTCGTAGTACTTGTGCACGTCTTCGACGTGGATGACGTGGGTGGAAGCGGCGGTTTGTGACGTCGGGGATGTGGTCGTTTGTGAAGTGGTTCCCATGAAAAATTAAAGTGTCGCTTTGAGTCTCAGACACCATCTCTGGTCTGCCATCAACTGACAACTGACAACTGATAACTTGTTGTTACCGTCCCGGCGGGCGGCTGCCCATCGGCCCTCCCGCGCTCGCACGCCCGCTCTTGCTGGCGCCGATGATGAGTTCGTCGCCTTCCTTCAGATCGCCGTGCACCACCTGCACCAGTTCGGTGACAGTGTGGTCGGTAATGCCGGTGCGCACCTGGACTGGCTTCAGGGTCTTGTCGGCCAACTGCGTCCAGATAATTCCGAGATCGGTCGGCGCTGCTTCGCGCGGTTTCATGCCACCGCCGGGCTGCTCGCCGCCCTGGCCGGCGCGGTATCCATCGGTGCGGGGAGCTGCACCGCCAGCGACTTGAGCACCCTGGCCGCGTGCACCACCCGAGCGTGACTGGCCTTGCGCTGGTGCCGGAGCGCCGCCTTGTGCAGCAGCTGGCGGCGGAGCTTGCGGAGCAGATTGCCCTGGTGCGGCCTGCTCCTGGCCATCGGCTTGCGCCGCCCGCCGGCGTGCACCACCGGCCTCGATGCCGTTCTCCTTGAGCAATGCGCGGAGTTCTTCGGGCTTCAAGTCCGGCGAGTAGCGGAGGGCCCCGTTGGGAATTTTTATGACATCGTGCGCGCTCGCCACCGGGATGGTGACGTAGGCGGTCATTCCGGGGAAGAGCTTGAGCTCGGGATTATCGAAATCGATGATGGTGTCGTAGGTGACCACGTTCTGCACCGTAGTTGGATTCATGCGGATCTGCGAAACCGCGCCACTGAAGGTCTCGCGCGGGAAGGCGTCCACCTTGAAGGAAACTTTTTGGCCGACCCGGATCTGGCCTACGTCGCTTTCGTCGGTCTTGGTGTAGACCTGCATCTTGGTCAGGTCCTGCGCGATGGTGAACAGCGTGGGCGCCTGTAAGGAGGCGGCGACGGTTTGTCCGACGTCAATGGCGCGGTTGACCACGGTGCCGTCAATCGGGGCGTAGATGTAGGTGTGATCGAGATTGGTTTGCGCGACCGAAACCGCGGCCTTGCGCTGCTCGACCTGAGCCACGGCCTGCGTGACCTGCGCGTCGGCGGCGGAAACGCCGGCGACGGCGGAGTCGTAGTTGGCCTTGGCGAGATCGAGCTGCTGCTGGCTCATGACCGCGGCCTTGGTCAGGCCGAGGGTGCGCTCGTAATCGGCCTTGGTCTGTTCCTGCGCGGCCTTCGCTTTTTCCAGGTTGGCCTTGGCGGAGGCGACATTCGCCTTGGCGTTTTCATTATCGGCCTTGGCCTGGAGCAGCGCGCCCTCGAACAGGGACGGTTCAATCTCGGCGATCAACTGACCGCGCTTGACCTTGGAATTGAAGTCGGCGTGGAGCCGGTAAATGTTTCCCGAAACCTGCGACCCGATCTGGACCGAGGTGACGGCGTTGATGGTGCCGGTGGCATCCACCACAGCGCGGATGTCGCCGCGCTCCGCCTTGGCGGTAAAGTATTGCGTCTTGTCCTTGCGATTGAGGCCGAAGGCCGCAAACAGCACCACGGCGACCAGGATGACGGCCACAATCGTCCATTTGCTTTTCAGTATCTTCACGAGGAAAACGGCCTCTCTTCTTACTTATGATTGCAGATGCGCAGGGTGCAATCTTTAAGTGTATCGCGCCCTGCCAAAGAGCACTCCGCGTTTTTACAAAAAATTACAACCTGCATCTATTGTGGCGCGCGCGGAAAGGAGCCGCAACCGGGTTCGGATTCCGGCCGGCGAGACCGGGCGCGTACAATCGTTGGTCCTAGATTCGACGCTTATTCGCGGGAGGGGTCTATGACGCTGGTCACAACAGCACGGCCTATCGGTCTGTCGGTCAGTCGGTCAATCCGTCGCTCGGTCTGTCGGTGTGTCGGTCTTACGCTGATAGTGATTCTGGCAGGCAGTTCACTGCTTGCGCAAACGACTTTGACGGTGGCGGCGGCGGCGGATCTGGGCCCCGCCTTGCCCGAGATTGCCGCCAACTTCGAAAAAAGCAGCGGAACGCATATCGCGGCGGTGTACGGGTCGTCGGGCAATCTGGCGACACAGATCGAGAACGGTGCGCCGTATGACGTTTTCTTGTCCGCCGACCTCGGTTATCCGCACAGACTGGAGAGCCAAGGGCTGGTCGTGCTGGGATCGCTCACGAAGTATGCGTCAGGAAAGCTGGTGCTGTGGGCGCCGAAGACGCTCGGGGTAGATGTGCGGGTCCTGGGAATGAAGGCGCTGACTGCACCTGAAGTGCGCACCATCGCAATTGCCAATCCCGAGCATGCGCCGTATGGGAAAGCTGCGGTCGCTGCGCTGCGCTGGGCCAACCTATATGATGCGCTCAAGTCGAAGCTGGTCCTGGGCGAGAACGTGGCGCAGGCGGCGCAGTTCGTCACCTCGGGAAATGCGCAAATCGGCATCATTCCGCTATCGCTCGCGATGGCGCCTGAGCTTGCGCGCAGCGGCCAACGGTGGGAGCTGCCGCCGGAATCCTACCCGCCCATTACACAAGGGGCGGTGGTGCTGAGGAAGTCGAAGAATGAAAAAGTGGCGCAGGATTTCGTGAATTACTTGAAGACGAAAGAAGCCGCCGCCATTCTTCGCCGCTACGGTTTCGAAGTGCCGGAGCCGCAGCCATGAACTGGCAAGCATTCGGCCTGACCGCGCGCCTGGCGGTGATCGTGGCCGCGGTGCTGGTGGTGATTGGGTTGCCGATCGCGTATTGGATCACCTATTCGCGCTGGCGCTGGAAGTTCTTGATCGAAGCCGTGGTGTCGGTCCCGCTGGTGTTGCCGCCGACGGTTCTCGGTTACTACCTGCTGGTTCTGTTCGGCAACGCGACGTGGTTTGGACGCTGGTATCAATCGCTGACCGGCCACACGCTGGCGTTTACCTTTGCGGGCCTGGTGATCGGCTCGATCTTGTATAGCCTGCCCTTCGCGGTTCAGCCCTTCGCCGCTTCCTTTGCGGCCGTGGACACGCGCCTGCTGGCAGCTTCGGCGACCTTGGGAGCTTCGGGGTGGCGGACGTTCTGGCGCGTGGTCTTGCCGTTGTCCAAGCCGGGGCTGGTGACTGGAATCGCGCTCAGCTTCGCGCACACCGTCGGCGAATTTGGCGTAGTGCTGATGATCGGCGGAAATATTCCCGGCGTGACGCGAACCGTTTCCATTGATATTTACGACCGGGTGCAGGCGGCGGAGTTCGCGCAGGCGGGACAAACCGCGCTGCTGCTGCTGATTTTTTCCTTCGTTGTGCTCTCGCTGGTGTACGCGCTGAACCGCAAGGTGTGGGCGGTCTGGCCGTTTCGCTAGCAGCTCGGAACTTGCTGCTTGCCATGCGCCTCCTGCTGGGCGCGCTCGATTTCCTGGCCGATGCGATGCCAGACCAATCCCGCCGCCACGGCCACCAGCACCAGCGCGAGGGTGATGCTGATGGTGACCGGCGCGTACTGCTGGGGATGGCGCAAGACGCGGATGATGCCACGGCTGTAGTGCGACGCGATCCAGGCCACCAGCGAATAACGAAACGCGCGCCCGGCGATGACCGCGGTCAGGTACTTGCGAAGCGGAAATTTCAACGCCCCCGCCGCCACGAAAAACGGCGAACTCGGAAACGGCGGCGGCGCGATTACCGCAATCACCACCGCAGCCACTCCATACTTTTCCAGCATGCGGTCAACCCGGGCGACCCGCGCCGCCCCCATTCGCTTCTGCAGCCACCCGGTCCCGGCGCCGCTGGCCAAGCGGTACATCAGGTAGGCGCCGGCCACCGATCCGGCGGTGCTCATCATGGCGTAGTACCACCACAGGTCGTGATGGTGCGCGGCGAGCACGGCGTTGAAGATATCCAGGCTGCCGAACGTCGGAATGAACGAGCTGTCAACGATTCCGATCAGCAGCAAGCCGGGCCCGCCCCAGCGGCGCAGGGTGGCCCAGATGGAGGCCGCCGCAAGGAATTTTGCCTGAGACGCGACTTTGGCATTCACGACTTTGGCCGGAACGATATTCATCCCATAACAAGCTTAGATGTGAATCGCCGTGCGCGGCAGCAAAAAGCGACCAGGCATCCATCGTGACAGCAGCGACCGATTACAATGTCCCCGCTACGACCGGCCCACAATCATCCGCGCTCGCCGTCTCGCTCCGCAAACGGCTGTCGGAGAGCTTCACGCTGGAAGTGTCGTTCACCGCTGCCGCGGGCATCACCATGCTGTTCGGGCCATCGGGCGCGGGCAAGACCACGCTGCTGGAGTGCATCTCCGGGCTGCTGGCGCCGGACTCGGGGCGCGTCGCTGTGGGCAGCACGGTTCTGTTCGACTCCGAGACGAAGGTGAATGTGCCGGTGGCGCGCCGGCGTGTCGCCTACGTCTTCCAGACGCTGGCGCTTTTTCCCCACATGAGCGTGGAAGCGAACATCGCTTATGGTCTTGACCGCTCGCCGGAGAAGCAGCGCCGCGCAGCCGTGGACGCGATTGTGGACGCATTCCGCATCCGGCATGCGCGCGAACGCCGGCCAGGGGAAATCTCCGGTGGCGAACGGCAACGCACCGCCCTGGCGCGCGCGCTGGTCACCAATCCGCGCGTGCTGCTGCTGGATGAGCCGCTCTCCGCGCTCGACGTTTCGACCAAGGCAGCGATCATTCAGGACCTGCGTGCCTGGAATGACGCGCACGGCATTCCCGCGCTCTATGTCACCCACAGTCGTGACGAGTTGTTTGCGCTCGGCGAGGGCGTGATCGCGCTGGAGCAGGGAAGAGTGGTCGCGAATGGATTGCCGCAGGATGTGCTGCACGCCCCCCGCCTGGAGTCGCTGGCGCAGGCGGCGGGTTTCGAAAATATTTTCGACGGCGCGGTGGCCGCGCTGCACGAGGACCTCGGGACCATGACTTGCCGCATCGCCGGGGATGTGCAACTGGAAGTGCCGTTGGGGCACGCGGCGGTTGGAGACGCGGTGCGCATCGGCATTCGTGCCGGCGACATCCTGCTGGCCGCCGCCCAGCCCCAGGGGTTGAGCGCGCGCAACCTGCTGCCCGGCGCCATTGTGTCGCTGGTGCGCCGCGACGTGACGGTGGTAACGCGGGTGCGGTGCGGCGACCCAGCCACTGGTTTGCAAATGGAGGTCCACCTCACGCCCGGGGCGCAACAATCCCTGCACCTGATACCCGGAAGCGAAGTGTGGCTGGTGATCAAGACATATTCGTGCCACCTGTTGCGGTGAGGCAGTGGCTGGTGGCTGGTGGCCGGCAGGTCCCGCCTGAATTTCGGTTCCGGGCGCGCCGGAAGCCGAAACTTTCCCATCACAGTGCAAAGGGACGCCAGTCACCGGCGGGATTCGACCAATCGACCGAGAACGGTTGGAATTGAAATTGAATTTCATTTTCAATACCTCAGAATTGAAAATGACTTTCATTTTCAATACCACGAGTCCCGAGGTCGGTCCCTGATGCGCCCTGCCTTCCTCCTATTGCATGCCCTTCTCCTGCTTTCGCTCGCTGCCCGCGCGCAGGACAAGCCCTACTTCGTCACCTATGACCACCACCTGGAGGAGCCCGGAAACCTGGAAATCTCGTTGTCGAACAATCTCGGCATCCCGCGCGCCGGCCAGCCGGTATTTGCCGCGCCGCTGCTCGAACTGGAATACGGGGTGAAGGCCTGGTGGACGGCGGAGTTCTACCTGGAGGGCCAGTCGCGCGAGGGCGACAGCACCATCTTTACCGGCTGGCGGCTGGAGAACCGCTTCCGCCCGCTCGCCCGCGAGCACCGCATCAACCCCGTGCTGTACTTCGAGTACGAGAACATCAGCGAAGCCTCGCGGGTCACCAAGGAAGTGGTGGGACACGCCGATTCGTTTGACGAACCCAATGCCGACCTGCGCCGCGCCCACGCGCATGAACTCGAAGCCAAGCTGATCCTTTCCAGCACGGTGCGCGATTGGAACATCTCCGAGAACTTCATTCTCGAAAAAAACCTCACCGAAAACGAGGGGTACGAGTTCGGATACGCGCTCGGCGTTTGGCGTCCGCTGGCGAAGATCGCGTCGGGGAAGCCATGCCGCTTCTGCCGCGAAAACTTTGTCGCCGGGCTGGAACTCTATGGCGGGCTGGGCAGCACGGAGCAGTTCGGCTTCCACGACACGGCGCACTACCTGGCGCCGGTAATCCGCTGGCGCCTGACGGACGATAGCTCCATCAGCCTTTCGCCGGGGGTCGGATTGACTTCCAGCAGCACGCCGCTGCTGCTGCGCTTCGCCTACACCTACGAGGTGGAGGGCTTCGGCAAAAAAGTGGCCTCGATGTTTCGGAGAAAGCCGTGAAGCGCGTGCTGGCTGCGATCCTGGTATTTTGCGCAGGACTGTTGGCGCAAAACATCCAGTATCGGCCCGACCCATCGTGGCGGCCGCCGGATACCGCAGCGGCGCGAGCGAACCCGCTGGCGAGATCGCCTGAGCTTGCCGCCGGCGGGCGCAAGCTCTTCCAGCGCCATTGTGCGCAATGCCACGGCGCCCAGGGCCAGGGCCTGAAAAACGCCGCCGACCTCCAGCTACCGGTGGTTCAACAGCAGGGCGATGGCGCGCTGTTCTGGAAAATCACGAACGGCAATCCACGGCGTGCGATGCCGTCGTTCAGCGGGTTGCCGGAGCTGCAGCGCTGGCAGATTGTGCTCTACCTGCGGACGCTGCCGAGTGCTGAAAAAGCCGATGCTAAATGACAGGACGCGCTATTCGAAGCCGACGAACACCGGCTCGGCTAGAAGGGCTACGCCGACCTTCTCCTGTACGGCACGGCGAATCTCGTCTTGCAAGGCGATGACTTCGGCTGCGGTTGCGCCGCCGCGGTTGACGATTGCCAGCGCGTGCTTGCGCGAGAGCCCAACATGGCCGCGCGTGTACCCTTTGTGAAACCCGGCGTGCTCTACCAGCCAGGCGGCCGGAATCTTGAAACGCCCGCCGGGCGCGGGATAGCTCGGCAGGGTTCCGCCGGCGGAAGCAACAACGCGCTCGTACTCCGCCGCATCGAGCACGGGGTTCTTGAAAAATGAGCCGGCGCTACGCGAATCCTCGTCGCCTTCCACAATGAGCATGGCCTTCGACAGACGGATTTTTCTTACCGCCTCGCGCACATCGGCCAGTGTGGGCCGGGTTTTCGCGGGCAGCGAGGCAAAATATGCCTTCAGGTCGCGGTAGTGGATTGTCGGCTCTCCTCCCGCTTGCAGCGCGTACGCCACTTTCAAAATGATGTAGCGCCCGCGCTCGCCGGTGTTGAAGATGCTGCTGCGATAGGCGAACCCGCACGCCTCATTGCACAGGCTGCGCAACCGCCCGTCGCGGAGATCCAGCACCTGCACTTCCGCAATGGTTTCGGAAACTTCCTGGCCGTACGCGCCGACGTTCTGCACCGGGGTGCCGCCCACCGTGCCGGGAATGCCGCTCATGCATTCCAGGCCGGCGCAATTGGCCGCGACTGCCTGGGCGACGAGCGCGTCCCACGCGACTCCTGCGCCGGCTTGCAACACCTGCTTTCCGTTTTCCGAAAGACGCTCGACGCCGCTGATCCCGATCTGGAGCACCAGGCCGGGAAACCCGGCATCGGCGATCACCAGATTGCTGCCGCCTCCGAGTACGAATAGCGAAAGCTGGCGCGACTTTGCCCAATCCACCGCCTGCCTCACGTCCGCGGCGGTGACGGCGGTTGCGAAATATCGCGCCGCGCCCCCGACTTTCAGCGTCGTCATCGGCGCCAGCGGCACATTCTCGAGGATTTGCATGCGCTTGTAGCGAAACTATACACGGAGTATTGCCGGGTACCCGGCCCCGCGCAGGCAAAGAAAAAACCGGCGAAACGCCAACACTATGGAGCGGGCACAATCTCTTTCACCGCGATCCCATTGGGCTGGATTCCGACCGGCACCATGGTAAAAAGGGAGCGCTGCCGGTTCGGATTTTGTCCCTTGATGATGGCCTCGGGCAAACTGATCTTATTGCCGCGCGGCAGCTTGGTGAGCCGCACCACCGCGACGTCGCCGGGCTGCGTATCCAGCGCGAACAGAAAATCCTCAGCCGGCGTGAGCGCCAGATGGTCGGGATGATTGCCCACGGAAATGGAATCGATGACGCGCCCGGTGTCAATGCCCAGCACCGACACCGCGCCCGAGCCGAAGTTGCTGACATAGAGCAGGGAATTATCGGCGCTGACCACCGCGTGCACTGGTTGGGTGCCGATCAGGTAGGTGCCGCCGACCTCGTTGGCCGCGGTCTCGATCACCGAGACCGATGCCGAATCGAAATTGCACACGAACAGCTCGCCGCCGTCGGGCTTAAGAGCAAGGTGGATGGGAGTCTTGCCGACATCGAGCAGGGCGAGCAGCTTGTCCGATTTCAAATCAATCGCCGCCACCTGCGCTGACCCGGTGCAGGCGACGAAGGCTTTGCTGGAGTCGCGGAGGATGGCAATGTCCTCGGGATGTTCGCAAATCTGCACGGTGGCGCGCACCTGCATCTTCGCGGCATCCAGGATCGACACGGAATTGCCGCCGCGGTTGGACACCACCACGGTTTTTCCATCCGGCGAGACGCGCGCCAGCCCCGGCGCCGAACCCACGCCCACCGTGGCCAGCACGAGCCGCTTCTCCAGATCGAGGATGCTGAGGTTGGCGGAGCCGGAGTTCGCCACGTAGCCGCGCGTCCCGTCCGCCGACACGTCGATAAAATACGGCGCGCGATGCACCCCCACGGTCGCGACCACCACGTTTTTCACCGCGTCAATAAAGCTGATGTTATTGGACTCGGTGTTGACCGTGTAAATCTCGTTCTTCTTCGGGTTCGCCGTGACGCCCGTGGGATTGCGTCCGACCGCGATCGTCTTCAAGACCTTGAACTGGCCAAGATCGATCACCGAAACGCTATCGCTCTTTCCGTTGCTGACGTAGGCATTCAGGTCGCCGGGGTAATCTCGCTGCTTGCGCCGGCAGCCCGAGAGCAACCCCGCCGCGAGCACCGCACCAGCGACAACGATGAGGAAGGTTTTTTTCAATGGAGCGCGATTCTAACAAGAACAGCGCAGATCACCCGATTACCCGATGTGTGTCGCCGCCATCGCCACGGGTTGCGGAACCGTGCGCTTCACAATCGGCGCGATCTGCCGCACTTCGGCGATCAATTCCTCGAACTGCTCCGGGTAGATGGATTGCGGGCCGTCGGACAAGGCGCGGTCAGGATCGTGGTGCACTTCCACGATCAGTCCATCGGCGCCGACCGCGATGGCGGCGCGCGACAGCGGAATCACCTTGTCGCGCTTGCCGGTTCCGTGGCTGGGGTCCACCAGGATGGGCAGATGGCTGAGACGATGCACGGCCGGCACGATGCTCAGGTCGAGCGTGTTTCTGGTGTGGTCGGCGAAGGTGCGCACGCCGCGCTCGCAGAGCACCACCTGGTAATTGCCTTCGCTCATCACATATTCGGCCGCCATGAGGAATTCTTCCAGGGTGGCCGACATTCCGCGCTTCAGCAGGACCGGACGCCGGGCTCGGCCGGCGCGCTTCAGCAGCGAGAAATTCTGCATGTTGCGCGCCCCGATCTGGATCATGTCGGCATAGCGCTCCACCAGGTCGAGCGATTCGTAGTCCACCGCCTCGGTCACGATCAGCAGTCCGAAGCGGTCGCGGATATCCGACAGAATGCGCAGGCCTTCTTCGCCCAGTCCCTGAAAGGCGTAGGGCGAAGTGCGCGGCTTGTACGCGCCGCCGCGGAAGAAGCGCGCGCCCGCCTTGGCTACACGCTCAGCGACGGCAAACGCCTGCTGGCGCGATTCCACGGCGCAGGGCCCGGCGATGACCGCCAGGTCAGGTCCGCCGATGGTGTTGTCGGTGCCGGCAAATGTGATGACCGTGTTTTCGCCCTTCACATCGCGGCTCACCAGCTTGTACGGCTTGCTGACGCGGATTACATCCTGGACGCCCGGCATGTCTTCCAGGCCGATTTCCACCATGCCCTGGTTGCCGGTGATACCGATCGCAGTGCGTTGTGCGCCCGGAATGGCGTGCGGGCGCAGCCCCATCGACTCGATTTTTTCGCAAACCGCGCGCACCTGAACTTCGGTGGCGTTCGCATCCATGACGACCAACATAATGACCTCTACGCTCCTGAGACGAAACATCTAGTCTAATGCCAGAGTTGCAGGTTGGACAACCTCTGGTGATCAGGTGATCCGGTGATCGGGCGATCTGGAATGCGGCGAGCTTCTGCTCGGTTTAGTGAAGGCCATCACACTGCGACTTCTTCGGTCTGCATTCGCTCCGCTTCCTCGCGCAGATTGGCGAACAACACGCTGCTTAAGTAGCGCTCGCCGAAGTCCGGCAGGATGACGACAATCAGTTTGCCCGCGTTCTCCTCCCGCCGCGCCACCTGCAATGCCGCAAGTACGGCCGCGCCCGACGAGATCCCCACCAGCAATCCTTCTTCGCGCGGCAGGCGCCGGGCCATGGCGACGGAATCGTCGCTGGGCACGGCAATCACCTCGTTGATGTAATCGGTGCGCAACACCTCGGGGACGAAGCCCGCGCCGATACCCTGCGTCTTGTGCGGTCCCGGTTTTCCGCCCGAGAGCACCGGGCTCTCTGCCGGTTCCACCGCCACCACGCGGAAAGAAGGCTTCCTGGGCCGGATGTACTCGGTGACGCCGGTAATCGTGCCGCCGGTGCCGGCGCCCGCCACCATGATGTCCACCTTGCCCTCAGTGTCCTCCCAGATTTCCGGCCCCGTGGTCTCGAAGTGGATCTTGGGATTCGCGGGATTGGAAAACTGTTGTGGCATGAATGCATCCGGAGTCTTCGCCAGCAGTTCATTGGCCTTGGCGATGGCGCCCTTCATGCCCTTGATTCCGGGGGTGAGCACGACCTCGGCGCCAAAAGCGAGCAGCAGCACGCGTCGCTCCTGGCTCATGGTGTCCGGCATGGTGAAGATCATCCGGTATCCGCGAATGGCTGCCACGAACGCCAGACCGATGCCGGTGTTGCCGCTGGTCGGCTCGATCAGCACCGTCTTGCCGGGATGAATGGCCCCCGCGCGCTCCGCCTCGCGGATCATGCTGACGCCGATGCGGTCCTTGACGCTGTTGCAGGGGTTGAAGCTTTCGAGTTTCGCGACTACGGTCGCGCGGCAGCCCTCGGCCACGCGGTTCAGCCGCACCAGCGGGGTGCGGCCAATCAGTTCCGTAACATCGTTGGCGATCTTCATAGTCAGCAAAAGTCCTTTCAGGAAATCGCGATTCGCGAGTATTGATTTTCTGATGCGCGGGTCGCGGCGAGCGATGACAATTCGTCAATCTCCGATCTTCGCTGGTGCTACGGAAAAAAGAAAAAAGCAAGCCGCAGATGAACGCGGATGAACGCTGATCGACCTAATGCGGCGAGCGCCAATTGCCAAATGCCAACCCCAATGGCTCACCGCCATCGACCATCGACCATCGACCTTGTAAAATCAAGGATTACTTTAATCAGGACTAATTCGTAATGGCCGATACGCCGCAAATTACCGGGAAGCGCGAGGAGCGCTACGATCCCCAGCCGATCGAGCAGAAGTGGTTCGCCCGCTTCGAGGCCGACCCCGAACTCTATCGCGCCGAGCCGCCCAGCACCGACAAGCCGAAGTACTACGTCCTGGAAATGCTGCCGTACCCCAGCGGCGCGCTGCACATGGGACACGTGCGCAACTACTCCATCGGCGATGCCCTTGCCCGTTACATGTGGATGAAGGGCTTTAACGTACTCCATCCCATGGGCTGGGATTCGTTCGGATTGCCGGCGGAAAATGCCGCTATCAAAGCCGGGGTGCAGCCGCGCGAGTGGACATTGCGCAACATCGCGCACATGAAGTCGCAGATGAAGCGGCTCGGCTTCGCCTACGACTGGCAGCGCGAGGTCACCACCTGCCTGCCCGATTACTATCGCTGGAACCAGTGGCTCTTCCTCAAGCTCTACAAGCGCGGGCTCGCCTACCGCAAGAAGAGCAAGGTGAACTGGTGCCCGGAGTGCGCCACCGTGCTCGCCAACGAGCAGGTGGTCAAAGGCTGCTGCTGGCGCCATGAGACCACGCAGGTGGAGCAGCGTGAGCTGGAACAGTGGTTTTTGCGCATCACCGATTACGCCGAACAACTCCTGCGCGACCTCGACCAGCTCAGCGGCTGGCCGGACAAAGTCCGCATCATGCAGCAGAACTGGATCGGCCGCAGCGAAGGCGCGCTGGTGGATTTTCAGGCCGAGGACATTGCCGACAAGATCTCGGTATTCACCACGCGCGTTGACACCATCTACGGCGCCACATCCATCCAGCTCGCGCCCGAGCATCCGCTGGTGGACAAGCTTCTAGCGGACAATGCCGACCTGCGCGCGCAAATTGACCAGTTGCTCGCCGAGCAGCGCAAAGCCAAGGAAGTCGGGGACGTGGGCGCCATCGAGAAGCACGGCGTGTTCATCGGCCGCTACGCCATCAACCCCTTCAACCAGGAAAAGCTGCCCATCTGGGTGGCCAATTACATCCTGATGGATTACGGCACGGGCGCGATTATGTCCGTCCCGGCGCACGACGAGCGTGATTACGAGTTCGCGAAAAAGTACGGGCTCGAAGCCCGCGTAGTGATCCTGCCGCGCCGTGAAGGCGAAACCGACGAAGAAAAAGCTTCCGATGCCACCATTCCCTACAGCGGGACGGACTCGCTGCTCATCAACTCGGGCGAGTTCAGCGGTCTTGGCTGCAACGAAGCCATACCGAAGATGGCCGCCCATGCCCGCGAGCACGGCTTCGGCAAACCGACCGTTACCTACCGGCTGAAGGACTGGGGCATCTCGCGCCAGCGCTACTGGGGCACACCCATCCCCATGCTCTATTGCGAGCGCTGCGGCATTGTGCCCGTAGCGGAGAAGGAGCTTCCGGTCAGGCTGCCGGAAAATGTCGACATCACGCTCACCGGCGGATCTCCGCTCGGGCGGCTGCCGGAGTGGGTGAACACCGAGTGCCCCAAGTGCGGTGGCCGCGCGCGTCGCGAAACCGACACCATGGACACCTTCGTGGATTCGTCCTGGTACTTCTATCGCTACACTGACGCGCGCAACGACAGCGCGCCGTTTGACAGCAGCATTGCGAATTACTGGTTCCCCATCGAGCAGTACATCGGCGGCGTCGAGCACGCCATCCTGCACCTGATCTACTCGCGCTTCTGGACCAAGTTCATGCGCGACATGGGACTGGTGGCGAATTCAGAACCCGCGCAGCGGCTGTTTACGCAGGGCATGGTGATTAAGGACGGCGCCAAGATGTCGAAGAACCTGGGAAACGTGGTTGCGCCCGACGACATGATTGCCCGCTACGGCGCCGACGCCACCCGCATGTACACGCTGTTCGCCGCGCCGCCCGATCGCGATCTCGACTGGCAGGATGCCGGCGTCGAAGGCATTGCACGCTTTCTCGCTCGCGTTTACCGGTTTGTGGCGGCGCCTTATCCCACAGCCCCAGATGCTCAACCAGCCGATCGTGCAGTCATGCGCAAGCTGCACAATACGATTAATCGAATCACGGATGACTTCAATGGCCGGTGGCACTTCAATACTTCCATCGCCGGCCTGATGGAATTGCTGAATTTGCTTTATGAGTTTCGGAGTGCGCCGGGCATGGAAGAGGAGAAACGCGCTTGGATTAGCAAACCCGTGTTGCGTGAGGTTCAACGTACGTTTGTCCTGTTGCTGCATCCCTTCGCGCCCTTTTTGTCGCACGAACTCTGGGAGATGCTCGGGGAGAAGGGAAGCCTGCTGCGTAATCCCTGGCCGAAGTACGACCCGGCGCTCGCCCGCGAAGAGCAGATCGAGATCGTGGTTCAGGTGAACGGAAAAATTCGCGCCCGGCTGCTGGTTGCCGCCGACGCCGGCGAAGAAGACGTGCGCCAGCTCGCGTTGAACGATCCCAAGGTGCTCTCCTCGCTCGACGGCAAGAAAATCCTGAAGGCGATCGTGGTGCCGCACAAGCTGGTGAACATCGTCGTCAAGTGAGCGCGTTTGCGGGGCGCCTGAGCCCCGCGCGCTCATCCCGAGCGAAGCGAGGGATCTGCTTGCAGTGGGACTACAATGTTGGGGAACTCCAATCGAGGTGACCTATGCGTAAATTGATCGCTGTCGCAGTCATGTTGGCCATTGCCGCTCCTGCGTTCGCGCAGAAGAAGGAACAGGAACGCCTGCAGGAAGCGGGCACCGTGATGAAGGAAATCCTCAACATTCCGGAGGGCATCCCGCTGAGCATTCTCAATAAAGCGGAATGTGTAGTCGTGTTCCCATCGGTATTGAAGTTTGCCATCGGCATTGGCGGCAGTTACGGCCGCGGCGCCATCACCTGCCGGACCGGCAAGAACCACGATGGCCCGTGGAGCGCACCGGCCATGATGGCGCTGGAAGGCGGGAACATCGGGATTCAGCTCGGAGGACAAGCCACCGACTTCGTGTTGCTGGTGATGAACGATCGTGGCGCCGATTCTGTTCTTACCAGCAAAGTAAAACTTGGAGCCGATGCCGCGGCCGCCGCGGGGCCCAAGGGGCGTGATGCCGCTGCGGCGACCGACATCGTCATGCGTGCCGAGATCCTCAGCTACTCGCGCTCGCGCGGCTTGTTTGCCGGTGTCTCCCTGGAGGGTTCCACGCTGCGCTCCGACGGCGGCGCCAACGAGAATCTTTATGGCAAGAAGCTCGACGCTCGCGACATCGTGCAGGGCGGCAAGGTCGGAACGCCGCCTGCGGGCAAGGCACTGATCGGCGTGCTCAGCCAGAAATCTGCCAAGCGCGCGAAATAGAAACCACGCCACGGATTTTCACGGATTCTCACGGATATGTCGGAAATGAATTGATCCGTGCTCATCCGTGTAATCCGTGGCCTATTCTTTTCCGCGCCCTCCGTTTCCTCTGTGGTTAAATCCTACCGTGCACATTCGCGCCGGATTTCGCGCCGTAGTTCGCCGGCCCGCGCTGGTGCTGGGCGAAGTCGCCTGGCGATGGGCATTCGGGGCGGCAGCGTGGACGCTGGTCATCATCGCCATCCGGCGCATCCTTGCGCACGTGGATATCACCCAAGCCGAACTGCTGCTCGCCCGTCACAGCGATGTTTTTCTGATCGCCGATGCCGGTGCGCACATCGTTGTCCAGGTCCTGCCGCAGTTGGCACGCGAGTGCCTGGTGCTGGCGCCCGCGATCGCCGCGCTGTGGATCGCCGCCGCCACCCTCGGTCGCGCCATCACCTTACAATCCCTTTCTTCAACCGATGTCATCCCGAGTGAGGATGCGCCGGCCGACCCGCGTACGCTGCGCTTGAGCGACGCGGGCGCGTTCGAGCCGAGGGACCTGCATTTCGGCCCTCTCCTGGCGCTAAACTTCATCCGCGCCGTCTTCACGCTGGCTGCCCTGATCGCCTTCCTCGGCGCGCTGTTCCTCACCGGCCTCGCGATGCCGGCCCAGAATCCCACCGCCGCTGCGCTGGTCGGCATCCTGGTTGCCGCGCTGATTGGATTCTTCTGGTCGGTGGTGAACTGGTTCCTGGCGCTCGCCCCCATCTGGATCGTGCGCAACGGCCACCCGGCGTTCTCTTCCATTGCCGATTCCGTGGACCTCTACCGCCGCGACCCTGGTCCGTACCTCGGCATTGCATCCTGGTTCGGCTTCTTGCGCGCCGCCGCGTTGGTCGCGGCATTCGTTGCCGCCCTGCTCGCCAGCCAGGCCACCCCGGCGACTTCGATCGCACTCTGCGTGGTCATCGCTCTCATTTACTTTGGGGTCGCCGATTTCCTGTACATCGCGCGCCTGGCGGCATTCGTGGCATTGGACGAGAGCTTTCAGCCATCAGCCATCAGCTCTCAGCCCATAGCCCCGGAGTCCCAACCGCTGACCTCGACAGAACTGCAGGGTTGAGGCAATCGGTAATCGACAATCGAGAATCGGAAATGATGTTTGCGTTCCGTGGCTGAAAGCTGATAGCTGATAGCTGACAGCTTTGCTACCCTGATACTGTCCCTTTACGCCATCCCGGAATATCTGAGACATTAAAAAGTGGAACATCAATCCATCGTCATCCTCGACTTCGGTTCGCAGTACACGCAGCTTATTGCGCGTCGTATCCGCGAACAGAATGTTTTCTCCGTCGTGCTCCCCTGCACCGTCTCCCTGCAAGAAATCAAGAAGTGCGGTCCGGTGGGCATCATTCTTTCCGGTGGCCCCGCTTCGGTGTACGACAAGGATGCGCCGCCGGCGGACAAACGCGTGCTGGAGCTCGGCGTGCCCGTGCTCGGCATCTGTTACGGGCTGCAGTATATGGCGCACACGCTCGGCGGCAAGGTCGTACCCGGTGACAAACGCGAGTACGGCCATGCCGACGTCAAGCTTGAGAACGACTCGCCATTGTTCAAAGGCATACCGCGCAAGATCAAGGTCTGGATGTCGCACGGGGATCACGCCCTTGAGTTGCCCTCCGGCTTTCATCCGGTCGCGCGCAGTGCCACCGCGCTGGCTGCCATGGAAGACCCTGCCCGCCGCTACTACGCCGTGCAGTTCCACCCCGAGGTGCACCACACCCCGCTCGGAACGGAAATCCTGAAGAACTTCGTCTTCGAAATTTGCGGCGCCAAGCCCAACTGGACTCCGCAGCGCTTCATTGACGAGACCGTGGCGAACATTCGAAAGACGGTTGGCCCCAAGGCGCACGCCATCTGCGCGCTCTCCGGCGGGGTGGACTCATCGGTGGCGGCCACGCTGGTGGCGCGCGCCATCGCCGAGCGTCTGACCTGCGTATTCGTCAACAACGGCGTGCTGCGCAAGAACGAATTTGAAAAGGTGCAGCACAACCTGCGCCGTCTCGGTCTCCAGGTCGTCGCCGTGGACGCTTCGCGCCGCTTCCTCGCCAAGCTGGCCGGCGTGACCGACCCGGAAAAAAAGCGCCGCATCATCGGCAACGAGTTCATCGCGGTCTTCGAAGAGGAGGCACTCAAGATCGTCGTCCGCGACCGGCGCAAAACCGCCCATAAAGAACCGGAATTCCTGGTCCAGGGAACGCTCTACCCCGACGTCATTGAATCGCGCTCCGTACGCGGTCCCTCGCAGACCATCAAGTCGCACCACAACGTCGGCGGGCTGCCGGACAAAATGCGGCTCAAGCTCGTCGAACCGCTGAAGGATTTGTTTAAGGACGAAGTCCGCCGTATTGGCCGCGATCTCGGCATGCCCGAGGAAATTCTTCAGCGCCAGCCCTTCCCCGGGCCCGGACTTGCGGTGCGCATCCTGGGCGAGGTCACTCCCGAGCGCATTGCCATTCTTCAGGAAGCCGACGACGTCGTGGTCAGCGAGATCAAGGCCGCCGGCTTGTACACCAAAATCTGGCAGGCATTTGCCGTGCTGCTGCCGGTCATGTCGGTGGGCGTGATGGGCGACCAGCGCACCTACGCTTACACCTGCGCCGTCCGCGCCGTGCACTCCGAAGACGGCATGACCGCCGACGTCGTGGAACTCCCGTGGGAGGTCATCAAGCGCATTTCCACGCGCCTGGTGAACGAAGTGAAGGGCATTAACAGGGTGGTATACGACATCACTTCCAAGCCGCCGGGCACGATTGAGTGGGAATAGCAGCTCAGCACCGGCGGCGGCACGCGGGCCTGCCGCTGTTCCGGTTACCCGATCACCAGATCAGCCGGTGGCGCGTTCGACCTTGTCGCTCACCAGCCAGTCCATGGCTTCCTCGCGCGTCTTGAATGCGGGGAACTCGCGCGCCGAAAACGAGACCAGGTTGTGATAGTAAACGTCCGGCAAGTCCTCCGCCCCAACGAGCGCCGACCGCTTCACGTGCACCCGGTTGTAGGTTGCGGTGACCTTCATCTGATCGGCCGCTTTCCTGTTGAACTGCGCGCCGGTGAAGTCGGCGAGCGTCAGCAACGAATGCGGCGGCTCCGCGGCAATCGCCAATTTTGCCTGTTCGAATACTTCGAGAAGTTCGTCGGACCCGCAGGCCGTGCAGTCCAGCAGCAGGATGCGGTGACCTTCGTGATCGAAAAACCGGACGCGTTCCATCGCACACCTCCGGCGAAAAGGCTGGAATTCGTGTGAACCACGCTCGCGGCCGCGCCCCACGCGCCTGCCGCAGCGTTCCACGCTGTATACACCCGCACCGGCGGCGAGGCAAGTCACTGGGGGCAAATACATTTTTTAGGCGGTAGTTTGCGGTTTGTGATTGAAAACTCTTGCCAACACTGCTCCGAATGACGGCAGAAACAGAAAGGCGCGGCAGCGACGCCGCGCCCGACCACTTACCACTCAACATGGTGGCTACGTTTTCGCCATTTCCGCCTGCACTCCGTACATGTCGAACCACGGCGTCGCTGCCTTCAGTTTCTCATTGACGTTATTGATGTTCTTCACGCCCTCGTCCTGCAGCCATTTGCGGAACGCCTCGCCGCCCTGCTTGGCGTAAATCGGAATGCCCTCTTTCCAGGTGGCGCGGCCGCAGAGCACGCCGTTGAACTTGACGCCCGCTTCCGCCGCCGTTTCCAACCCTTCGGTGAACTCGGCGTTGCTCACGCCCGCGGACAGGTAGATGAACGGCTTGGTGGCCGCCCTTGCCGCCTCGCGGAAGTGGTTCATTGCCTCCTGCTTGGAGTAGGCTTTCTGGCCCGCGTAGCAGCGTGCGCCCTCGACGTACTTCATATTGACCGGCACTTCGACCTTCATCACGTCCACGCCGTAACGGTCCTTGGTGAACTCGGCCATGGAGCCTTTCACGACCTCCGGCTTCCTCTTGGCGAACTCGAAACCCTTCTCGTCCATGTCTCCATCGTAGCCCACGAATTCGAGAAAAAACGGGATGTCATTGGCGCGGCATTCGTCACCGATGCGCTCCACCCAGGCATGCTTCTGGTCGTTAATGTTCTTGGGATCAAAGGGGGTGTAGTAGAGCAGGATCTTGCAGCAGTCGGCGCCATTTTCCTTCAGCCGGCGCACCGACCAGTGATCCAGCAGGTCAGGCAAGCGGCCCGCGCCCGTCTTGTCGTATCCGGTCTTCTCGTAGGCCAGCAGGAGTCCCGCATTGCGGCTGCGGCGCTTCGACGCGGGAAGTCCCCACTCGGGATCCAGCAGGATGGCGCTGGCATGGGGCGTGAGAACTTCCGTCACCAAGGCCTTGAACTCTTCCATGTCGCGGTCGGTGATCTCGCCGCCTTTTTCCTTGGCCAGCGATTTCTTCAGCGAGCCGCGCTGGTCCATGGCCGCCGCGGCAATGATCCCGCGCTCGGTGGAAACCGCTTTCAGTCCGGACAATTTTCCTGGAGTCAGCTTCACGCGACACCTCCTCAGGTGCTTAGTAGCGATAGATGATGAAAGGCCGGGTACCGCAAACCCGCCATTTTAACCCTGGACCTACTGCCGCAACAGCAGATTGCTGAGCACCGCCTGCTGTTTGGCGATCAGCGATTCCACGCCGCGCTTGGCCAGTTCGATCATGCGCCTGAGTTGCGCGTCGTCGAAGGCGCGTTGTTCGGCCGTCGCCTGCACCTCGACCATCTTCTTGGCGCCGGTCATGACGAAGTTCATGTCCACCTCGGCGCGCGAGTCTTCTTCGTAGCTGAGGTCGAGCATGATCTCTCCATCCACCATGCCCACGCTGGTGGCGGCAACGAAATCTCGAATCGGCGCATGGGTCAACGTGCCGGCTTCCACCAGCTTTTGCATGGCCAGACCGAGCGCCACGAACGCGCCGGTGATCGAGGCCGTCCGCGTGCCGCCGTCCGCCTGGATGACGTCGCAATCAATCCAGATGGTGCGCTCGCCGAGCCTTGCCAGATCCACCACGGCCCGCAGTGACCTGCCGATCAGGCGCTGGATCTCATGCGTCCGCCCGCCGACGCGTCCCCGCGCCGACTCGCGCGGCGAGCGCGTCAGCGTGGAGCGCGGCAGCATGCCGTATTCGCCGGTGACCCACCCCTTGCCGCCGTTGCGCATCCACGAGGGGACCGATTCCTCCACCGACGCGGTGCAGATCACGCGCGTGTTGCCCAGTTCGATCAGCGCCGAGCCTTCGGCGGTGGAGATGAAGTCGGGGAGGATATTGACCGGGCGCATCTGCTCCAGCGTGCGGTTATCGCTGCGGTAAACCATGGGGTTTGAATTGTAAATCAGTGCTTGGGGCTGGTGGGAGTGGTGATTGGCAATTTGTAATTTGCAATTGGTAATTTGCCGGAACCTCGGTGGCCTGAATTGTGTCAGCTCCAAATGGACCGGAAAGGAAAACGCCATTGTAAGCGCACGTCCGAAATTACAAATTACAAATTACCTATTGCAAATTATTTGGCCGCTCTCTCCTGCCCGGGATAGTACCCGCTGCGGGTGCGCACCATCAGGCGCTTGTATCCGGGCGCGTGGGCGTCCACCTTGATGGTGCGATATCCGCCCTGCGCCTGCGGGCGGACCGGCTTGTATCCGATGGTGTATTGGTTGCGGATATCGTGGGCAACCGCCTGGGTGATGGAATCGACCTCGCCGACGCTCTTGGGGAAGAAAGCGACCCCTCCGGTCTGGTCGGCCATCTCCGTCAGGGCGCGGCGGGCGCGGCGCTGCTTTTCTTCGCCCAGCAGGCCGACGGTGTAAACCGTCGGTCCATTTTCGGCCTGCAGCCGCCGGATGGCCTGCTCCAGCGACTCGCGGCTGGCGTTGTCCTCGCCGTCGGTCACCACCAGCAAAACCTTCTTGTCGAGGCGCGCGCTTTTCTTCAAATGTTCGGCGGAAGCGACCACCGCGTCATACAGCGCCGTGCCGCCGCGCGACTCGATGCGGGCCAGCGCTTCCTGCAACTGCGGAATCTGGTTGGTGAAGTCCTGGTCGAGGTAGTACTCGTCGTTGAAATTGACGATGCAGACTTCATCCTGGGGATTGCTGGAACGCACCAGGTTGACGGCCGCCTGGTTGACCGCGAGGCGCTTATCGCGCATGGAGCCGGAATTGTCGATTACGATTCCCAGCGCCACCGGGATGTCTTCGCGGCGGAATGAGGTGATCTGCTGCGGCGCTCCATCTTCGAACACCTGGAAATCGTTCTTCGTGAGGCCGGTGACCAGGCGGTGCTTGTCGTCAAGCACGGTGGCGTGCAGGACGACTTCCTCCACCTGCTTCTTGAATACGAAAACGCCGTTGTCCTCGCGCGACGGCTCCTGTCCCTGCGGCCTGCCTGCGGGCGCCTGCACGGTGTTTCCCGGCTGATTGGGCGTTTCCCCGGGCAGCGGCTCGGCGGCTCCCGGCTGCTGGCCGGAACCCTGCGCCGCTGGCTGTGCTGGAGCCTGCCGGGGATAAGACGAGGTCTGCGCTCCCAGCCAAACACTCAGCGCAATCAAGCACCCGAGCAGGAGCAGGAACCTATTCCGTGGGAGCATAGTAACCCGTTTTCGCATACACATGCAGAGGCGGCAGGCCTTTGGGCGGATTCAGTTTTACTTTCACTTTGCGCCATTTGCCATCGTGCCCTGGTTTCTTTGGACGGTACCCAAGCACATATTGGTTGCGTAGCTCGACACCTATCTTTGTCGCCACGTCAGCCAGTTCGTTCGGGTTATCGATGGTAAATGTCCGCCCGCCGGTCACATCGGTGATCGACGCCAGCATGGTCGGGCCCATGCGCTCCTCTTCGGTCCGCGGGGTCGAGTCGAAGATGCCGATGGCGTAAAGCTGAACATCGGCCTCTTTCACCAGGTTCTTGATCTCGCTTTCCGTGTAGCGACTGTGGTTGTCGCCGCCATCGGAAATGATGAGCAACGCCTTCTTCTGCTGGTGCGCGTGGCGCATCTTGCTCAGGCCCATGTAAATCGCGTCCAGCATAGCGGTGCGGCCCCTGGGAGTGGTGGCAACCAGCTTGCCCTGGATGTCTTCCACCGAGGAGGTGAAGTCGCTGACCAGCTCGGGCCGTTCCGAGAAGGCGATCATGAAGAATTCGTCCTGCGGATTGGCGGTGCGGAAGAACTCGACCACGGCCTCGCGGGACTTCTCGATCTTGTTGCTCATGCTCCCGCTCATGTCGAAGATGACGCCCAGCGAAAGGGGCGCGTCTTCGCTGGAAAAGTGCCGGATTTCCTGCTTCTCGCCGTTTTCGAAGAGCTCAAAATTGTCGCGTTCCAGGCCTGTAACCAGCCGGTTCATCGGGTCGGTGATGGTTGCGGGGATCAGCACCAGGTCCACGTCCACCCGCAGCGGTTTGGTGTGAGTCTTCAGCGCCGGGTCGGACGACTTGGCCGCCAGCGGCGGGTCGGAAGGCTTGGCGTGTGGCTGCACGTGCACTTCGTCCTGGATTTGTGCCCACCCGCCGGGGACGAACATCAGCGCCGCGACCAGCAGGAACGCGAGCAGCCGCAAATATCTGGAGGGATGCGACGGCTCTGCCGCCGATGGTGACGGACTCAGGAGCACAGTCTGGAAAGGATGCGTCCCCATGCGGCGAAACCCGCAATGGCTGCGGCGGCGGGTCATAGTCCCTCGTGTTGTTTGATGCTATCACAGCCAGAGGCACACGGATTTTTCGGTCGCGCGCCCCAGCCACGGCCTGCCCGGGACGAGTGGGGACGGATTACAATCGCCGGCATGGAGATCGCACCCTTTTCTGCTTTCCGGTATGACTCGATGAGAGTCTCCATCGGCGATGTGGTTACGCAGCCCTACGACAAGATTTCGCCGGAATTGCAGGCGCGCTACTACCAGGCCAGCCCCTTCAACCTGGTGCGGATCATCCTGGGGAATCCGCACGTGGAACGGCCTGACGTCTATCAGGCTGCGGCGGCGCATTTTGCGTCGTGGCGCGAGCAGGGCATCCTGCGCGCCGACCCTGAGCCGTCGTTGTACGCCTATTCCCAGCGCTTCATGGTTTCAGGAACAGGCGAGGAGACCGAGCGCCGCGGGTTGATCGCGCTCGGCCGTATTCATGACTATTCCGAGGGCGTCGTTTTCCGTCACGAGCGAACCCTGGCCAAGCCCAAGCAGGACCGGCTGAACCTGTTGCGCGCCACCCGCGCGCAATTCGAGCAGCTCTTCATGGTCTATAGCGATCCGCGCGGCGAAGTGGACGAACTCCTGCGCGTGACCTTGCCGCCCGACATTGACGTGCGCGATGAATACCACGTCCAGCACCGGATGTGGCGCATTTCCAGCCGCGAGACGATCCGCCGCGTGGCGGCCCTGATGGCGGACAAGAAGACCATCATCGCCGATGGCCACCACCGCTACGAAACCGCCCAGGACTACCGCGACGAGCGCCGGGCGGCCGCGCGCGGCCAAGGCGACGCGCCCTACGATTACGTGGTGATGACCTTCGTCAACATGGACGCGCCCGGGCTGGTGATCTTGCCTACCCACCGCGTGGTCAGCGGCTTGCCCGGTTTCGACAAAGACCTCTTCCTGCGCAGTGCCTTTCCATACTTCGGGGTTGAACAGGCCAGCACCACCGATCCGGCTGGCCTGGTCGCTCTTCTCCATCAAGCCGGGCAGCAGGGGGCCGCTTTCGTCGCGGCGATAGGACACGAGGCATTTCTGCTGCGCGCTCGGCCGGGCGCCGCCGATGCGGTGCTGGCGGCAGCATCGGCACGCCAGCGCCAACTCGACCTGGTGCACCTCCACAAGGTCCTGCTCGAGCACGTCATGGGAATCTCGGAAGAAGCGATTCGCCAGCAGCAGAACATCAAGTACGTGCGTGAGGCGGGCGACGCCATCCGCCAGGCGCAGGCAGGCGCCAACGTCGCCCTCTTGGTAAATCCGGTACGCATTGACCAGGTGCGCGATATCGCTTTTGCCGGCGAAGTCCTGCCGCAAAAGTCCACCGACTTCTATCCCAAGCTGCTCAGCGGGCTGGCGATTTACGCGATGGAGTAGCACAGCCGAGAGTCCCGAGACCCGAGACGCGAGCATCGGAACCCGGGACTCGGGACTCGCGACTCGGGACTGCGGTAAGATTCTCGACACACTGTGAGATCTTGGAACCATGCCGTCGCCATCGTACTCACGATCGCGGCGCTCGCCGCTACCGCCGCCGACGACAAGCGCCTCAGCATCTATACGCCGCAGTCCTCGTACGCAGTCAACGTGCTGGACCACGACGGCCACGAGTACGTTCCGCTGCTCGATGTGCTGACGCCATTGGGCCCCGCCACCGCCCGCCAGGACGGCGACAAGTGGAAGCTGCGTTTCAGGGACACCGAATCGGAATTTAAGACCGGGAAAACCAAGGCCAAAGTCAATCGCACGAACGTGAAGCTGTCGGCTCCGTTCGTCATCGACAACGGCCGCGGGCTGGTGCCGCTGCATTCCGTTGCGCTCGTGCTTTCTCGCCTTGTGCCCGCCACGCTGGATTTCAGGGAGCCGGCCAGGCGCATGTTAATAGGCAGTGCGCCCACGCAGTTCACCGCCGAATTGCAGCCCGCCGGGGGAAAGCTGGTTTTGCATTTTTCCGCCCCGGTGAACCCCGCCATCTCGACCGAATCCGGCAAGCTGCGCATGATTTTTTCGCGCGAGCCCGTGATCGCGCTCGCCGGCACGCAGGCCTTTGACGACAAGGTGATTCGCGCGGCGAACTTTTCCGAGCACGATGGCGTGGCGGAACTGCTGATTCACACCGGCGCGCCGGTCATGGCCAGCTTCAGCGACCAGAATCGCACCATCACCATTGCGCCCGTACCGCAAGTTCGCGCCCAGGCCCCCGCCCCATCTCCCGCACCTCCCTCGCCGCCTCCAACCTCGCCCACCGCCTCTGCGCCTGCGCCGGGTGCTCCGGAGGCGGCGCAGGTCACTCACCCCCGCGCCACCGTGGTGATTGACCCCGGCCACGGCGGCGACGATCGCGGCGCGGCGCTCTCTGCAACGCTGGCGGAAAAAGACGTCACCCTCGCCTGGGCACGGCGCTTGCGCGCCGCTCTTGAACAGAAGGGAATTCCGGCGACGCTTTTGCGCGATGCCGATAACGCGCTCACCTCCGACCAGCGCGCGGCCATCGCCAATGCGGCACGCCCGCTGGTTTTTATCACCTTGCACGCCGGGACCACCGGGTCGGGGGTGCGCGTTTATACCGCCCACCTGGGCGAGAGCGCGCCGCGCGCCGGCAGCTTTCTTCCCTGGGACACGGCGCAGAGCGCCTTTCTCGACGGCAGCCGCGCGCTGGCGGGCAGCGTGGTGGCGGAGATCACCAAGCGTGAGATTCCGGTGGCCACGGCGCCGGTGGTGCTGCGGCCGCTGAACAACATTGCGGCGTCGGCCATCGCCATCGAGATTATGCCGCCGGCAGCCGACGTCGCGGGGCTGACCAGCGCTGCTTACCAGCAGACGGTCTGCGCTGCCATCGCCGAAGGCGTTGCCGGATCGACCAAGCCGGTGGTATCGCGGGCGGGCGCGGCGGGAGGTTTGCGATGACCCCGCGTGCCAAGATCGCGCTGGCGGTCCTGATCGTCCTGGTAGCGGCGATGGGCTACTACGCCCTCCGGCTGAAGCGCCAGGCGGAAAGACTGCCGATCCGTGCCTTCGATACGCGACCCATCGCGCCGCCGATTTCCGGTCCCACCGAACGCGTCACGTTGTACATCGCCAGCGATCGCGACGGCATGCTGCACCGCCAGGACGCGGCCATCGCCGTGCCCGGCGACCCCAGCGAGCGTGCCCGCCATATCCTGCGCGCGCTCCTGTCGGTGTACCTGGGAAAAAACTCGCCCCATCCGCTGGGCAGCGGCGCCGACATTAAGTACGTATTCCTGGTCAAGCCCAACATGGCGATCGTGGACGCCAACGCCGCCTTTGCCGACACGCACCGCTCCGGCATCCTGGTGGAGCAACTCACGGTCGCATCCATCGCGCAAACCCTGGCGGCGAATCTGCCCGGCACCATCCGCATCAAGATACTGGTCGAAGGCAAGGAGCGCGAGACCCTCGCCGGCCATGCCGATCTTGCCGACTTCTACGACACCGCTGCCGGCGACCAGTTTCCGGTGGCGCAGTAGCCCCGAGGCAGATCACCCGATCACCCGATCGCCGGATCACCCGATGGTTCCCAGTTCCGCAATCGCAATTGACTCCGCTCCCCGCCTCTCTTACCCTGTCGAGTGCCCCCCATGACGCTCCAACAAGCCTCCCGCCTGCGTGTCGCCGAGGACATCACGGAGCTGGTCGGCGAAACGCCGCTGCTGCACCTGCGGAAACTTCCGCCGCCCGGTGTTGCCGATGTCTATGCCAAGCTCGAATACCTGAACCCCGGCGGCAGCATTAAAGACCGCGCCGCCATCGGCATCATCAAGCGCGCCGAGGCCGAAGGACGCCTGCATCCCGGTTCCACCATCCTGGAAGCGACCGCGGGCAATACCGGCATCGGGCTGGCGCTGATCGGCGTCAATCGTGGATACCGCGTCATCGTCTGTATCCCGCAGAAATTCGCCAAGGAAAAAGTCGTGCTCATGCAGGCGCTGGGCGCGGAGGTGATTCGCACTCCCGACGACGAAGGCATGGCGGGCGCCATCCACCGCGCCGAGGAACTCGCGGCGAAGATTCCGGGCTCCTTCATGGCCGGACAGTTCTCCAACCAGGCCAATCCCGACTACCACTACGAAACCACCGCCCGCGAAATGTGGGAGCAGATGCAGGAGAAGGTGGACGCGGTGGTGCTCGGCGCCGGAACCGGCGGCACGTTCACCGGCGTGGCGCGATTCGTGAAGGAGCGCAACCCGCGCGCTCAGGCCTACCTGGTTGAATCCCAGGGATCCATCTATGGCGGCGGCCAGCCCGGCGACCACAAGGTCGAGGGCATCGGGTCGAGCTTCATTCCGAAAACGGCCGACATGAGCCTCGCCGACGGCGTCATCATGGCAAAAGATCCCGACGCGTTCGTGATGACTCACCGCCTGGCGCGCGAGGAAGGAGTCTTTGCCGGCTCCAGTGGCGGCGCCGCCGTTTGGGCCTCTATCGAGGTGGCGAAAAAACTCGGCCCCGGCAAGCGCGTCGTCACCGTCATCCCCGATTCGGCCGAGCGGTATCTCTCGAAGAACATTTTTGAAGGACCGTGACAAATTTGAAATTTGCAATTTGTAATTTGTAATTTCAAACGCGCACCGCGACGGCGGGCAAAAATTACAAATTACAAATTACCAATTACAAATCTGCGCAGAACCGAAATCATGCCAAAAAATCACCGCCGCGGCTTCTCCACCCTCGCCATCCACGCCGGACAAGAGCCCGAGCCCCTCACCGGCGCCGTTTCCTTTCCCATCTTTGCAACCTCGACGTATGTGCAGGACGAGCTCGGCAAGCCGCGTCTCGGCTACGAATACGCGCGCGTCACCAATCCCACCCGCGACCGCCTGCAGGAAAGCCTGGCGGCGCTGGAGGGCGGCGCCACCTCGCGCGTCTTCGCCAGCGGCATGGCAGCCATCAACGCCATCTGCACCATGATGAAGGCCGGCGACCACCTCGTCTGCTCCCACAACGTCTATGGCGGCGTGCCGCGCCTGTTCAACCAGATTCTCACCAACTACGGTCTGGAATTCACTTATGTTGATACCTCCGACTTGCGCGCCGTCGAAAAAGCTATCCAGAAGAACACGCGCTACGTTTACGTCGAAACGCCGACCAACCCGCTAATGACCATTAGCGACCTCGCCGCAATTAGTGATCTTGCGCACCGCCGCCGCGCCGAAGTCATCGTGGACAACACCTTCATGTCGCCGTTTTTCCAGCGCCCTATCGAGTTCGGCGCTGACATGGTGGTGCACTCCACCACCAAGTTTCTCAACGGCCACAGTGACGGCCTCGGCGGCGTGGTTGTGTGCACCACCAACCAGCAGGCCGAGCAGCTTGCGTTTATTCAGAAGTCAGCGGGCGCCATCATGTCGCCGTTTGAATGCTGGCTGGTTTTGCGAGGAGTGAAAACGCTGGGTGTTCGCATGCAGCGCCACGACGAAAACGGCCGCCGCATCGCCGAATACCTCGCTGGCCACAAGAAAGTGAAAGCGGTCTTCTATCCCGGACTGCCCAAACATCCGCAGCACGCGCTTGCGAAGCGGCAGATGAGCGGCTTCGGCTCCATGATCACCCTCGAAACCGGCTCGCTCGGCAATGCCAAGCGCATGCTGAAGAAATCCAAGGGCACGCTGTCGTTGGGCGAGTCACTCGGTGGGGTCGAGACCCTCATCTCGCACCCGGCGACCATGACCCACGCCGCGCTCGGCGAGAAGGGAAGACGCGCCATCGGCATTACCGACGGCATGGTCCGCATTTCGGTGGGCATCGAGGACGTGGAGGACATCATCTCCGATTTGGAAATAGCTCTTAGCGCAATCTGATTGCTGTTTTCCTGAAAGGTTGTCATTCCGACCCTGAGCGGAGCGAAAGGGAGGAATCTGCTTTTCTGAAACTGAAACTGAAACTGAAACTTACTTCCTGAAATGCTGCAAGATCGCTTCCGCCTGCGGTTTCGTCACCACCGCCGACAGTGCCGCCGCGTCCGCGTCTTTCACTGCCTGCACGCTCCCGAAATGCTGCAATAGACGCCGCGTCGTTCCCTCTCCCACTCCCGGTATCGCCAGCAGTTCCGTGCTGCGGTCGCGCATTTCCCGCCGTTTCCTGTGGAAGGTCACGGCGAAGCGGTGCGCCTCGTCGCGAATCAGTTGTACCAGGTGCAGCACCGGCGAGTGGTGATCCAGCACCACCGGCTCATCCTCCTGCCCGTGAACGTAGATGATTTCCTCGCGCTTGGCGATTGCGGCCAGCGGCTGGTTGGTGATCTCCAGCGACTCCAGCGCCTCCGCGGCGGCGTGCAGTTGCCCCACGCCACCATCGATCAGCACCAGGCTGGGCATCTTCGCCTTGTCCTCCAGGACGCGTTTGTAGCGGCGCGTCACCACCTCGCGCATCGAGGCGAAATCGTCCACCCCGGCCACCGAGCGAATGATGAACTTGCGGTAGTCGCTCTTCTTCATCCTGCCGTCTTCCCAAACCACCATGGACGCGACCGTCTCCGCGCCCTGGATATGCGAGATGTCGAAGCATTCGATCCGGCGCGGCAATTCCGGCAGCGTGAGCGCGTCCTGCAACGTCTTCTGGATCACCTTCGCGGCCGGCTTCATCACCCGGAAGCGCTGGTCGAACGACTGCTTCGCGTTCTGTCCGGCCAGGTCAATGAGCGACCGCTTCTCTCCGCGCTGGGGAACCGTGATGTGCACCTTGTGCCCGCAGTTGTCGGAGACCAGCTCTTCCAGGCTCAGGCGATCTTCGAAGTCCACCGGCACGAAGATCTCGCGCGGGACGTACTGCTGGTCAATGTAGACTTGCTTCAGCAGCGCGGAGAAAAACTCGCCCGGGGTGAATTCGCCACTTTCGCCCGCCAGCGTGGCCGGCAGGTCTTCCCAGAAAAATTCCCGGCGATCGAGCACCCGCCCGCCGCGCATGTGAAACAGGTTCACCGCCAGCATCTGGTTTTCCCAGTGGAAGCCGAACACGTCGGCGTCGCTGCCCTCGACCGCCGCCATGCGTTGCTTGTCCTGCAACTGTTCGACGGTGGAGATCAGGTCGCGGTACTTGCCCGCCAGCTCGTACTGCTGGTTCTCCGCGGCGGCTTCCATGCGGCCCCGCAGCGAGCGCGAGAGCTCCGTCTGCCGGCCTTCCAGGAACAACTTCACGTCGCGCACTGCCTCGTCGTACGCCGTGGGCGTGGTCAGCCCCTGGACGCACGGCCCCAGGCAGCGCCCGATGTAGTACTGCAAGCAGGCTCGCGGGTGAAACCGGTTCAGGTCCACCTTGCAGCTCGGAATCAGGAAGTGCCGGTGGATCAGGTCCACGATCCGGTAGGCCAGGTTGGCAGGGAAGTACGGGCCGTAATATGTGCTCCCGTCCTTCTTCAACCTTCGGGTGACATATACCCGCGGAAACCGTTCGCCCAGCGTGAGTTTCAGGTACGGATAAGTCTTGTCGTCGCGCAGCAGAATGTTGAAGCGCGGCTTCTTTTGCTTGATTAAATTGTTCTCGAGCGCCAGCGCTTCCTTCTCGTTGTCGACGACGATGTAGTCAACGTCTACCGCCTCGCGCAGCAAGCTGCCGGTCTTGGCGTCCTCCGCCCGGCCCTCGACAAAGTAGCTGCGCACCCGGCTGCGCAGGTTCTTGGCCTTGCCGACGTAGATCACCTCGCCCTCGGCGTTCTTGTACAGGTACACGCCGGCCCGGAGGGGGAGGCTGCGGATTTTGTCGAGCAGATCCACGGGAGTGTTTAGGAGGGCAGGAGCCTTTCCCTGAATGTTAGCAGACCTGCGCCCGGTAAAAATTCTACGGGTGCGCCCAGGATTGCCTGCCCGGCGTGCACGCCCGTTTCCGGGCTGTGTGCCAAGTCAAAGAAAACTCACCATTTCGGAGACATCTTGGCTGAAAAGTAAATGGCAGGACGCTTGCTCTTTCCAAAGCGCCGTCACTTTGCGTGAGGCTCTGTGGATTACAGCCTGATTGCGGGAATGCAGCCGAGCTGTCGCAAACATAAGGAGTTCTCCCCCATGAAAAGAATTTCCGTTTTTGCCCTGGTGATTGCCGCCAGCCTGCCATTGAGCGTCGGCTGCGCCACCAAGAAGTACGTCCGCAACGAAACCGCGCCCACCATCAACAAGGTCAACGAACTCGATGACCTGACGGCCAAGAACACGCGCGACATCAGGGACGTTGACTCGCGCGCCCAGCAGGGAATCCAGTCGGTGCAGGCCGCCGCCGCCGCTGCCGATCAGAAGGCCCTGGGCGCCGGCCAGGCCGCCGACCAGGCCCAGAACCTGGCAAACCAGGCCTCCAATCGCGCCGACAGTCTTACCGGCGTCGTCGCCAACCTGGATAACTATCGTCCCGTGGTCGAGACGGCCGTGCACTTCGGCTTCGACCGGTTCAACCTGACGCCCAAGGCAAAAGAAGCGCTCGATGAACTCGGCGCCGACCTGCCCAATGCCAGGCACTACATCGTGGTGGTGGACGGCAACACCGACTCGGTCGGTTCCGCCGATTACAACTACGTGCTCAGCAAGCGCCGTGCCGACTCTGTCATTGAATACCTGGTGACCAAGTACCAGATCCCGGCGCACAAGATTTACATCATCGGCATGGGTAAGGATAAGCCGGTGGCGGAGAACAGCAACACCGCCGGGCGCGCGAAGAACCGCCGTGTGGATGTCCGCCTGATGACCAACATTAGCGACCAGGCGCCCACCACGGCTTCCAGCAGCGTTCCGCAGCAGCAGTAAGCGATTTTTCCCTTCGGTGAACCTTGGCAGCCGTCCGTCCCCCAACGGACGGCCTTTTTTCGTTTCCCACCTCTTCCGCCACTTGTTGTCGTCTCCGGGGTTAGAATTGTCGCGATGCTGCGTTTTCTCGCATTCCGGGTGTTGTGTGTCGTCGCGTTGTTCTGTGCGGTCGCGGTTGCGCAGCAGCCCGAATCCCAACTCCCCGACGCTCCCCAGCCGCAGCCCCAGGCGCAGCCGCCACCGGCTCCGCCGCCTTCCGATGAGCAGCCAAAGGAAGAGAAGAAGCCGGAATCGAAGATGAAGCGGACCCTGAAGCGGGGCGCGCCGAGTTGCATCAAGATTGGCGGCGCCGAAAAATGCAAGGCGCCCGGCACGGATGACGACGAGGCCGGCAGCGAGCCACCGGCGCCGCAGCAGCCGAAGGTGCCGAACAGCCAGCCGCTCCCGCGCTCTTCCAGTCCGGAGGAAAGCTCCAGCAAGGACTCGGAGGTTCCGTTGACCCCGCCGGCCGGCGAGGAGGGCAGCGCTCCCGCCTCCGACGTCCTGGAATTGCATCCCTACAATCCGCATAAAGCCGACAAAAACGTCGAGGTCGGCGACTTCTACTTCAAGCGCAACAACTATCGCGCCGCCGAATCGCGCTACGCGGAAGCACTGGACTACATGCCGAACCACGCCGTCGCCACCTACAAACTCGCCGAGGCGCAGGACAAGCTGGGGAAAACGGCGCTGGCGCGCGCCAATTACGAAAAGTATCTGAAGATTCTACCCAGCGGTGAGTTCGCGGGCTCGGCCAAGGCAGCGCTGGCCCGGCTGGATGCGCAGGCCAAAGACGCTACTTCTCCACCCGTTCAAAAACACCGGTAGTAGCGTCGACCGCCACCCTGAGCTTTGCCTCCGCCGGACTGCTTCCGAAGATCACGTGCCAGGTAAGCTTGTTCTCTTGCGGATTCCACTCGAGCAGGTAAATGACGGGCTGCTTCGGGTTCGCCTTCATCAGCTTTTCGCCACCGTGCTGCTGCGCCACCTCGTACGCCTTATCGGAGTCAATTTTGAGGAACGCCGAATCGAACACCAGGGTGGAGCTGTTGTTCGGGCTGTAGGTGTCTTCCACGCCGGAACTGACTCCGGGCGATGGCGCGTCTGCGGAGTGCACGCCGGACCAGAGGAAAGCCTTGATGGACCGCCGCGCAGGCGAAGCGAAACCGGCGCGCCAGATCACTGCCTTGCCGTCCTTGCCGGCGTCGTCCTTGAACAGGTCGGATTGCAGGCGATACGGACGTGCGTCGGCCACCCAGAGGTGCGCCGCCGTGTACATCTTCTGGAAGGCTTCGCGCCCGGTGTGGGCGACGGTTGCGGGTTCTTCTTTCTTTGCCGGCGCAGGCGCCGAGGAAGTGCCGGGGTTGCTGCCTTCGCAGGCAGCCAGGATTATCAGGATTGCCAACGGCAGTATCAATCGGAACTTGCTCATGGTGCATCCTCAAGGGCTGCCACGGCGCACATAATCCGCAACCGCGAGCCATGCAAAACCATTATTGTAATGGACGTGAGGGAACGCTGAATGGATTTCTATCTGCAACGCGCGCTCGACGCCGTCGAACGGGAAACCCGCGGCATGCCGGCCGACCAACTGGCGTGGCATCGCGAGGACAAATGGAGCACGGCACAAGTCCTCGAACATTTGTCGCTGGCCTTCAGCAGCACCAGCAAGGCAATGGAGCGCGCGCTGGAGCAGGGGCGCCCGGCAAAGAAAAGAGCGACCGCGCGCCAATGGGTCGCCACTCTCATCGTGGTGAAGCTCGGATATTTTCCTTCCGGACGGCAAGCGCCGGAATGGACGCTTCCCCGCGGCCTGGATGCGGCCCTTGCGGTCGAGACCATCCGCACCACGCTCATGGAAATGGACGCAAGGATTGGCGAGGCGCAGGCAAAGCTCGGCAACGGCGTGGTCGCGGTGCACCCGATTATCGGACCGCTGACCGCAGGGCAATGGCGCAAGTTCCACTGGGAGCATACGCGCCATCACATGAAGCAGATTGCGGCATTGCGGGAGCAGTACCGCACCGCTAAATGGTGATTGCGGACATTGGAGTTCATGATGGCCTGACAAGAAAAACCAGCCACGGATTTCACGGATCGACACGGATAAAACACAAGAGAAATGATCCGTGAAAATCCGTGTAGATCCGTGGCGAATTCTCAGTACTTCACAATCGCAGTGAAGGATTTCGGGTCGAGGCTGGCGCCGCCGACCAGCGCACCGTCAATTTCAGATTGCGACATCAGCGCTTTGGCGTTGTCAGGCTTCACACTGCCGCCGTAGAGAATGCGCAGGTTGTCGGCTGCGCTCTGGCCGAAGGCCTTGGCCGCCTCGGCACGGATCACACTGTGCGCGTCGGCGGCGATGGCGGGGGTCGCGGTCTTGCCCGTGCCAATCGCCCACACCGGTTCGTAAGCAACGATGATGGGCCCGGCTTTGTCGCCGGAGATGGTCCGGAACGCGCCCGTGACCTGGCGGCGGAGAACTTCTTCGGTCAAGCCGGCCTCGCGCTCCTGCAGAACTTCGCCGACGCAGACGATGGGGACCAGTCCGGCGTCGAGCGCGGCCAGCAGCTTGCGATTCACCGTGTCGTCGGTCTCGGCGAAGTACTGGCGGCGCTCGGAGTGCCCGATGATGACGTGCGTGCATCCCGCCGCCTGGATCATTCTTGCGGAAATTTCGCCGGTGAAGGCGCCTTCCTTTTCCCAATACATGTTTTGCGCGCCGATCTGGACATTGGAGTGGCGCGCCGACTGCACGGCGGTGGCGATGTCCACGTACGGCGGGCAGAGGACGATCTCGTCGCGGTTGTGTCCGGAAACTTCGCGGAGGAAAGCCTGGATGAAGGCGAAGGTTTCGTCCGGGGTCTTGAACATCTTCCAATTGGCGGCAATAACTTTTTTTCGCATAAGGAAGCTATCAGCTTTCAGCTATCAGCTACTGCGTTGTGCGGCGTTGGTGGAAATGGCGCGGCTCGCTTGGGAATAAACATCGAAGGTGGTTTGATCGAACAGCACGAAGCGGACGTCGGCGACGTGCTGGGACGCTTGCACCGCTTCGGCGACGGCTTCGAGCGCCACCGGCGCAGCGAGTTCCACGGGATATCCGAAAATTCCGGTGGAGATCGAAGGGAAGGCGATGCTCTGCAGCTTCAAGTTGTCGGCGATGCGGATGGATTCACGATACGAGCTGGCCAGTTTCTCCGCTTCATTACTGTGGCCGCCGTGCCACACCGGACCGACAGTATGAATGACGTAGCGCGCCTTCATCTTGCCGGCGGTGGTGGCGACTGCCTGCCCGGTGGGCAGCGGACCGCGTTTCTGCACGATCCTCTCGCACTCCTCCCAGATGGCGGGCCCGCCGGCGCGGTGAATGGCGCCGCAGACGCCGCCCCCGGGCGCAAGCTGCTCGTTGGCGGCATTGACGATGGCGTCGGTGTCCTGCAGGGTGATGTCGCCCGTGAGGAGCGTAATCGTGCGGTCGTTATCAATCGCGATGCGCATGATTGAGTGGTCAGTCGGTGGTCGTTGGCGACGGGCCAACGGCCATCGACCATCGACTATTTCTTGTCCGACAGCGCTTCCACGCCCGGCAGCTTCTTGCCTTCGAGGAATTCCAGCGATGCGCCGCCGCCGGTGGAGATGTGCGTGATCTTGTCGGCAACGCCGGCGTCGTGGACGGCGGAAACGGTATCGCCGCCGCCGACGATCGAAATCGCTCCTGAATTTTCCGCCACGGCTGCGGCCACCTTGCGTGTCCCACGGGCAAACAGCGGCGTCTCAAAAACACCCATGGGGCCGTTCCACACGATGGTCTTGGCGCGTGAAATCTCTTCCGTGAACAACTCGATGGTTTTCGGCCCGATGTCGAGGCCCATCTGGTCGGGCGGAATCGGCTGGCCCTCGCCGACGATATGGGTGACCGCGTCTTCGGCGATTTTCGCGGCGGTGACATGGTCAACCGGGAGCACGAACTTCACTTTTTTCGCGCGCCCTTCGTTGAGCAGTTGCTTGGCGAGATCGACCTTGTCTTCCTCGACCAGCGATTTTCCGACCTCGTGCCCCTGCGCCTTCAGGAAGGTGTACGCCATGCCGCCGCCGATGATGAGCGCGTCAACTTTGTGCATCAGGTTCTTGATCACACCGATCTTGTCGCTGACTTTGGCGCCGCCGAGGATGGCGACAAACGGCTTGGCCGGCGAGTGCAGCGCCTTGCCCAGGTATTCGAGTTCTTTTTCCATCAGCAGGCCGGCGGCGGAGAGCTCGACAAATTTGGTGATGCCCACGGTCGAGGCGTGCGCGCGATGCGCGGCGCCGAATGCGTCGTTGACGTAATAGTCGGCGAGCTTGGCCAATTCCTTGGAGAACTTCTCGTCGTTGGCCTCCTCTTCGGCGTGGAAGCGAAGGTTCTCCAGCAGCAGGGTCTGGCCTTTTTCCAGCTTGCCCGCCATCTCCTCGGCCTGGATGCCGACGCAATCGGTGCAGAAGCCGACGTTTTCGCCGCGTCCCAATACCTGGTCCAGCAGCATGCGCAGGCGCTCCGCCACGGGACGCAAGCTCATCTTGGCGTTGGGCTTGCCCTTGGGACGGCCGAGATGCGAGGCCAGGATGAGGCGCGCGCCATGACGCAGAGCGTATTCAATGGTGGGCAGGGTTTCGCGAATGCGTGTGTCGTCGGTGATGCGGCCGCCGTCATCGAGCGGAACGTTGAAGTCCACGCGCATGAAGACACGATGATCGTTGAGCGGCAGATCGCGGATGGAGAGCTTGGTCATCGTTAACTCCTCGACGCGCGCTGCAAATTCGGCCTGCATAGAATCGGAACCTTGAGATGAATTTTGTGTCCGCGGGTTGCGGGCATTTCGTCGTCCGCAACCCACGGCAGCTTGATCGAGACTACAAGCCCTTTTTGCCGATGAAGTTGATCAGGTCGCGGACGCGGCAGGAGTATCCCCACTCGTTGTCGTACCAGGAGATCACCTTCACGCAGTTGCCGGCCACCACGCGGGTGAGCGGCGCGTCCACGATGGACGAACGGTCGTCGTGTTTGAAATCGGACGAAACCAGTTCCTCCTCCTCGTAGCCGAGATAGCCCTTCAGCGGTCCGGACAGCGAGGCCTTCTTCATGGCCGCGTTCACTCCCTCGGCGCTCGTCTTATTTTCGACAAAGCAGACCAGGTCCACCACCGACACGTTGGGCGTGGGCACGCGCATGGCGAAGCCGTCGAGTTTGCCCTTCAGTTCCGGAATCACCAGGTAAACCGCCTTGGCAGCGCCGGTGGTGGTCGGGATCATGTTGATGGCCGCCGCGCGCGCGCGCCGCAGGTCCTTGTGGGGGAAATCCAGGATCACCTGGTCGTTGGTGTAGGAGTGAATGGTGGTCATGGTGCCGCTGACGATCTTGAACTCATCGTTGACCACCTTCGCGATTGGCGCCAGGCAGTTGGTGGTACAGGAGGCATTGGAGATGATTCTGTGCCGGGCGGCGTCGTACTTGTCTTCGTTCACGCCCATGACGATGGTGATGTCTTCGTTTTTGGCGGGCGCGGAAATGATCACCTTTTTCACCGGCCCGCGCAGGTGCTTGCGGGCGTCTTCGGCATCGGTAAAGCGGCCGGTGGATTCCACCACGACCTGCGCACCCACCGACTCCCAATTGATCTTGGCGGGGTCTCTTTCGGAGAAGACCCGCACGCTGCGGCCGGCCACCTTAATGGAGTCCTGCTCGACGCGCACTTCATGGGTCAGATTGCCGAGGACCGAGTCGTACTTGAGCAGGTGGGCGAGGGTCTTGGGATCGGTGAGATCGTTGACGGCGACAAACTCCAGGTTCGATTCGCCGAGTGAGGCGCGAAGAATGTTGCGGCCGATGCGGCCAAAACCGTTGATGCCGACTTTGATTGCCATCTTGCCTCCAGAGATCAAGCTCGTGCTACAGAAGTATCCGGCACTGTAAGGAAAACAAAAAATCGTAACACCGAGGGCAGGGGTGCGCAAACCACAGAATTCGCCGCCCGCGCCGAACCTTCGTCTGGCATGCGTTGCCTCGCAATACACAGGTAACAAGGCTGAGGCGGCGCGTTGCCGAATGTCGGGCGGTGTGTTCCAATCGCAGCATGCGCAAGTGGCAGCGCGACCGCATGAAGCGGCGCAAAGACAAGCCCGCGGGGCCCTCGCAACCGGAACAACCGCAGCCCGAACCGCTGCAGCCGGCGTATCCCGACATGGATCGTTCGCTGCAGATGTCGAATCGCGAGCCCGAGGCGGCTCCCGAACCGCAGCCCGAGCCCGAGCCCGCGCCGGAATCAACTCCGGCCGAGGCGGGAGAATCCCAGCGTCCAGCGCGTGGCGGCCAGCGTCGCCGCAGCCGAGGGGGCAGGGGACGGCGTCGCACCGCCGCACCCGCCAAGCCGCCGCTGCCTGCACCGCCGGAAGCGCAGGAACCCGCACCGAGTGAAGTTGCACCGGAATTGCCGGCGGCCGCGCCCCTGGAGCGTCGTCCACCGCAGCCGGCGCACCGTCCGCCGCGACAGCCCAAGGGCGCCGTCGTGCTCTCCATCGGACTGCCGGGATCGGGGAAGAGCAGTTGGTTCAAGCGCCGCGGAGTGACGCCGTTGTCCAGCGACCTGCTGCGCAGACTTTTGTTCGACGACACCACCGAGCAGCGCTACCAGGACCTGGTGTTCGGCACGCTGCGCTCGCTGTTGCGCGCCCGCCTGGTCGCCCGCATGCCGTTTAATTATGTTGATGCCACCAACCTGTCGCCGCGCGAGCGTCATGGGTGGATCAAAATGGCGCGCGAGTTCGGCTACGACGTGCACGCGGTGTTTTTCGACGTGCCGCTCCAAGTCTGCATGGAGCGTAACCAGCGCCGCGGGCGCGTGGTGCCGGAAGACGTGATGCAGCGTATGGCGGCCAAGCTCCGCCCGCCAACCTTCGACGAGGGCTTCGCCAAGATCATTGTGGTGCGCGTGAAGAAGAAAGAGCAGGCCGGAGAACCGCAGGGCGAGCCATAGCCCACGCCCGCCGGCTTGGCCGTTGACTTCGCCCGAACCCCTTCCTATGATGCTCGCTCCCTGAACGAAAATTTTCCGCGGAGGCGAGCCATGGCTGCGCCGCTCACATCCTTGTTCCGTCCGTCTCGTATCGCCATGATCGGAGCGTCGGCCAACCCCGAGAAGCTCAGCTTCCAGATTTTCCGCAACCTGCGGGACGCCGGGTTCGCCGGCGAGATCATCCCGGTCAATCCCAAGGGGGAAACGATCCTGGGGATTCCATCCCTGAAGTCAGCGACCGAGATCCCGGAGGGCACCGACCTCGCGGTCGTCATGATTCCCGCCAAGCTCGTGCCGGGCGCGATGCTTCAGCTTGGCGAGCGCAAGGTGAAGGCGGCGATCGTCATTACCGGGGGCTTTGCCGAGTCCGGCGAAGAGGGCGCCGCACTGCAACGGGAACTGGCGGAGAACGCCGCCCAGTGCGGCATTCGGGTGGTGGGACCAAACTGCCAGGGGGTGAATTATCCCTACCACGGATTGTGCGCGTCGTGGCCGCTGCTGACGCGACGCGGCGACATGGCGATCGTGTCGCAGAGCGGCACCGTGGGCGCCGCGCTGATTGACTGGGCTTCGCAGGACCGGCTCGGGTTCTCGGCCTTCGTCAGCCTGGGTAATCGCGCCGACGTGGACGAGGCGGACCTGATCTCCTTCTTTTCCGACGACTCCAACACCAAGGTCATCGCGCTCTATATCGAAGGCGTGAAAGACGCCGCCAAGTTCCTGGCCGCGGTAAAGGCTTGCCGTAAACCGTTGGTGATCCTGAAAGCGGGCCGCACCCAGCAGGGACGCAAAGCGGCGGAGTCGCACACCCGCTCGCTGGCGGGCCGGGACGAGATTTATGAAGCCGTCTTCCGCCAGTACCGCGTGCACCGCGCCTACACGCTGGAAGAACTTTACGATTACGCCAAGGCCCTGGCGTATGTACCCGCGCCGCAGGGACCGCGGGTGCTGATCGTCACCAGTTCGGGCGGGTCCGCCATCCTCGCCACCGACGCGCTGGAAGAGGAGGGCTTCCGGCTGGCCCCTGTCCCGCCGGAACTGGCCAGGCAACTGCGCGAGTTTCTCCCCTCGCATTGTCCGATCGGCAATCCCATTGACCTGACCGGCGATGCCACTGCGGCTTGGTATCGGAGAGTGCTGGAACTGTCTGACGGCCACTATGACCTGGTGGTGACCATATTCGGCGATCCCATCCCCGGCGCCAGCGAAGTGATGCGGCCGGGGCGATGCGAGCTGGTTGCGTATCTCGGCGGCGCCGACGTCGAGCGCGAAGAGCGGGCGCGCATGGGCGAGAAGAAGATCGCCGTGTTTCCGACGCCGGAACGGGCAGTGAAAGCGATGGCGCGTCATACCTGCTTCCGCCGGCAGCAGTTTGCCGGCGAAGCGGTACCGGCCACGGTTGCCGCTCATGTGGCTCAGCCGGCGTCGCTCACTCCCGCCGCCTCGATGGCTTTCCTAAAGCAAGCCGCGTTGCCGGTGACGCCGTTCGCCGCCGCGGCCAATGAGGACGAGGCGGTGGCGGCGGCGCGCGACATCGGCTTTCCGGTCGCCGTCAAGATCAACTCGCCGGATGTGACCCACAAGACCGATGTCGGCGGGGTAGTGCTCAACGTGCCCCACGAAGCCGGCGTGCGCGCCGCGTTTCGGCAGTTAGCGGCAGTGGAAACCGCCGGAGGCTTCCGTGCCGGCGGGGCGCTGGTTTGCGGCATGGCGGCCGCCGGGGTGGAAGTCATCATCGGCGTAACGCGCGATCTCCAGTTCGGCCACGCGGTCATGTTCGGCATGGGCGGGACCATGGTTGAGGTGCTGAAGGACGTCTCCTTCCGCATCGTGCCATTTTCCGAGATGGACGCGGCCGAGATGATCGGCGAGGTCCGGGGCGCGCGGATTCTCGATGGCGTTCGCGGCGCGAAACCGGCGGATGTGGCGGCGCTGAAAAAGCTGCTTATCCAGGTGTCGGAACTGGTGACGCAGAATCCCGAGATCGAGGAGCTCGACCTCAATCCGATTTTCGTTTCTCCACGCGGAGTGCAGATCGCGGACGCGCGCATTGTCCTGGCGGGCGCCGGAGGCGCTTCCGCCAAATAAGGCGTCATTTCAGGTGCTTCAGCATCTCCTTGAACGCCGCCGTTCCTGAGTTGTGCAGCAGTTCGTAGATGATCATCTCGGTGGACGAGATCACGGCCCCGGCCGCTTCCATGCGCCGCAGCCCGACTTTCCAGTTCCACTCGGCGCGCGAACTGACCGCGTCGGATGCGACGTGCACCAGGTAGCCGCGATTCAGTCCTTCCAGCGCCGTCTGCATCACGCAGATGTGGGTTTCCATGCCACACACCAGCAGCGTGTTGCGGTTCCTGGGCATGGACTTGACCGCGTCGCAGAAGGCATCGGCGCCGAAACAATTGAACTCCATCTTGTCGTGAGGCTTGGAGGGCAGCAGGGAAGCGATCTCCGGCACCACCGGGCCCAGGCCCTTGGTGTACTGCGTGGCCGCCATCACGGGCAATTCGAGGATATTCGCCAGCCGCAGCAGCAGTTGCGCGTTGCGCAGCAGGCGGTCCTTCTCAAAGATCGGCGGCAGCAGCTTTTCCTGGATATCCACCACCACCAGGGCACATTGTTCCGCCTGCAAATGGCGGCGCGCGATTTCAGCACGATCCTGCAAGCTTTCCATCATGCCGGTTGGGGTTGCCATGAGATTTTTCCTCTGCGCAAATTGTAATCGCAGGATCGAGTTTTTCAGTGGGCCAGTTCGTCAGTATTTCAATTCGCATTCTCCCAGTTCGGACCTGGGCCACACGTTACCGCAGACCCGGCGTAGAACGCTGCCATGCCGGCGAGATGCTGACGTCCTGAGAAATTACCGTACTGACCCACTGACAAACTGATTTGACCGCAATCCCGAACAGCCCCTAAAATCGAAGTGGGTCTGCAGTTCGGGACCTGCCAGCCGCTGACGCTGCCCCCTCGTTCAATGGTAGGACAGCTGACTCTGGATCAGCATATCGGGGTTCGAATCCCTGGGGGGCAGCCAAACATCTACGCGCTTACTCCACGGCTGGCTACTCAGCTTTGGTGGTCAGCGGTTTGCCTTTCTCGGCAACGAACACGGCCGCGAGCTTCACGGTGTCGGCGCCCTTGTTGATCGCCTGATGGACTTGGCCGGGAGCGACATAGAAAATGTCGCCGGCTTTCAGGGTTGCGTCGGGCTTGCCTGCGGCCTCCTGCAGGATCGTGCCTTGTAGCACGAATACGTACACTTCCGCAGGGTGCGTGTGCCTGCCCTCGGCGGTGCCGGGAGGCAATTCGACCAGGGCCATCACCGCTTCATGGCCCGGGATGGTCATGTCCTGCTTGAGGACGATGTTGCGTTTGACACCGACAGGCGGTTGGCTGGTCTGCGCGTACATGGCAATGGCGGCGACGACCGCCGCCAGCAGGAAGGCTGCGGCAACCGCGAAACGTTTGTTTCTCATGGCTGTCTCCTCGGCGAAAGAGTTGCGGTGCGGCACGGCGCACGCAGCCTATGGGTATGTGAGCCGGCTGGCTGCGATGCAAAAAATTCGCTTGCGACCCGGTGAAAGGCTCGCAACATGTTAAGGACTACATCTTGAGTATTCGCAACATCGCTATCATCGCCCACGTCGACCACGGCAAGACCACGCTGGTGGACGGCATGCTTCGCCAGAGCGGCGTATTTCGCGCCAACCAGGAACTGGTGGACCGCGTCATGGACTCCAACGAACTGGAGCGCGAGCGCGGCATCACCATCCTGGCCAAGAATACGGCTGTCTTCTACCACGACATCAAGATCAACATCGTGGACACGCCCGGCCACAGCGATTTCGGCGGCGAGGTGGAACGCGCGCTCAAGATGGTGGACGGCGTCATGCTCCTGGTGGACGCCAGCGAGGGCCCGCTGCCGCAGACGCGTTATGTGCTGGGCAAGGCGCTGGAAGCCAAGCTGCCGCCCATCGTCGTGATCAACAAGATTGACCGCTCCGACGCGCGTTCCCAGGAAGTGCTGAACGAAATTTACGATTTGTTCATCGATCTCGACGCGTCCGAAGACCTGCTCGATTTTCCGGTTCTGTATACCAATGCCAGGCTGGGCACGGCGTCGGCGGACGCGGACACCGCCGGTCAGAATCTCCAGCCGCTGTTCGATGCCATCGTGGCGACGATTCCTGCGCCCGCTGGCGACGCGGAAGGTCCGCTGCAGATCCTGGTGGCGAATCTTGATTACAGCGACTACCTCGGGCGGTTGGCCATTGCGCGCGTCTTCAACGGCACGCTGCGCACCGGCGAGGATGTCGGCATTGCCAAGCTCGATGGCTCCTTGCAGAAAGTGCGGATCACCAAGCTGTTTTCCTTCAACGGGCTGCAGCGCGTCGACATTACGGAAACCGAACTGGGCGACATCGTTGCGGTCGCCGGAGTCACCGGCATCACCATCGGCGAGACCATCACCGGCGCCGAAAATCCCACCCCGCTGGCGAACATCGCGATTGATGAGCCCACCATCGCCATGCAGTTCACGGTAAACACCTCGCCGTTCGCCGGCCTCGATGGGCAGTACGTCACCTCCCGCAACCTGCGCGAGCGCCTGGAGAAGGAGCTGCTCACCAACGTTTCCATCCGCGTCGAGGAAACCGGCACCACCGATTCCTTCAAAGTCATGGGTCGCGGCGAACTGCAGCTTTCCATCATGATCGAAACCATGCGCCGCGAGGGCTACGAGCTGATGGCCGGCAAGCCCGAGATCGTCACCAAGAACGTGAAAGGCAAGCTGATGGAGCCGGTGGAGCGGCTCACGGTGGATATTCCCGAGGAGTTCGTCGGCGTGGTCATGGAAAAGCTCGGCATGCGGAAATCCGAGATTCAGCAGATGCACAATCACGGCTACGGGCGCGTGCGCATGGAATTCCGCGTGCCCAGCCGCGGGCTCATCGGGTTGCGCGGCGAACTGCTCACCGACACGCGCGGCACCGTGGTCATGAACTCGCTGTTCGACGGCCACATCGAGTGGCAGGGCGAGATTCCGCACCGGCTCACCGGCGCGCTGGTCGCCGACCGCGCCGGCGCCACCACCGCCTACGCGCTCTGGAACCTGCAGGAGCGCGGCGAACTGTTCGTCGGGCCGGGCGTCGAAGTGTACGAGGGCATGATCATCGGCGAAAACTCGCGCGACAAGGATCTCGACGTCAACTGCGTGCGCGAGAAAAAGCTTACCAACATGCGCTCTTCCACCGCCGACGAGGCCATCCGCCTGGTTCCGTTCCGCACCCTGAGCCTGGAGCAGGCGATCGAGTTCGTGGCCGACGACGAGTACGTCGAGGTCACGCCGAAATCGCTGCGCCTGCGCAAGAAGGTGTTGCAGGCCAACCGCCGGCCACGCAAGGACGCGCTCCCCGTCGGCATTCCCAGCAAGGAATAACCTCGAAATTCCACCGGCACCAGGGTGAAATGAGTTCAGGGGTCGAGGTTTCCGGTCTAGCCGTCGGATGCGTTACCCTCAACCCAACGCTTCTTCGTCTAGCCATTTCGATAGCCACCGCGGGGGCGTAAACCGGCGCGCCAGCGGAACGTTTTGGGGCAGGCGGACGAGGCAACCCTACGGCCGTCTGCTCCATCTCTCAACCATTGTCATTCGCGTCCTGCGGAGGGAGTCTATGGCCGCGGTGTCCCGTTTTGACCATCCGGCGAGATCTATAGAGGTTTAAAGTTCGTAACGAGGGGTTATGCGTATTGTGGCGCGGCTGATCGGCTGCCTGGTGCTCTGCGTTCTGCTGGTGTCGGTGTTCTCGTCGTACTACCAGGCGGAGCAGTTGAAGTTCGTGCTGCGCCGGGAACTGGAGCAGCGCGCCGATGCGCTGGCGGAGAGCTTGCAGCCGCGCGTCGAATCCATGTTGCGCCGCGGCGACACCGCCGGCATCCAGCGGCTGGCCGAGCAATTTGCCAACCAGCAGCAACTCTCCGGCCTTGCGGTGTACGGCGACGGCGGCAGCCAGGTGGCGATCTCGAAATCGCTGGCGGGGCAGATTTCGGGGCGGCCCGAAACGCTTGCGCGCGCCATGCATGATGACACGCCGCAGGGAGCGTTCCTGCGCCTGAAGGACCATCCGGTCCACTTCCGCGCTATCCCGCTGCACGAGGACGACCATGTTGCCGGCGGGTTGCTGGTGGTGCACGACGCCGCGTACATCGTCGCCGCGCGATGGCGGGCGTGGCGGGACATGTCGTGGCGCGTCCTGGCGCAAGTGCTCCTGATCATCCTGACCACGGTGATCATGTTCCAGCGCAGCGTGGTGAGACCCATTGCGCGTACTGCGGCCTGGATGCGCGAACTGCGCCACGGACGCAATCCCGGCGCGTCGGGTCTGGTTGGATCCGACGTTATGAAGCCCCTCGCCAACGAGGCGCATAGCTTTGCGCGCAGCCTGGCGGAGGCGCGCGCCTCGGCGGAGCAGGAAGCGCGGATGCGCGAAACCGCGGAATCGTCGTGGACGGCGGAGCGCCTGGCGGTCTCGCTGCGCACCCGGCTGAAGGGAAGCCGCCTGTTCGTCATCTCCAACCGCGAGCCCTACATGCACACGCGCAAAGGGAACATGCTGCAGACGATGGTGCCGGCCAGCGGCCTGGTCACCGCGCTGGAGCCCATCCTGCGCGCCTGCGACGGCACCTGGATCGCCCACGGCAGCGGCGACGCCGACCGGGAGGCGGTGGACGCCAACCAATGCGTCCGCGTCCCACCCGAGGACCCGCATTACACCCTGCGGCGGGTGTGGCTGACGAAAGAGGAGGAAGAACGGTATTACTACGGGTTTTCCAATGAGGGACTGTGGCCGCTTTGTCATATTGCGCACACCCGGCCGACCTTTCGCGCCGCCGATTTTGAGGAGTACCAGCGGGTCAACCAGAAATTCGCCGACGCGCTCTGGGACGAGATGCGCGGCGTGGAGCAACCGATCGTGGTCGTCCAGGATTATCACTTCGCGCTGCTGCCGCGGATGATCAAGCAGCGCCGTCCGGACGCGCGCGTCGGCGTGTTCTGGCATATCCCGTGGCCGAACCCGGAGGCGTTTGGCATTTGTCCGTGGCAACGCGAGTTGCTCGACGGACTGCTGGGAGCGGACCTGGTCGGGTTCCATATCCAGGCGCACTGCGACAATTTCCTGGAGACCGTGGACCGCGTCCTGGAATCGCGCATCGAGTGGGACCGCAGGAACGTGAATCGCGGCGAGCACATGACCATGGTGCGGCCGTTTCCCATCAGCATTGTGATGCCCCCGGTCACCGATCAGGAGGAGAAACCCAACCCGCATAAGCAGCAGGCGGAGTTGCTGCAGGAAATTGGTGTGGACGCGCTCTACATGGGTCTCGGCGTGGACCGCTTGGATTACACCAAGGGCATCCTGGAACGCATGCTGGCCGTGGAACGGTTCCTGGAGAAGTACCCGCAGAACCAGGGGCGGTTCAGCTTCGTGCAGATCGGCGCTCCCAGCCGCACCCATATCCAGCGGTACCACGATTTCATGGCCGAGGTGGCGGCCACGGCGGAGCGCATCAACCGGCGCTTCCGGTCGGGAAAATGGCAGCCCATCGTCCTCCGCGACCGCCACCACACCCACGCCGAGCTGGAGCGGTACTACCGCGCCGCCGACGTCTGCCTGGTGACTTCGCTGCACGACGGCATGAACCTGGTGGCCAAGGAATATATCGCGTCGCGAGAGGACGACGAGGGTGTGCTTGTCCTGAGCCCCTTCACCGGGGCGGCGCGCGAGCTGCCCGACGCCCTCATCGTCAACCCCTACGACACCGAGAAGCTGGCCGACGCCATCCACCAGGCGCTGGAAATGGAAGGCACGGAACGGCGGGCGCGCATGCGCCGCATGCGACAGGTGGTGCGGCAGCACAACGTGTATCGCTGGGCGGCCAACCTGATCGGCGAGTTGTGCGACGTGCGCCTGGACCTGGCCGCTCCGCCGCGAAAGCCCGCGCCGGAGCCGGAGCTAACCGCGGGTGTGGCGTAGGGCGCAGCGGGCGAGGTCGTTATCGAGAAGTTGCTCGATCAGCTCCGCCACCCCGGCGCCATGAGCGGAAGCGGTAACCAGGTCGGCGTTTCGCTTGATCTGCGGCAGGGCATTGGCCACCGCCGCGGCACAGCCGCAAGCCGCCAGCATGCTGGCGTCGTTTTCCGCGTCGCCCACCCCGACCACGTTGGCGGGCGCCAGTTGCAGCTCGGCGAGCGCCGCTTCCAGGCCCGTCTTTTTGTCCACGCCCGAGGGAAGAATCATCAGTGAGCCCTTGTTCAGGACGATGTGGACATCGAGGGCGAGATTCAGTTGGTGAATCGCCAATGCCACTGCGGCGTGGTGGCTGTCGTCGGTGGCAATGAGCGCGCGTCCGGTAGAAAACGGAACCCCGAAGCCGCGCAACGCCGCCAGCAGCCTGGGATCTGGCGGGCCGCATAACGCGATTTCCTCCTTCGACGAAGGCCGGTACAGCAGCGCGCCGTTCTCGGCGATGACGCGGTCAAACAGCGCTGCTTCCGGGAAAACATTCAGCAGGTCGTGGAGCTCGCGCCCGGTCACCAGCAAGAGCTTGCGGCCGGAGTCGCGCAGGCGGCCCAGCGCCGGGAGCACGATAGCGTCAACTCGGCCGTGCGTGGCCAACGTTCCGTCGTAATCGGTGGCTAGGGCAAGAAAGCGCATGGGACCCCTAATCTGGAAGGCAAGCATCAGTGTGATGCGTTTACTATCGTAAGCGAAACCCTGTTTCGAGGAGCAAGTGATGGTAACGGCGAGCGCTTCGTGGACCGATGGGGAAAGATTCGTAGGAATCGCAAGCAGCGGGCACGCGATTGTCGTGGATGCCGCCAAGGACAAGACCGGGCCGAGCCCGATGGAACTGGTGCTCATCGGCCTGTGCGGCTGCACCGCCAGCGATGTCGTCGGCATCCTGCGCAAGAAGCGCGAGCCCTTCACCCGCCTGGAGGTCAGCGCCGAAGCGGAGCGCGCGCCCCAGCCTCCGGCGGTCTACACCTCCATCAAGTTGCGCTACCGCGTCGCCGGCAAGGTCTCGCGCAAGTCGGTCGAGGACGCGGTGCGCCTGTCCAAAGAGAAGTACTGTTCGGTCTCGCACATGCTGGGCAAGACGGCGAAGATCACGTCGGAAATCGAGATCATCGGCTGATCGGGCGATCGGGTGATCTGCACTTGTTGAGTTGTGGACCCACAACGAAAATATTGCAGCCCCGGGCCATGATTCCGCGTCTAGCCTGCATGTCGAAAAATGTCGTCATCTTCACCCAACCAGGTTGACCGCCGTGCCGCACCGCCAAGGCCTACCTCTCGGCGAGAGGTATCGAATACCAGGACCGTGATGTTTCAGTGGATGCTGAGGCCGTGAATGACTTGGTCCACAAGTACCAGAGCCGCTCGACGCCGACGCTGGTGATCGGCGAAGAGGTAATGATCGGATTCGATCCCGACCGCCTGGATGAGTTGATGCGCGACTAGCCGCAGATTTGGATGAGGGACACGGAGGCACGGTGCGAGCCGTGCCTTTTGTGTTGGAAGCGGCCGACGGCCGATGGTCGACGGCCATTCAGATAAACTCAAGCAAGCCGTGAAAACGGAGATCGCAAACGCCGAATCGCGACTGCCGCGCAGCGGCACTCATGCCGCGCACCCCGTTCGCGGCTACGTGTTCATCGCGGCAGCGACGTTGTGTTGGGGAATTTCGGCATCGCTGGGGCGGGCGGCGTTTACCGGGCGGCTGGTCACGGGGCAGGCGCTGCCGCCGATCGGACCGTTGATTCTGGCGCAGACGCGCGTCACGCTGGCTTTGCTGGTGCTCGCGCCCGTTCTGCTGGCGCGGCGGCGAACGGCCGGATTGAAGATGTCGCGCGCCGACCTGGTGCGCGCGTTGCTGATCGGCGTCCTCGGCGTCGCGGCCTCGAATTATTTCTATTACCTCGCGATCCAGAAGACCAACGTCGCCACCGCCATCATCCTGCAATACACCGCGCCGGTGTGGGTGCTGCTGTACATGGTGGCGCGCGGGGTGCAGAAGGCGACGGCCTCGCGCGTGTTCTCCGTCGCCCTGGCGGTGGTGGGCAGCGCTCTCGCCATCGGCGCCGTGGGCACAGGCCAGTTCAGCATCAGCCCGATCGGGGTGGCGGCAGGCATGGCGGCGGCGCTGTCGTTTGCCTACTACAACATCTTTATTCCTCCCCTGCTCAAGCGGCACGACCGTTGGAAGGTGCTGCTCTACATTCTCATCGGCTCGGCGCTGTGCTGGCTGGTGATCAACCCGCCTTGGCGAATCATCGCCGGGCACTACTCGCGCGCGCAGTGGGCATTCCTGGCGGTGTTTTCGGTGATCTCGGTGCTGCTGCCGTTTTCGTTTTACATCGCAGGATTGCAGCACCTGGATGCCACCCGCGCCATCGTGACCAGTTGCCTGGAACCGGTATTCTCCATCCTGATCGCCGCCATGACGCTGGGCGAACTGGTGCGGCCGGTGCAGGTGGTGGGAATCGTGGTGGTGCTGACCGCGACGGTGCTGGTGCAACTCTCGGGGAAAGAGGCGGTAGTAGAGCCGATAGAGTGATTTGTAATTTGCAATTTGTAATTTGCAATTTTTCTGTCGCGGCAGTGCCCAGAACCTGGAAATTACCAATTACCAATTACCAATCACGAGGGCGCGTGTGCCACACGGGATTATTCGTACCGCAGCGCTTCGATGGGATCGAGGTTGGCGGCGCGGATGGCGGGGAACATTCCGCTGGCGAGTCCAACAATCGCGAGGATGCCGGTGGCAATGGCGAGGATGCGCGGCTGGATCAGCAGGGTGATATCGCCGGCTTCCGCGTGCGATGCCAGCGCGCTGTAGAGGGTGATGCGCCCGACTCCGAGCGAGACCAGGTACGACATAACGACGCCGCAGATGCCGCCCACGGCGGTGATGACCAGTGCTTCGGCCAGAAACTGAAACAGGATGTCGCGCTTGCGGGCGCCGAGCGCTTTCTCCACGCCGATCTCGCGGGTGCGCTGCGTCACCGACACCAGCATGATGTTCATCAAGCCGACGCCGCCGATCCCGAGCGTGAGCGTGCCGATGAAGCCCATCAGGATATTGATGCCGAGGGTGATCATTTCAAATTGGGCGAGCTGCTTTTGCGCGTCGAACACAAAAATGGCGCGCTGGTCCTCGGGATTGAAGCTGTGCACCACGGCCATGGTTTCGCGGATGGTCTTGGTCACCTTGTCGTGGTCGAGCGCCTCGTAATCCAGCCAGATGCTGCCGACATAATGGATATCTTTCAGCAGGCCCATCGTGTTGTAAGGGATGTAGACGGTGCGGTTGATGTCGTCGTCGCCCTCCTGCATGCGCGCATTGAGCACCCCGACAACTTCAAAGGTCACGCCGCCCAGCCGCACTCGCTGGCCCACCGCGGGCGCTCCCGAGAATAGCTTTTGTTTGGCTTCCCAGGCGAGGACCGCGACCCGCGCGTGAGAAAAATTGTCTTCATCGGTAAGCAGGCGGCCGGATTCAGCGCTCAAGTTCCAGATGTCTTGCGCCGGCGGATCGATGCCCTCCACGTCGAAATTGAACGCGCGCTCCTCGCGCTGCACGGGGACGGTCTTGCCGTTGGCGCGGGCCATGTGGCGCACCAGCGGCACAACATTGCGCAAACGCTCCAGGTCGTCGTCGGTGAATCGAGTCTCCACGCCTGCCTTGTTGCCGCCCGCCTGCATCGAGGTGCGCCCGGGAAATACGCCGACCGCCTTGGCGCCAAAATTGTTGAAGATGGAATAAATGGCGCGGCCGAATCCGTCGCCGTAGGCCAGCAGCAGCACCACGGTGGCGATGCCCCACGCCATGCCGAGCATGGTGAGGAGCGTGCGCCGCCGGTTGTGGCGCATGGCCTCGTACGCCATCTTGAGCAGGTCGCCGCTCATTTATTCTCTCCTCAACGCTTCCACCGGCTGCAGCATGGCGGCCTTGCGCGCCGGATATAGACCGGCGATGATGCCCGCCAGCGCCAGGCTTCCGATCGCAATGGCTGCCGACGAAGGCACGATCTTCGGCGTGTCCCATCCCGGCGGCGAAGGCAACTTGCCCAGCGCGGCGCACAATGCGGCGGCCACGGCCATGCCAATCCCGCCGCTGAGCAGCGTCAGGAACGCGCCCTCGGCAAAAAACTGGAACATGACGCTGCGATTGGTGGCGCCCAGCGCTTTGCGCAGTCCGATTTCCGGGGTGCGCTCCGCCACCGCCACCAGCATGATGTTGACGATTCCGATCGCGCCCAGTGCCAGGGTCACCAGGCCGACGGTGCCGAGAAACATGTCCATGGCATCAAAAATCTTGCCCACCATGTCGTAGGTCTGGATCGAGTCCCATTCATCAAAGGCGTCCTTGTTGTTCCAGTCGAACTGGTGGTTGCGGCCCACAATCTTGTGCACCTGCAGGCGAGCGAGTTCATGCAGCGCGTGCACCCGCGGCTGGTAATTGATAAACGAAATCGCGTCCTGCACCTCGCCAGTGTCCTTGCGGGGGAAGAACATGCGCATGGTCTCGAAGGGGATCATGATGCGCAGGTTCATGGTGTTGTTATCGCCGTGCCCGATGCGTTCCACGGTGCCGATCACCTCGAAGCGGACCCCGTTGAGCAGGATGGTGCTGCCTACGGCGGGTTGACCCTGGAACAGGATTCGGCGTGCTTCATCGCCCAGCACAACCACCGAGTGGTGTTCGGCGTTGTCGCCGTCGTTCAGCCAGCGGCCGGTCTTGATGGGGATGTAGCGAATCTGTTGGTAATTCGGGGTCACGCCCATCAACTGGCCGGAGGAACTGTTGAACGCGCTCACCGCGCGGATGTCACCGCGAAAAATTCCTGGAGCGGCAGCGCGGCACTCGTTACATTCGCGGACGATGTCTTCCCAGTCGCGGGAGGTCAGGTAGTACTGGCGCATGCCGTTGAAATTGCCTTCAACCGCCGGCGCGCGACCGCCCCAGATAAAGAGAACGTCTTCGCCCAGCGTCGAGAGCTGCTTCTTCTGACCGGTGCGGAAGCCTTCCCCAAGGCCTACCAGCAGCAGCAGCGAACCCACGCCCCACGCGATTCCGAACATGGTAAGGAACGAGCGCGTCTTGTGCGCCCACAGGGTACGCAGCATCTGACCGAGAATGTCGAACAGCATGCGCATGTTGCTGTACCGGTATAGACGGGGCGAACAGAGCTTGGTTATCGCCCCTGTCTACACATACGCCAGAGCAAGGGGAAATGTTCCCGACGGCAGTGCTGCGGGATGGGAATTTACAACGTTTTACAGAGGTTCTCGGTTCACGGTTATCGGTTCTCGGTTTGTGACTAACGCCGGCCATAAGGTCACCGAAAACCGATAACCGACAACCGAAAACGTGCCAGCGAAGTCACTAGGTCTTGCTCGCCAAATGGAAGTACCTTCTCGCGCGCTTCACGTCGTGCGCGATCTGCTCCCGCAGAGCTTCCACGTTGGGAAACTTCTGTTCGTCTCGCAGACGCCGCAGGAAACAGAGCTCGACTTCCGTCTGCGCGGTCAGGGAAATGGGATGGAAGTTGAGCAGGTGGCTCTCGATGGCGAAGGAGTCGGGTCCGAAGGTGGGACGGACGCCCACATTGGTGACCGAGTCGAAGGTCTCGCCGTTGACCCGCGTGCGCGTGATGTACACGCCGTTGCGCGGGACCATCTCGTCGTAACGGCTCAGATTGATGGTCGGGACGGTGTACTTGTGGCCGTAGCCGCGGCCGCGGCCGGGCGTGGAGACGATGCTGAACACGCGGTCCAGCAGATGTCGCGCGCGGCTCGCATTGCCCGCGGCCAACAGTGCCCGGATGCGCGAGCTGGAAACCACTTCGCCGCGGATGGTGAGCGCGGGGTAGATTTTCACCTCGAACCCGAACTCGCGGCCGAACTCGGCCAAGCGGTCCACGTTGCCCTGCGCGCGGTGTCCGAAGTGGAAATTGAAGCCCTCGTGAACTTCGCGCGCGTGCAGTGCGCGCACGATCACCTGCTCGACAAATTCCAGCGGCGTCATCAGCGACAGGTCGCGTGAAAACGGGAGCACGAGCACGGCATCCACGCCGGTTTCCTCCAGCAGCCGCAGCTTGACCGGCAAGGGAGTAAGCAGGCGCTGCGCTACGTCGGGGCGCAGCACGCGCATGGGATGCGGGTCGAAGGTGACCACGATCGAGCTGCCGCCGATCTCCCGCGCGCGACGCACCAGCTCGCTCACCACCCGGCGATGTGCCCGGTGCACGCCATCGAAATTGCCGACCGAGGCGATGGTAGGTCCGTGGTCGGCCGGAACTTCGTCGAGATGGCGAAAAATTTTCATTCAGGTGCGACTTGCGACCCACAAGCAAAAAGCTGAACCGCAAAGGACGCCAAGGACGCAAGGAAGGAAGAACGAAGTCCTTTGCGTCCCTTCGCGTCCTTTGCGGTTGACTCTTTTTCGATTCCCAAGTTCATTCAAACCTCAAATTCCAGCTTCATTCCATCATGCGAAAGCCGCACGTGCTCCGGCAGCCTGGCATTGGTTTCTTCGTGCCCCAGGTCGTGGGAGATGTGGGTGAAAAATGCCCGGCGCGGATGGAGCCGCTCGATCAGCTCCAGCGAGTTCGCAACCGTCGAGTGCGTCGGGTGCGGCTTGTAGCGCAACGCGTCCAGGAACAGGATGTCCAGTCCTCCCAGTCGTTCCATCGAGCGCTCCGGAATTTCGCTGAAGTCGGTAAGATAGGCGGCCGATCCGAAGCGGAAGCCGCAAATTTCCAGGTCGCCGTGCATCACCGGGATGGGATCGAAGCAAACGCCGTGCAGTTCCAACGGTCCCTCCAGCGTATTCAGTTCCACCTGCGCGATGCCGCCGTACTTGTAATCGCCCGCGAAGATGTAGCTGAACATTTCGCGGATACGTCCAATCGCCGATGTCTGCGCATACAACGGGATCTTGCCGGCGCTGTGAAAGGTCAGCGGGCGAAGGTCGTCGAGTCCGAGGATGTGGTCGGCGTGGGCATGGGTGTAGAGCACGGCGTCGAGGTGGCGGATGCCTTCGCGGATGGCCTGCTCGCGAAAATCCGGCGTGGAATCGATCAGCACCCGGTGCTCGCCGTACTCCACCATAACGGACGGCCGCGTGCGGCGGTCGTGCGGGTCGGTCGAGGTGCACACTGCACATCGGCAGCCGATGGTGGGCACGCCCATGGACGTCCCGCTGCCGAGCACGGTCAGGATGGCTTTCATTTGATGTTGAGTCCACCTGGTGGCGGCGGCGCGCCCGGCGTCTGCGGGCCGCGCGCGATCGCGTTGGTGACCTCCACGTAGGCCATGCGCAGCTCGTAGAGGACGTTCTGCATCAGGTTGTCTTCCGTCATCGTGAGATTGCCCTTGGTTTTGTCGCCCAGCATCCCGAGCGTATCAATGGTCTGGCGCGCGCCCAGCAGGTCCACCCCCGGATGGTCTCCCTGCTCGTGCATCAAGCCCAATTGCATCAGAGCGCTCATGTACAACGAGGCGATGAAGCGCTCGAAGTTCATCTCGAAGTCCTGCACGCGGCGTCCGCCGAGTTCGGACTGGATCTGCGCATCGAGCTTCTTCGACGTTTCCTTGAAGGCATCGTGCTGCGCCTGGCGGTCGGCAGCGCTCGGCGGAGGCGGGACGTTGCGCTCTTCCTGCATCGGCGGCTCGGGTGGCGGCGGCTCGGGCGCCACCGGCGCCACAGCCTTTGGCGGCTCCGCAGGGGCTTCCGGCGCCTGCTCGGGCGGCGTTTCGGGCGCAGGTTCGCCTTCCGACGTGAAGCGCCGGCGGTCGGTCACGGTAAACTCGGGTTCTTTCTTGTCAGGCATAAATAGTCGATGGTCGATGGTCGATGGCCGATGGCAAAAGCAGATTGCTCCCCTTCGCTCCGCTCAGGGTCGGAATGACAACACTGAAATGACCGGCGGCATTCATGCGGCCAGCTCCTTGTAGGGCAGCAGTTGGGCGATGGCGCGCACACCGTCAACGCTGAATTCCGTGCCGCTAGCGAGGGCTTCCGTGCGCACATATCCGAGCGCAAGCGTCCGGTCGCCGTTGCTGCCCGGCACCGTGAGCGCGCTGGTGACCTCGCCCACCTCCTTGCCGTCCTGCTCGATCTTGGCGCCGGGCGCGGGCGGTGGGCCGTCCACCACGAACCCGGTCAGCTTGCGATGGAGCAGCGCGCGCGAGTGGATGCGCTCCACGATTTCCTGCCCAATGTAGCAGCCTTTCTTGAAATTGAGTGCCTGCTCCTGATCGGTTTCCTGCGGCAGGTAGCGCTCGCTGATGTCCTGGCCGTAGCGCGGAATGCCGGCAGCGAGCCGGAACATTTCCAGCGCCTCGGTGCCGACCGGGTTGGCGCCGCTGCGCACCAGCGCATCCCACGCGGCGCCGGCGTTGGCGGGCGCGAGCCAGATTTCATAGGTGTGCGAGATGTCGCCGGCCACGCGCGTGACCGATACCCCGACGTCATTCCATGTGATGTCCTGCACCTGCAGCGGCTCCACGTCGCCAAAGCTGAATCCCGCATCGCGCAACACCTCGCGCGCGCGCGGCCCCTGCACGGCGAGGGACGTCAGCTTCTCGCTGATCTCGGTGAGCTCCACATCATCCATGATGATGTACTTGTTCATCACTTCCAGCAGCTTGGCCGCCTGCCAGCGCGCGGTGTCCATCAGCAGGTAGTCGCCGCGATTGTAGATGTACATGTCCGCCAGGATGCGCCCCTGCGCGTTGAGCAGGAAATTGTAATTGCCTTGACCCGGCGGGAGGTCGCGGACGTTGTTGGTAACCATGCCATTCATCCAGCGGACGCGGTCGGCGCCGGTGGCCACGATCTTGGCGCGCCATCCCAGGTCGTAGACGCCGCAGCCGGAGCGCAGTTCCACGTATTCGCGCCGGGAATCGCCGAAGGCGGCGGCGGTTTCCGCGCCCAGGTAGTCGCTGAAGCGCGCACCGGCGGCGACAAGGCGGTCATGAAGTGGAGTCGTGGGCATGGTCGAATTGATAATTATAGTCGACGGCGAGCAGTCGTAAGTCGTTGGTCGTTAGTCGTTAGCCGTTCGCGATTGCCGCAGCCACCCAGGTGGCGGCATCAATACGGCCAACGGCCAACGACCAACGACCAACGACCGATCTGCCATCGACCATCGACCGTCGACTCCTGTATCGTGTCACCCGTGAGCGACAAAAACAGGATTGCCGTTGTCCCCGGCGACGGCATCGGCAAAGAAGTCATTGCCGAGGCGCTGAAGGTGGTGCACGCCAGCGCAGCGCCGGTGGAGGTGGCCGAGTTCGACTGGAGCGCCGATCGCTACCTGCGCGACGGCACCACCATCCCAGCCGACGGATTCCAGATGCTGGCGCGCGATTTCGACGCCATCCTGGTCGGCGCACTCGGCGATCCGCGCGTTCCCAGCAACATCCATGCCAAGGAAATCCTGCTCGGCATGCGCTTCAAAATGGACCTCTACGCCAACGTCCGCCCGGTGCGCCTGCTCGACGAAAGTCTTTGCCCGCTCAAAAACGTGAAGCCCGAGGACGTGAACTTCACCGTCATTCGCGAGAACACCGAGGGCGTGTACATGGACATGGGCGGCGCCTTCAAGCAGGGCACGCCCGACGAGGTCGCGACGCAGGAGGACATCAACACGCGTAAGGGCGTGGAGCGCGTGATCCGCTACGCCTTCGATTATGCGCGGCGTCACGGGCGCAAGCGGGTGCTGATGGCGGACAAGTCCAACGTCATGACCTACGCCGGGGGGCTGTGGCAGCGCGTGTTCAAGGAAGTGGCCAAGGAATTTCCGGAGATCGCGGCGCGGCACATGTTCGTGGACGCTCTCTGCCTGGCGATGGTGCGGGAGCCGCGGCAGTTCGAGGTGATCGTCACCAACAACATGTTCGGCGACATCCTCACCGACCTTGCCGCCGCTCTGCAGGGCGGGCTGGGCATGGCCGCAAGCGGAAACATTCATCCCGGCCGCACCTCCATGTTCGAGCCGGTGCATGGGTCGGCGCCGCTCCTGGCCGGGAAGAACGTGGCCAACCCGCTGGGTGCAATCCAGAGCGCGGCCATGATGCTGGCGCACCTGGGGCTCCAGGAGCATGCCGGCCGCATCGATGCCGCGGTGCTGGCGGCAGTGCGGGCAAAGCAGTTGACCCAGGACGTCGGCGGAAACATGGGCACGCGAGAAGTAGGAGATTGGGTGGCGAAGCGGGTTTCGTAATCTGGTGATCTGGTGATCGGGTGATCTGGCGATCTTGAAATCTCAGTGAATTGTCATTCCGAGCCCAGCATACGAACCTCGGTGAATTGTCATTCCGAGCGAAGCGAGGAATCTGCTTTGTTTCATTTCCGATTTGTGATTTCCGGTTGCCGATTGTTGCTGCGCGTCACGATATTCGTTCTGTTCCTCGCGACACTGACAGCTGCCCAGGCGCCGCCAGAGCCCGCGTCAAAACCCCAGGAAACGCAACCTCAAGCTTCCGCGCAGGCCACCCCCGAGCACCGCATCACGCCCGAGGAAGCCGGAGAACTGCTCAATGCGGTTGATGAGGTGCTGAAGTTCGATAGCGGCGATACCGGCCTGCGCATCAAGCGCGAGGTGAAGCGCCAGCTTGCCGACCGCGAGCAGGTGCAGGCGTACATCGAGGCGCGGCTGAAAGAGGATGAAGACACGCAGCGGCTGCGGCGCTCCGAAGTCGTGCTCAAGAAATTGGGCCTGCTGCCGCGCGATTTCGATTTGCAGACGTTTCTCGTCGCATTGTTGCGCGAGCAGGTGGCCGGCTATTACGACACTAAGACCAAGACCGTGTTCCTGCTCGACTGGCTGCCACCGGCGTCGCAATTGCCGGTGATGGCGCATGAGCTGACGCACGCCTTGCAGGACCAGAATTTCGGGCTGGAAAAGTGGACTGGGAAGGAAACGTCGGAGAAGACGCCGGCGGACGAGGCGCGCGCTGACGAGGAGATCGCGGCGCGCCACGCGGTGGTCGAGGGCCAGGCGATGGCGGTCATGATCGATTACCTGCTGGCGCCCACCGGCAACTCGGTCGCGAACTCGCCGGCGATTACGCAGGCGATCCAGCAGGGCATGATGGAGAGCGACGATTCCCCGGTGTTCAACCGCGCGCCGCTGTTCCTCAAGCGCGTGCTGCTGTTTCCTTACCGCGACGGGCTCAATTTCGAACGCGAACTGCTGGTGAAGGGCGGCAAGGACAAGGCTTTCGCCGGCGTCTTCAAGTCACCGCCGCGAAACACGCGCCAGGTGATGGAGCCCGCAACCTACCTCGCCGGTGAAAGTCTCCCGCAAATGCCGGTGCCCGATGTCGCCAAGCTGCTGGGAAAAGACTGGGAGAAGTATGACGTGGGTTCCATTGGCGAGTTCGACGTCGCGGTGATGGCGGAGATTTATTCAAACGCTGACGTGGCCATGAAAATTTCTCCGCAGTGGCGCGGCGGCTGGTATTACGCGGTGAAGCATAAGAACGGCGGGGAACTGGCGCTGGTGTTGGTGACCAAGTGGGCGGGCCCCCAAGCAGCAAGCGATTTCGGCAAACTGTACGAAGCGACGTTCGAGAAGCGGTACAAGCTCATAGGCGGTGGCGGCGGTAGCGGAGTCGGCGGCGGATGCCCAGGCTGCAAGAGTACGGCGCCGCTCTTCGCTGGTTCATGGGCGGAAACGACTGAGGGGCGCGTCGCGGTGGAGAGGAATAGCGACACGGTGATCGCCATCGAAAGCGTGCCCGCCGGGATGGTCGACAAAGTGCGGCAGGCGGTGCTGGGGAAGTGACCAAAAGCGGTGTCATCCTGAGCGAGGCGTCGGCTTTGCGACGCCGAGTCGAAGGACCCCTATGCTATTCGCGCTATAACGCCGTCGCATTGCTCTCTCCGACTGGTTTTGTCGGTCAGCGAGCGTGAACCACCAGCCACCAGCCACCAAACACGAGCCTCCAGCCACTGTTTTGTATAATCCACGATTCAACCCTCATCAGGAGCATTCCTTGCCGGAAGCGGAAATCGGAATCATCGGCGGCAGCGGCCTCTACCAGATGCCGGGCCTGACCGGCACGCGCGAACTCGGCCAGGACACGCCCTTCGGTGATCCCTCCGACAAGTACGTGCTCGGTACACTCGAGGGCCGCAAAGTAGCTTTTCTTTCGCGGCACGGGCGCGGGCACCGCGTCATGCCCAGCGAGCTGAATTTCCGCGCCAACATTTACGGCTTTAAACAGCTTGGGGTGGAGCGCATCCTGTCGCTTTCGGCGGTGGGATCGCTGAAGGAAGAGCACAAGCCGCTGGAGTTCGTTATTCCCGACCAGTTCTACGACCGCACCCGCCGGCGCGTTTCCACGTTTTTCGGCGATGGCGTAGTGGTGCACGTTGCCTTCGCCGATCCGGTCTGTCCCGAGGTCGCGGTCGCGATGCAGCAGGCCTGCGGCGCGGCCGGCGTGGCCGGCAAGCGCGGCGGGACTTACCTGTGCATCGAGGGCCCGCAGTTTTCCACCAAGGCGGAGTCCAACCTGTACCGCTCCTGGGGCATGGACGTGATCGGCATGACCAACCTGCAGGAGGCCAAGCTGGCCCGCGAGGCCGAGATCTGCTACGCGACGCTGGCCATGGTCACCGATTACGATTGCTGGCATCCGGCGCACGATTCCGTAACCGTGGACCAGGTGGTCGCCGTGCTGGTGAAGAACGCGGCCAATGCCTGCAACGTGGTGCGCGAAGCGGTGAAGGTGATGCCGAAACAACGCAAGTGCCATTGCGGTTCAGCGCTGGCCTCGGCCATCATGACCGACCCCAAGCTGATTCCGGCGGCAACGCGCGAGCGGCTGAAGCTTATTCTGGACAAGTATCTGGGAGAGCGGCGTTAGTGGCCGGAACTGGTTTCAAGAACCGGTTTTTGGGTAGGGCACGGCTTTAGCCGTGCCGATCAAGGCCGCAAGAATAGAGGGCTTTAGCCCCTGAGGGATATTTTCCCTACAGCGAAACTTCATTTGTGGCCCGTGGTTAGCAAAGCAGATTCCTCGCTGCGCTCGGAATGACAAATTGTTAGTTTTATTTCTAGTCTTGGGGGGGTAAATGGCAATTCTGGTTGTAGGCTCGGTCGCGTTCGACACCATCCAAAGTTCTTTCGGCAAAGCGGAAAAAATCCTGGGCGGATCGGCGACTTACTTTTCCCTCGCCGCCAGTTATTTCACCGAGGTGCGCATCGTCGCCGTGGTGGGCGACGACTTCACGCGCGAGCACGAAGACGTCCTGCGCCGGCGCGGCGTCTGCCTCAAAGGCCTGCAGCGCGCCCCGGGCAAGACTTTTCACTGGGGCGGCGAGTACGGCGAGAACGTCAACGAGGCCAAAACGCACTTCACCGACCTCAACGTCTTCGAAAAATTTCAGCCGCGGATTCCCGCCGAATACCTCGATTCGGAATTTCTCTTTCTCGCCAACATTGATCCCGTGCTGCAGGCGCAGGTGCGGCGCGAGCTGAAGCGCGTGCGCCTGGTGGGCGGCGACACCATGAATTTCTGGATCAACGGCAAGCGCCGCGAGTTGCTGGAAACGCTCAAGCTGATGGACCTGCTGCTGATCAACGACACCGAAGCCAAGATGCTGGCCGGCGAGCAGAACCTGTTGCGCGCCGCCAACAAGGTGATGGCTCTGGGCCCCAAGGCGCTGGTCATCAAGCACGGCGAGTACGGCGCAACCATCTTCTTCGGCGACCGCATGTTCGGCGGTATCGGCCATCATCCCTTCCGCGCGCCCGCGCTGCCGCTGGCCGAAGTCCGCGACCCCACCGGCGCCGGCGATTCCTTTGCCGGCGGATTCATGGGTTACATCGCTTCGCAGGGCGAACTGAACCGCGAAGTGCTGAAGCGCGCCATGTTTTATGGCGGCGTCATGGGATCGTTCGCCGTGGAGCGCTTCGGCCCGGAACGCCTGCAGAACCTGACGCGCGAGGAGATCGACGCGCGGTTCGAGATTTTCCGCGAGCTGACACACCTGGAATAATCGGGCGATCGGGCGATCTGGTGATCGGGTGATTTTTTCCGGTTTCCAAATCACCAGATCATCCGATCACCAGATCCTCTGTGCCTCCGTGGTGAGCATGATTTAATCTGGTCCCATGCCGATCGCGTCGAAAAACTGGAGTGTGCGCCGCGACCGTGCCGAACGCCTGCGCGAACGCGCCGTCGGCATCGGCGAGGTGCAGGTGCTGGCGCTGGCCGCGATTGCGCTCTCCCTGGCCTCGGTCGGGCACTACTACAAGTGGGGCCAGATTCTGCTTTCCGGCGACGCCGTGGCGCACATCAACATCGCCCGCCGCGTCTTCGATTCGCGCATGCCCAGCCTGCGGCAACTCGGCACCGTATGGCTGCCGCTGCAACATCTGCTCACCATTCCATTCATCATCTCCGACGCCGGCTGGAGCAGCGGTATCGGCGGCGCGATTCCCTCGATGGCCGCCTTCGTTCTCGGCGCGCTCGGGATGTTTCGCCTGGTGCGCTCCGGACTCGCCTGGATTGGCGGCGAGGATGGCCCCGCGCGCGTGGCCGCCTGGATTGCCGCCGGCATCTTTGCCGCCAATCCCAACCTGATTTATCTCCAGACCACGGCGCTCAACGAGCCGCTCAGCCTGGCGCTACTGATCTGGGCGACGGCGTTCTTTACCGACTTCGCGCAGTTCGCCCTCCACGGTGAAGACGAGGAAGCGGCGCGGCATTTGAAGTGGTCTGGCTGGCTGTTGCTGTGCGACATGCTGGTCCGCTATGACGGCTGGTTCCACGGCATGGCATTCGTCGCGGCGGCAACGGCGGTGGTTTTGGTTGCTTCGCGCACGCGCCTGCGCCGCAACCTGCTGGGCAATCTGGGTCGCGCGCTCGCCATTTTCGTTCTCATCAATGCGCTCGCGCCCGCGCTCTGGTTCGGCTACAACGCGATTCTCTGGGGGACCCCTCTGGAGTTCGCTACCGGCCCGTATTCGGCCAAGGCGATTGCGCAGCGCTCGCGCCACGCCGGCGATCCTACTCATCCCGGCTGGCACAGCCCGACTGTCGCCACGCAACATTTTGTCCGCAACGCAACCCTGACGCTCGCTGAAACGCGATCGGATCCGCGCTCTCCATCATCGTGGCCGGAGAAAACCTGGGTGTTACTCGCGTTTGCGTCAACCGGCCTCATCTTGTTTCGCCGCAGGGGACTGTTGCCGTGGCTGCTGCTCGGGCTTCCAGTGCCGTTCTACGCCATCGCCATCGCTTGGGGAGATGTGCCCATTTTCATTCCGCAGTGGTGGCCGTTTTCGTATTACAACACGCGCTACGGGCTGCAATTGTTGCCGGCCGCCGCCGCCTTTGTCGCGCTGCTGGCGTATTTCGCCATGACCCGTGACCGTTCGCCGGTGTGGCGCGCGGGCGTGGCGGTTGTGGTGTGCGCCTTTATCGCCTTCAGCTACGCCTCGGTGTGGCGAAACGTGCCAATCTGTTTGCGCGAAATCAGGGTCAACGGCGGCCCGCGTTACGCCTTGGATGGGCGCCTGGGATCGCTGCTGGAGAGCCTGCCGCCTTCCTCGACCCTGCTGATGTACCTCGGCGAACATGGTGGCGCGCTCGAGCGGGCCGCGATCCCGCTGAAGCGCACGATCAATGAAGGGCCTAAAAAGGTGTGGGATAACGCCCTGCGCGCGCCCGCCGCGAATGCGGATTTCGTGATTGCCGGCGCGGGCGACCCGGTGGCACAGGCGGTGGCGCTGCATCCCGAAAATTTGGAATTGCTGATCGTGTTGCAGACCGCGGGCCAAATGCCGGTGAGAATCTATAAGACCAGGCGTTAGGTTTTAGGCTTTAGGTTTTAGGCGTTCGGCTTTAGGCTGCCTAAGACCTAAAACCTAACGCCTAAGACCTAAGGCACAAAATGGCTTCCATTCCATTCACCAAGGCTCACGCATGCGGCAACGACTTCCTGCTCATTGAGGGCAAGCACGCCCCCAAGGACCTGAAGGCGTTCACGGTTAAGATCTGCGACCGGCATTCAGGTGTCGGCGCCGATGGGGTGGAGTGGATCTTTTCCGACCCGCAAGCCGACGCCCGCGCGCGCCTGTTCAATGCCGACGGCTCTGAGGCCGAAATCTCCGGCAATGGCACGCGCTGCGTCGCCGCCCACCTGGTGGCGCAGAAAAAACGCGACAAGCTGACCATTCGTACCGGCGCGGGCATCAAGACCTGCACCCTCATCCGTCACGAAGGCCATCATTTCGAATTCGAAACCGCCATGGGTGAGCCCCAGGCCGGGGATCCGTTTTCCCTCAAGATGGCTTTCGGCGAGCAGGTTGGCATTCCGGTCTCGATGGGCAACCCGCACTTCGTGTTTTTCGTGGATGAATTCGTCCCCGGATGGCAAGCGGAGGCGAGCGAGATCGAGCACCATCACGACTTCAAGTTTGGCACGAACGTTGAGCTGGTACGCGTTCTAGCCAAAGGAGAAATAGAGATCCGAATCTTTGAGCGTGGGGTGGGCGAAACGCGCTCCTCGGGTACCGGATCGTGCGCCGCCGCCGTGGCCGCAATCGCCAGTGGACGGGCGCACTCGCCGGTGCGCGTGACTTCGCCCGGCGGCTCACAGACGGTGCGCTGGGAGCGCGAGGTTTTTCTCACTGGCCCGGCGGAGATTGTCTGCAAAGGCGAGTTCTTTATCGGGTGATCAGTAATCGGGTGGTCGGGCGATCTGCGCAGCGAAAGGCGACCGACGACGAGCAGCCGAAAACCTAACGCCTAAAACCTAAAGCCCGAAGCCTCAAGCCCGAAGCCCGAAGCCTCATCCTGCTACCATGAACGCAATGCCGGGCGTGCGAAACGATTCATCCAAGATGCCGACTCCGCTCAAGCCTCCCGCGCTCCGCCCCGGCGACCGCGTGGGGATTGTCGCGCCCGCCAGCTATTTCAGGCGCGAGTTATTCGATCGCGGCGTGGCGGCGCTGCGGCGGATGGGATACGAGCCCGTCTTCCTCGACACCATCTTCGACCGCGATCTCTATTTTGCCGGTTCGGCCGCCAGGCGTGCTCGCGAACTGGAAGGCATGTTCTCTCGCGACGACATCCGCGCCATCCTCTGCGTGCGCGGCGGCTACGGCGCCAATTACCTGCTGCCGCACATTGATCTGGACATCATCCGCAAGCATCCGAAAATTTTCGCCGGCTACAGCGACGTCACCTGCCTGCTCACCTGGTTCCACGATGCTGCCGGCCTGGTGACGTTTCACGCTCCCATGATTACCGGCGATTTTGCCCGCGAGCACGGTGTCGACGAAATGTCGTGGCAGGCGGCGACCGCGGGAAACTCCAACTGGGAACTGGCGTCGCACCAGGTGTTCGGACTCAATCCGATGGTGCCGGGCCGCGCCGAGGGCGTGCTCTACGGCGGCTGCCTGTCTATCCTGGTGGCGTCGCTCGGCACCCCGTACGAAGCGCAGACGGAAGGCAAGTTGCTTTTTCTGGAAGACGTCGGCGCCAAGCCTTACCAGATCGATCGCATGCTGATGCAGATGAAGTTCGCGGGAAAGTTTCGCGACGTGCGCGGCATCATCTTCGGCGAGATGATGGACTGCATCCAGTCGCCCGACCAGCCCTACACCTTGCAGGAAATCGTGCAGAGAATCGTGGGTGAGCTCAACATTCCCATCGCGTATGGCTTGAGATCGGGACACGTCTCGCGCGAAAATGCCACCTTGCCTTTCGGGGTGAAGGCGGCGCTCACGGTGACCGCAGAAACCGTCCGCCTCGAGTTTTTGGAAAGTGCGGTGGCGGCGCGGGGAATAGCGACATCGGGTGATCGGGCGATCGGGTGATCGGGCGATCTAAAAACTAACGATGGAGCGCGCTCGCCCTCGAGCGCGTTTCAATCGGCAATCGAAAATCGAAAATGGTTTTGCCTTAACTCATGTCCAAGCACATTCATCTGATCGGTATCTGCGGCACCGCCATGGCGTCGCTGGCGGGCATGCTGAAGCAGCGCGGCTTCGATGTCCGCGGCTCCGACACCGCCGTCTATCCGCCGATGTCGGATTTTCTCGCCTCGCTCAACATTCAAGCTGTCCAGCCCTACGCCGCCCAGAACCTCGACGCACGCCCTGACCTGGTCATTGTCGGGAATGCCATCTCCCGCGGAAACCCTGAGCTGGAGCGCGTTTTAAACGACCGCATCCCCTTCCAGTCGATGGCCCAGTTGCTGTACGACGAATTCCTCCGCGGCCGCGAAGTGATCAGTGTCGCCGGCACGCACGGCAAGACGACCACCACCTCCATGCTCGCGTGGATCTTCGAAGCCGCCGGCCGCCGCCCGTCCTTCCTCATCGGCGGCATCGCGGAAAATTTCGGCGCCAGCTTCAAACTGGATGACGGGCGCCACTTCATCATCGAGGGCGACGAGTACGACACCGCCTTCTTCGACAAGGGCCCGAAGTTCTTGCACTATTTTCCCGACGCCGTCGTGCTCACTTCCGTCGAGTTCGATCATGCCGACATCTACAAGGACCTTGACTCGGTGAAGACCGCCTTCAAGCGCCTGGTGAACCTGGTGCCGCAGCGCGGGCGCATCCTCGCCTGGGACGGCGCGCCCGAGGTGGACGAATGTGTCGCGCGCGCCTTCTGCCCCGTCGAGCGCTACGGCTTTGCCGACGAGTCGCACTGGCGCGTCACCGGCGTCCGCTATGACACCGACCGCACGCGCTGGTCGGTGCTGCGCGAAGGGAAGCCTTGGGCGGAGTTCGATTTCGCGCTCGCCGGCGAGTACAACGTGCTCAATGCCACCGCCGCCGCGGCCATGGCGTCCTCTTCCGGCATTGATGCCGCGCAGATTGCGGAAGCGCTGAGCACCTTCCAGAGCGTGAAGCGCCGCCTGGAGGTGAAGGCGGAAATCGGCGGCATCACCATCATCGACGATTTCGCGCATCATCCCACCGCCATCGCCGAAGCCTTGAAGGCGCTGCGCACGCGCTATCCCGGACGCCGCTTGTGGGCCGTTCTGGAGCCGCGCTCCAACACGCTGCGGCGCAACGTTTTCCACCACGCTCTTGCACGCAGCCTGGGGATGGCCGATGAGGTAATCCTGGCCGGCATCTTCAAGTCGGAGGCGATTCCGCCGGCCGAGCGGCTCGACTTGGAGGAGGTCGTAATGACACTCCGCCGCCATGGCACTTCGGCGCGGCAGTTGCCCGATGCCGACGCCATTGTCAGCGCCATCGTGCCCGAACTGCGCTCCGGCGACGTGGTCGCCATTTTTTCCAATGGCGGCTTCGGCGGGATTTATGAGAAGCTTCCGCGTTCGTTGAAGAGCCGCGAGGTCTCGGCGAAAGCGTGAAATACTCCCGCCCGAAATTCCTCCTGGTCGCACTCCTTGTTTGTTTTTCGCCGGCGCTGGCGCAGACGGCGGCAACGGTTCCGTCGGCCACGCAGGCCGTTAAAATCGAGTCGGATTCTTACCTCATTTCGCTGGCGAAACGCCATGAGCATTTGATCCATGTTGAGGCGCGCTTCTTCGGACGCTCGCCGATGAGCCGCGACGTGCAACTACCGGTGTGGAACGCGCTCTACCAGGTGCGGGATTTCTCTCAGTACGTTCGCTCGGTGTCCGCGCACACTGACGATGGCACGCCCCTGGCGGTGCAGGCCGTCGACAAGACAACGTGGCATGTCGCCGGCAACGATGAAAGCTTCACCTTCGTGTACGACATCTTTGCCGACGCTCCAGGACCATTCGGGGCGCAGGTCAATGACGATCACGCATTTCTGAACCTTGCCCAGATCTGCGCTTATCTCGTCGGTGCAAGAAAAAATCAGTCGGTGTCCGTGGGCTTTGTCCAGTTTCCGCCGCAGTGGCGGATAGCCTCGGCGATGGCAGGCGGGATGTCGTCTTGCGCCGCGCCAGATTGTGCTTCCCACGCGACATTCGGCGCCTTCAATTACGACCAGATGGTTGATGCGCCTGTTGAGCTTGGCACGTTCGTGGAGTCGGACTACGAGCAAAGCGGGGCGAAATACCGCGTCATCGTGGATGCGAACCCCGCGGACTATGATCTGAAATCCATCACCGAAATGGCGCGCAAGCTCGCCATTACCGAAGTCGAGTGGATGAACGACCATTCCTTCGACCACTACCTTTTCATCTACCATTTCCCGCGCGGCCCCGCCGGCGGCGGCATGGAGCACGCCTACTCCACCGCGATTGACATCTCCGCCGACCGCGTCAAGAGCAACCCGCTTTCGCTCGCCGACATTACCGCGCACGAATTTTTTCACCTGTGGAACGTAAAGCGCATCCGTCCGCAGTCGCTCGAACCGGTGGACTACGCCCAAGAGCAATACACGCGCGCGCTGTGGTTCAGCGAAGGCGTCACCTCCACCGTCGCCGACTACATGCGGGTCCGCGCCGGCTTTCTCGACGAGCAGGGCTTTCTCGCCGAACTCGCCGCCGACATTCGTCACCTGGAATCCCGGCCGGCGCGCCTGACCCAATCGGTGGAGGAATCCAGCCTCGATGCCTGGCTGGAAAAATATCCGCAGTACGAGTCGCCGCAGCGTTCCATTTCCTACTACAACAAGGGCGAGATCCTCGGCATGATGCTCGACTTGCAGATGCGCGAGGCCAGCGCCGGCAAGCGGTCGTTGCGCGATCTTTTTCTCTGGATGAGCGACCATTACGCCAAGCAAGGAAAATTCTTTCCCGATTCGCGCGGTGTTGAGGAAGCCGCTGAGGCGGTTACCGGCGCCGACTTCCGCGAGTTTTTCGCGCGCTACGTTGCCGGCACCGATGCCATTCCATACGACAAGTTTTTCGCCAGTGTCGGCCTTCGTCTCGACAAGCAAGCCATCGTGCTCCCCGACCCCGGTTTCCGCACCGTCCGCCGCTTGGCAAGCGTCGCCATCGTGGTATCGGTGGGTGCCGGCAGCGCAGCCGAAAAGGCGGGCCTGCGCCCCGGCGACATCATTCAGCAGATCAACGGGAGGGCGCCCGGCGCCGTGCCGGAGAATGACCTGATGGTCCTGCGCATCGGCGACACGGTGGACCTGCGCGTCTCCGGCGCCACCGGCCGGCGTCGCGTGAAATTCAAGCTCGCCGGCACGCCGGCCGAGAACTACGCGCTGGTGGAGCGCGAAGGCGTTACCGAGGCCCAGCGCGCCCGCCGCGCCGCCTGGATCCGCGGCGACTCGGAATAACCAGTTTCAGTTTCAGTTTCGAGTTTCGAGTTTCAGAAGACCGGACCTGATAGCAAATGCGCACGCTGCTCACGCTCGCCTGGTGGACGCTGATGACGCCCATCACTGCTCTGCTGACGCTGCCGGTTGCGCTGCTCACCGGCAACAGCGATTTCCTCTATCGCGCCAGCATGTGGGTGGTGCGCGTCGGCGTCAAGCTCTCCGGCGTCCGCGTCCACATCATCGGACGCGACCGGCTCGACCCCGCCCGAACCTACATCTTCATGTCGAACCATGTCTCCAATCTTGACCCGCCGCTGCTCATCCCGCTATTGCCCGGGCGCACGTCGGTGCTGGTCAAAAAGGAGTTGTTCCGCATTCCGATTCTCGGGTTCGCCATGCGCGTCGCCCGCCTTGTCCCGGTGGACCGCCGCAATCGCGACGCCGCCATCGCCAGCGTGCGCGCCGCCGCCGACGTGATCCGCTCCGGCCTGAGCATGACCATCTTTCCCGAAGGCACGCGCTCGTTGGACGGCCGCTTGCAGCCGCTCAAGAAAGGTCCGTTCTATCTCGCCATCGAATCCGGGTGCCCGATCGTGCCGGTTACGCTGCTCGGCACCTACGAAATCCTGCCGAAAGGGAAGCGGCTGATCGCGCCGGAGAAGGCCGTGGCGCAGATCGTTTTTCACCCGCCCATCTTACCCCAGGATTTTCAGGATCGCGACGCACTCATCGCCGCGGTTCGCGATGCCATCGCCAGCGCGCTTCCGCCGCAAAGAAGATAGAAGCTCACCAAGGAGACACGGAGTCACGGAGAAGGAACACAGAACAATACGTAACGGAGCTCTTTAGTTTCGCCTTCTTCCATCTGCATTTCTCTGTGTCTCGGTGTCTCCGTGGTGGATGTGACACTTGCCCGAGGACTGCGTCGCGCGCGCAATCGACAATCGTCGATCGACAATCTGCAATGAAAATGAAGTTGTAGTTGGTTTACTTCGAGAACAGGTGCCCCATCTTCTCTTTTTTGGTCTTGAGGTACTGCTTGGAGTGCGCTGACCGTGGCTCCGGCTCGCACGGCACGCGCTCCCGCACCGCGATTCCGCCAGCCTCCACCGCCGCCACTTTGTCCGGGTTATTTGACAGGAGCTTGATTTCCTTCAGATCCAGCGCCTTCAGCACCTCGACCGGCAGCGCATACTGGCGGCAGTCGGCGGCGAACCCCAGCTTCTCGTTCGCCTCCACCGTGTCCAGGCCGCGGTCCTGCAGTTCGTAGGCCTGCAGCTTCGCCATCAGGCCGATGCCGCGCCCCTCCTGCTGCTCATAGACCAGGACGCCGCAACCGGCCGCGGCGATCATCTCCAGGGCCATCTCCAGTTGCAGGCGGCAATCGCAGCGCAGCGATCCGAACACGTCGCCGGTCAGGCACTGCGAGTGGATCCGCACCAGCGGTGCGCGCGCGTGAATGTCGCCCATAACCAGCGCGACCGCGGTTTCCCTGCGCCGCTCGCCGCTTCCGTTCGACCCTGCGGGGAACTGGCCTTCGAACCCGAAGATGCGGAATTGTCCCCAGCGGGTCGGAAAATTCGCTTCCGCGACCTTGCGCACATGTTTCGATGGCGTCACAGCTTCATTATATTCGCCCGCGCTGGGGCACGGCGGCGCGGAACTGGGTCACACTCTGATGTGATGGAGCTTCTTGTCCCCGCTTGGTTACGCGCCTCGAAAGCGTCCGCGCCCCACAGTATGGTTTGTCATTCCGGCCCTGAGCGAAGCCGAAGGGGAGGAATCTGCTTTTCGACGCGCGCAACTGGCTGCCCCCAATGCCTCGCTGCTACAATGCATACATCCGTGTGGGCCTGTAGCTCAGCATGGGAGAGCGCATCGTTCGCAACGATGAGGTCGCCAGTTCGATCCTGGCCAGGTCCACCATCTTTTCAATCACTTGTGGAATCTGCTCGCCCTCTTCATCCCGTTTGGTTCAGGATTGCGAAACAGGGGCTCAGGCTGACAGGCGGTTGCCAACTGTGCGGCGCCTCAAGAATTCCCAATCGGCGCTGGCTGCGACGGGTTTTCCGTTGACCGGTGGAGTGGTGGCACTCTCCACCGTGCCGATGATTGCAGCCGAGTCTTCAGTAGGAACCGGGATGAAGAGCGCATCAGCCATGACCGCGCCGATCAGCGTCTTCTGCCATTTTGCCAACACAGGCATTGGCAGCGAAATGAAGTTTCGGAAGACCCAGGCGAGCAATAGCCGATGGACGAACTTGGGCCGAAACGCGCGACGAGAGGCCCCATGTTGCACGATAATCACGCCGTCGACGAGCTTCGATACCAGCATTGTCCCACCCAGGCGATGAAAGTCTGCACTGGAAACAGTGCAGGTTAACAACCATCTAAATACTACGAGTTAGCCTTTTGCTATCAGTAGCTTGCGGTGTGATTCCAGGGGGCGTTGCGGTCGACCAATGTGCAAAACTTTGCACATGCAGGGAAATGGTCTGCGCATTTCCACCTGTTTTGAGGCGCCTTCGACGTGCGCTGGCGCGCCGGCGACACCGGCCAGCCACCGCTTTTGTCGTGTTCCGATCTATCACAGGAAAAAGTGACGTGTGTCACAGCGCGGACCTGTACCCTCCCGGTACAAGAGGACCTCTGTATCAAGAGGTCACGAATGCTCTCCGCCACCTCCGAATACGCCCTGCGCGCGCTCAGCCGGCTGGCTCAACTCTCTCGTGGCGAAGCCATCCTCGGCCGCGACCTGTCCAAATCGACCGGCGTGCCCCAGCAGTACCTGGCGAAGATCATGCTCTCGCTGCGCAACGCCGGGCTGGTTTTGGCCACCCGCGGTACCGGCGGCGGCTACATGTTGTTCCGTCCCGCCGACGCCATTCACCTCATCGATGTCGTCAGCCTCTTCGAGGGCCCTTCCACCTGGCCGCATTGCCTGCTGCGCGGCGATCGGAAATGCTCTTCGGAAAAGCCCTGCACCGCCCACGCCCACTGGGGCAAGGTCCGCAACGGCTACCTCGAATTTCTCGAGCACACCACTCTGGTTGACATCACTGAAGACACCGTGCATGAGACGCAGGTCACCCGCCCTCTGCGCAAGAAACGTGCCCGCCCTACCACCAACTGCTGAACGTCCGCCTCAGGCCCGAAGCCTGCAGCCTGATGCCTGCAGCCTGAAACTTGCAGCCTAAAACCTAAGACCTAAGACCTAAAACCTGTTTATTCAATTCCCAAGCTCTTCCACATCCGATCAACCTTCTCCTTGGTAGCGGAGTCCATCGTGATCTCATCCGGCCAGGGCCGCGTGAAGCCTTCGCTCGGCCACTTGCGCGTGGCATCCACGCCCATCTTCGACCCGAAATCCGGCAGCCGCGAGGCGTGGTCCAGCGAGTCCACCGGACCCAGCGTGAACTGGATGTCGCGCTCCGGATCGATGTTGTTGAACGCCCGCAGTACCACCTCGCGCAGGTCCTGCACGTCGCAATCTTCGTCCACCACGACGATGCACTTGGTGAACATGGCCTGCCCCAGAGACCAAATGGCGTTCATCACCTTGCGCGCCTGTCCCGGGTAGGACTTGCGTATGGATACGATCATCAGGTTGTGGAACACGCCTTCCACCGGCAGGTTGACGTCCACCAGTTCGGGAATCGTCAGCTTCATCAGCGGCAGGAAAATGCGCTCCACCGCCTTGCCCATCCATGCGTCCTCCATCGGCGGCTTGCCGACGATGGTGGTCGCGTAAATGGGGTCACGCCGGTGCGTGATGCAGGTTACATGGAAGACGGGATACAGATCTTCCAGCGAGTAGAACCCGGTGTGATCGCCGAACGGACCCTCGCTGCGCAGCTCGTCAAGATTGACATAGCCTTCCAGCACGATCTCCGACGTCGCCGGCACTTCCAGGTCCACCGTCTCGCACTTCACCAGTTCCACCGGCTTCTGCCGCAGAAAGCCGGCGATCATGAATTCCTCCACATCGGGCGGCGCCGGCACGATCGCCGCAAAGGTCAGCGCGGGCTCCGTCCCGACGGCCACCGCGACTTCCATTTTTCCTTTCGGCCGCTCGCCGTCGGGCACGCGCGCCCCTCCCGACGTCCGCGCCATGATGTCAACGCTGGATGTGGCGCGGGCGCCCTCGCCCGCGGCTTCCTCCGCCGACCCTCGACCGCCGGCCGACTCGCCCAACGCTGCCGCCCTTCGCATCGCCTCGCGATAATGTTCCGCTCCCACCTTCTGCCGCTGCCAATGCATTCCGGCGGTGCGCTCGTCGTACACCTGCATGCGATACATCCCGACGTTACGCTTGCCGGTGCGCGGGTCGCGGCTGATGACGCAGGGCAACGTGATGAACCGTCCCGCGTCTTTCGGCCAGCATTGCAGGATGGGAAAATCGAGCAGCGAAAACTTTTCTTTCTTGATCACTTCCTTGCACGGCCCGGTCGCCACCGTCTTGGGGAAGAACTTGCCGAGGTCGGCCAGCATGGGGAGCATCTTGATCTTGTCCAGCAACCCCTGCGGCGACTTCACGTCCATGAACATCCGCAGCCGCTCGGCGATTTCGTCCAGCGACTCCACTCCCAGCGCCATGTTCATTCGCCGCGCCGACCCGAACTGGTTGATCAGCACTTTCGACCCGGCATAGCCCTTCACATTTTCAAACAGCAGCGCCGGCCTGGCACACACGCCCTCGCGCGCGCGATTCTTTCCTTCGCCCCCGAGCGCGTTTTTGCTCACCCGGTCGGTGATTTCGGTGATTTCCAGAATCGGGTCCACTTCGGCGCGCACCCGTTTCAGTTCGCCGGCCTTTTCCAGCGCCGCTATCCATTCGCGCAGATCGTTGTAGGCCATAGTCAGGAGTCCAGTACGACGCACGATTATATAGAGGCTTTCAGAAATCGGCTCTCGGCCTTCCGCACTCGGCGGTGCGATTACGTCCGCCGGCCAGGTGACGCGCACGGCTCAAAAGGTCTCTCGGTCTTTCGGTCTATCGGTCGTCTGCGATCGGAAGGACCGACAGACCGATAGGCTGACAGACTGCGGGTGATATTCTCTGAGTGCGTTCCTCCGACACCCATGCGTCTGCTCATCAATGGCGAAGAGCGGGAGTTTGCCGCCGGCCCCTTCACCCTGGCCGCCCTGGTCGAACAACTCGGCATGAAGTCAGACCGCGTTGCCATCGAACTCAACCGCGACATCGTCGCCCGCGACCGCTGGCCCGCCACGCTTCTCTGCGAAGGCGACCGCCTCGAGATCGTCCATTTCGTCGGCGGCGGCCGCGCCTGATTCCGGCTCTTCCGTTTTGAATTCATCCGCGCCGTTGTGGTCAACCCCGCCGCTCGGTTTCATCTTGACATTCAACATCCCACGCCTAGAATGTTTTAAACATTTTCAATCGCAAATGTTTTTTCGATTTCAGGTTGCGTGAGGCATGGAGCAGAGGTTCACATCGAACGAAGTCATTGCGCTGACCGGCCTTACCGCCCGCCAGCTCCAGTGGTGGGACGAGCGCGGCCTGGTGGTGCCGCTCAAGCAGGGCCACCGCCGGCTGTACTCGCTGGACGACGTCGCGGAAGTGGCGGTGATCTGCGACCTGCGGCAGCGCGGCTTCTCGCTGCAGCGCGTCCGCGTGGTGATTCGTTTCCTGCAGAAGGAATTCGGCAAGCGCCTGGTGGAGACCGTCAGCGCCGCCTCCGATTACCACCTGCTCACCGACGGCAAGCGCCTGTTCCTGGAAACGTCGCCCCAGCAGGTGATCGACATCCTGAAAAATTCGCGCCAGCCGATGTTCACCATTTGCCTGAGCGATACGGTGCGGCAAATCCGCGCCGAGCTGCGACCCCATCCCGAAGTTGCGCCAAAACGGCGCCTGTCGGGGGCGCACTCTCGTGAGAGGAAAACAGTCCGCCCTGATTCCGGTGCGCGGCGGTTGCGCGCCCGGCGCGTTTCGTAGACGAGCAACGCCATCTTCTGTGGAGGTGACGGATGGTCGCTGAAGTTGATGTCCTGAACGAGTGGATCCCGGAGCAAATGGGTCCCGGCGCCATGTTCGTGCTGGAAAATGCCGGCGAAGTCGGTGAAGCCGACGACCCCTACTGGGCGGTCCTCGCCTGCCCGGCTTGCGGCACCCTGGGATTGATCACCCGTCGCCAGATTGCCGGGCTCATTCCCATCATCTGCGGCTCCGATAAGTGCTCGGCGCAATTTTTCCTGAACGAGGGCCAGGTCGTCGCACGCCAGCCAAGTTAGGCTGAAGGCGCCCTGCGCTTGCTTCCCGACAGCCTGGCGCCTTGAGCCTTATCTCACAACCGCCGCGGCCGCTCGCGCCAAATACTCTTTCACGTACTCGTCGAATAGCTTTGCCAGTTTTTGCGTAACCGGCCCCGGCGCCTGCTTCATGGCCCGCTTTTCGATGTGCGAAATCGGCTGCACGTGCCGCGTGGTGGAGGTGATGAAGACCTCGTCGGCGTAGTAGAAGTCTTCCAGCTTCAGCACCCGTTCGGTGACCGGCACCCCAATCCTGGGGCCTTCTTCCATCAATATGGCGCGGCTGACTCCGGACAGGCACCCGGAACTCAGCGGAGGCGTCGCCACGTCGCCACCCCTGATGCAATAGATATTGGCCGCCGTGCACTCGGAAACCTCGCCGCGTTCGTTCAGCAGCAGCGCATCGTCGTAGCCGCGCCGGTGCGCCTGCTCCACCATCCACGCGTTGTTCAGCCACGAGGTCACTTTCGTTCCGGTCAGCGGGTGCGCGGCATGGCGCCCGTGTTCCTGCACCGACAGGCTGGTGGGACCCACGCGCTCGGGCACATCCATGGCGTACATGATCAGATCAACTTGCGGGAACGGCTCGGCGCTCTTCCAGATTCCGATGGTGTTGAAGATGAAATAAATCCGAACGCAGGCATTGCCGATGCGGTTTGCCTCCAGCATCTGGAGCATGGCATTGCGCACATCACTCAGGCCGGCCTTCAGCGGAAGCTGGATGCGCGCCGCATCGCGCGCCAGGCGGTCGTAGTGGCGCTCCAGGGCGAACGGAATGCCGTCAAACACACGGACCGTGCTGAAGATTCCCCAACCGTTGATCAGGCCCGCCTGTCCGGGCGACAGCCGCACCTCTTCCAGGGGAAGCACACGGTCGTTGTGGTAGATGAATCGGTGCATGCGGCCTCCATCGAGCCTGCTGTAATGGGAGCTTCTATTCTAAACGGAAGCGCAAATCAGCGTGTACGCCAGGGTGGGTGTGGCGCGTCACTGGGGTTGTAACGGCCAGTTCATCGCGCCGGGGTCCGCCGTGTACTTCGCACCGCATTCGGGCCCCACGGTTTTCTGCCGCTGCACCGTGCTGCACGAAGCTGAGTTCAATACTTCCGGGTTGCCCTACTTTTAGGGAGGGTGACGGCGCCGCGTCATGCGGTGCAGCCCAAAATGACACGGCAGCACTCCGCTTTTCGCTCGCAGGTGCCGTTCCGGCGTTGCGAAGTCGCTCCCCCGCAGTATGATTCGGGGGATTCAGAGCTGAAACCGGGGATTCGTGTATAAGGTGAACTGGTCACTTTTGCACAGACCCCAAAGTGCATCTAACTAGAATGATGAAGTAGCACTGAGCCCATTCGCGCTCAAAAGGAGCACAGATCGATGAAACACGGTGCCGTCATCAGCACAGCCATTCTGTTCTTGCTTCTCGGAATCACCGCCCCTGCCTACGCACAGCACGAGCAGCAGGGTAAGGAGCAGGGCAAGTCGGATCAGGGGAAGCAACAACCACAGGGAAAACCCGCGCCGCAACCGCATCAGCAGCAGGCTGCTAGGGAATCTCTGAACAACTACAGCGCTCGTCTCGCTGAAGGGTCGCGGATGTCGGATTCAATCGGTTTGACTGAACCCACGAAGGGTGCGGTCGCTGAATTTGCGGCCCGGCGA
>JBEKZP010000017.1:0-88882 GCA_049509755.1 Terriglobales bacterium | reverse complement strand
GATTTAGCTCCCGGGCCGAGCAGCAGTTCGACCGCTAGCCCGGAATAGAAACAAAGAAGGCAATACCTGGGGCTTGCGCAGAGAACGTCACGACGTTCTCACGCACACACTTCAGCCCCTGAGGGACATTTTTCCTGAGGCGAAAATGCATTTTTAAAACCAGTTCTAGGCCGTTTTCGATACTTTGCCGCGCGACCTGCCGTTGTGGACTGGCGGCTTCGGGTGCAATTCCTGGCGGGCTTTGGTCAGATCGTGCGCCGCCTGGAGTTGCATCCAGAATTCGGCGGAATTGCGAAAATAGGCGGACAGCAGCAGCGCGGTCTCGGCCGTGATGCCGCGCTTGCCTCGGATCAGTTCATTGATGCGGTTGAGCGAAATGCCGAGGTCGCGAGCCAGTTGCGCCTGCGTCAGGCACATAGGCAGAAGGAACTCGCTTTTCAGAATGGCCCCGGGATGTTGAGCACCACGCTTTTTCGGCAACATAAATTCTAGGCGCTATCGTAATCCGTAGTACGGTCTCCGCGGGAGTTTTCATATGGCAGCCGAAATTCAACGTATAGCCGAACAACTGCGTCGCGCCGTGGACGGCGAAGCCTGGCACGGGCCCGCCGTAATGCAGATCCTGGCCGGCGTGGACGCGCGCACCGCCGCTGCCCATCCCATCGCGGGCGGGCACAGCCTCTGGGAAATTCTCAACCACGTCACTGCCTGGACGCGCGCCGTCCAACGCCGTCTCAACGGGGAAGCGGTCGAGCTCACCGGCGCCGACGACTGGCCCCCGGTCAGCGATGCCAGCGATGCCGCATGGCAGGCGGCGGTGGCGGCGTTCCGCGCCGCCCAACAGGATCTGCTCGCCAAGCTGAAGTCCATGAGCAACGACGAGCTGGGCATGTTCGCGCCCGGTCAAAAGTACAGCTACTCATTCATGTTGCACGGCCTGGTGCAGCACCACCTCTACCACGCGGGACAGATGGCGTTGCTGAAGAAGGCAGGCACGGCGTAGGCGGGCTGAGGACGCGAAAAGTTTAGCGAGTGTCATCCTGAGCGAGGACGCGCCGTTTTTTTTGCGCGTCCGAGTCGAAGGACCCCTACTCTTTTCGCGTGACTGTTCGGCTGAGTGGCCCTTCGGCGCCGTGATTTGACTCAGCTGCTGTGATTTTCACGGAACGTTTTGATTTGTCATTCCGACCCTGAGCGAGCCCAGCGAGCCGAAGGGGAGGAATCTGCTTTTCCTCTCCGGCTCTTCATTCTGACTTCTGACTTCTTACTTTCCTCACTATCTGAGAGAATCGCAAATCCGTGGCCTCGCCATCTCCAGAGCAACCACTCACAGTCGCCGTCATCGGCGCCGGGGCATTCGGGCGCAACCACGCGCGCGTCTACCACGAGCTCCAAAAACGCGGCGACGCGGTCGAACTGGCGGCGGTCGTGGACACCGACGCCACCCGCGCCCAGGCCCTCGCCGCACAATTCGGCGCGCGCGCCTATCGCTCCGTCGCCGAGCTGCTGGATACCGCGCACGTGGACGCCGCGTCGGTGGCGGTGCCCACTCTGCACCATGCCGAGGTCGCACAGGCGCTGCTGCGGGGCGGCGTTGACGTGCTCATTGAAAAGCCGCTCGCCTCCACGCTCGAGGAAGCGGATGCTGTGATCCGCGCCGCGCGCCAGGCCAATCGCATCGCCCAGGTCGGCCATTTGGAGCGCTTCAATCCGGCGGTCGCCGCCACCGTGCCCATCGTCACCCAGCCCATGTTTTTCGAGGTCCATCGTCTCAGCCCGTTCGGGCCGCGCGCCCTCGATGTGGACGTGGTGCTCGATCTGATGATCCACGATCTCGACATCGTTCTTTCGTTCGTCCATTCGCCGGTAAAGGAAGTGCGCGCGGTCGGGCTGCCGATCCTCTCCGACAAGGTGGACATCGCCAACGTGCGCATCGAGTTCGAGAGCGGCTGCGTCGCCAATTTCACCGCCAGCCGCGTCTCGACCGAGCGCGTGCGCAAACTGCGCTTCTTCCAGCCGCGGCAATACGTGTCGGTGGATTACTCGCGCCAGGATGTGCTGGTGATCACCGTGGACCCGCAGTCGCGCGAGGCCATGGCGGCGCGCGCCAAAGGCGAGGAACTCCGCACCGGCATGTTCAACATGGAAGCGATCCAGCGGGCCATCGCCGCGCGGGCGAAAAAGGCGGTGGGGATTCCGCCGCAGTTCAAGATCGAGAAACCCAAGGTCGTGCAGCAGGAGCCGCTCAAGGCGGAGCTGTACTCGTTCCTCGACGCGGTCCGGCGGCGTACGCCTCCCGTGGTGTCGCTGGAGGACGGGCGTCGGGCGCTGGCGGCGGCGCTGCAGATCCTGGAAGCCATCCGCTCGCACTCCGAGCGCGCCAAGCTCGGCCATTTGTGATTTGGTGATTTCGTAAATTGGTAATTTGGTAATTTTCTTCGGTGACGCTGGCGCGCGCGGCTGGCGCAGCTCTAAGCCGGGACCGGTCTGAGCGCCGCAGGCGCGTACGCTGGTAGCCCAGGGCGCCAGCCCTGGGAGGTCGCGCGTCAGGATAGCGGAGTCCCGGCGGGACGGCACGGTCGCATGCTCGCAGCCAGTTCAAATCACTAAATCACAAATCACTAAATCACTAAATGGCTCGCCACCGTCCTCAGCGCTTCTTGCTGAATTCGCACATCATCCCCGAACCCCGCCAGCCACTCCACCTCCGGTTCTCTCCGGAACCATGTCATTTGCCGCTTGGCGTAGTTGCGGTGTGCCTGCTGCGCCGCCCAGATCGCCAGCTTCAAATCAATTTCGCCGCGCAGATACTGCGCCGCCTGCTTGTAGCCGAGCGACGACAGCGCCCACGCGCCGGGATATTTTTCCATCAGGCGCCTGGTTTCCTCCACCAGGCCGTTGTCGAACATGCGGCGCGCGCGCTCGTTGATGCGCGTGTAGAGCGCGTTGCGCTCCGGGTTCAGTCCGAGGCGGAGAATGCGGAAGCCTGGCAGCGGATCGCGGCCCTTCTTCCATAGCTCGCTCATCGGCTCGCGCGATGCCAGGCAGACTTCGATGGCCCGCACCACCTTGGGCGTGTCGTTGGGGTGAATGTTGGCGGCGGCCTGGGGATCGAGCCGCTGGAGAATGTGGTGCAGCCATTCCGCGCCGCGCTGCTGTTGTCGCGCCCGCAGGCGCTCGCGCAATTCCTCCGAGCGCTCCGGACCGGGGAACAGGCCTTCCAGCAAGGCGCGCAGGTACAGACCGGTTCCGCCCACCACGATCGGGTTGCGCCCGCGCCGCTTGATGTCGTCCAGCACCTGCCGTGCGCGGCGGGCGTACTCGCCGGCGGTCATGTAGTGGCTGGGATCGATGGTGTCGAACAGGTGATGCGGTGCGCGGGCGCGTTCTTCCGCCGATGGTTTGGCGCTGCCGATGTTGAAGTCGCGATAGATGGCGACCGAATCGCAGTTAACAATCTCGCCGCTGAAGCGCTCGGCCAGCGACAGCGACAGCGCGGTCTTGCCGCTGCCCGTTGGGCCGACGACGGCAACCAGCAGCGGCTCCATTCAGCGCGCGCTCCACGCGATGATGCCGGCCCAGCGCGCCAGGATCATGATCGCCAGCATCGCCACAATCACAATCAGCCCGATGGTCTCGGCGCTCACCACGCGGGATTTCGGCTCGTCGGCCACACCGATATTGTAGCCATTTACTGATTCGCTGATTTGCTGATTTACCGATTTGCCGATTGGGGCTCACCAGGAGCGATTTGTAATCAGTAAATCACCCAATCCCACAATCGCACGTGCGATAAACTACGCATTCCCACCTGAGGGAACCATTCATTAACTACGCGATTATTGGAGGTTTCATGGCAACTACCGCTCGCTCCACCGCCCGCGTGGCGCACAACATGGTGACCACGGCATTCGACTTGGACGGCTACCGCATCGTGCGCAATCTGGGCGTGGTGCGCGGCATCATCGTGCGCTCGCGTTCGGTGCTGGGCACCATCGGCGCCGGCCTGCAAACGCTCATCGGCGGCAACATCACGCTCCTCACCGAACTCTGCGAAAAGACGCGCGGCGAATCCTTCGAGGTCATGCTGCAGCACGCCGCCGACCTGGGGGCCAATGCCATCATCGGCGCGCGCTATGACGCCACCGAGATCATGCAGGGCGTCACCGAGGTCCTGGCCTACGGCACTGCGGTGGTGGTCGAGAAGCAGACGTAAGGGACTGTCGGCGTTCGGCGTCCGCCATCAGGCTGGAAAAACGTCCCATGAATCTTGTCATTCCGATTGCACGAGGAATCTGCTTTTCCTGACCACTGGCCACTAACCACTGAATCTTGTCATTCCGACCCTGAGCGAGCGCAGCGAGCCGAAGGGGAGGAATCTGCTTTTGCGGACAGCCGATCGCCGACGGCCGACAGCCCGTTGTTATTCCAGACAACAGACAAGGGCATGGGTATGGGGATGAGTTCTCTTATGTTTTGGTGGAGGTGCGCCGTTCAGTTCTTCAAAGGTGCCGAAGGTGCTTTTACCGTGCCCATCTTCCCGCTCAACGCGTCCCGTACGATGAAGCGCACCTTGTAATCGCCGGACGGGATTTCCAGCGTTCCCGCATAGCGCACGCCGGCTGTCTGCACCTTCTCCAAGTTCTCCGGCTTCAAGTGTGCGTCAACATCCTGGCTGGTGGCGGCAACGACCTTGCCGCTCGCATCCTGCGCCACAACCACGAAGTTGAGCTTCATGTGATTGTCCTCCGCGGTGTCTATCGTTACCTCGTGGGGGGGGATCTTGACCTCGAAACTGAGCTTCCTCTTCTCGCCTCCGCTGACCACACCCGTCCAACGAACCATGACCCCAAGTCCCGTATACTCGACGGGCGAAACGATCGCCAACGCGACATCCGTCTTCCGTGTATCCTCTGGGGAAACATCGGAGCCGAGAGACAGATAGCCATTTCGCGACCGGAGATGCACATGCTCCGCACGCGTCTTGACCTGTAACTTCCGCCAACCTGATTTCTCCAGCGGCTTCGCGTAGTAGCTCAGCATGTAGTACTCGGAGGAGTCCTCTGCTGCTTTCTTAAAACACGTGTCCAGATCGCTGCGAAAACTGCAGACCGTCCCGCCCGTGTAGTCGGCAAAGCTCCTAAGCACGAGTTGAGTGTCGATGCCCCGGCTGATCCGCGTCGGCCCCCTCCGCTCCGCACTAGCCAAGGTTGGATTCTCCACCACAAGATCCACCGGGTACACAGCGATATTGGCTGCACTGATCGCGTGCCAGGTCCGGTTATACAGGTCCACAATCCGCGTCTCACCACTCGTGTAGGGCATACCCCCCGTTACCCAAATCATGCTCTTGCGGCCCGGCATCGCACCCAGGCCTCGGGCCAGTTCCTGCATTGATTCCAGGGTCGATTCAACGCGCGCAACGGTTTGCATCATCACCATGGAACCGACTGTTGCCTCTTTGTTGCCCAGGAAGTCGGTGAGCGCTAGGCCTTCCGTCGTAACATCAGTTCGCAGAGAAATGTCGTCCTGTCCGTGGATTTCGGCATCCGCGGCCAGTTCCGTTGGCCCGACGTTGTTTCCTTCCATGCTTGTCTTGACCTTTGCCAGCGCCTTTACCAGCACGGCAGGGTCGGTAGTAAAGTCGTGGACCACCTTCAGCCCACTCCGGCGCAGCATGACAAGCATGACTGGCTGATTCTCCTGCAATGATCCGGATAGAAACTTGACTACTTCCCGGCGAGCGTTTTCCTGGATCAACGCTGGAGTATTGAGTGTGTCAAGCACAATGATCGTCAGTGTTGCCGGTGCTTCACCCGTACTTATCTCATTCGTGTACGTCCCCTCCGGCGGCTTCAGTCGGCGCAGTGGCCGCGTGCTCGCTTTGATTTCTTCAAAGAAGGAGATCGCCTGTTCTTTGCCGTCTTCGTAAACCGTGAAATCCTCTTTCTTCAATCCGGACACGTGGTGGCCGCTCCGGGTGGCAACAACGGGCACGGTGACCAGTTCGGCCCTGGCAGTAAACTTCGGAATTTGTGCCTGTGCTGGTGAATACGCACACATCCATGCAAGCACCAAATGGCCTAACCACCGTTGCCGCAGAAATTGCATCGGCCCTCCCTCGGCCATTCAACGCCTGGAATTTCCGATAGACTACTCCAGATCGTGTTTGTCGGGGTTGTAGAAAAAGCGGAAGCGCAGCGCGAGGTACTGACCGCGGAATTCGTTGGGTAGTGGGGGAAACGGATTCGAGCCGGTGATGCCGCCCCAGGCGGCGCGGTCCAGCGACACATCACTCGACGGACTCACCAGCCGCATGCCCGCCACCGAGCCGTCCTTCATGATGGCAAACTCGATTCCCACTCTTCCTTTTTTCATCAGCGGGGCGCGGGCGATTTCCGGAATCAACTGGTACCAGTTCTGGCGGACGTCGTGCAGCACGCGCTGCAGGTAGGGACCGAAATCCACCCCCATGGTGTCGCTGAGGATGTCCATGTTGCTCTTGATGCCGCCGCCGGTGGGAAACGCGGTGCCGTAATCGCCGCCGGCGCCGCCGTATCCGCGCGAACCGGCCGCCGCCCGAGCTGCCTGCTCGATCGCCGAACCCGCCGACATGGCGCCGCCAAAGGCCTGCTTCGCCGTCATCGCCGGCGTCCGTAGTCGTGCTTCCTCCGGGCTGGGCGGAGTTTGCGCGCCCGCAGGTCCACGCCCCGCATTGGGCGCGGCTTGCGCCATCTCGGGCGCCGCCGGCTGCGCCGGATTTCCGGGAGGCTGCGGCGGTCCGGGACGGCGCGCGTCGCGCAGTTCGTCCAGCGTCTTGCGGTCAATCTGCGGCGCGCGCGAAGTGGCGATGCGGTCTTTATCGGAAATGAATTTTGAATTCGGCCGCGCCGTTACCTTCTGCTGGTCCGGCGGCAGTTCCAGGAAGGTGGCCTGGCGCTCGCGCAACAGATCTTCCGCCGACCGCACCGCCACCCGATGCATCGGCAGGTACTTGGGACCCAAGACCACCGCGATCAAGATCAGCAGGTGGGCGACCACGGAAATCCAGAAGGCTTCCCGCAGTCGTGAGCGCGAGAGATCATCCTGCAGTTGGATCAGGAGAACCGGCACTTGTATCGGATGGTCCGTCGGCAGGTCCTCGTAATCGAAAGGAAGCAAGGGCAGGGCCGCTTCCGGGGCCGCCGCCGGCACCGCTTTGCGCGGCGGCGCCGGAGCCTTATTCAGCGGAATTAATGTCAGTGCCATCGAAGACGGAAATTTCCCTGCCAGGCGCGCGCCCGCATAACAGATTTAGATGCTCAGCCGCCGCAAACTGCTGCGGACCTTTTCAGCCACAGGTCGGAGGATAACGGTTCGCTCTATTGTCTCACCTGATGCACCGGAACGCACGCGCGGTCAATTACTTAACCCGGTGCGGGAGGAGAGGTTGCGGCATCAGGCCCGGAGCCTGAAGCCTTGTGTTACGCTGCGCTCATGCTCAAAAAATTGGCCCTGGTGATGGCGCTGCTCGTCTTGCTTGCCGGCGGCGCGATGGCCAAGGCCCGCAAGGCGCGCTTTTCCGCCTTCGGCCCGGTGCAACTGGATCACGATGGCGACAAGTGGGCGCAGAAGACGCTCAAGAAGCTGACCCTGGAAGAAAAGATCGGCCAGATGTTGCTGGTCTGGGCGCGCGCCGAGTTTCTCAACCTCGACAGCCCGGAATACACGCGGCTGCACCAGATGATCCGCCAGTATCACATCGGCTGCTTTGGGCTCACCGTGCCCGTGGATGGCCCGTTCGTGCTGCGCAACCAGCCCTACGAAGCGGCCATGATCACCAACCAGTTGCAGCTCGCCTCCGAGCTGCCGCTGCTGATCGGAGCCGACTTCGAGCGCGGGCTCTCCATGCGCCTCTACGGCACCACCGTGTTTCCTCATTCCATGGCCTTCGGCGCCGACGGCAACCCGGCCGATGCCGAGTCCTCCGGCCGCATCACCGGCGTGGAAGCCCGCGCCATCGGCGTGCACTGGAACTTCTTTCCCGACGCCGACGTGAATTCCAACCCGGCGAATCCGGTGATCAATACGCGCTCCTACGGCGAAGACCCGCGGCAGGTTGGCGAGCTGGCGGCAGCCTACATCAAGGGAGCGCATGAGTCGGGAATGTTGGTCACGGCCAAGCATTTTCCCGGGCACGGCGACACTTCCACCAACTCGCACCTGAGCCTGGCGGAGGTCAGCGGCGACCTGCAGCGGCTGCAATCGGTTGAGCTCCCTCCCTTCCAGGCAGCGATCAATGCCGGCGTGGACTCGGTGATGATCGCCCACGTCACCGTGCCGGCCTTGGAGCCCGACCCCAACAAGGTGGCGACCACCTCGCATGCGGTCGTCACCGGCCTGCTGAAAAACAAGATGGGATTCCAGGGGCTGGTGGTCACCGATGCCCTCGACATGAACGCGCTGATGCGGATTTACGCCAGTTCGCCGAATCCCTCGGGCGCCGCAGCGGTGGCGGCGGTGAAGGCCGGCAACGACATGGTGCTGATCCCGCTGGACATTGACGGCGCGTACAACGGTTTGTTGCAGGCGGTGCGCAGCGGCGAAATTCCGGAGTCGCAGATCGACGAGTCGGTGCTGAAGGTGCTGCGCGCCAAGGCGTCGGTAGGGCTGCACAAGGCCCGCCTGGTGAACCTCGACAAGGTGTCCGAGCTGGTGGCGCTGCCCGGCAACCTCGCTTTCGGGCAGCGCGTGGCCGACGCGGCCGTGACGCTGGTCCGCGACAACCGCAAACTGCTCCCGCTCAAGCGCCAAAACGCGGGAACCGCGGCCATCCTTAATCCGTATCTCAAGGTGGAGGAAACCCGCAATCGGGTGGTGGCCGTCATTGTTACCGACGACCTCCGCTTCGACTACGGCCGCGTGTTCGAGCGCGAGTTACGCGCGCGCGTGCCGGATGCGCGGGTGTTTTACGTGGACCGGCGTGTCGCAGCCGGCTTGGCGCCGCAGATTGTCGCCGCCGTCGATGAGGCGCAGGTAGTGCTGGCGCCGGTGTTCCTGGGCCCGATGGCCAGCAACGAGATGAAGAATTCGCTCGGACTGCCGCGCGATATGAATGCGCTCATCGATTACATCCTGAAACTCGCCCCGGAGCGCACCGCGATCATTGCCATGGGAAATCCGTACCTGGCCGCCGAGTTCCCCATGGTGCAGAATTATCTGTGTACGTTTTCGTTCACCACCGTGTCGGAACTCAGCGCCATCCGCGCGCTGTTCGGAGAGATCGCGATTCGTGGCCGCCTGCCGGTGACCATTCCCGGCGTCGCGCAGCGCGGCGAAGGTATTGACCGGCCGCAGCAGGCTGGCCGAGGAGGTACTAAATTCAATGTCAGGACAAAAACTGTTTCCGCCCCATGAGAAGTTGCTGGCGGCAATCCTTGCCGTGAGCGCGCTGGCCTTCCTCGCCGGGTGCACAGTCCACGAGGACCGCACCGCCAGCGGCGAAAAGAAAGTGGACATCACCACGCCTTTCGGCAACCTGAACGTGAACACCGACGTCGACCCGAAGGACACCGGGCTGCCGGTTTATCCCGGGGCTCAACGTCTTTCCGGCACGGAGAAGGACAAGGACGCCGCCAACGTCAACCTTTCGATCGCGGGCATCGGTTTGAAGGTGGTGGCCATCAAGTACCGCAGCGACGATCCGCCCGACAAGGTGCTGGCGTTTTATCGTCCCAAGATGAAGGATTTCGGCGGCAAGTTCCTGGAATGTCAGCAGGAAGGCTTCGTCACCTACAACCACAGCGACGACAGCAAGGAGATTACTTGCGACACAGGCTCGCGCAATGGCACCAACATGGAATTGAAGGCGGGCACGCCCGACCGGCAGCACATCGTGGCCGTCAAGCCAATCGGTTCCGGCAGCGAGTTCGCTTTGGTCTACGTGATGAAGCGCGGCAAGGAAGGCATGTGAAAGGTCAGTCGGTCAATCGGCCGGAACGGCGCACGACGAACCGAGAGACCGACAAACCCTCCCCCGGTTCCACCCTTCCACGGTTACTCACTTTGACAACATCACAAAGGTGCTTTCCGGTTGACCCCATCATCCGGACTAGCGCAACTTGGGAATCGGGCAGTACCCAAGTCCGCCGCCATTGGGCCGTACACAACCATGTCGGAGGCGGCGGCAACATTTAAGGCCCCCAGTGCGCCGAGTCCGACGGGACCAGCCGTAAAAATTACCTCGGTGCTGTTCTCTGGAGCCTTAAGGAACCGGCGCATGTCTCGGGGGAGAACCGCGCCGGTTTTTCTTTTTCCTTTGACTTCTGTGTGTAGCAAATGCGTGTGCGGCACACGCGGCCTCACGTGTGCGGGCGTTACGAAGAACTAGCCAACTGTCATCCTGAGCGAGGCGTCGCCGCGACGCCGAGTCGAAGGACCCCTACTACGCCCACAGCACCGGCCCGCCAATAGGCATTTCCACGAGGAATCTTCAATCGACAATCGAAAATGTCGTTCAACCGATTACCGACAATTGCTCCTCATCATCCTGAGCGCGGGTGCCGTATCCGAGTCGAAGAGCCTGCTCCAACGCGGCCCGCCTTTCCCACCAGCCGCCACTCGATCGCCCTCTCGCTATACAATCCTTTCTTCTGCATTTCCCATGAAAGCCGCTGTCATTTCGCGTTATGGCGGGCCGGAGGTGCTCGAGGTCCGCGACGTGCCTCGCCCGCAGCCCAACCCCGGCCAGGTGCTGGTGCAGGTGGAGGCCGCGGGCGTCAACTTTGCCGACATCATGGCGGCGCGCGGCGGCTATCCCGGAACCCCGGAGCCGCCCCTGGTTGCCGGGCGCGAGTTCGCCGGACGTCGCCTGGACACCGGCGCGCGCGTCATGGGATACACCCAGAGCAAGGCTTTCGCGGAAACGATCGCAACTTCGCCGGACCTGCTCTGGCCGGTGCCGGAGAAGTGGTCTGCTGCCGATGCGGCGGCCTTCCCGGTCAATTACTTCACCGCTTATTTCGCTTACTGGAAAGCCGGATTGCTGGGCGAAGCCGCACGCGGCAAGCGAGTGCTGATCCATGCCGTCGCCGGCGGCGTGGGCACGGCGGCGGTCGAGATCGGCGGCGTGCTTCAGGTTGAGATGTACGGCACGTCGTCCTCGGATGAAAAGCTGGCCGCGGTGCAAAAGCTCGGACTCCAGCACCCCATCAATTACCAGCGCGACGATTACGAAGAAAAAATTCGCGAGTTCACTGGCGGCGAGGGCGTGGACGCCGTCTTCGAGATGCTGGGCGGCGAGCACGTCGCCAGGAGCGTGCGCTGCCTCGCCTTCCTCGGCCGCGTCATCACCTACGGCGCCGCCACCGGCGAGCGCGCCTCGCTCGATCCGCGAATCTTGTACGACAAGCAAACCAGCGTGCACGGCTTGTGGCTGGCGAAAATGTCGCAGCGCCCGGAACTCATGCGCCCGGCCTGGGCACAACTGAAGCAGTGGATTGACGCCGGGCGCCTGCATCCCGTCGTCGGCCACGTGCTGCTGCTGGAGAAAATCGCCGACGCCTACCGCTTGCTGCTGGAGAGAAAGAATTACGGGAAGGTTGTATTGGTGATCAGTGGCTAGTGCTGGTGGCTGGTGGTCGGTGGCTGGTGGCTACAAGCGATCTGGCTCTGTTGACATCCAGACGGTTTGGGTCGCTTCCTTGCTCGGAACCCGCCATCACCACAGCCCCGCAGGGGCGGCATAAAATAGCCCGGCACGTAAGTGCCGGGGAAGCTTGCAAAGGTAGTCCGAGTCCCGTAGGGACGGCACGAAACGCGGCCCGGGATTTCAAAAAAGCCAAGCTATCTCATGAATACCGGAAAGCTTGTACCGCCGTGGAAGCGCGGGCCTTCAGGCCCGCGAATTTCGCCGGGTTCAGTCCACGGGCTTCAGCCCCTGCGCGGAACCGCCACGCCAAAAACTCTGCGCTTCAAGAACTGAGGTTTGCAATGCCATTCCGTAAATGGATTTTCTGCGCGGCGATGTTGCTGCTGATCGCCATCACCGCCACCGCCGCGGACATGCCCCAACTCAGCGCCGACGCCGGCCCCTGCTGGGTAGAATTCACCGTCACCGACGCCGCCAATAAGCCGATCTATCTCGCGAAGATCAACACCGTCGTGCGCTACGGATTCATGAGCAAGCGCAAGACCGAGCTGGAACTCTCCACCGATTCCAACGGCAAAGGTAAGTTCACCGGCCTGCCGCACGACGTCAAGAAGCCGCTCGCATTCACCATCACCTACAAGGACCAACCAAAAACGGTGACCCACGATCCCGCCACCAACTGTCACGCCACGTTCGATGTCGCGCTGGACGGAAAACCTGCCAAGTGATCCGCGTCGCCAGCCGCCAGAAGCGCCGGCCGCCAGGATAAACCCTGTGGATTTTCGCCAAATGGAGCGCTTGACACCGTGGTGAAACGGGTGTGAAATTGGCGGCACTTCGAAGCCGATGCCGCTCTTCTGCCCCCAGGCACTCGGACCCAGAAGCTCTCGGAAAGCTATTGGCGAATTGCCGCTGGATGATGTTTGTCTGGCCGCGCACTTTGCTTGTGGGTTTATCAGGAATGAGCTTTGTATCTCACAGGAGTGGCTATGAATTCCGCAAAATGGTACCTATGCCTGGTTCTTTTCACAGTAACCGCAACGGCAGTAGTTTCCGCTCAAAAGAAGCAGCCGGCTGCACCGGCTGCTGCACCCCACGCAGCCGCTCCGAGCGCGCCGCGCTCGGCCCCAGCTCAGAACCCGGGCGCTAACCGCGGAGGGGGCGGGGCGGGTGGCGCCAACGCCAATCGCGGAACGGGCAGCGCGGGCGCCAACGCCAATCGTGGAATGGGAGGAGCCGGCGCCAACGCGAATCGCGGAATGGGAGCGGGCGCCAACGCCAATCGTGGGGCAGGCAGTTACTCAAATCCCGGACAGGCGGGGGCTAATCGCGGAATGGGTGGAGCAGGCGCCAACGCGAATCGTGGAATGAGCGGAACGGGCACCAACACTAATCGCGGAATGGGAGGCGCGGGCACGTACTCGAATCCCAGGTCGGCGGGCGCCAACACCAATCGTGGAATGACGGGCGCCAACACGAATCGTGGAATGACAGGCGCCAACACGAATCGTGGAATGACGGGCGCCAACGCCAATCGCGGAATGGCAGGCGCGAACGCCAATCGTGGGACGGCGGGCGCCAACACCAATCGCGGAATGGCAGGCACCAACGCCAATCGTGGGACGGCAGGCGCCAACAATCGTGCGGCAGGCGCCAACGCGAATCGTGGGACGGCAGGCGCCAACAGTCGCGCGGGTGGCATGAACAACCGCGTCGGTGGCGCCAACAATCGCGCCGGTGGCATGAACAACCGCGCGGCTGGCGGAGTCAACCGGCATCAGCCGGCAGGAAGCAGGCAAGTGGCCCTGAGGAACGGCGGGCACGCGACTTTCCGCAGGGACGGCCATGTACGTTCCATCCAGACAGCTCACGGAATGAGGATCGAGCACGGTGTGCGCGGCGGGCGGCGAGTTGAGAGCATGCACAACGGGCGCCGGGTAGTGAGCTACGGCAGACACGGCGGATACAGCCAGCGTGCCTACTATAGCCATGGCGGCCGGGCCTATTCCCAGCGCACCTACTATCGAGGCGGGCACTACTACGCCTATGGGTATCGTAACTACTACTATGGAGGCCATCCATACTACGGTTACGCTCCCTCCTATTACTATCGTCCCGCCTACTATGGATGGGCCTACAATCCGTGGTCCGCACCGGTTTATTACAACTGGGGTTGGGCCGGACAGCCATGGTACGGCTATTACGGCGCCTACTACTATCAGCCGTATCCGGCATATCCGTATGCCTCACTTTGGCTCACCGACTACGTGATTGCCGCGAATCTTCGGGCTGCTTATGAGGCCCAACAGGAGAACGGCGCCCTGGTTCCCCCGGCGATTGCGAATGCGTCAGCCGACGAAATCGCTGCCTTGTGGTCCACGGATCCGCTGGTTGCTGCCCAGCTCCAGGCTACCTACGGGGTTTTCATGTTGGGTGGCGGAGCTCCGCAGGGCTCAGGCAAAGGCGTAACACTGACTAACGACCTGAAGCAGGCGATCGCCAACCAGATCAAGAACGAGATCGCGGCGGAAAAAGAAGCGGCGGCTAACGGCCAGAAGGATGCCGCCCCGGGCGGAGACCAGGTGCCGGCGGCGCTCGATCCCAACGTACTCGTCTTCGTGGTATCCAGCGACGAGAATCTAACCACCTCGGATGGTGACGAATGCACGCTGACTCCTGGCGACGTGGTTTCCCGGGCCAGTGACCAGCCGGACGGCGACAACATGGTGGACGCGCTCGTCAAGGCCAGTAAGAAAGATGAGTGCCCGATTGGCGCTACCGTGGGAGTATCCGTCGACGAGTTGCAGGAGATGCACAATCAACTGCGGATTCAGATGGATGCCGGGCTTAAGGAGTTGGCCGCAAAGCAGGGCAAGAACGGACTGCCGGCCGCGCCCGATACCCACACTCAGCCTGGAGAAGTCCCGGAACCTTCGCCGGACAAGAGCGTGGCCGGCGATCTGGAACAGCAACAGAAGGAAGCTGACCAGGCGGAGGCGGAAGCCAAACAGCCCAACTGAAGTGGGCAAGCAGCCCTGTACCGCAATCAGGGCGCGCTGTTTACGGTTGGAAACGGGAGCGTCGTGCAATCAAGGCACCGGCGCTCCCCGCTTTTTGCGGCAAGAAGTAGACCCTAAGCGAGCGCAGCGCCCCTTCTCACCCGAAAATAAGAAAGCCGGCCAACCTCGGCCGGCAGTTCGTTAACTGGCCCAATCTCTTATTGCGTCACGGTCTTCACCACATCGCCCACTTTGAATCCCTGTCCCGAGACCACCGTCCCCACCGCGGAAACGTCGTCCACATCGCTGATCTGGATCTTGCCGACTTCGCTGCTCATGCGGCGCAGCACCTTCCCCGTGGTCGGATCCTTGATCTCCTTCGAGACGCGCTCGACGCTCATCTGATCGCCCACCTTGACGCCATCCTTGGCGCCGACGTTCAGCACCAGTTTGCCCACATCGACGAATGCCACCACGCCCTCGACCTTGATGACGCGCGCTTCCAGCTTGGAAGCGCCGGCAATGACTCCCGTGCTCATCTGGTCTACGGCCTTCTTGATCGCCTCGCCGATGATCGTGTTCTCGAAGTCGCTGCTGCCGAAATCCACACCCCCGGCGCCGAAGCCGTGCCAGTTGCCGCCGCCGCCCGTCAGCGAGGTGCTGCTGCGCGACGACTCGCCCTTGCCGTCGGCCACCGCCAGGATTTCCGCGGTATCGATGTCAACGATGCGGGCATCCAGCGTCACGATGGCCTTCGACTCCTTATGCTTGAAGCCGCCCAGGCCGAAGCCGCCAAACCCGCCGCCACCGCCGCCCACTCCCTGGTTCTTAGTCTCGTTGCCGAACTGGGTGATGTTGCCGACAATGATGGCGTCCACGCCCAACAACTTGCCGATCTTGGCGGCGCTGTTGGGATTGAAGCGGTCGCTGTTGGAAAAATTCTGTTCTTTTAGAATCGCGTCCATCTTCGAGCGCTCAATCACGCTGTAGGTGCCGTCTTGCACCAGGCGTTTGATGAGCAGAGCGGAGATGCCCGCGCCCGCGTCAACTTCGGTACCGCCAAACGCGGCGCTGACCGCGGTGCGAACGGTGGAATAATCGAAATCGAATACCGCGACGCGCTTCTTGCGTTCGGCCGCGAATCCGGAAACGGAGAGGACAACCAGCAGCGCGCAGAGTGCGAGAACCTTGGACTTCATGCGTAGCCTCCACAGCCAAATCTTCGGATCGATCAAAGCCAGCGGGCAGCGGGAACGGGGGATTCGTCCGCGCCACAGAGAACCCCGAATCACTAGCACGCAATTCTCCACGAACTGAGGATTTTTGCAAGCGGCGATAACCGCCGCGGGACAGTGTGGGCAACAGGGCCCAAAGTCAATGGGGTTACCCATTGTTAACGCAACAGCAGAAAAGTCGAAGGCCGACCACGAAGGTCGGCCTTAACTCTTGCAGACGCCAACTACCAACTCCTAACTACTAACTCCTGTTTTCAGTATTTCGGCATCTTCGGGTCCACCTTGTCCGCCCACGCGTTGATCCCGCCGGTAAGGTTCTTCACCTTGGTAAAGCCGGCCTGGCGGAGGAAGTCCACTGCCTTGGCGCTGCGCCCGCCCATCTTGCAGTGGGCGACGATCTCGCGGCTGGAATCCAGCTCGTTCACCCGCTTGGGCAGATCGTTCAGCGGAATCAGGTGTCCGGCGAGATTGCAGATCTGGTATTCGTGCGGCTCGCGTACGTCGAGCACGAAGAGGTCCTCGCCGGCATCGCGGCGGCGCTTCAGTTCTTCCACGCTGATTTCCGGCATCTTCGATTCGCCCACGGGCTTCTCCTCGCCTCGGATTCCGCAGAATTGGTTGTAATCGATCAATTCGGTGATAGTGCGGTTCTTTCCGCAGACCGGGCAATCGGGGTTCTTGCGCAGCTTGAGTTCGCGGAACTTCATGGCCAGCGCGTCCACCAGCAACAGGCGTCCGATCAGCGGCTCGCCCGCGCCCAGGATCAGCTTGATCGCTTCCGTCGCCTGCATCACTCCTATCAGTCCGGGCAGAATTCCCAGCACGCCGCCTTCGGCGCACGAAGGCACCAGCCCCGGTGGAGGCGGCTCCGGATACAGGCAGCGGTAGCACGGGCCTGCTTCGGTGGCGAACACGCTCACCTGTCCTTCGAAGCGGAAGATGGAGCCGTACACGTTCGGCTTGCCGGTGAGCACGCACGCGTCATTCACCAGGTAACGGGTGGGAAAATTGTCGGTGCCATCCACCACGATGTCGAACTGGCGGAACAGATCGAGCGCGTTGGCGCTGGTCAGGCGCGTTTCGAATGGCCGCACTTCCACGTACGGATTGATTGCCTTGATCTTTTCCGCGGCCGAGTCCAGCTTCGGCCGGCCCACGTCGGCGGTGGTGTGAATGATCTGGCGCTGCAGGTTGGTGAAATCCACCACGTCGAAATCCACCATGCCGAGCGTGCCCACGCCCGCCGCCGCCAGGTAAAGCGCCAGCGGCGACCCCAGCCCGCCCGCGCCGATGCACAGCACTTTCGCGGCCTTGAGCTTGGTCTGCCCGTCCATGCCAACCTCGGGCATGATCAGGTGGCGCGAGTAGCGCAGAATTTCCTCTTTGGAGAGGGTGACCGGTTCGAGTTGGGTAATGGTGGCCATGATTCCTATCGGGTGATCGGATGATCGGGTGATCGGGTGATCGAAAATCGGGAAAGATCACCCGATCGCCCGATCACCAGATCACCCGATTCCTCCCCCTGCGATCGACGGCACAATCGACAGCGTGTCTCCGTCCTTCACCAGGGTCTGCTCTTTGCTGAGGTAGCGGATGTCTTCGTCGTTCAGGTACACGTTGACGAAGGCGCGCAGGCGCCCGTCCTCGGTGTAGAGGTGCTGGCGCAGCTCCGGGTGGCGCGAAGTCAACCCGCTCAGGGCCTCCGCCACCGTCCCGGCATTCACCTCAACTGCGTCTTTCTTGTCGGCATATTGACGCAAGGGCGTCGGAATCATGATTTTCATAGGCTTCCCAGATTGTTATTGATGCCCGCCAGCCGCGGCCGGATTCACACGCTCGGTTCTTCCACGACCATGCTCTCGGGAAGGGCACGGCTTTAGCCGTGCCGAAAACGAGCCCTATTTGATTTTGTCATTCCGAGGGGCCTCGGCCCCGAGGAATCTCGGTTCCCCGCTACCGATGCCGCATTAATCGAATCAAATGGAAACCAGATCACCCGATCGCCCGATCACCCGATCGCCTTACTCTTCCTCAAACTCCCGGACCAATACCTTCTCGCTCGCCACCTCGACCTGCTCGTCTTCAAAACGCTTGTCCTCTTCACCCGAGCCGAGCAGTGCGAAGGAGTTGGTGGTCACCGCGCGGCCCTTCTCCACGCTGGTGATGATGTAGGAGCATCCGATCCAGTGCGCTTCCGCCAGGTCGGTCTGCGACCAGCGCGCGGGATGGTCGGGATGCGAGTGATAGAAGCCGACAATGTCCAGCCCGCGCTCGCGTCCCTGGCGCTGGATGCGCACCAGCTCGCGCGGATCGATGTTGTAGCGGTCTTGCGGACGGTCGGCGCGCGTGTTGCCGCAGCGCACCGTCTCCACCACCTGCCGCTCCTCGTCTTCCATCCGCCCCAGCAGCACGCCACAGCACTCGTGCGGATAGGTCTCCTCGCCGTGCGCGCGGAGAGCGTTGAAGGCGGATTGAGGAATCAGCAGCATGAAAAATTTGCAATTTGTAATTGGTGATTTGTAATTTCCGTCGCCCGCGACCCCGAGCCGATCTGCAAATTACAAATTGCAAATTACCAATTACAAATCAGTCTTCGCCTCAGTCTTCGTCCCAGAATTTCTCGCTCAGGTATTTGTCGCCGCTGTCGGGGAACACGGTGACAATCACCGACCCGCGCGGCGCCGTCTTCGCCACCTCCAGGCAGCCCGCCAGCGCGCCGCCCGAGGAAATCCCCGCCAGCACTCCTTCTTCGCGCGCCAACCGCTTCACCATTTCGTACGCGCGCTCGGTGGAGACGCCGAGATCGGCGTCGGCAAGCGCCGGATCATAGATCCTGGGCACGATGGCGGTGGCCATGTGCTTGGTGCCTTCAATGCCGTGGAACGACGAATCCGGTTGCAGCGACACGCACCGGACATGCGGGTTCAGTTCCTTGAGCCGGCGCGCCGTGCCCACAAACGTTCCGCTCGTGCCCAGCATGGCGACAAAGTGGGTGACGCGCCCCTCGGTCTGCCGCCAGATCTCGTTCGCCGTGGTTTCGTAGTGCGCGCGCCAGTTCGCGTCGTTGGAATACTGGTCGGCGTAGAAGAAGCGGGCAGGTTCGGCGGTGAACATCTCGCGCGCCTTGCGGATGGCGCCGTCGCTTCCTTCGCCGGGGTCCGTGTACACGATCTTCGCTCCGTAAGCGTGCAGGATGCGCTTGCGCTCCACCGAAACGTTGGACGGCATGCACAACGTGACCCCGAAGCCCATCGCGGCCCCGATCATGGCGTAGGCAATGCCGGTGTTGCCGCTGGTGGAATCCAGCAGTTCCCTGCCCGCAGCCAGTTGCCCCGCCGCCATCGCTGCCTCCACGATGTTGGCCGCGGCGCGGTCCTTCACCGATCCGCCGGGATTGAACCACTCCGCCTTCGCCAGCACCTCCACGCCGTGCAGGTCTCGCGTGATGCGAGCCATCCGGATCAGCGGCGTGTTGCCGATGCGCTCCAGCACGCTGCGGCCCAGCTTTTCCGGCCCGCCTTCGCGGGCGACCGGCTTCCTGCGCGTGCTGGGGGAAAGTTGCGTCATAGGCACAGGTTTCGGCTGTGTCCCCACGGCTTCAAAATTAACGGATTCACGGGACAGCGGGCAACAATCGCGAGGCGGGAGGTATCGTATTCGTCCCCAGCGGCCGATTTGCAGCAGCCAGCGCCGTCCCTAACCGTTACCGTCTTGGATGTGCTAGGGTGGTTCGGCGTTTCATTTGGTTGCGAGTCCCGCCGCCGCGGCAGGCTCCGAATATGGCGAAGACCCCGGTTGCCAAGACGTACGACGAAGCGATCGCCTGGCTGCGCGATCACGGTTTCGATCTGTTGGAAGCTCCCGGCGTGCAGAACCGCGTCTTCGTCAAGCACTACAACTGCTCGGCAGCCATCGAAAAGTCCGGCGACGACGGCGTCAAAATTTTCGCCTATCCCGGTTACCTCATCGGCGGCGAAATCGCCAAGCTGATCAACCGCGGCTACCAGCAGTTTTTCATGACCACGAAATCCGAAGTGCCCGCCACCGCCGACCAGCTCAAGGCGCTACACCAGTTCACCGAGGAACTGAAAGAGGCCATCGGCGCTCCCAGCCTCTACAACGAGTCGCTGGGAACGGTCAGCGAAAACTATGTGTACGATCGCGTGCAGAACCGTGATGAGCCTGCCGCCGCGCGCCCGAAAAAGCCCTGGGAAAAAACCAAAGGCAAGCGCCACGCCTGAAGCATTCCTCTAGCAGGCTGCTGAAAAATGCCCTCTACAGCTTGTTTTGAAGGGGCGCGGCGGAACCTGTCCCGACCCTGAGCGAAGTCGAAGGGGAGGGAGCCGCGCCGGACGAGTCCTTATATTATTGTCATTCCGAGCGGGCTTCAGCCCGCGAGGAATCTAGGTTTTTGATTTTTCCCGCAGCCTTCTAAGAATCTCCGAAATAAAAAAGCTGGCGGAACGAATTCCGCCAGCTTTGAGCATGTTCGACCGGAAAAACTACGGCCGGGCGATTCTGTAGTCCGGACTGGTCCGGATCAATGCGGCTTCTGGTGTCCGCGCCCAAAGTGATTGCCATCCCCATGCGGCTCCGACCCTTTAATCGCGTCGTCATCATCACCCGGATGCCAGGAGAACTGGATCATCAAGTTGACGAGTTGATCGCTGACTGGGGAACCGAGACCCGTGGTGGCATCCCAGCCCTTTCCGGCATTGAAGCCAGTCACTGAGACGTTGACATTGTTGATGTCTGGCAGGACCACCGAGTTATTTCCGCTGGTCACGTCGTAGAAGGACGCTGCGTAGAGTTTCTTGAACGCACCAAAAAGGTAGAGGCTTCCATTGATAAAGCCCCGGTCATATCCGGCCTTCTGGTCGGCAATCGCCTGGATGGCTGCCCACTGTGGCGAGCCGGCACTGGTGCCACCGAACAAATACATGCCGGCCGGGATGCCGGGGATGTTGAGGTACGTCAGCACACCATGATATACAGCGGCGTTGTACGACACGTCAGGCACTCCCCGTTTGCCGCCTCGTACCGCTAGTATCTGGTACAAGGGCTCGCGGTACAACACACTGAATCCGCCACCGGTGGCTGCAGTGCTGGCGAATTCATTCCATGCAATCTCGCCCTGGTAGGTTCCGGGCGCCGGGTTCGTGGCCGGATTGCAGCCAAGCGACGTCAGGCAATAGCCAGCCGCGTGCAGCTCGGTACCACCCACGGCGGTGACCAGCGGGTCACTGGCGGGTGACGAAGCCGCCTTCACCCACGACGTGGTGTCGCAGGTTCCCTGTGCCGCACCGTCGTCACCTGTGGAGGCAAAGAGGGTGATGTGCCTCCTCGTGGCGTCCTCAAACACCTGGTGTTGTTCCCTGAGCAGGTGCGGATCCATGCAACTCTCATTCTCGCCGAAGCTCTGGGAAATGACGTCGCCGAGACGATGATCCACCGCATACCTTGTGGCGCTCAGGATGTCGGCATTATCGTTCGATTTTGACAGGACCAGCACGATGTTGGCGCCGGGAGCGATCGCGTGCGCCCACAGCACGTCCAGCGAGATCTCCTCCGCCCACCCGATCATGTTGCCATCCGTGGAGTCAAACGGAGTCAGGCCATCCGGTGCGACCTGGGTGAACGTGCCCAGGCTGGGGTTGGTCGGGTTGCCAAGCCCGTTCAAACTGGGCAGACCGTAAAAGGCGTTGTAGTAATTCAGCTGCTGCACAATGTTCGGGGACTGGAATGCGTCGACGATGACGATCGTCTTTCCCCTGCCGTCAAAGCCTGCGTTGATCAGAGCGTCGGTGTTGTAGGCATGCCGCATTTGATACGGGTCGTAGCAGACATGTGTGCTCAACCCCACCTGGCAGGTGAACAGCCCATAATTCGGACTCGCGGCATTGGCTGCGATTGCTTGCGGGCCAACCTTGAGGAATGGCGACACGACCGAGTGTTTGCTGGTTGCGCTGCCGGCCTTTGTCGCTTTGCTGTGAATCGAGGTTTGTGCGTTCAGGGCTCCAGCCGCGAGTAGCAGCACCGAACACAACGCAATTGCACTCAAAACTACTCTTCTATTCATGCTTCATCTCCATGTTGTAGGTATTGCCGTGGGCCGGAGATATACGGAGAACTGTTAATGTTTGGAAATGGGGGAGCGCGAACATTACGCTGCGCTGCAATTGGCGTCAAGCGCTAAACTGCAAGGCTGCGTACAAATTGGAAGATTGAGTTTCAAAAAAGTCCAAGGTGAAAACAATTGCAGTTTTTCGCGGCACGGAAGCGCAAACAGTTGCGCGTGGAAGAACTTTTTCACCCACCATCGTGCCGCTTATTCCCGTCTTGGGCACGTCATCGGCTATTGCGGCTCGAACACCTCGTCCACGCCCATCATTTTCCCTTTTTCGATCTGGACCGCGCGCGTGATCGGCTTGTATCCGGGCAGGCTCAGAGTGAGCGTGTAGTTGCCCGGCGCCACCGCAAATTTTGCCGGACTCTTCGACGGCGCCGGCGTGTTGCCCAGCCGGATATCCGCGCCCCGCGGTCGCGTGCGCACTTCCAGCACTCCAATATCGGATGGATCCTTTGCGAATAATCGACGCAGCTTGCGGAATGGGTTGGAACCCTGGCCCGCAGGCGCGCTGCTCGTGGCTGCTTGGCCGCCCTGTCCTCCGCCGGCAGCCAGGGCGGGCGCAAAGTTGAATGATTCGCCGAGGGCAACGTCGGCATAGGTGACCCTCGGCTTGAACCCATCCTTGCGCAGCGCGACGCGGTGCTGTCCCGCATTCACCGTGATGCGCGCCGGCGTCACTTGGCCGCTGTCGCGGCCGTCAACGTAGATCTCCGCTCCCCCCGGATCGCTGTTCAGCACCAGGAATCCTTGTGCCACCTGCAGTTGCACGTACAGCGGCAACTTCGTTCCCGCCACCACGTCTGCCTGGCGCGTTTCCGGCTGGTATCCCTTGAAGCTGAATGCCACGGTGTGCCGCCCGGGTTTCAGTCTCTTCGCTGCGAATGGCGTCACCCAGTCGGGATCGGCCTTGCCGTCAATCGCGACGCTGGCCCCGAACGGCGTCGAGGAAATTTGCAGTTCGCCCAAGTCGGCCGGCGTTGCTTTCGCGCCCTCGGGCGCTCCCCTCGCCGATTCCTTACCCCCGGACCGGTGCTTGCCGGGTTTTGTCGTGCTTTCGTCCGTGGCCTCGGTGGCGGCTGGAGGTGACTCTTTGCCTGCGTTCACATCCGCGGCAGGCGGATTGCCAGGCGGCGCGGTTCGATGCAGTCCAACGTATGCGCCCACTGCCAGCACAATCAGGAGTACAACGGCGCCGATCGCATTCGCCCGCCCGGTTTTGGCCGGCGCCGGCGGGCCGTCCGGCTGTCGCGGCGCCGACACCGTGCTGTCCAGCACTGGGGTTGATTTCACCGCCGGCCTGGAATCGGGGGCCGGTTCAGCCTTGACTGACAGCTTCACCGCCGCAGCGCTGCCCGCTGCCGATGGAACTGGCCAAGCGATGGCGCCAGGATTCGAGTCATATCGAATTACTTCCAGCGCCGGCTTCACCTCCTCGGTTTTGAACCACGGGTACGCTTGCACGGCGCGCGCAAATTCGGCGCCGGTGGCAAAACGCTCTTCCGGCGCTTTCGCCAGCGCCTTCATCACCACCGCGCTGAGGCCGGAATTCAAACCGTCCACCAGGTCGCGCGGCGCCGGCGGGTTCTCGTGCAAGATCTTGTAAATGATGGTGGTGACGTTCTCGCCGGCAAACGGCCGCGTGCCGGTCAGCATTTCGTAGAGCACCACGCCAACGCTGAATAGATCGGTGCGCCCGTCCAGCGGCTTGCCCTTCACCTGCTCCGGCGACATGTAGTTGGGTGTCCCCACCACTTGCCCGGTGGAGGTCATCCCCGTGCCTCCGCTCTTGGCGATCCCGAAATCCATGATCTTCACCGTGCCGTCGCCGGTGATCATGATGTTGGCCGGCTTGATGTCGCGGTGAATGATGCCGCGCGCGTGGGCGTAATCCAGGCCGGAGCAGACCTGGCGCACGATGGCAGTGGCCTTTTCCACCGGCAGCGCCTTCTCCTGCTTCAGCAGGCCCTGCAGCGTCTGCCCCTCGATAAACTCCATCGCGATATAAAACATGCCCTCCTGCTCGCCGGCGTCGTAAATGGTGATGATGTTGGCGTGGTTCATCATCCCGGCGGCGCGGGCCTCGTTCTTGAAGCGGCCCAGAATCTCCTCGTTTTCCGCGCCGTGAATGTCGATGCGAAGGGTCTTGATTGCCACGGTGCGGCCGATGTTGGGATCGGTGGCCTTGTACACCACTCCCATGGCGCCTTTGCCCAGCTCGCCGGCAATCTCGTAGCGGCCGATTCTTTCCATAACCTGACTCGTTCCGTGGACCGCGCGCACCTCAGCCCGCGAGGGCGCGTGGTTGGGGTGGAAGCGGACCGGCGGCGGTTGCGCGCTGCCTACAGCAACTTACCAGCAAATTCAAACCACCGGGACAACACGCAATAATAATTCAGTGCAGCGTTAATGCCCCGCGCCAGTCCATTTCGCGGGCAGTACCGGCGGCTGGTATTGCTCCATGTAATCCAGCGCGCTGCGCACGTCCGCGGCGAACTGGTACATGAGTCGATACGCGGCCTTGGCGAAGCCCTTCTCGTACATGTGCTCGAACAGCACGCTCAAAGGATCGTAATAGCCGCCGGGATTCAGGAACACCACTGCCTTGGTGTGCTGCTGCAACTGCTTCAGCGTGATGATCTCCAGAATTTCCTCCAGCGTGCCGAAACCGCCCGGCATGGCGACGAACGCGTCCGCCCGCGCTTCCATCGTGGCTTTGCGCTGCCGCATGTCGTTGGTGATGATCAGTTCCGTGGCGGCGTCGTAGGCCAGGCCGCGGTCGGCGATGAACTTGGGAATCACGCCTACCACCTTGCCTCCGCCCTGCCGCACCGCGCGCGCCACCGCGCCCATCAGCCCGACATTGGTCCCGCCATACACCAGGGCGTGTCCGCGCCGCGCCATCTCCGCGCCCAGTTCCTCCGCCAGCGCGAAGAAGGCCGCATCCACCGCGTCGCTCGACGAACTGAATACGCAGATGTTCCTGGTCATGAAAATTCAAGCGGGGTCGCGTGCCCCCTGCCGCGATTCTTGGCCCAATCCGCCGGGCGGCGCAATAGGTTTTCTGGTGCGGGAGGAGGCCCTACTGAAATTATTGCAGACCTAGGGACAGGTCTAGTTACGGGCTTGCTCGCTGTTGTCTCCGCATCCACGTGACCTTCATGTCCGTATGCGAGACTCGCAATGCCTTACGAAGTGCATCGGCAAACGTCGCGTATTCTGTCGTTCGTTGTCTTGATTTCATGCTTTGTGCCAAATGACCGTTTTGCTGGTAGTGTCAGATTTTTGAGGCTGCACCTCGTGTTCAATCAGCAGTGGATATGACGCGACCTCGACCCACTGCTCCGTACCGACTTCTCGGTACTCAGCGCTTATTGGGCATATGCCTTTCTGCCAGACAGGAAAGTTGATGAACTTGTTGATTACGTTCACCATGCGCGTCTCGAAGTTAAAAGCCCTCGGGGCGGTTTCCATTATTAGCTCGCCAGTCGGAGCCTTGCAGAGTAAGCGTTGTTCATACTGCTTGTCCTTCGGATCGCCAGCCTCTTGTTGCCAGCAGGCGTATACACACCAATGCATAGGCACCAGCGTCCCCCGCGGCGGCTCTGGCGCGCCTGGAAGCACCGTGAGCTTCACTCCCTCAATAATTGATATGAGAGAAGCATCATGTCCCTCCTCGTCGTGCAGGACGCTATGGCATGGAGCGAGGATCAGTAAGCGTGGCATTCATCCCCTGCCCACTGCGAAGGAATACTCGAAGCTACCCTTTCGCAAAATCGCTGGGTCTGTTTCCGTAGCTTCAGCCTGTATCTCAGCTTCGATTCCGCTAACGTTAACCGCAAACAACCCAGCCTCGTATAGCTGGAGAACCCAGTTCCAGCCCGCCGGTGGGTTTCCAAAAAACCAATTGGCTCCGCTGCCAAGCCACATTTCGCGCAGTTGAGAATGGCTGAAGTCCTCGTCATCATTCCCAAACTCGGTGCCGCAGCATGGGCAAATATGGTAATCGAGAGGAGGATAGGGTAAGCCGCTAAACATGCACACTGGGCAGCGGTATGTCAAAGATTTACCCTCCCACACTCAAATGCGAAGAACTGATCCGGTCCGCCGTGCCGGGCAACTTTCTTCTGCTCCACGGGATAAAAAGTCCTCACGAATTCCGGAGCAATGCAAGCGACGCCAAAATGTCTGTTTACATGATTGAACCTGACGCGATCTGCCGCGTTCGGTCGCGTACATTCCCGTGTCGGCCGATTCAATACGCCAAACATAAAGCTGTCGGCCATTTGCTCGTAATCAACTTCGCTTTGCAAGCCGAACTTGTGTCCGTGCTTGCGAAAATGCAAAGCTCTTTCCATTACGTCCGAGAATGACATCTCATCATAGTCTAGGGTTAACCAGACTCGAATGTCGTCTAACAAGTTTGGTCAGTCAAGCCAATAATGCCAACCCGATTGACGCTCCCCCGCTAAAACCGCTAAAATCTATTGGTTTGCCTGTACTGCCGGGCCCCGTCAGGGGTCGCCGCCGCCGTCCTGGTGAGCGGAGCAGAGCACGCAATGTTTATGGGCCGCGGGCGCTAAGGCGCCGGGCTGTCTTGATGGAGGCTTTATGTACGCGGTCATCCGCGCCGGGGGGAAGCAGTATCGCGTCGCGCCTGGGGACGTCATCCGGGTGGAGAAACTCGGCGGCGATCAGCAGCAGGTGGAATTCGGCGACGTGCTCGCCGTCTCCGCCAATCAGGGCGAATTGGGCAAGCCGCAGGGCGCGGCCCGTGTCGTCGGCCAGATCGTGAACCAGGTCCTCGGCGACAAAGTGCTGGTCTTCCACTACAAGCGCAAGAAGCAATACAAGAAGCTCAATGGACACCGGCAGCAGTACACGGCTGTGCGCATCACCGAGATCGCTTTCGACGGTCAGAGTTTCAAGGCCCCGGAACAGCCGGTAGTCGTGAAGCGTCCCAAGGCCACCGAGGTCGCAGCGGCGCCGGAAAAAGCCGTTGCCCCGAAAAAGAAGGCGTCGGGCAGGAAAGCCGCCTCCGCCGCAGCGGGCGGCGCCAACAAGGCTGCACATCATGGCGGCAGCGCGAAGGCGGGATCCAAGTCCAAGGGCGGCTCGTCGCCGAAGAAGAAATAGTTTCAGTTTCGGTTTCAGTTAGAGGCGGTGTGCCGCCAAGGACTGCAACCGAAGCTGAAGTTGAAACCAACTGAAACTCGAAACTGAAACAGGATTTTGTTATGGCTCATAAAAAAGGTTTAGGCAGTTCACGCAACGGCCGCGACTCGAATGCGCAGCGGCTCGGTGTCAAAGTGTTCGGCGGGCAGACCGTGCCCGGCGGCTCCATCATCGTCCGCCAGCGCGGCACGCCCTTCAAGCCCGGCCTCAACGTCGGCCGCGGCAAGGACGACACGCTGTTCGCGAAAATCACCGGCAAGGTGAAATTCGTGAACAAGGGCCGCTCGGGCAAGTTCGTGCTCGTCGAGCCGGTGGAAGCGTAATCAGGTTTGCCGCGGATCAACGCTGATGAACGCGGATTCTAAAAGGGGCTATCGCGCCCCTTTTCTTTTTCGCCCAATGATCAGCGTTCATCTGCGTTAATCAGTGGCTGGTTTTTCCATGTTCATCGACGAAGCCAAAATCCAGATCAAAGCCGGCAACGGCGGCAACGGCTGCATGGCCTTTCGCCGCGAGAAGTTTGTTCCCCGCGGCGGTCCCTCCGGCGGCGACGGCGGCAAGGGTGGCGACGTCATCATGGAATCCAGCGAGCGCCACAACACCCTGGTCCACTTCCGCTTCAATCCGGAATACAAGGCCGAGCGCGGACGCCACGGCGAGGGCTCCAACTGCACCGGACGCGAAGGCGTCGACGTCATTCTTAAAGTTCCGGTCGGGACCATGGTCTACGACGACGCCACCGGCGAGCGCGTCCACGATTTTTCCCGCGCCGACGACAGCATCGTCATCGCGCGCGGCGGGCGCGGCGGACGCGGCAACGCGCGCTTCGCCACCTCCACTCACCAGGCGCCGCGCGAGTGCGAGGCCGGATTTCCCGGCGAAGAACGCACCTTGCGCCTGGAACTCAAGCTGCTCGCCGATGTCGGCCTGGTGGGATTTCCCAACGCCGGCAAGTCCACGCTCATCTCCCGCATCTCCGCCGCGCGTCCGAAAATCGCCGACTACCCCTTCACCACGCTCCAGCCCAACCTCGGCGTTGTGGTCGTGGGCGAGGAGCCGAACGACGTTAGCTTCGTCGTCGCCGACATTCCCGGGCTCATCGAGGGCGCGCACACCGGCGCCGGCCTGGGCACGCAGTTTCTGCGCCACATCGAGCGCACCCGCCTCCTGGTCCACCTGGTGGATATCTCCGACTCCAGCGGCCGTCCCGACCCGGCGAAAGATTACGCGGTCATCACCAACGAACTGGCCAGCTTCGGCGCCGGGCTGGAGCAAAAGCCGGTACTGGTGGCGGCCTCCAAGATCGACGTCGTCAACAAAGACAAGCTCGCCAAGCTGCGCCGCTACTGCAAGAAACACAACCTGCCGCTCTACCCCATCTCCGCCGTCACCGGCGAGGGTATCGAAAAGTTGAAGTACGCCGTCGCCAAAAGGGTTATGGAGGTGCGCCAGGCCGAACTCGCCGCCGCTGCCACGCCTAAACCCAATGCCGAACCAATTGCGGGATAGCAGTTAGAACTGGTTTCAAGAATCGGTTTTTGGGCAGGGCACGGCTTTAGCCGTGCCGCTCGAGGCCGCAAAAATAGTGGGCTTTAGCCCCTGAGGGAAATTTTCCCTCGGGCAGAAATGTATTTTGAAACCAGTTCCAGGAACATTCGCCGCTCCCTGCAGCTTGGCGTCTCCACCTATGGGTACATCGCTAGGCAACGTACTGGGCACGAATGTCGCTTGAAAGTGGAAATCAAAAGTCCGACACTGACTACTGACTACCGACTACTGTTCTTAATGAACGTTGCCATCTTCGGCGGGACCTTCGATCCGGTACATCGCGGCCACCTCAATGTCGCCCGCGCGGCGCAGCAAGCCTATAACCTCGGCCGCATCTATTTTGTCCCCGCCGATATCCAGCCTTTGAAGCAGCGCCGGCCGGTCACTCCCTATCATCACCGCTACGCCATGCTTGCGCTCGCCACCCGCGACGAAAAGACTTTTCTCCCCTCGCTGATGGAAGCTCCCGCAGCCCGCCGCACGCTCAGTTTCACCATCAATACCGTGCGCCGCTTCCGCGCCTTGCTGCCGAAAAGCGATCGCCTGTTTTTCCTTCTCGGCATCGATTCTTTTCTGACCATCGCCAACTGGCGCCAGCCCGAGGCCCTGCTGCGCGAGGTGGAGTTCATCGTCGCCAGCCGCCCCGGATTCTCGCTCGCCGACGTTGCCCTCGCCCTGCCCCAGTCCATGCGCCCCAAGGACTACGACGCGGTGCCATTACGCCGCCGCCGGCCCGCCACCGGCGAACTCGTCCTCGACCGCGTCACCCTGCACGTCCTCGCCGGCGTCAAGGAAAACGTTTCCGCTACCCAGGTCCGCTCCTCCCTTGCCAACGGCCGCGGCATCTCCCGTTTCCTGGACGACGCCGTGGCCGCCTACATCTCCAAGATGCATCTGTACAAGACATCCCCGCCGCACGCGCTGAGGTTTCATGCCTAAGAAAAACGCACTAAAACGGCAGGTCTTGGACGCCATCGCCGCCGCCGAGGACAAAAAGGCGGAAGACGTCACCGTGCTGGAGCTCGACAAGGCCTCCGGCGGCTTCACCGATTTTTTTGTCATCTGCTCCGGTGGCAATCCCCGGCAGGTTCAAGCCATCTCCGATGAAGTCGAGCAGAAACTCTCCCGGGCCGGATTGCGGCCCACGCACGTCGAGGGCTACAAACAGGCGGAGTGGGTCCTGCTGGACTACGTGGATTTCGTGGTTCACGTGTTCTCGCAAAAAGCGCGGCACTTCTACAACCTGGAACGGCTTTGGAAGTCGGCAAAACACTGGACCCTGGGGGAGCTGCGGTCCCAACCCCGGAAACGCGCCCCCGCCAAGCGTTCGACCCCTGCGCCCGGCCGCCCTCATCGTTCGCGCCCCCGCACGCGCAAAGCATAGAAGCTCGCAATCGATTTGTGCTGACGACTGAAGACTGGCGACTGAAGACTCTGTTAACTTCTTTTCATGCCCAACAATCCCTCTCCCGCCCACGACTGGGTCACGCACGCGCGCATGAACGCCGCCACCCGCTGGGAGCGTCCGTCGGCGGAAATGGGACGCGGCGCCACCGAAGCGATCGTCGCCCTGGCGCATCCTCAACCCGGAATGCGCGTGCTCGATGTGGCCAGCGGCACCGGCGCCCCCAGCCTGCAGATCGCGCGCGCCGTCGCGCCCACCGGACACGTCACCGCCACCGACTCTTCGCCCGAACCTCTGAAGATTGCCGCCGAGCGTGCCCGCCAGCGCGGCCTCACCAACATCAACTTCGAAGTTGCCGACGTGCACCACCTGTCATTTCCCGACGCCGGCTTCGATCTCGTGACCTCGCGCTGCGGCGTCATGTTCTTCTCCGACCTGCCGCGCGCGCTGGCCGAGATCCTCCGTGTGCTCAAGCCCGGCGGACGTGTCGCGCTGCTCGCCTGGGGTCCGCTCGACCAGCCCTACTTTCAGTCCACCGGCCACGTCATCATGCGCCACACCGGCGCTGCGCTTCCTCCCGCGGCGCAGCAGATCGTCAAATTCGGCGAGCGCGGCACGCTCACCGCCGCTCTCACCGCCGCCGGATTTCGCGAAGTGCAGGAAGAGCTCCGCACCGTGCCCTGGGTTTGGCCCGCCTCCATCGAGGAATTGTGGGAGTACTTCCAGGTCGCAACCGTCCCCTTCCGGGCGTTGCTCGATCAGGTGCGCCCCGAACAAGTCGAGCCCATCACGCGCGAGGTCCACGCCGCGTTTTCCCGCTTCTGGGACGGCGAAAAAGTGAACATGACCGCCGACTTCGTCCTCGCCTCCGGAGTGCGTTGATCGCCGCGGCCCTCCGCTGACTTTCTTGGATTTGTCATTCCGATCCAGGACGCAACGGTCCAACCGGAATTAAACGGTTGTCATCCTGAGCGAGGTCCAACGCGGCGCGCTGGAGCCTGCCCTGAGCGCAGTCGAAGGGGCCGCGTTGTGACCGAGTCGAAGGACCCCTGCACTCTCCCGGAATGAACGAGTGATGCGCCAATCTTCAATCGACAATGCATTTGCTCTCCTGCCGGAGCGAGCCGCACGGGAAGAATCTGCTTTTCCCAATTGCAAATTGCCAATTACCAATTACAAATTACTCATGCGTCTTCGCATCGCCTGGATCGGCAAAACCAAAGACTCCGCCATCCAATCGCTCACCTCCGACTACCTCACCCGCCTCGCGCGCTATCTCCCCACCGAATCACTCGCACTCGCCGACGAAGCCGCGCTGCTCAAACAGCTCGAAAAATCCCGCTCCCCACAAACGCTCGTCCTGCTCGACGCCCGCGGCAAGCAGCTCTCCTCCGAGCAATTCGCGGAATTCCTCCGCCGCCACCAGGACCGCGGTACGCAGTCGCTGCTGTTCGCCGTCGGCGGCCCCGACGGCTTCTCCGAGCAGGCCTGCGCCGCCGCGTCCTTTCAGCTCTCGCTCGGCAAAATGACTCTCCCGCACGAACTTGCCCGCGTGGTTTTGCTCGAACAGCTCTATCGAGGATTTACAATCCTCAAGGGACACCCGTACCACCTGGGACACTGAAGCAGTTTCAGTTTCAAGTTTCAGTCTCGAGCAAGACGCCTCGCCACTGAAACTGAAACTGAAACTGAAACTTATGCCAGACATCCGTAAGGGCTTGATCATCGTCAACACCGGTCCCGGCAAAGGCAAGACCACCGCCGCCATGGGCACCGCTTTGCGCGCCGTCGGCCAGGGCATGAAGGTGCTGATGCTGCAATTCCTCAAGGGCTCGTGGCATTACGGCGAGCTCGACGCCGTACAGGCTTTCGGCGACCGCTTCGTCATGAAGCAGATGGGGCGCGGCTTCGTGAAGGTCGGCGGCGCCGAAACCGATCCCGAGGACATTCGCATGGTCGAGCAAGCCTGGGCGGAAGCGGAGAAGGCCATCCTCTCCGGCGAGTGGGACCTGGTCATCCTCGACGAGATCAATTACGCCATCAGCTACGGCATGCTCGATCCCAATAAGGTCGCCGCGGCGCTCAAGAAACGGCCCGAGATGGTGCATGTCATCTTGACGGGACGCAACGCGCATCCGACAATAGTTGATTTGGCCGATACCGTTACCGAAATGCGTCAGGTGAAGCACGCTTACGAAAAGGGCGTCCAGGCGCAGCGGGGAATCGAGTACTGATTTAGTGATTTAGTGATTTGTGATTGAGTGATTTCGTCGGAGGCCGCGATGCGATGCGCGTTTCCGGCCACCTGACACAATCACTAAATCACTCAATCACTAAATCACCAGATAACCATGGCCTGGTTCAAGCGGCAATCCGGCGATCTGGACGCCTCGGGCGAGAGGAAGGTCCGCACCGAGGGCTTGTGGGTGAAGTGTGAGGACTGCCACCAGATCATCTGGAAAAAGGACCTCGATGCCAACCTCTATGTCTGCCCCAAGTGCCAGCGCCATTTCCGCGTGGACGCGCGTACCCGGCTGGCGCAATTGCTCGACGATGGCGAGTACACCACCGACGATCTGAATCTCGCCTCCACCGATCCGCTGAAATTCACCGACCTGAAGAAATATTCCGACCGCCTGACCAAAACCCAGAAGGACACCGGCCTCAAGGACGCCATCCTCAACGCGCGCGGCAAGCTCAACGGACGCCCGGTGTTCGTCAGCGCCATGGAATACGCCTTCATCGGCGGCAGCATGGGTTCGGTGGTCGGCGAAGCCATCACCCGCAACATCGAGCGCGCCACCGACCTGCGCATGCCGCTGATCATCGTCTCCGCCTCCGGCGGCGCGCGCATGATGGAAGGCGTCATCAGCCTGATGCAGTTGGCGAAAATTTCCGCCGCGCTGGCCCGCATGGACGATGCCCGCGTGCCCTACATCTCCGTGCTCACCGACCCCACCACCGGCGGCACTACCGCGTCCTTCGCCATGCTGGGCGACCTGAATATTGCCGAACCCGGCGCCCTCATCGGTTTCGCCGGCCCGCGCGTCATCGAGCAGACCATCCGCCAGAAATTGCCCGAGGGCTTCCAGCGCAGCGAGTTCCTGCTCGCGCACGGCATGCTCGACGCCGTGGTTCATCGCAAGCACTTGAAGAACTACATCGCCCGCGCCCTCGACTTCATGACGCCGAACGAAAAAAGCGCTTAGCTGTTAGCTCTTAGCTTTTAGCCAGAAACGGACGCGCGTTTGGCTAAGAGCTAAAAGCTAAGAGCTAATAGCTTGTCCTACGCTTCCGCAGTCGCGCAACTCTACGAACTGGGCCACGAACTGGCGCGCACCCCGTCGCACAAGTTCGACCTGGCGCACATGCGCGTGCTGCTGGAAGCGCTCGGCTCTCCGCAGCGGCAGTTCCGCTCGGTGCTGATCGCCGGCACCAACGGCAAAGGCTCCACCGCCGCCACCCTGGCTTCCATCGTGCGCGCCGCCGGACATCGCACCGGCCTGTACACTTCGCCGCACCTGGTGCGCATCAACGAGCGCATTCGCATCAACGGCGAACCCATCTCCGATGCCGACTTCACCCGCGCCCATCACCAGGTCGAAACCGCTGCTGTTGGTCTCGTCCAGCAAGGCAAGCTGCCCTGGCATCCCAGCTTTTTCGAGGTGCTCACCGCCATGGCCTTCCTGCACTTTTCGGGCGCGTGTGGCCCGGCTCTCCGGCCCGGGGAAACTGCGCCGCATCCCGTGGATCTCGCTGTCCTCGAGGTCGGCATGGGCGGGCGGCTCGATGCCACCAACGTTGTCGAGCCGCTCGTATCCGTCATCACCGACATTGCGCTCGACCACCAGAAATTCCTCGGCGACACGGTGCGCGAGATCGCCGGCGAAAAGGCGGGCATCATCCGTCCCGGTGGAACCGTCGTCACCCTGCCGCAGCATCCCGAAGCCAACGACGTCATCGGCAATACCATCCTCCACCGCGACGCCCGCGCCGTCAGCGCTGTTCCCTACGTTCCGCCCGTCTCGCCCGGTTCACCCCTCGAAACGTCTCGTAACAACCGCAGCGGAACAACGTTTGACGTTTGTCATTCCGACCCTGAGCGAGCGCAGCGAGTCGAAGGGGAGGAATCTGCTGTTACTGGAAACCAGAAACTGGAAACTGGAAACTCTTATCCCCTCGCCGTCATGGGCGAAGAGATCACGGTGGCATCTCCCCTCCTCGGACGCCATCAGTGGCGCAACCTCGCGCTCGCCATCGCCACCGCGGTGGAGTTGAACCTCGCCGGCCTGCGCATCACGCCCCGGGACATCGAGCGCGGCATTGGCGAGACCCGCTGGCCCGGTCGTTTCCAGCGCGTCTTGGCGCCCCGTCCTGCCGCGGGTTTGGGTAGGGCGGGCAGCGAGCTCGAATTCGTCCTCGACGTCGCCCACAATCCCGCCGGCGCGTGGGCGCTCCGCGCGGCGCTCTCGCAGCGCTTTGAAGGACGTCCACTGCTGTTCGTCTTTGGCGCCATGCGCGACAAGGCGATTGCGGAGATGGCGGAGATCCTTTTCCCCCTCGCCGAACGCGTCTTCGCCACATGCGCCGAAAATCCGCGCTCCGCCACCGCCGAAGAGATTCGCGACTCCGCCGCTCGCACCGGCGCCGAAATCGAGATTGCGGCCTCAGTCCGCGACGCCATCGATGCCGCCCGCCGCCGCGCTCCCGCCGGCGCCGTGGTGGTCATCACCGGCTCGATTTACGTGGTCGGTGAAGCCATGCAGGCCCTAGGACTCTCTGCCGCTTAACTTACGTCCGGCTCGTAATCCACTCCGACTCCCCGCTGACTGCCGTAGAATTCCCTCTGACCGGTTTTCCCCTGCGTTGACCGCGTCATCCCACCGCGTCTGGGGTTGAATTGCACAGCAGGAACTCAGCATGAATCGTCTCGCCGCCATTTGTCTTCTCGCTTCCTGCCTCGCCGCCGCGCAGAATCCGCCGCCTCCCAACGCGCCCAGCGCTTCGCAGGGCGAGTCGGAAAAAGAGATCCAGAAAAAAGAGCAGTCGCAGCGCATCCTCGGCGTCGTTCCCATGTTCGGCGTCACCAGCCGGCAAAACGCGCCGCCGCTCACGCCTGGGCAGAAGTTCCACCTGTTCGTCAAAAGCTCGCTCGATCCCTTCAACTTTGTCGCGGTCGGCATTCAGGCCGGTATCGGCCAGACGAATGACGAATTTCCCACTTATGGCCAGGGCGCCGAAGGATACGGCAAACGCTACGGCGCCGCGCTGGCCGACAGCGCTTCCAGCAACTTCTTCAGCAACTTCTTCTTTCCCGTGCTGCTCAAGGAAGACCCGCGCTACTTCCGGCTGGGCGAGGGCACGGTCAAGCACCGCATCGGCTACTCACTGGCACAGGAGTTCGTGTGCCGCAAGGACAGCGGCGGCCGCACGTTTAATTTTTCTAATATCCTAGGCGCCGTCTCGGCTGGCGGCGTTTCCAATGCCTACTATCCGCCCGGCGATCGCGGCTTCGGACTCACCATGAGCCGCGCCGGCATCGCCCTCATCTACGGCAGCGCCGGCGGCCTGATTTCCGAGTTCTGGCCCGACATCCAGCGCAAAGTGTTCCACGAGAAAAACTAGAACTGGTTTCAAGAATCGGTTTTCGGGAAGGGCACGGCTTCAGCCGTGCCGCTCGAGGCCGCAAAAACAGTGGGCTTTAGCCCCTGAGGGACATTTTTCCTGAGGCGAATATGTATTTTGCAACCAGTTCTAGCCGCACCTTCGCTCTCTCTCTGCGTTGACCCTTTCGCAATCGACAATCGGCAATGTAGTCCGGAGCCATTATCGGTCGGCCTGACTACTGACTCCCGGCCCCCCGCTCCCGTACCATGGCTCCGTGCTCGACCGCGTCCTCAGCTACGTCCGCCATCACGGCTTGATGCGGCCCGGAGATCGCGTCGGCGTGGCGGTTTCCGGCGGCGCCGATTCGGTCGCGCTGCTGCGCCTGCTGCTGGAAGCGCGCGCCGAACTCGGCATTGTCCTTTCCGTCGTCCACTTCAATCACAAAATCCGCGGCGCCGATGCCGATGCCGACGAGCAGTTCGTGCGCTCCCTCTCCGTCGGCTTCCACCTGGAATTCCACTGCGGCTCCGGTGACACGCCTGCTTACGCGCTCGAGCACAAGCTTTCCCTCGAAGCCGCCGCGCGCAACCTGCGCTACGCCTTCTTCGATCGCCTTGCCGCTGACGCGACCGTGCATCGCGTTGCCACCGCGCACACCCGCGACGACCAGGCTGAAACCGTCCTCATGCGCTTCCTGCGCGGCTCGGGAACCAAAGGTCTGGCGGGCATCTATCCCGGCCTCGGCGGATGGATCGCCGCATTCTCCAGCAGCAAGAAACCGGTCATCCCGCCTGCGCCGCGCATCGTGCGCCCGTTGCTGGATGTCTCGCGCGATGAGCTGCGTGAGTATCTGAAACAGCTCGGACAAAGCTGGCGCGAGGACGCAAGCAACGCCGACGTCAGCTTCGCCCGCAATCGCCTGCGGCACCAGATCATGCCCGTGCTGCGGCAGCTCAATCCGGCGCTTGACGAAACCCTGAGCCAAACGGCGGAGATCGCGCGCGACGAGGAGGAATACTGGGCCGGGCAAGTGCGCTGCTTACTGCCCAAGCTCCCGCCGGCCGGCGACCGGCCTTCGGCAATCCAGTTGGCGGTATTGCTTGCTCAGCCTCTCGCCCTGCAGCGGCGGCTGATTCGCGCGGTTGCGGAGCAGCACGGGCTGCGCCTCGAGTTTCACCACGTTGAACAGATTCTCTTATTGCTTGGAACGCGCTCGCCCTCGCCCGGGGTCCCGATGGGGTGGTCGAGCGCCCAAATTGAGTTGCCGCACGGTTGGGAAGCGGTTCGCCAACACCAGGAACTCTGCTTCCGGCGCAGGTGTCAAACGGAGACGGAGAAGGAGCAGCGCGAATACGATTTGTCGCTCGCTGTGCCTGGCGAGGTGGAAGTCGCGGGCAGGAAGCTTCGCGCTGCCATCGTCACCGGTGAAGACCTGGCGCACGCGGGCGAGGGCGCACGCCCCACCAAAGTCTTGCTCGCTGCCGCGCTGGCCCATCGCGGGCTGCGGGTGCGCAACTGGCACGCCGGCGACCGCTACTGGCCGGCCCACACCCGCCAGCCCAAGAAAGTGAAGGAGCTGCTGCAGGCGCGGCACATTCCTAGGGAGCGCAAACCGTTCTGGCCGGTCATCATGAGCGGCGACGAAATCGTCTGGCTCCCGGGCTTTGCCGCGCCGGAACGATTCCGCTTCCGGGACGGCGACTCCGACGCCCTATTGCTGCAAGAAGTTCCGCTAGGGCAGACTCGCGGAAACGAGACATAATGGCAGCCTCTTGGGATTCGGCAACTTGCTGATTTGCCGATTGCAGTGCGCAACTTCGGCAATCGCCAAATCGGCAAATCACGCAATCGAACCGAGGTACTTCCGTGAACCAGGCAGCGCAACTTCAACCCGCCTCTGCGGTGATCAGTGCCGGGCAGATCCGCGACCGCATCCGCCAGATCGCCCGCCAAATCTCCGACGATTACCGCGGCCGCACCCTCTATGCCGTGGGCGTGCTGGAGGACGGATTCATCTTCATGGCGGACCTGGTGCGCGAGCTCGACATCCCGGTGATCTGCCAGTTCGTCAAGCCGGAGCACAAGGAAATCTCGCAGGCCGGCAGCACCGCCACCGAAATCTTTTTCAGCCCCGAGGTGCAAGTGGAGGGCGCGCACGTGCTGCTGATCATGGGCCTGCTCGAGACCGGCATCACCACCGAATTCCTGTTGCGCAACCTGTTGGCCCGGGGAGCGGCGTCGGCCAAGGTGGCAGCCCTGCTGGACCGGCAGTCGGCGCGGCGCATCTCCCTTGTTCCCGACTACTTCGGATTCGAAGTGGACGACCGCTTCGTCTTCGGCTACGGTCTGGGCGCGCCGCAGCTACGGCGCAACCTCCCTTACGTGGCCACCAGCGGAGCGGCGGCAGCAGCCATCGAGTAGCCTGCCGCCCTCGGACGCGGGGTGTCCGCCACACTAAGGTGACGCACCGAACGAGCCACGATGGCCGCTAATTTCCCTTCCCCGCGGCGGGGGATTTCCCCTCCGGCAGGGTACAATGACTTTTGAGGCTGGCGAAAAGGGCGCGACCCTTGGTGCGCGCACGCATCTAATCGTTCAGGGTGCGCCATTTTGCGCCTTTTCCTTGCATGTGAGTAGAGGAGTTTCCGAGTGAATTCAACGGTCAAAACGGTGGTCTTCTGGCTGGTGATCGTGTTGTCCGGCGTCTTGCTGTGGCAGGTGGTCAAGGCCGGCGGAAGCGGGCAAAAACCCAAGGAGATCAATTTCTCCGAATTCATGTCCCAGGTGGACCAGGGCAACGTCCAGGAAGTCACCATCCTGGGCGCCGAGGTGCAGGGAAAATTCCGCAACGAAAAGACCCAGTTCCACGTCATAGTTCCGCCCAATTATTCCGACATGTACAAGCCGCTGCGCGACAAGGGCGTCAACATCACGGTCAAGGATGTCCAGAGTGGAAGCTGGCCGACCTGGCTGCTCAACCTGGCGCCGCTGATTCTGTTAGGCGCGCTCTGGTTCATCATGATCCGCCAGATGCAGACCGGCGGAAATAAGGCGCTGTCGTTCGGCAAGTCGCGCGCCCGCTTGCTCTCCATGCAGCAGAAGAAGGTCACGTTCAAGGACGTGGCCGGCGTGGATGAGGCCAAGGAAGAACTCCGCGAAATCATCGAGTTCCTGCGCGAGGCGCAGAAGTTCCAAAAGCTCGGCGGCCGCATTCCCAAGGGCGTGCTGCTGGTCGGGCCTCCGGGAACCGGCAAGACGCTGCTCGCCCGCGCGGTCGCCGGCGAGGCCAACGTTCCGTTCTTTTCCATCTCCGGTTCCGACTTCGTGGAGATGTTCGTCGGCGTCGGCGCCAGCCGCGTTCGCGACCTGTTCGAGCAGGGCAAGAAGAACGCCCCCTGCATCATCTTCATTGACGAAATTGACGCCGTCGGACGCCATCGCGGCGCCGGCCTCGGCGGCGGTCACGACGAGCGTGAGCAGACTCTGAACCAGTTGCTGGTCGAGATGGACGGCTTCGAGTCCAACGAAGGCGTCATCCTCATCGCCGCCACCAACCGTCCCGACGTGCTCGATCCCGCCCTGCTGCGTCCCGGCCGCTTTGACCGGCGCGTGGTTGTCCCCCGTCCTGACGTGCGTGGGCGTGAAGAAATCCTCCGTGTCCATACCCGCAAGATTCCCATCGCCGACGATGTGGATTTGTCCGTGCTGGCCCGCGGCACACCCGGCTTCAGCGGCGCCGATCTGGCCAACATGGTCAATGAGGCGGCCCTGCTGGCGGCGCGCGCCAACCGCAAGACCGTCATGATGTACGACATGGAAATCGCCAAGGACAAGGTGCTGATGGGCGCCGAGCGCAAAAGCATGCTGCTCTCGGAAGAGGATAAGAGGGTCACCGCCTTCCACGAGGCCGGCCACGCCATGGTGGCCGCGCTGCGCGACGATTCCGACCCGCTGCACAAGGTCACCATCATCCCGCGCGGCATGGCGCTGGGCGTCACCATGCAGTTGCCCATTGACGACAAGCACACCTACCGCAAAACCTACCTTGAAACGCGGCTCGCCATCATGATGGGCGGCCGCGTGGCCGAGCAGCTGTTCCTCAACACCATGACCACCGGCGCCGGCAACGATATCGAGCAGGCCACCGAGCTGGCGCGCAAGATGGTCTGCGAGTTCGGCATGAGCGACCTCGGCCCGCTGTCCTTCGGAAAGAAGGAAGAGCAGATCTTCCTCGGACGCGAGATCTCGCAGCATCGCGACTACAGCGAGGACACCGCCATCAAGATTGATCAGGAAGTGCGGCGGTTAGTGGATGCCGGTTACAAATCGGCGGTGGACATCCTCGGCAACCACCGCGATGCCCTGAACCGCATCGCTTTGGCCCTGCTGGAGCGCGAAGTGCTCGACGCCAACGAGGTCAAGCTGCTCATCGAAGGCAAGCCGCTCCCGGCGAAGGTGCAGCCGGCGGCGGCTTCTTCGCACGACGACGGCGTGCAGCAGGTGCTGAAACCGGCGCCGGGTGGCGCCCAGCCGGGCATCGTGCAGGGCGAGCGGCCAACGCCGGCGTAGTTTCAGTTTCGAGTTTCAGTTTCTGGTTTCTAGTACCAGAGGGCGGCCAGACGGCCGCCCTTAATTCTTGCCTTCGATGGGTGTTGGGCTATACCGGATTCTCAATTACCGTATCCGATGTCATCCCGAGCGAGGGAGGGCTCCCGCGCGCTGTCTCCAGCGCGGGAAACCCGAGTCGAGGGACCCCTACTCTCGCACGCAACTGATGGAGTTGTGGGCCCCGGCGCCCTCGCCCGCGACTCGCAACTCGCGACTCGAAACTCTTGTGAATCGGCTGATCGGGTCGCGATCTAATACACGAGATAGCGCAGGCAGCGCTCGGGTTCAGATCACCCGATCACCAGATCGCCGGATCACCCGATGTTCTCTGCGGATCGCCAGCACAAAGCAGACCACAAATGTGGCGGCGCTGAGCGGCACCCCGACGCTGCGGAACAGCCTCGCCGGCGCCACCACGACACCGGGCGCCTCGAGCGGGGCGTTGGGATCGTGCAGCTTCGCCATCACGGTCAGCACCGGAATGGAAAACATCATGAAGAAGCAGAAAAACAGCGCCGCGCCCACCACGGCGAGGGCGATGCTCTTGAGGACGGCAGTCACCTTTTCATTCTAGTCCGGCGGTGCTTCTTGCTCGCGAGATGCGAATGAAAAACACAGAGACGCAGAGACACGGAGGGCACGGATCAGGAAAACCTGTGTCTCTGTGGCTCTGTGTTCGTCAGTTCGTTCAAAAGTCGGAACCAAGAATTGACCGGCTTCTTAATTCTTCATTCTTCATTCTTACTTTCCCTCACCCCGCCGCTTCCGCCTTCACTGGCTCCGCGCCCAGCAGCTTCTGCCAGCGCACCAGTCCCAGGACGCAAAGCGCGAAGAACACGACGTAGAGCACGGCGGTCAGGTAGAGCCCCTTGTAGCAATACAGCGCGACATAGATGATGTCGGCGGCCATCCACAGCCACCAGTTTTCGATGATCTTGCGCGCCAGCATGTATTGCGCGGTCAGGCTCATGGCGGTGGTAAGCGCGTCCCAGAAGGGCACGGTGCTGTCGGTGTAGCGGCGCAGCAGAAACATGAGTATGGAAGCCGCGGCGATGGTGGCCAGCGCCAACCACGGAATCGTGCTGGCGCGCACCCGCGTCACCGGCAGCTCGGAGCGGTTGCGTCCGCCATGCAGCCAGCTCCACCAGCCGTACACCGAGATGGCGACGTACACCAGTTGCAGGCCGCAGTCGGCGTAGAGTTTGGCGCCGAAGAAGACAATGATGAAGCTGATGGCATTGACGATCGCCACCGGCCAGTTCCATATGTTCTCGCGCGCCGCCAGCCAGACGCAGCCCACTCCGGTGACGAATCCGATCACCTCGATGGGCGACAGCGGCATCGGCGCATAGTAACGCAGATTGCAAACCGGACATAAGCTAGAATTGGTGGCACCTACTCATGGCAGACATCACGCAAGCCGCAACCCTCACCCCCGCTGAAGCGATTCGTCGCGCGCCGGTTTCGCAAGCGCCCAACGGCGTGTGCTTCGCCTCCATGGGCGAGGTCACCATCAACTCCGCCGACCTGGAGCGCATGGTGGCCGCCGTCCCCCGCTCGGTTGCCGCCGCGCTTCATCACAAGGCGTATTACTTCGTGCCGCTGGCGGTGGGCCAGGGAGATGACACGCTGATCGCCGAGCGCTACGACGTCTCGCTCAGCGACAACGCGGTTTGCCACCGCAACCTCAACATCGGCGACTCGCAGTGCGTCTTCATCTCCACTCGCCTGATGGACGACCGCTTCTCGGTGGCCTTCGAGTTTTATATCAACGTGGCGCACGCCTTCGTCGAGCAGGCCGGGGTGGCCGAGGCGTTCAACGACCTGGTGTGGAAGCAGGCGGAAGACCGCGTGCGCGGCGAGACCTCCCTCGATGCATTCGAATCGCGCAAGGCAGCCACCACGCCCGGCGCGCAGGCGGAAAAGGCGCGCAACGACTACCTGACGGCCACCTTCGCCGACGCCATCGCCATTTACATGCTGGCGATTTTTCTCGACGTGGATTACTACGACCTGCGCGAGCGTGAATATCCGTTGCTGGTGCCCAACGCGCTGGCCGAACGCCTGCGCGCCGTCGCCGCCCTGTTTCCGCCCAATCCCGGCTTTGAGTTCAACGTCTATTACAAGCGGCGCGGATAACGCAGCTCTTAGCTCTCAGCCATCAGCTGTCTGTAAAACTGTAGGCCCCGGCGCCCTCGCCTCGAGTGCAGCCCGGCTCACCACAACTCAAACTTGTAGGCCCCGGCGCCCTCGCCGGGGCTGCTGCTGGCATCGTATGAAATCGCTGCCGTAGCGGGCGCCCTCGCCCGCTACAGATTCAACCCCGAATTCCTCGCACCCTCACAAATCCTCCACCCTCAGCTTCACATCCGCGTTTTTCCATGCCGCCTCGAACTCCTGCCCCACCCACTCCGCATCGTGCTCGCGCCCTTGCGCCTTCAGCGCCCGCATCAGGCCGAACAGTGAACGCGGGTTGCGTGGGTTCCTCTGCAGATCGTCACGAAAAACTTTTTCCGCCTCCGCCGCCCTTCCCGCCTGCAATAGCTCTCCGCCGAGCGATTCACGCGTCGGATAGAACCAGTCCGGCGGCTCGGTGTAATCCATGTCGTCCTGCAACACGACGGCTTCGCGCAGGTGCTGGATGGCGGCGTCTTTCTTGCCTTGCGCCCAGGCGATGCGGCTTTCCACCACGTGCGCGGCGAGCTGGGGAATGATTCCCGCGTTGCGCGGACCTTGCGGGTTGGTGGGAATCTTTGCCATCTCCGGAGCGAGCTTCCGGATTGCCTCCACCTCCGCCTGCGCTTCCGCGGTTTTGCCGCGGCTGGCGAACGCGAGTCCGCGCGCATAGTGCCACACGCCGTTGCTCATGGGCAGCGCGGCATCGGGCTGCGGCACCGCCATGATCTCGTCCCAGCGCCGGAAGCGCACCATCACCTCTACCGGCATGGGATTGAACCCGTCGAGCATCAGCATTTCCTTGGCGTGCGGCCCCACGTGCGCCTGCACCCGTTTCGCCGCGGCCAGGGAATCCGCGTAGCGGCCCATCATCGCGTTCTCCATGGCGATGAAGTGCAAGTTGTGGGTGTAGTACATCATCGGGTAAATGCCCTGGGGCTGCGTTTCCGCGATGTAGTCTTCGTCGGCAGCCGCGGCGGCCACGTTGGTCTTGGCGGACGCATCGTGCATCCCGGTGCGGATATAAATGTGTGCCGGCATGTGCACCAGGTGGCCAGACTTGGGCGCCAGCGCCGCCAGCCTCTGCGCCGAGGGCAGCGCCCGGTCAGGATCGTTCGACGCCTCCACGGCATGGATGTAGAAATGATTGGCGCCCAGGTGGTCCGGATCGCGCCGCAGCACCGATTCCAGTGTGGCGACAATCTCCTCTGTGCCCGCCTCGGGCGTGCCATCGTGCTTCCACAGTTTCCACGGACGCAGGTTCATGCCGCTTTCGGCGAACAGCGTGGCGGCATCCAGGTCGTCGGGATATTTTTTCGCCAACTCGCGCATGGCGGCGTTATAGGCGACGTCGAGCGCGTGATAGTCCTCCGTCGGCTGGTTGGTGTAGCGCCTGGCCAGCGCTGCAATGTACTCGCGCTCCACCGCCGGGCCGTTGGCGGCCAGTTGGCGCGCCTTCTGGATCGCGTCGTAGGCCTGCTTTTCGCGCGCGGCGTCAATCGGAATGTTGTAGTTGGGCCCGACCACCAGCGCGATTCCCCAGTACGCCATCGCCATCTGGGGATCGAGTTGAGCCGCACGCTGGAAACACTTTTCCGCCTCGTTGTGGTTGAAGCCGTAGTCGAGCGCGAGTCCCTGGTCGAACATCCGCTGCGCTTCCGGGCTGGCGGTTTTCACCGAGTGATGCGTGTTGCCGAAACCGGAGACGGCGCACACCGATTTCGTGCCGGCTGCATGGTCGTGCTGGGCAAAAGCGCTGATCGAGATCAACAGGCAGGCGCAACCCAGCGCCAGTATGTGTGTTGAAGGAAAAGAAGTTCTGAACCTCATTGCCATCCTCCTGAGGCTACTTTGCCTCTGGCTTCCATTACCGAAACATAACGGCTGTCATCCTGAGCGAGGTCCAACGCGCCCCGCCTTTGGGCGCGTTGCGACCGAGTCGAAGGACCCCTACGCCCTTCATGAATTCACTGCCGTTCACCAGGCATTTCAATCTGCAATCCGCGGTGAAGTTTTTTGTCAGATCCGTGTTCATCCGCGTAAATCCGCGGTTGGGTTTGTTGCTCCGACGGTGCCCTGCATCTCATGGAAATCGAAATCGACGATCGGCAATGTTGTTCGGCCCAGATCACCCGATCACCGGATCGCCCGATCACCCGATCCGCCCCCTACCGAAAATTGCTCAGCATCACCGCATCCTGCTTTTCGTTGCCGCGGGTGAAGGCCACGCGTCGCCCGTCGCGCGAGAAGGCAAAGGCGTAGATGTGGTCGCTGGTGAAGTGCGTCACCTGGCGCGCCGGGCTGCCGGACATGGACTGGTACCAGAGATTGTCCACGTCGCCCTCATGTTGGGTGTAGTAGAAGCCGGCGCCGTCGCGGGCAAGCCGGAAGATGTCGCTGTCCGGCGGCACGTTGAACTGGTGCACCGGCGCGCCGCCTTCGGCGGGGATGACAATGAATTTCCGGTCTTCATCCCCTGCGCCGGCGCGGAACCCGATGTACTTGCCATCGCCGGAAATGCTCGGCCACCACGGACCGCTTTCGCCGAACAGCAAGGTGGGCTTGCCGCCGGAGGTCGAAATCCGCATCAACTGCCACACTCCGCTGTCGTGGCTCAAATAGACCGCCCAGGCACCGTCGGGTGAGCACACCGGCTGCCAGTCCATGCGTCCCGAGGTCAGGTCGGTTTCCCTACCCCCGCCGGTGGACGCAAGCGTCACGTGGATGGCATTACTGCGCGTCAGGCTCGAATAGAGAAACGATTTCCCGTCGCCGCAGACCGACGGAACCAGGCCGAACTCCTGCGTGGGGAGCCGGACGTCGCCCGAGCCGTCGGGGTTCAACAGCGTCGAGTGCCCCGAGGCATCCGCGATCACGATCTTGCCGTCCGGCGTCCAGTCGGTAACGTCGCGCTCCGAAGACGTTCCTGTCACCGCCTTGAGCCTGTCGAAACCGGCGAGACCGGCGATATCGGCAACATAGATGCTGGTGGCCGCCTCCGTCTGCACCGCCACGATTGCCTTCCCGTCTGCGGTCACGCTCAGCGCATCGCCGTAGTCGTTCAGGTCATTGGTCAGGCGCACCGGCTGGCTGGAGGCATCCGCGCGAAAATAGATTTGCGAGCGTCCCTGCGTTTCCGGCGATTTTTCCAGCCAGACCATTCCATCCGACAGCCATTGCGCCGCCGGCACCTGGCCGCGGGCCGGAACCTGGCGCGCGTCTCCGCCCGCCACCGGCTGCAGCAGCAATGCCCCCAGGCCTTTCTCGGTGAACAGGTCGGTGGTCAGCAGAAGCGTTTTGCCGTCCGCCGACCATGAGGGTGGCGTCTTATACAAATGCGTGTTCTCGGTCACCGTTTTTTCGCCATTGTCGTTCGCATCCGCCACCAGGACGCGATCGCGCCCACCCACTTCGCGCATGAACGCCACTTGCCGGCCATCGGGCGAGAACGCAACCCCGGTGGCGGTGTTGTTGATCACCAGGCGCGGCGTCCCGCCCAGCGAGGGCACCACGTACACCGCCTGCTGCGCTTTTCCCGCGGGACGGAATGCGTAATACAGGTAGTTGCCGTCCGGACTGAACGCCAGATCGGAAAACGAGCCTTCCTGCGGCGCCACCACGCGCGTCTCGCTGCCGGTAGCCACCTGTTTCACCCAGATAGCGGCGGCATGGGCGTCGTGGCGCATCAACGCCAGCCACTTGCCATCGGGCGAAATCGCGGCGTCGTGCACGTGGCCGCTGTCGGTGAGGCGCGCGATGCTCAGGTTCTGCGGCGTCACCGCTACTCGGGAAGCGCGCGACGAATAGAAATATGCGGCCAAGGCCATCACCGCAACCGCAACCGCGGCGATCCCGCCATAGATCCACGCCGGCTTGTGTTGGGGAGCCGCCGGGAAGGATTCGGTGGTGCCGCCGGCGGCCGCCGTTCGACCCGACTCCGTGTCGCGCTTCAGGCGCTTCAAGTCGCCGCGCAATTCGGCCGCGGTCTGGTAGCGGAGGTCGCGGTCCTTTTCCAGCGACTTGTCGATGATCTCTGCCAGGCGCGCCGGAACGGCCGCATTCACCGACGATGCCGGCGCCTGCGTTTTTTCCAGGATGGCCGCGAAAATCACCGCCGTAGTTTTGCCGCCGAAAGGAAGCACTCCCGTCGCCATCTCGTAAAGCACGGTTCCGAACGAAAACAGGTCGCTGCGCGGATCGAGTTCTTCGCCACGCGCCTGCTCCGGCGACATGTAGGCGACCGTGCCGATGGCGGTGCCGGGGCTGGTAAGGCGCGCGTCGGGCGCGGTGCTGCCCACGGTCAGCGCGGCCGCGCGGTCCACCACCACCGTCGCCAGCCCGAAATCCAGCACCTTCGCGCGCCCGCGGCGGGTCAGGAAAATATTTGCCGGCTTGATGTCGCGATGCACGATGCCGCGCTGGTGGGCGGCATCGAGCGCGTCCGCCACCTGGATGCCGATGTCCAACAGTTCCGGCACCGCCAGTGCGCCCGAGCGCAAGCGCGCGTCCAGCGGCGTTCCCTCCAGCAACTCCATGGAGATGAAGTGCCGGCCCTCGTGCTCGCCGATTTCATAAATCGTGCAGATGGATTCGTGGTTCAGCGCCGACGCCGACCGCGCTTCCCGCCGCAGTCGCTCCAGCGCGAGCGGACTGGCCTCCACCGTCTCGGGCAGGAACTTGAGCGCCACCTGGCGTGCCAGCGTCAGGTCCTCGGCGGCATACACCACGCCCATGCCGCCGCTGCCCAGGCGCGACCCAACCCGGTAATGCGAAACCAGTGTCCCTTCCATTGAATCCCGCCCCACAGGATTGAGTTCATGCTACGGGTCGCAAGCGGCTACGGTCAAATGCCGGGATGATCACTCGCTGGGTGCCCCACATCTGCCCGCAGTTGGCAGATGTGGGTCTTTTGTTCCGATGGCGATGAATGCGCGTGCATGCGCGCCGCCGCGCGGATAATATTTCTTCATCCTGGCGCCTGCAGCCTGGAGCCTGGAGCCTCCCATGATCGCGCACCTACGCGGCAAGCTCATCGCCAAGCATCCCAACCAGGCCATCGTCGACGCCGGAGGTGTCGGCTACGACGTCACCATCAGCGTGCCGACATTTTCCGAGCTGCCCGCTGCCGGGCGCGAGGTCGCGCTCTTCATCCACACCCACGTGCGCGAAGACGCGATCGCCCTCTTTGGTTTCCTCCGCTCCGAAGAGAAACAGCTTTTCGAAAAACTGATTTCCGTCAGCGGCATCGGTCCGAAACTGGCGATTACCATCCTCAGCGGCATGCCCACACCCGACATGGTCAGCGCCATCCGCGGCAACGACGTCGCGCGCCTGACGCGCATTCCCGGCATCGGCAAGAAAACCGCGGAGCGCATGGTGCTGGAGCTGCGTGACAAGCTGGAAGGCTTCGGCGCCGCGCCCACCCTGCCGGCGGCCACCCCCGCCGAGCAAGATGTTTTGTCGGCTCTGGTGAACCTGGGATACCAGCGCGTCGCCGCCGAGCGCGCCGTGGCCGCCGCCGCCCGCGCCGCCAACGGTGCGACCTTCGATGCCCTGTTCCGCGATTCCCTCGCCGCCCTTTCGAAATAGTTTCACCACGGAGGCACGGAGACACAGAGCAAGGCAGAAATAACAATTGGTGATTTCGTGTTTTGTGATTGCCCTTGTTTTCAAATTACAAAATTACCCGATTACCAAATTACGAATTCTTGTGGACGCACACTTATCTTCCTTCCTCCGTGCCTCCGTGTCTCCGTGGTGGATCAGTCGTCCGAATTCACATCGCCACTCGCAATCCGCGCCGTTCAGCGTTACTCTGCCGCAGATGTTTCCCCGTCTGCTCATCATCCTGCTGTTGGCCGCGCTCGCGCTCCCGCTGGCCTCAGAAAAAAAGCCGAAAGGCGCGCCCCTGATGCGCCTGCCGGACCAGACGGTCGAACTGACCGCGTTCTGGCTGCCGACCCCGGTTCAGAAGTGCACCAACTGGGCTTGGGCAGTCGCGGTTGAGGCCATGCTGAAATCCCAGCAGGTGGCGATCAAGCAGAACGAGTGGGTGCAGAAGGCGAACTACGGCGAGGTTTGCATTGACACCGCACCGGCCTTGGAGGCGCTGGCCAAGGTGATTGACGGCGCCTACGTGCTCGACGACGGCCGCCACGTGCGCCTGGAATCGCGCTACATCTCCGGCGCGCCCACCATTCCCGACGACCTCATCGCGCCCCTGCGCCTCGGCCTTCCGGTGCTGCTGTTCTGGAAATCGCGCGCCCTGGTGGTCCGCGCCGCCACCTACGACGAGTACATCTACCCCAACGGCCAGCGCATGTTCCAGATCAAGGAATTGAAGCTGGTGGACCCGCTGCTCACCGGCAAACAGCGCGAACTCTCCTTCGTCAACGGCCGCGACGATCCCGGCGAAATCGGCGGCGTCTTCCACGTGGTCGTGGTCCCGGAGAAGCAGTTTCCCTGGCAACGGTGATTCACGACACGGCGGAGACACGGAGCCAGGCAGAGACAATTTGGTAATTTCGTAATCTGGTAACCTGGTAATTTGCTAACACGAACCCGGATGACAAGAAATTACTAAATTACCCATTTACCAAATTACAAAATCGTTAACCGCCTTCTGACTTCTTAATTCTTCATTCTCTTCACCTGCTGCCCCGGCGGCAACCCATCCCGCAGCTCGCGCACGGTTCGCTTGAACACCGGGTGGCGCGCATCGGGCGCAATCTCCGCCAGCGGTTCCAGCACGAAGCGCCGCTCGTGCATGGCGGCATGCGGGATGGTCAGTTGCGCCGTCTCCACCACCGATGACCCGAACAGCAGGATATCCAGGTCAATCACGCGCGGACCCTTGGGTTGCGCGCGCCGGCGTCCCATCTCCTGCTCGATCTTCTGCAGCGCGCCCAGGAACTGCCGCGGCATCTTCTCCGTGCTCACGGCGACGGCGCAATTCAGAAACCAGGGCTGGGCCAGGAAATCCACCGGCTCGGTCTCGTAATACGAGGAAACCGCGGTCACCTCGCCCAGCTCCGCGAGCCTGGCAATGGCCTCGCCAAGATTGGTTTCCCGATCGCCCATGTTTGAGCCCAGCGAGAGATAGACGGTTTTGCGCATGCTCGCCGTAGTTTCCTGTTTTGCGCCGCAACAGGCAAGTGCGACACGATAGTAACTGGTCGGACAACTCGATCTGCGGTCACTTGGAATAGAATCGAAGCTCAGCAAGGGCCACAGGGGTTGGCCAACGAGATGGCGCTGCAGTCACTGCTGCTCAGCCGTGACGACGATGTAATTCGCATTTTGCGCCGGGTTCTCAACGACCTGGAGATCGAGGTCGAAGTTTGCACCGTCCCCGACAAGGCGGCCGCGGAGCTCGCACGGCGCAAGTGGGACGCCATCATCATTGATTGCGACGACTGTCACGGCGCTCTCGACGTGCTCCGCAGCGTCCGCCAGGGGAGTTCCAACAAGACCTCCACCGCCTTCGCCATCATCAACGGCATCACCAGCGTTCGCAACGCTTTCGAGATGGGCGCCAACCTTGCCCTGGAGAAGCCCATCACCGCCGACCGCGCCCTCCACAGCTTCCGCGCCATCCACGGCATGATGCTGGCGGAGCGCCGCCGCTACTACCGCCACCCGGTGGACATTGCGGTCACCCTGCGCTACGAAGACAAGGACAAGCAACGCCAGCACGAAGTGCTTGCCACCGCCATCAACCTCAGCGAGGGCGGCATGGCGGTGAAGCTGAAGTCCCTGCCCCCCGACACCAAGGCGGTGGCGACGATTAAGTTCGTGCTGCCCGGAACCAGCGACTGGATCGAAACCAACGGCACCATCGCCTGGGCGGACGGCGAAAGCCAGGCCGGCATCCGCTTTGAAAACCCGCCCTTCGCCGTCAAGGAACTCCTGGCGCGCTGGTTCAATCAGAAACTGGGTGGCGGCGACAAAAAGCCGGTTAAGCCCGAGCCGCCGAAGCGCCGCTTCTGGCAGCGTGAAAGCTGAAAACCCAGGCTTCAGGCTTTAGGCTTTGGGCTTATCAAGCGAATATTTGCGCATCACGCCTAAAGCCTAAAACCTAAAGCCTGTTTAGGTTCTTATCAGGCGAATATTTGCGCATCACGCCTAAAACCTAATGCCTAAAACCTGTTCAGGTTCTCAGTTCCGCCGCCGTTGCAAACGCGGGGTTGGTCGCAGTCTCTTCCGTAGTCTCTTCCCACAACGCGTGATCGCGCAGCAGCCGCGAAACCAGCGCGGTATGCATGGCGTGTCCGGCACGGTCGGCCACCACCCGTCCGATGATGCGCCGCCCCACCAGCGCCAGGTCGCCGATCAGGTCCAGCACCTTATGGCGGACGAACTCGTCGGGATAGCGCAGCGGGCCGTTGACTACGCTGTCGCGCGTCAGCACGATCACGTTCTGCTCGGAGGCGCCGCGGATCAGGCCCTGGTTGCGCATCGCCTTTTCCTGTTCGACAAAACCGAAGGTACGCGCGGGCGCAATCTCGCGGCGGTACTGCCCGTCGGATAGCTCCACTTCGAAGCTTTCGCGCCCAATCAGCGGGTGCGGAAAATTGATGGTGTAGGCCACCGAATAGCCGGGTGCGGGATAGATGGCGATGAACTTGTCGCCTTCGCGCAATTCCAGCTCGCGCCGGATTCGCATGTACACCCGCTGCCGCCGCTGCTTCTTCAGCCCCACGTTCAGCACCATGTCCATGAACGGGCGGGCGCTGCCGTCCAGGATGGGCAACTCCAGGTTGTCGAGCTCGACGATGGCGTTGTCCACGCCCAGTCCGATAAAGGCCGATAGCAGGTGCTCGGTGGTGGAGATGAGCACGCCTTTCTTCATCAGGCTGGTGGCATAACTGACGCGCGCCACGTTGCGGCTGTTGGCCTCCACCAGGAAGCCGTCCAGGTCCACCCGGCGGAAGACGATGCCGGTTCCGGCCGGCGCCGGCAGCAGGCGCATATGCACCGGCGCACCCGAGTGCAGCCCTACGCCCTCACACGCCACCGGGCCGCGGATTGTCTGCTCATATGCCAATTAGACCGTTTGCTCGTTAACCCAATATTTCGCAAGCCGTGAACAGAACTTCCTAAGCCAAACGCTGGAGGACTTCCTAAACCAAGCGCTGGAGCGCGCTCGCCCTCGAGCGCGTCTTAAACAAAGAACCACGCCCGCGCGTCAAGTTTTGTGCGAGCTAACTATTTTCTGATGAGCAGATTACATCGACCGGTTCGGAAAGCGTCTGTGGCAAATCAGACACAGTTGAGGTCGTTTTGGACGCAGGTGCCGACAGGGTAACGAGTTGCAATTTCAGTCCGCCGGGGTTCCGTGAGTTTCAGGGCGAGCATTTCAAGCCAGCATCTGACGACCTGAAACTGAAACGCGAAACTGAAACTGCTTTTACTCCGCCCCGGCCTGCACCCGCCGCGCTTCCTCGATGATGCTCTGGAAGATGCGGGTGATGGCGTCAGGACCGAGGGGGCCGCTGTTGCCCTGGCGGACGCGCGCCAGCACCTGCCGCTCGCGCTCCGGATCCACGATCTCCATGCCGGTTTCGCGCTTCACCTTGGCCAGTTCGCAGGCCAGCTTGGCGCGGATGTTGAGCAGGTTGAGCAGTTGGCCGTCGAGGACGTCTATGGCGGCGCGCCAGTCGGATACCAGGGTGGACATTGCAATCTCCTGAAAACCGCTTCTCTTGAAACCGCTTCTGCTGAAATTTCTGCTGACAAAACAAAAAGCCGCGAACCCTTGAGAGTTCGCGGCTTCGGTCTGGAATCTTTGCGCTAGCTGCTACGGAATGTACGCACAGGCTCCGCCTCGGCCGCTACTCCCAAAGAAGTAGCGGTAACTATAGGCGTAGCTAAATCGCGTGCGAGACATAAGCGCACGAGCATCATGCCTCGTCACAAGGCGCGTGTCAACCCGTGTTGTAGGCCCGCGGCGCTTTTGCTTTTTGGCGAAATGTGCTGTTTTGTTTGTAGGCCCGCCCTTCCTCGCCTCTGCTCTGTACCTTTGGGATTGTAGGCCCCGGGCGCCCTCGCCTCGGGCCTCGATTCAACTAACGTCTGTAGGCCCCGGCGCCCTCGCCTCGGGCCTCGATTCAACTAACGTCTGTAGGCCCCGGCGCCCTCGCCGGGGCCGCCCCTCACTTGCCCAAAATTTGCAGGGCCGCGGCCGCCCTCGGCCGCGGCGACTCCCAACTCCATTCGTAATCTTCTGGTTTCGCCACAATCCCGGCGCGCACCGGATTCTGCCGCACATATTCCATTTTCTGCTCGAGCCTCTCCGACCTGTGCAACTCCGTATCGAAATACTCCGCCTGCCAAACCGACCCGCTTCTTCCCAGCAGCTTGTTAATTCGATGTGCCGACGCGCTCTTGATCGCCCACAAGATCTCGCTGAGCGGGTACACGCGGCGGCGGTCATAATCAATCAGCGGACTCAGGACGAGGTGAACATGGTCCGGCATTATCACGGCGATGTGGAGATGCATGGTTCGTCCGTGGTCGTGCCGGCACGATTCCAGTGCGATGCTGCGCGCAGCGTGCGGCAAGACCCAGCGTTCGTGGGTCGCGAAGTTGATGAAGTGCGGTGTATCGTCGCGTTGAATATGAGGCAGGTGTCGAGTCATCGGCCAGAATTGTACGTTGAAATTCGACAGCTGCGGGCGAGGGCGCCCGCGCCCGCAAACATTTGGTTTCCCGCAAAGGGAAGCCCCGGCGGGGGCGCCGGGGCCTACCAAAACAGATTATGCAGGCTACGCAAGGAAATCATGCTGTTCACTTGCAGTCCTTGGTCGCCCTCGCCCGGCCTGCTAGGCTGTAGGCTCCGCCGCCCATTCTAATTTTGTAGGCCCCTGGCGCCCTCGCCGGGGCCGCTCCTTACTTGCCCAAAATTTGTAGGGCCGCGGCCGCCCTCGGCCGCGGCGACTCGCCGGTTACACGCTTCACCTATTTCAGGTGATGCAGTACGGCGCAGCTTAGATGACCCATAACGAACCAGAATACTGCTTCGAGCACTCTCTTGACTCTTGGTGTCATGCGGTAGGGGTAGCTCTGGATGGCCACTTGGTTTCAAGTGAATAATGGAAAAAAACCTCAGGGCGAGATCGCTCCCGCCCTGACGACTGAAGACTGATGACTGAAGACTAGATATCCAGATTCTTCACATCCAGCGCATTCTCCTCGATGAACTTGCGCCGGGCTTCGACGTTCTCACCCATAAGCGTGGTGAAGATGTCCTCGCAAGCTTTTATGTCTTCCGCCTTCACCTCGAGCAGCGTGCGCCGCTCCGGGTCCATGGTGGTCTGCCACAATTGCTCGGCGCTCATTTCGCCCAGGCCCTTGTAGCGCTGCACCGTGAAATCTTTCTTGCCCTCGTTGAGCACGTAATCGAACAGCTCGCGGACGGTCTGCTTCTCCACCGGCTCCAGCTCCGGACCTTTGCGGCGGGCCGCGGCCTTGGGCGCTTTCTTCTCCGCTTTTTCCAGTTCGGCTTTTTCGGTGTCGCTGAGATCTTCTTCCTTGTTGCCGTTCGCGGCCGTTTCGCGCGTTTTGAACTCGATCACGAACGGCGGCTCCATGTTGGCCTCGATCTGCTTGTACTTGGCCATCATCTGGCGGAACTCGGGCGTGGCCGCCAGCTCCCTCCCGATCACGTGTTCGGCGCCCTGCGCGTTGACGAAGTGCACCTCCCACAGGTTGTGCTCGTCGTCGAACTTCGACTCCACGCTTTTGAACTCTTCTTCTTTCGCGATTTTCTTCAGCTCGCGTTCCAGGTCCTTGATCTTTTTCGGGGGCGCGTCCTTGGCGCCTTCAAAGTCGGCGCGCTTGGCCAGATCCAGCCGCGCCACCACTTCTCCCACCTTTTCGCTGCGCAGCCGCCGGCTGACTTTGTCGAGGAAGCCGATGTATTCGTTCAGCGTGGTGATGAACCGCGTGAGTGGCGCCCCTTCCAGCCGCGCCGCGCCTTCCCCGTATCGCACCACGATTCCTTCCGAGGCGCGCTTCACCATCACCCGCACGAACTCGCGGTCGTCCTTGATGTACTGCGTCGCCTTTCCCTTCTTGATCCCGTACAGCGGCGGCTGCGCGATGAACACGTTGCCGCGCTTGATCAGCTCGTTCATGTGGCGGAAGAAGAACGTGAGCAGCAGGGTGCGGATGTGCGAGCCGTCCACGTCGGCGTCGGTCATCAGGATGATCTTGCCGTAGCGCAGCTTCGCGGGATCGAAGTCGTCCTTGCCGATGCTCGTGCCCAGCGCCGTAATCATGGCGCGGATTTCCTCGTGCCCCAGCATCTTGTCGTAGCGCGCTTTTTCCACGTTCAGGATCTTGCCCTTCAGCGGCAGGATCGCCTGGAAACGCCGGTCGCGTCCCTGCTTGGCCGTGCCGCCGGCGCTTTCGCCCTCCACCAGGAACAGTTCGCAGCGTTCGGGCATGCGCTCGGAGCAATCGGCCAGCTTGCCCGGCAGCCCGCCGCCGTCCAGCGCTCCCTTGCGGCGGGTCAGATCGCGCGCCTTGCGGGCGGCCTCGCGCGCCCGCGCCGCCTCGATCGCCTTGTTGATGATCTTGCGCGCCACCGGCGGGTTCTGCTCGAAGAACGCGCCCAGGCGTTCGTTGACGAATGCCTGCACCGTGCCGGCGATATCGGAATTCAGCTTGCCCTTGGTCTGCCCTTCAAACTGCGGCTGCGACAGCTTGACCGAGATCACCGCCACCAGCCCTTCGCGCACGTCGTCGCCCGTCAGGTTTTCCTTGACGTCCTTGAACAGTCCCAGTTGCTGCCCGGCGTAGTTGATGGTGCGCGTCAGCGACGTGCGAAAGCCCGAGAGGTGCGAGCCGCCGTCCACCGTGTTGATGTTGTTGGCGAAGCTGAACACGTTTTCCGAGTAGCCGTCGTTGTACTGCAGCGCGATTTCCATGGCAACGGCGTCGCGCTCCGCTTCCATGTAGATCGGCCGCTCGTGCAGCACCGCTTTGCCCTTGTTCAGGTGCTTGACGAATTCCGCGATCCCGCCGGTGTACTTGAATTCCAGCCGCTTGTTCTCGTTCGTCTTGGAATCCGTGGTGCGCTCGTCGGTCAGCGTGATCACCAGGCCCTTGTTCAGGAAGGCCAACTCGCGCAGCCGCTGCGCCAGCGTGTCGAAGTTGTACTCGGTAACGGTGAAGATTGTCTTGTCCGGCGTGAAATGGACCTTGGTGCCGCGCTTGCGCACCGCGCTGCCCGTTTTCCTCAGCTTGGTCGTGGGCTCGCCGCGGGAATAGCTCTGCTCGAAGGTGCCTTCATCCGGGCGCCAGATTTCCAGGTCAAGCTCTTCGCTGAGCGCATTCACGCAGCTCACGCCCACGCCGTGCAATCCGCCGGAAACTTTGTACGTCGAGGAATCGAACTTGCCGCCGGCGTGCAGTGTAGTCATGACCACTTGCGCCGCGGAAATTTTTTCGCCGTCAATATCCATGTCGCCGACAGGAATGCCGCGGCCGTTATCAACCACGGTGACGGAGTTGTCAATGTGGATGGTGACGTCAACCGAATCGGCGTAGCCGGCCAGGGCTTCGTCCACCGAGTTGTCCACCACTTCGTACACCAGGTGATGCAGGCCCAGCTCGCCCGTCGATCCGATGTACATGGCAGGGCGCTTGCGCACCGCTTCCATGCCGCCCAGCACCTTGATGGAGTCGGCGGTGTATGCAACATCGTCCCGCAAATTGCCTTCGTTGGTATCGCTGAGCGACTTTCGCAGATGCTCGACACGGCCATTTGCGGCTGACTTGCCGTTCGTGGCCTTACCGTTGGTGGTGACGTTGGGGTTCACGTTTCCGTTTTTCTTTTCTGCTTTCGCCTCGGCTGTAGCCGCGACGCTCACGTTCTCTTTGCTCGCCATTGCTCTCCGAAAGGTCCGTCGGTCTATCGGTTCTTCGGTCTATCGGTTTTTCTCTCGTATCGCTAACTGCTTGACCGGAAGACCGAAAGACTGAACGACCGATAGACCTTGTCTTGAGACACAAATCGGGCGTGCGACGCGCCTGTTACAAGCACGCCAAAATTCACGTCAAACTATTGAAATTAATCGCACTTAGTCGCCGCCCGACTGCCTTCAATTTTAGCACAGAAGGGGCGAAATCTGGCGCCGGAAAAGGGCCGTAAGCCGCTGTGGAATAGCCACTTACAAACCTCTGATTTGAGTCGATTCAACCCCGCAGATTCGCCGCCGATTTCCACTGATTCTTACACTGATTTGTAGGCTCCAGCGTCCTCGATGGTGCCCCACATCTGCCCGCACTAGGCAGCAGCGCCGCTCCCCACCACCGTCGTGCAGAACGCGCACCGCTTCGCCGCGATCGGAATCTCGCTCAGGCATTCGGGACATTTCTTGGTCGTCGGATCCGCCGGCGCCGCCGCCTTGCGATAGCGCTGGATCAGCGTGTTGATCGGCAGCACGACAAAAAAGTACACCGCCACTGACACCAGCATGAACGACACCGCCGCGTTTACGAAATCTCCGTACAGGAAGCGGCTGCCGTTCACGTCGAAAAAGTACGCGGAGAAATCCGGCTTGCCGGCGACGGCGGCGATCAGCGGCGTCAGCAGGTCTTTGACGAACGCCGTCACCACCGCGCCGAACGCTGCGCCGATCACCACCGCCACCGCCAGGTCCACCACGTTGCCGCGCAACAAAAATTGCTTGAAGCCTTTCATGTACGCCTCCGCAATAACAATGGGGCGATCGCTCGCCCCAAATTACTCAATTACCAAATTACTAAATTACCAATTTCTCAGATCCTCATCGGCATCACGATGTAGCGGTACTTGAAGTCGCTGTCCGCCGGCTCTTCCGGGCGCAACTGCCCCGCCGACTGCGGGTCCTTGAATTCGAACCGCACTTCGGCCGACCCGGCAGCCTTGAAGAAATCCAGCAGGTACTGGCTGTTGAACCCGACGGTGAGCGCGTCGCCCTGGTAGCTGGTCTCAATCGAATCTTCCGACTCGCCCGCGTCGCTCGACGATGACGACACTTTGATCTCGCCCTTGTCCAGCCGCAACCGAATCGCTCCGCTGCGCTCGTCGGCAAACTGCGCCACGCGCTGGATGGCCACCGAGATCGCATCGGTCGCCACCGTAACCGTCTTCGTGTTGTCGCGCGGCAGCACCGCTTCGTAGTTGGGAAATTGCCCGGTCAATTGGCGCGAGGTCAGCAGCCGGTCGCCCAGGCGGAAGAACAGCGTGGACTCATCCTTGGCGAACTCCACGAATTCGCCGTCATAATCGTTGAGCAGCGAATTCAGTTCGCCCATCGCCTTCTTCGGCACCAGGATCCGCAGCTCGCCCGATAATCCTGTAAACCGCGCCGCGCTGTTCTCGATGTGCGCCAGGCGGTGGCCGTCGGTCGCCACCATGATCATCGACTCCGGCTTCAGCACCAGCAGCCCGCCGTTCAGCGTGTAACGCGACTCTTCGTTTGAGATCGCAAAAATAGTCTTGGCGATCATGCGGTGCAGCACCTGCGACGGCAGCTTGTACGCCGTCGTGGTGGGAAACGCTGGCAGGCTGGGAAAATTCGACCGCGCCATGCCCACCATCTTCGTATTCGACCGGCTCAGGCGCAGGTTCACCCAGTGGTTTTCCAGCAGTTTGATGGTGATTTCGCCGTCCGACAGCAGCTTGACGTAATCGAACAGGCGCCGCGCCGGAATGGTGCACGCCCCTTCTTTCTTCACCTTGGCCGGACAGCCGGTGCGCAAGCTCAGGTCCAGGTCCGTCGCCGTAATCGACAGGCGGTCGCCGGCGGCTTCAAACAGGAAATTCGACAGGATCGGAATCGTGGTTTTGCGCTCCACCACGCCCTGGGTCGCCGTTAGTTCCTTCAGCAGGTCCGACTTGCTGACCGTGATTTCCATGGCGCCCCCTTTGACTTCGGGGACCTCCGAAACGCGCGTCGCAGTTGTTTCCGTCACTTCTGTGACCTCCCGGCGGGTTCCCCGGCGCGCGCTGCGGTTGCGCGTGATGGGCCACCCGTTTGCGATCTGCCCGATCTCGCGCGGCTGGGATGCGCTTTCGGGTGCTGCTTCCACGCCTACTTCTATGGACTTACTTATATCAAAAGAAAAATCAATACAACAGCAGTAGAAGCCGTTTGGGTCGGAAATGTGGAGAATCCGTCCAACTCACTTTGGAACTGCCACTTGGCCTTTTTCGGGACCCTGTTCATAAGGGCATTCGATTGTGCTTGACACACCATAACCGGACCCTCCCTTGGAATTACACCCAGCCTTGCACCGTTTCCACATTCCATCCACAGGCTGGCCTGCGGAAGACCCGTTCGCGTGGTGGAAAAACGAATTTGAGCCGCATTTCATGATCGTTCCCTGCCGCCAGCTTTTCCCCAGGCACACTAGGGAATCTCTGAACAACTACAGCAATCGAGTTTCAGCGTGCGTAGCGCGCGGCAGAACCTAGCCCCGGGCGTAAGCCCGGGGAAAGCTCCGAGAAAAATCAGAGCCCGCTTTAGCGGGCGGCAGAATCACAAAAAAAGCACGGCTCCTCGCCGTGCTCTCGCAAAATCTCCCGCTCCCTCATCCCCCCAGCGTCTCCGTCAGTTTGTTCAGCATCCGGTTCAGGTCCTTGTCGTTCTTGCGCACGGTATCGATCTTGTCGATCGAGTGCAGCACGGTCGTATGGTGCTTGCCGCCGAATTGCCGCCCGATCTCCGGCAGCGACGAATCCGTCATGTGCTTGGCCAGGTACATGGCGATCTGCCGCGGGTACACGATGGCGCGCGAGTTGTTCTTCGCCTTGATCTCCGCCAGCCGCAGTCCGAACTGCTCCGCCACCGCCTTCTGGATGGAATCGATCGTCACCTTGCGCTGCTGCGAATCGATGAAATTCTTCAGTACCTGCTGCGCGTACGGCAGCGTGATCTCCTGCCCGATCAGCGACGAGTGCGCCAGCAGCCGGATCAGCGCGCCTTCCAGCTCGCGCACGTTCGACCGAATGTTGCTGGCGATGAACAGCGCCACGTCGGTCGGCAACTGCACCCGCTCCGACTCCGACTTCTTCTGCAGGATGGCGACCTTGGTTTCCAGGTCGGGCGGCTGGATGTCGGCGATCAATCCCCACTCAAACCGCGACCTCAGCCGGTCTTCGATCTCCGCCAGCTCTTTCGGCGGGCGGTCGCTGGCGATCACGATCTGCCGCATCCCTTCGTGCAGCGCATTGAAGGTGTGGAAGAACTCTTCCTGCGTCCGCTCCTTTTGCGCCAGGAACTGGATATCGTCGATCAGCAGCACGTCCACGGTGCGGAACTTGTCGCGGAAGCTGGTCATCTTGTCGTAGCGCAGCGAGTTGATCATCTCGTTGGTGAATCGCTCGCTCGACAAGTAGCAGATGGACATCTGCGGCTGCCGCTTCTTCACCTCGTGCCCGATGGCCTGCATCAGGTGCGTCTTGCCCATGCCCACGCCGCCGTACAGGAACAGCGGGTTGTAGGCCTTCGACGGATTTTCCGCCACCGCCGCCGCCGCCGCATGCGCGAACTGGTTGCCGGCGCCGCAGACGAATCCGTCAAACGTGTAGCGCGGGTTCAGTTGCGCGGCGCTGTCCCAGTCGAAGCGCTGCTGTTGCACTTTGCCCGCCGCCGGAGCTGAAACGGACACCGCCGGGGCCTGCGCCGAGAATCCGCCGTCGTGCCGCACCGGAGTGTTGGCCGCCGCCGATGGCGCCGCCGGCGCTTGCGGCGCTCCGGTCACGAATTCCACATCCTGGAACGCCAGGCCCAAGACGTCGATCGCCTCCAGGATCAGATCGACATACCTCTCCGCCATTTCTCCGAATTCTTTGTTCGGCACCAGCACGAACAGCGTGTGCTCGTCGGAATGGCTGAAGCGCGTCGGCTTCAGCCAGGTATCGTAGGAGTGGCGGTTGATTTTCTTTTCCAGCGCATCCAGGATGCGCATCCACGGATTTAGGGCGGCGGTAGCAGACGACACAGACATGGCCATTCCAATCTCTCACCGGATTTCGCGGACAAACATCCGGTGTACGCCTTGGCTCGGGCCTTTTGCAGGCCGCGGATTTTTCGTTGCTCACTCCCTCCCGTAGCTCAATGCCGCCGTGGCGCGGGCGATGCGCTGAGAGTCGTTTGACTGCTCGGTTCGGGAGTGATGGGACTGCGAAAAGGCCCGTGATTGCACTGTTTCAGGGCACTTCGCTTTTCTCTTTGGCTGCGCCGAATACTAGCACGAAAAATTTCTTCGGGTAAGAATTGTTAACGCGCGCGAAAAAAGGAACGCGCGAAATTAATCATCTCGACACGACATGTCAAGTATTCAATCGGTTATGACGCAAGCGTGGTGCAAAATTTGTTTCGAGTTTTGCGTGGTGAAGTCAAATCACTTTTTGACTTTCGCGTTCGACTTGCAACTTGCAAACTCGCGACTCGGCTCTCGCCACTGCTGGCTAGCCACCGGCCCCAGCCTCGGATATACTTACGGATTGCCCCGTGCATAATTATCTCAACTGAGGAGCTGTAGATCTTTCATGCCGAAGCGCACGTTCCAGCCCAACCGGCGTCGCCGCTCGAAGACGCACGGATTTCGTAGCCGGATGAAAACCAAGAGCGGACAAGCGGTGCTCTCGCGCCGGCGCGCCAAGGGTCGCAAGCGTGTCTCGGTGAAGCCCGGATTCCGGGAGTAGCGAGGCATCCTGCCGCCTCATCTCGCGGTGACAACCCTGTCCCATTCTGCCGCATCACGCGCCGAGACTTCTGTGTTCGAAGCCGTGCGCCGGTGTGCGCCGCCGGACCGGGAAGATGTGGCACGGGTCTCTGACCCGGGTTCGCGGGCACGCGACCCTCGCCCCGCGAGCCGCAAGCTTGAGCCGCGCTTTCCGAAGGCATCGAAACTTTTGCGCCACGCCGATTTTCAGCGCGTCTACAAGCAGGGCCGCCGCCATTTCGCCGCCCACATGACGGTGTTCTACCTGCGCCGCACCGATGATGACGGCAGCGGGCCGCGCGTCGGCCTCACCGTTGGCCGCGTGCTCGGCGGCGCCGTCCAGCGCAATCGCATCAAGCGCCGCTTGCGCGAGGCGGTGCGGCACAATCTGGCTTCCCTCGCGCTTGCGGTTGACGTGGTCATCAACCCCAAGAAGTCGGCGCTGGTGGCGGAGTTTACGGTTTTGAACGACCAGGTCGCACGCGCTTTCCAGGTGATTGCCGAAAAGGGGTGATTGCCGAAAAGGGTGGCGCTGGGCTTTAGCCCTGCGGTTATGGATCGGTCGTAGAGATTTTGTCATTCCGACCCTGAGCGAGCGTAGCGAGCCGAAGGGGAGGAATCTGCTTTTCACAAATGAAACGCGCACTGTTGCTCACAATCCGGCTCTACCAGCGGCTGGTCTCGCCGCTGCTGCTGCCGGCGTGCCGCTACGTGCCCACTTGCTCGGAATACGCCCACCAAGCCGTCGAACTTCACGGTTCCACAAAAGGCGCGATGCTCGCCGCCTGGCGCCTGCTCCGGTGTCACCCGTTTTCCCGCGGCGGTTACGATCCCGTACCTTCGGACGAGTCGTTACATGACCCGGCATTCATGTGGGCGCGACTGCATGATGCGACACACGCATCCCGTGAACGACTCGACACACGCATCCCGGAGGGATGCAATGACAATAGCCCGGCACTTCAGTGCCGGGTTGCTGGCACAACCCGGCCCCAAGTCCCGAAGGGGACGACTGAAATTTAGATCGGAAATCATTTGAACGGAAACATGCACAACCCGCAGCAGGAACCCGGCACGGAGCGCCGTCTCCTGCTCGTCTTCGTCCTCACCTTCGCCGTCCTGCTCATCTCGCAGCCGCTGCTGATGAAGTACCTCAAGCCGCAGCAGCCCGCGCCCGAGCAGAAGCCGGCCGCCACCCAGCCCGCCGCAATCCCGGCCCCTGCCGCCGCGGCCCCGGCTGCCAACGCCAGGACTGCCGCGCCCGCTGCCACCCGTCAGGCCGCCGCCGAGCAGGAGACGGTGATCGAGAACGATCTCTACAAGATCGTTTTCACCAACCGCGGCGCGCAGGTCAAGTCGTGGGTACTGAAGAAGTACCACGACGAACACGGCCACCCGCTCGAACTCGTCCACCAGGCCGCGGCGCAGCAGTACGGCTACCCACTCTCCCTGTGGACCTACGACGAAGCGCTGCGCAAGAAGCTCGCTTCCGCGCTCTACGTCAGCAGCGGCGCCGCAACCCTGTCCGCGCCCGCCGACATCAGCTTCGAATATTCCGACGCCGACATCACCGTTCGCAAGGCCTTCCACTTCGACCACTCCTACGTGGTGAAGATCGATACCGCGGTCACGCAGAACGGCCAGCCGGTGCGAGCATTTCCCGCATGGCCCGCCGGCTTCGGCGATCAGGCCGCGCCCGCCTCCTACGCCGCGGCGACCGTTGACCTCTACGCCGGTGAGTCCAACTGGCACGGCGGCGAGAAAGTCGTGCGCGAGCCCATCAAGAAAATCAGCAGCGGCGCCACCATCAACGGTCCCTTCGCCTGGGCCACTGCCGCCGACCAGTATTTCGCCGCCGTTTTTTTGCCTGACGATCCCAAGACCGCCGTTCTGGTCACGCTGCGCAACGCGATTGAAACTCCCAAGGACCCCGCCAAGCCCGAAGGCGAGAAGATCAAGGTTGAGGTGGTCGGCGCCGCCGTCGGCAGCGCTACCGGCGCCACCTCCGAGCGCCTCTTTGCCGGACCGAAGAACCTCGACGTGCTCCAGGCCGTCAAGGCGCCCGCGCTGCCCGGGCAGCAAACCACCACGCTTGAGAGCGTAGTGGACTTCGGCACCTATCTCGGCTTCATCGCCAAGCCGCTCTTCCTCTGGCTCCGCTGGACCTACCACCACTGGGTCGCCAACTGGGGATGGTCGATCATCATCCTCACCATCATCATCAACATCGTGGTCTTCCCGCTGCGTCTCACCAGCATGAAGTCGGCGCTGAAGATGCAGAAGCTCCAGCCCCAGGTCAACGCCATCAAGAAGAAGTACGAGAAGTTCTCCATGCGCGACCCGCGCAAGCAGGAGATGAACCAGGAGATCGCCGCGCTCTTCAAGCGCGAGGGCGCCAGCCCCATGGGCGGCTGCATTCCCATGCTCATCCAGTTCCCCTTCCTGGTGGCGTTCTATTCCATGCTGGGCAGCGCCATCGAGTTGCGGCACGCGCAGTTTCTCTGGCTGCATGACCTTTCTTCGCCCGACCCTAAATTCATTCTGCCCATCCTCATCGTCCTCTCCACCCTGGCGGTGCAGAAGATGACGCCGCAGGCCGGCATGGATCCGGCGCAGCAAAAAGTCATGACCCTGATGATGCCCGTCATGCTCGGCTTCATCTCCTGGAACTTACCTTCGGGACTGTGCACCTACTGGGTGATGGGCAACGTGGTTTCGATCATCCAGCAGTATTGGATGAACAACACTCGCTTCGGCCGGGAAATGCGCGCCGAAGCCGAAAAACGCGCTCGCAAGAAGGGCCTGCCGGCAAAAACGTAGCGTGTGCGAGCCGCCGGCGAAAAAGTAATGTGGGACTTAGCCGCGCGATTTTTATTGATGTCATCCTGAGCGAGGATGCGGCACGAGGCGAGCGCGCGGGTTTCGCGCTCGCAAGCCGCATCCGAGTCGAAGGACCCCTACGTTTACCGTCGACCATCGACCGTTGGCCATCGACCGTCGACCGTGTTACAACATTCTTCATGCCCCTCGCGGACAAAGTCGTCTCTGCCAAAAAAATTGAAGGCTTTCTCCGCGCCACCATCGTCAAGGGCGGATTCAAGCTGAAATACCGCATCACCGTGGACCCGCCCCTGCCCGAGGAGCGCGACTGGGAGCGCCCCGACATCCTGGTCGAGCTTTCCGGTCCCGACAGCGACCTGCTGCTGGAGCGCGGCGGCGAATTGCTGCGCTCGCTCGAGCATCTCGGCCTGGAAATGCTGCGCCTCGGCCGCGAAGAGCACGACCGCGTCAGCTTCGATTGCCGCGGATTCCGCGCCATGCGCATCCAGGAACTCAAGCTCGCCGCCGACGTTGCCGCCGAGCGCGTCCGCAAGAGCGGCGCGCCCTACGAGTTCGGCCCCATGACTTCGCGCGAGCGCCGCATCGTCCACCTCGCCCTCCGCGACCATGCCGACCTGCGCACCGAAAGCGCCGGCGAAGCCGCCTTCCGCCACGTTGTCCTCTATCCCAAGGACTACAAGGCCCGTCCCCCCGCCCCGCCCCGCTTCGGCCGCCGAAGATAGTCCCCTTTCCACCAAACCACCATTTCAAGTGATGTCATCCTGAGCGAGGGCGCACGCCCGAGTCGAAGGACCCCTACCCTTGTACTCAAATATGTGGGCTGATGACCGCTTGGGGCGTCCTCACCCGCGACTCGGGACTCGCGACTCGGGACTTGCAATCCTGAAACTGAAACTTGAAACTGAAACTGTGCACCTCGACGACACCATCGTCGCTATTTCCACCCCGCCCGGCCGCGGTGGGCTGGGCGTGGTTCGCCTCGCCGGCCCCGATGCGCGTTCCATCGCCGCGCCCTTGCTGCGCCTCAAGAGCGGCCTGGAACCGAACCGCGCCATCTTCGGCGAGCTCATCGAGCCAGACACACAGGATCGCATCGACGAAGTGGTGGTCACGTTCTTCGCCAAGCCGCACTCCTACACCACCGACGACATCGTCGAAATCTCCGCCCACGGCTCACCTGTCGTGTTACGACATATTGTCGAGCTCACCCTCGCCCGCGGCGCCCGCCTGGCCGATCCCGGCGAGTTCACCATGCGCGCCTTCCTCAACGGCCGGCTGGACCTCACCCAGGCCGAAGCCGTGCGCGACCTGATCGACTCGCAAACCCTCTACCAGGCGCGCGTCGCGGCGCAGCAACTCGGGGGCGCGCTCTCCCACCGCCTGGCGCCCATCAAACAGAAGTTGGTCGAGCTGATTGCCACTCTGGAAGCCGGTGTGGACTTCGCCGAAGACGACGTCTCCGTCCTTCCCGGCCCGCAGATCCTGGCGCGCATCGAGTCCGTCGCCGCTCTCCTGCGCGAGCTCTGCCGCTCCTTCGCCTACGGCAAGCTGGTGCACGAAGGCCTGACGCTCGCCATCGTCGGCCGGCCCAACGTCGGCAAGTCTTCGCTGTTCAACCGGCTGGTGGAGCGCGAGCGCGCCATCGTAACCGCCGCGCCCGGCACCACGCGCGATTTGGTCACCGAAACCGTGGCCATCGGCGGCATCCCCGTTCACCTGGTGGACACCGCCGGCATCCGCCAGGCGCTGAATGAAGCCGAAGCCGAAGCCGAGGCCGAATCCATCGGCATCCGCAAATCCCGCGAGGCCCTCGCCGACGCCGACCTCGTGCTCGTCGTCACCGACGCTTCCCAGCCCCTCACCCCCGAGGATCAGGAACTAATCGAACAGGTCAGCGCGCGCACTGCGATTGTGGTGGGAAACAAAATTGATTTAGCCGACAGCCGACAGCCGACTGCCGCGGGCCCCGACGCTGATCACCCGATCACCCGATCACCCGATCACCCGATTCGAACTTCAGCTCTCACCGGCGCCGGCATTCCCCAATTGCGTGAAGCTATTCTGCAGCACGTCTCCGGCGGCTCTCCTCAGCAGGAAACCGCCTTCCTCACCAATCTCCGCCAGCAGAAGCTGGTCGAGGACTCGCTCACCGCGCTCGCCGCCGCCACCCGCGCGGTCGAGAGCAACACGCCGCACGAAATGCTCCTGCTCGACCTCTACGGCGCCCTCCGCCCGCTCGACGAAATCACCGGCGCCACCTCCACCGACGACATCCTCAACCTCATCTTCTCCACCTTCTGCATCGGCAAGTGAGATCTATGAGGAAGTCGAAAAGCGATCAGCGGAAGCAGGAATTGAAGGCGATCAAAGTTATCGGGGACGATCAGATTGACCTCTCGGATGTTCCGGAGCTAACGGAAGAACAACTCCGTCGAAGCGGTTGCGGCCAGATGTACCGGCCGACCAAAAAGCAATCAACGCGCCAGAGTCAATCAGGCAAGTGAATACTTGTCGCGCGCGTGTGCTGAGCGCGCGCAGCGAGCGACAGAATCCTAGCCCCGGGCGTAAGCCCGGGGTAAGCTGCGCTGAAGAGCAGAGCCCGCTTCAGCGGGCGACAGAATGTTGAGCGAGTGCTCTGCGCGCTACACTAATGCCGTGTCAGACACGCCCGCTAGCAACACCCCGACTCACTCCGCCGCTGGCGCGACAGTGTGCGCAGCATGCGGCCAACGCGTTCGCTCCGACGACGACCGTAAGCGCAATCGTTTCTTTTGGGGCATCGCGCTCGCCTGGCTCCCGTTTATTCCGGTGCCCGTCGGTTTGGCGAATGCCTTGCGGGGCATATCGGCTCAGAAAGCCACGGGTCTCGGAGCGGTCGCTGGCGGGATCACCGAAATGGGCGCCTTCTACGTCCTGGCGCTCGCTCCGATTCTCACCATTTCGGCGATGGTTTTGCTGCTTCGCAGTTTGTCGAAAGCGCATCCGCTGCGGAACATATTGGCGGTGATTTCAGTCTGTTGGGGTGCGCTTATGATTTCGGTGCTGGCGCTCTTCTTTTGGTTGGTATACGTGAAATTCCCTCAGCATTGATGCGCGCGCCCGACATCACGTCTTTACTTCTTACTTCTGACTTCCTGAACTGAAACTGAAACTCCAAACTGAAACTAAGGAACGATAATCCTGCTGCCCTCCGCCGCGCCCGCCACCGGCTGTTCCGGAAAGTTGGCGAACAGGAAATCCAGGAACGCTTTCGACTTCGGCCTTCCCGACGTTTTTCCCAGCGCCAGCCGCAGCGTGAATACCAGCGCCTTCAGCACCTCGCTGTCCTTCAGCGTCGAATAGCCGCGGTTCTGCTCCTCGGTTTTGCGAAACTCCTGCAGCATCTTGGCAATCTCCGCGGCAATGGCGTGCTGCATCGGGCTGGTGGTCGGCTGCTCGTAGATCAGCCCCGAGCTCACCTGCGTCTCGTACGTCCTGGCCATCGCGCTCAGCGCCTGGGTCGCGTCGCGGTCGTACACCGCGCGATCGCGCCGCGCCGCCAGCGCAATGGCGAAGCTCATCCCGCCCATCAGCGGCTCGCGCTCGTAGAGAAACGTCTCCGGCACCTCCACCTGCGGCATCAGCGCCTCGCGATCGATCGCCTCCAGGTGCGCCGCGTTTTCGTGCTTGCGTGCCTGCTGCAGGTAGGGACACTCGCTGGGACAATCCAGCGTCACCTCGCGCTCCGTGCCGCAGCAGATGGGGCAGATGCGGTCGTGCACCGCCGGGCAAAAGCGCCTCTCTTTGCGTTCATGACAAATCGCGCAGCTCAACTCAGTTTCTCCAGTGATCTCGTCTCGCTCACGGCCAAACTTTCATTATCGCATCCGCCATTGTCAACTCAACCACAGAGGACACAGAGCAAGCACCGAGGGAAACCAACAAGAGGGCGCCACCGATCGCGACAAGATCTTCACCGATCAGAACAGAAAAAATCAGATCCGCGTTCATCCGCGTGAATCCGTGGCCGAGTTTTTCCTCCGCGTCCGCTGTGTCTTCTGTGTTCAAACCCCAAAAATCGCGTCCACAACCGCAATCCGATCAGAACAGAAAAAATCAGATCCGCGTTCATCCGCGTGAATCCGTGGCAAGGTTTTCCTCTGTGTCCTCTGTGGCTAAATGCTGTGGTTAAACGCCCCAAAACGGGAACTCACCTGCGCCAAGATGCGCTTTCCGCTTGCCTTTTACCCCCAAGGCGCGCAAAATGCTCGTTTTTCGTCGGTTTTCCACAGCTTGATGCCAGAAACCCGCATAAAATCAGGCTTCCGCGCTTCTCAACCCGCCGCGCCCTGTTGTACCATGGCACAATCGCAGTTGCGACTTTGGACTCAACTATCAAGGAGGATCTATGGCAGGTATGACCAAGACTCAGCTTGTCCGCCACCTGGCCGAGAAGGTCGGCACCAATAACAAGATCGCGGCCGCTTTCCTGGAGACGCTGGCTGAGACCGCGGTGAAGGAGACCAGGAAGGGTGGCTTGTTCGTTCTTCCCGGCCTGGGACGCTTGAAGAAAGTGCAGCGCAAGAAGCGCATGGGCCGCAATCCCCAAACCGGCGAGCCAATTCAAATCGCCGCCAAGACCACCGCGAAGTTCTATCTCGCCAAGGCGGTCAAGGATTCCATCGCCCCCAAGAAAAGCTAGTTCGTCTGTTGTGCTTGAACGAATCTGCTCGTAAAAAAAGGCTGGCTTCGCGCCGGCCTTTCTTTTTGTTCGCCAGTTCAATTGCAACCGAAACCGAAACCGAAACCGAAACTGAAACTGTCTTCTCCCATTCCCATCTTGAAACCTATCCCCAATCGCGCCCGATTCCACCGCGCCGTCCGCCCGCAATCGGCCTACAATTTTCCCGTACTCAGCCGAGGTGACGCCATGAAGGCCAAGGCTGCTATCGCTCTCCTCATTCTGCTCATCATTTTGTTGTTCCCTGCCCGCGTGACTTCGCAATGGCCTCCGGTGCCGCAGGAACTCGCCGGCGGACGTCCTGGCAGCTTCCGCTTCTCCACCGCCGTACAACTCGAGGCGGACCGCGCCGACCTCGCCGAACTCCGCGCCAGCATCGAACGCGTCGAGGACCTTCTGCCCGCCGTCGCCAATCCCGCTACCCGCCAGGCGCTCCAGGCGGAAGTGCAGAATTGGCAATTGCATGCCGCGCGTTACCAGCAGCGCCTCTCCACCAGTGTTGGCCACACCGCCGCCACCGTCGAATCGCGCCTCAACGGCATCAAGGGCCAGCGACAGTGCGGCGTCTGCCACGGCGGCTCGCTCGAACCCGGCCAGTGAGACTGGAGCGCGCCGCAAGATCTATTGGCTGTCATCCTGAGCGAGGCGTCGGCCGAATTTTGCCGCAAACTTAAAACAATGTCATCCTGAGCGAGGGCGCACGCCCGAGTCGAAGAGCCTGCCCTGAGCGAAGTCGAAGGGACCCCCACACCCTTCAAGGCACGCATGGCCCTCACCCGCATCTCTACCCGAAATCAAGAATCGACAATCAACAATCGGCAATGTGCTTGCCTTTCCTCCCTCCGTGTCCTCTGTGGCTAACCCACCAAAAATCGCGTCCACAATCGCAATCCGCATCAGAACAGAAAAAATCAGATCCGCGTTCATCCGCGTAAATCCGCGGTTAAGTTTGTTGCTTTTCCGGTCTTGTCGCGCGGCAGATGTGGGCCTTCCATTCATCGATTTGTTATTCTCCGCCTGATGCAACCCGCCCGCATTGCCGCCCTGCTCTCCCCGTTTCTCGGCGGCGTTTCCCTCAGCGACTCGCAACTGGCGCAACTCGCAAGCTATCTCGACCTCCTCCTCCGCTGGAACGCGCGCATCAACCTCACCGCCGTCCGCGACCCGGAACAGATCGTCACCCGCCACTTCGGTGAATCCCTCTTTGCCGCCCGCCATTTGTATCCGTCCTGCAGCCTGGAGACTGGCGACTGGAGCCTGCTGGATATCGGTTCCGGCCCCGGCTTCCCCGGCCTTCCCATCAAGATCTGGGCGCCCGCGCTGCAAACGACGCTGCTGGAATCCAACCAGCGCAAAGCGACGTTTCTGCGCGAGGTCGTCCGCGCCCTGCAACTCACCGGCGTTCAGGTTGTCTCGGATCGGGCCGAAAACTTCGCGGCCCAAATTGCAAATTACAAATTGCAAATTACGAATTCGGTGACCATCACCCTGCGCGCAGTTGAACATTTCAGGGAGGTTCTCCCCACCGCCGTCGAACTCCTCCAGCAGTTCCCTACCGCAAGCCGCCGCCTCGCCCTGCTCATTGGCGCCGCCCAGGTCGAACCCGCGCGCGCCCTCGCCGGCGCCTTCACATGGTCCCTCCCCCTACCCATCCCCGCATCCTCGCAACGCGTGCTGCTCGTCGGAAGCTCGTAAGTACGTCTGCATCTACTGAACTGGAGCACGCTGCCCGGCAACCGGAATGAATATCCGGTGGGCATGGTGCAATTTAATTAGGTGATTGTCATTCCGAGCGCAGCGAGGAATCGGGACAACCGAAAAATAAAAGAATTGTCATTCCGAGCGCAGCGAGGAATCTAGGTTTTCTTTGACCAGGAAACGTCTCATCGTTAGGCGCGCAAATTACGACGGCGTCATCCTCAGCTCGCGCCCGGTGGAGCCTGCCCTTACCCCGAGCGCGGCCGAAGGGCCGCGAGCTCAGGATCCATGCATTTCTCTGGGAACTCCGGCCTGTACTGACGACATACGCGTGCCGCCGGCACAAGAGCGCGGGCGCACTTACGCGTGCCGTAGGCACAACCGAAAATAGCCCGGCACTTCAGTGCCGGGAACGCTGGCAATGAATTTCCAGAGTCCTGTAGGGACGGCACGAAACGGTCTGGCGGACGGACGCAGGTGCCCTCGGCCTTGTCGGGTGGGCGATCGGAAAGGCCATCCCAAACATGCAATAAAACTACGCACTGTGCCCGACGACCATTCCTGTACCGTAGGCACAACCCGAAAATAGCCCGGCACTTCAGTGCCGGGTACCAGACTGATCTCCCACGCACCAAGTCAATCAACCGTGGTCCACCGCGCCGCGAAAACGCCTGGAAACTCTGCGCCACGCAGCCAAATTGTTCGGAAAATCGACCTCAGGTGGAAAACTCCCAAATCGCCGCCGGCGCACGATTCATCCCGAACCACCCACGCCACGAATCAAGAAACTAACAAGTGGTCCAAACCGGGCAACCTGAGAGCTGATAGCTGATAGCTGAGAGCTAAATTTTCACAAATATCTTGTTCCGATACATCACCCACGCCAGCACCAGGAAGGTTAATACATACGCGGATGCATACATCACCGACGCATTCCCCGCCGACGCCAACGGCGCAAACATAGTCCCGTACACCCACGCCTTGTACGTCACCCCCGGCCGCACGTGGTGCTTCACGCTGAACACCGCCAGCGCCGCCGACGCCGCGTACACCGTGATGGCGTTGCTTCCATACCAGACAAACGGCGCGCCCCAGCTCCGCCATCCGCGCATTTCCACCATCCAGTAGCACAGTGCCAGCACCGCCAGCGCGAAACCGCCGGTGAACAGCACGTACGAGCTCGTCCACATGTTCTTGTTGATCGGAAACCACTGCCCCCACACCTCGCCCGCCACCATCAACGCCGCACCCGCAATCACCATCCCTTGCACCTTGTTTAGTTGCTCTCCTGCAGCCTGGCGACTGGTGACTGCCGCCTCTCCTGGCGCCTGGCGACTGGCGGCCGGCGACTGGCTCAACCACTCTCCCGTGAACACTCCAATCAGCGTGGTCACTATCGCCGGCATCGTGCTCAGCAGTCCCTCCGGATCGAAGCGGTGCGCGATCCACAAATGTTCATACATGAGCTTGCGGTCAACAAATCCCGCCAGGTTTCCATCCATCGTCAGATCGAATCCCGGCACCCGCGTCATCAGCAGCCAATACCCAAGCAGCAGCCCCGCCGCGATCCCCGCCCGCGCCCGCCTGCCGCAATACAGCACAATCGCCGACGCCACCAGGTACACCACCGCGATCCGCGGCAGCACTCCGTAGATCCTCACCGTGTGCAGGTTGAACGATCTTCCCCAGAACGCCAGCGCGAACCCAATGGCAAAAATAATCGCGCTGCGCTTCACCACATGCCGCAGCAGTTCTCCGCTGGTCGCCCCGCGCCGCCGCCGCGCCTCGAACGACAGCACCATGGACACGCCCACAATAAACAAGAAGAAGGGAAAAATCAGGTCGGTCGGCGTCCACCCGTGCCACTTGGCGTGGTCCAGCGGCCAGTACACCGCGTTCCAGTTCCCGGCGTTGTTCACCAGGATCATGCCCGCGATCGTCATCCCGCGAAACACGTCCAGCGACACCAGCCTTGCTGGCATCGCTCCCGCGCGTGCGCTTTCGAATTTCGCTTGTACTATGGACGCGGATTCCGTCGTCGCCATTGTTGCCGCCATTCTAGCCCCGAAACGTGTTTTACGACACAACCGCTGCTAGGAATCAAACCTCTAAACTGGTGGAACAAAGAGCACAATTTGTCGAGCCAAAAGTACAAGAACACAGGCTAAACAAGCCAAAGTGGAACAATAGCCACCGCTTAATTGTCTCAATATGAGATTTGCACAAGTGTTCTACGTAGAACATCTGTGGAAAACTATCATCCTCCCTGTTATCAACACACCTCCAAGACTTTTCCACAATTGTTCCACGTAGAACATCTGTGGAAGGCCATTTCGAGATTGCGTGCCGCCACGCCCCCGTCGTACTCTTCTTTACGCGAGCTCTCCGCCTAATCCCATGGGACGTATCATTGCTGTAGCCAACCAGAAAGGTGGCGTGGGCAAGACCACCACCGCCATCAATCTGGCCGCATCCTTGGCCGCCGCCGAGGTCGATACGCTTATCGTGGACTGCGACCCGCAGGCCAACACCACCAGCGGCCTCGGTTTGGCGCGCGACCCCGACCGCCCCAATGTCTATCACCTGCTTACCGGCGAGGTCACGCTCGCCGCCGCCATCCAGCCCACCGAGCTTCCCCAGCTATGGCTGGTGCCTTCGCATAAGAACCTGATCGGCGCCAACCTGGAGCTGGTGGAGATGGACCAGCGCGAGTTTCGCTTGCGCCAGGCGCTGGACGGCGTCCGCGACCGCTATCGCTTCGTCGTTCTGGACTGCCCGCCGGCGCTGGATCTGCTCACGCTCAACGCCCTGGTCGCGGCCGACACAGTGCTTATCCCGATGCAGGCCGAGTACTTCGCGCTGGAAGGCGTCAGTGAACTACTGGACACCATCGCGCGCATCCGCGAGAACCTGAACCCGGCCTTGGAGGTCGAGGGCGTGGTGCTCACCATGTACGACGAGCGCACCAACCTGGCGCAGCAGGTGGCGGCGGAGCTGACAAACTTTTTTGGCGACAAGATGTGCACGACCACGATACCGCGCAACGTGAAGCTGGCGGAGGCGCCAAGCTACGGCAAGCCGGCGCTGCTCTATGACCTGCGCTCGCGCGGGGCGGAAGCGTACCTCAGGCTGGCGAAGGAACTGATGAGGCGCGGGATGAGTTCCGAGGCGCGCGTCACGAGTCCGGAGCAGGCGATCGCGGTGGCAGAAAACAGCTAGCGCAAAAGGCGAGAAGGATTAAGCATGATCCAAGAAAAGAAGAGAGCGCTGGGCAGGGGACTGGAGTCGCTGATTCCGACGGCGCGGACTTATGCGCCGGCAGCGCTGGTGGTGGCACCGGTGGCGGTGGTTGCGGCGCCCGAGGCGGAGATTGACCTGGCGCCGGGAGAGAGGGTGCAGGAGATCCGGCTGGAGGAGATCGAGCCGAGCCCGTACCAGCCGCGGCGGCGGCAGGACGAAGCGGCGCTGGAAGAGCTGACGCAATCGATCCGCGCGCAGGGCGTGCTGCAACCTATCGTAATACGATATACTTCCCAAGTCGACGGTTCCCTCGCTGCGCTCGGGACAGGCTCACGGTCAATGGTCGATGGCCAAACAGTCGACGGTCGACGGCCGATGGTCGATGGCGCGAGCGCGGCGGCTGCGGGAGCCGCGCTCGAGGGCGAGCACGCTACAACACAAGCGCTCGCGGGCGAGGGCGCCCGCGCCACATCGCAGGTCAGGTACCAGCTGATCGCGGGAGAGCGGAGATGGCTGGCGTCGAGGCGGGCGGGACGCGCGACGGTGCCGGCGATCGTGCGCCAGGTGTCGAACCAGCAGGCGATGGAGATGGCGCTGATCGAGAACCTGCAGCGCGAGGACCTGGACTGCATGGAGATGGCGTTCGCGTTTGACCGGCTGGGGAGAGATTTCGGGCTGACGCAGGACGAGATGTCGAAGCGGACAGGGAAGGACCGCACGACGGTGAGCAACCTGCTGCGGCTGCTGAAGTTGCCGCCGGAGGTGAGGACGTCGCTGTCGCATCACGACTTGAGTTTCAGCCATGCCAAGTCGCTGATGTCGCTGGAGGACGCGACGGTGCTGTCGGCGGCGGCGCAAAAAGTGGTGCGGGACGGGCTGTCGGTGCGGCAGACGGAAGAGTTGGTGAGTCACCTGGTATGGCTGGGGCCGGTGAGCGAGAAGGAAAACAAAGACCGGCATAAGAAGGCGGAAGACCCGAACGTGCGGGCGGCGCGGATCGACCTGGAGCAACGGTTGGGATGCCGGGTGAAGATCCAGGACAAGAATGGAAAAGGTAGAGTGGTGATCGAGTACAAATCGCTGGAGGACTTCGACCGGATACTGGAGGCGTTGGGACGGAATTGAAGATTGAAGATTGCAGATTGAAGATTGGTGGGTACGGGACCAGGGCTGACGGGCGCGGCGGGGGAAAACAGTTTCAGTTTCGAGTTTCAGTTTCAGCGGGCGCGGCGAGGGCCCGTGCCTTTGGCGTTCTTGGTCCACTTTGTTGCAGCCGGGCATCCGGTTTGCGCGCTGAGCGGGATGGAAATGGCTTGGTTGTTCCACGCGATGATCAGTGTGATTCGTGGCGAGGGAGGAACAACTTGCGACCGCAGATTGAAATGCCTCATGAACGGCAAGTGAATTCCTGAGCGTGTAGGGGTCCTTCGACTCGGGCGTGCGCCCTCGCTCAGGATGACAGCGCCTTAGATTTGGCGGGGGCGCCGGGGCCTACAATCCTGCGAGAGAATCGGCCTTATGCCGAGCGGAACGCTTGGGCGGTTTCTGCGCGCGACAAATACCAGGCGATGATGACGCGCACGATGATTCCCAGGCCACCGAAGATCAACGCTCGGGGTTGCACCATGGCGGCCGCAGCTGAGACGGGCGGCACCAGCATCACGATGCCGGCGATGGCGACCAGCATGGCCGCGCGCCGGACGAAGTTGATGCGCCGCATGAGACCCCAGGCGATTCCGATCCCGACGAGGGCCATCAGCAAAAACATGTAGGCGCCGGAGAGTTCCAGTCCGAAGAGCAGAGGCGCGCCGGCGGCCATCGAGATCACGCCCGGCGAGAGGAGCATCAGCAGGCCGGCGATTCCCAGGTAGATTCCGCAGAGCGCAAACACCAGCGCGATGGCACGAACGCCGGAGGGTAAGGGGGCCGCGGTTGAAGCGCTCATGCTCATCCGATTCTGTTGGACGGTCTATGATTCAATTTGCGAGCTGAACGCGCAGGTGTCGTGGCAGGGCGGAAAAAATCTGGTGGCTAGGGGCTAAAGAGGATGAGAAGCCATCCGGTTTACTCAATCGGCCACTTAGGGATGACGGCGTCAATTTCGGCCATGAGGCGAATTGTCTCCTGAATGGCCGTGACGACTTTGGAGTAATGCTCCAGTTCCCCATAGGCCAGCTTTCGGCCCCGGCGGTCCTTCAGCCACTTCTCGCAGACCTGATAGCCGCCGATTTGGAAATTCCAGACGTCGGGCGAGATGCCCTCGAAGTATTGGCCGTCGGTCAGGACTTGGGGCTTTGAACTGTTGATATACACGCGGCCCAATTTCAGCGGAGTGCCGGTTCCCGGCTCCGGCTCTCCTGGAGCTAGAAACTTCGGGAAACCCTTTTCGATCAGGCTTGCACCGTTGACGGGATAGCGGGTAATTGGTTTTGTGAGCGTCGGAGATTCTAGCAAATGCAAGGCCACAAGCTCCGCGCCCAAACCGCACAGAGAGCGGAAAAGGTTCGCATCTGATGTGAGCGGCACACGGGGGAAGTCGCTTTTCAAGAATTCGGCATAGCGGCTTCGATAGGTAGGACAATGGAAGACCGCGTAAATGTAATTGAAAACATCTTCCGGCCCGAAGGTTTTCTTCAAATCCCCTTTGGCATCCGAAACAAACGAGAGCCCGAGACGATTTCCAAGGTCCGCGACGAATTCCGAGGTGAGGTTCGGCCTTCGCCCTTCCTTACCAGCGGGCCAATGTGACATTTCAACATTGAGTTCGGCCTGTCCCTTTTTCTTGTGCTCGGAGTCAGGGTATATGAACAGGGGGAATTGAAAGCTGTTTCCCCCGCCGGTGGTTTTGTTTGCCGCGACGCATTGGTCACCGATCATTCGGGCACAGTAAGCGAAAGTGAAATCTCCCGGCGATTGGGGCCTGTGAGTGAGAAATGCGACGTTGTTACCCTTCATGTGGCGCATGACTTCGGAGCGAAGGCGCTCACACACGGCATCGTGGTAGAAGACGAATCGGAAGTCGAGCGGCCTGTAACAATAGTCGCGGATGTATAGCTCAACATTCGTCACTTGTTCTAATTCACGGCGGGCCTGTTTCAGACTCCAATAAGAAACGTCTTTCAGGCCGTATCGGTCACGGATAGCCTCGTCTGCTATGGAGCTGTCTTTGAGGTCGCCTATGCGTTGCCTGAGCGTCGCAGGGTCATAGGCCATTGAAAAGTCGTTCCGCGCCGTGGTCACTGTGCTGGCGTTTACTGGAAACACCTCTGGGATTCGCCATCCCTTCTCATATTCGGGAAGAAGCTCACTGTCTTGCGGCAGGAAAAGATAAAAGGGCGAGCAAGGCTCTAGCTGCGTCCAGGTAGATGTCGTGAGGTCTGTCTCGAATAGCCGCTCGTTCTTGGCGTCACGCGAGCCCCAGAGTTCGGAGTAATACACTCTCCCACAATTCCCCACCCGTCCATTCTTTACAAAAACTCCGAGCGTCACACCTTGCTGGATGTCGAATACGTTTTCGTCCTTCGATCCATCGGGGCACGTTTCCTTTTTCTTGGAATTGCCGTGAAGGTTCAAGATGTAGATGTCAGTGAATGCCTTCAGCAGTGAACTTCGCATCCCGCGAAAAGTGGGGTTGTCCAGATAGCCGTGATTGGTGATAAAGGCCAGCACACCTGCTCCGGTTTGCTCAATGCGCCACTGGCCCCAGCGGATGAATTTCACGTAATCGTCCTGGAGCCATTTCGGATTCTTTTCTCCGAGCGGTACTCCGTCCACGGAGTAGTAATCCTGAATTAGTTGACCGATGAAGGTTGGGGTCTTCTTCCCGTCTTTGATTTCCCAGCTTCGATTCGCAGAGTGGCCCGAATAAGGCGGGTTGCCGATGACAGCGAGAATCGGCAATTCGCTCTTGATCTTTGCGGCCGCATTTGCTTCTTGAGTAATCACGCGCAACGGCCCGAACAGCGTTTCGGCCCTCCGCTCCGCTTCCTCCAAAGTGTTAGTGAGAAACACTCCCAAGCGTTCGTCGCCGGAGAAATCGTAGGCCCACCTCTCCCGCTGTGCAGGCTCCAGGTCGTGCCCGGCGAGCTGCATCCCCAATTTGAAATGGGCCACGGCATAAGGGGCCATTAACAATTCAAAGCCGAAGATGCGCGGCAAAAGATGATTCCGCACATAGCCCGACCACATACCGGCGTTTCCCTGCCTCATAAACTCATCGCGGATATGGTCAATCACACTGTAAAGAAAAGTGCCGGTCCCGCACGCGGGGTCGAGAATCAAAACACGCGGGGAAGTAGCTTTGACTTTCTTTGACTTTCCGCCGTCCTCTTCTTCCCGCTCGTATTCAATTGTGGCCGTGTCTGCGAGCCCGCTCGGGCATCCGAAGCGCGTCTTCAAAAGATAGTCCACGGAGCGGACGATATAGGAAACCACCGGCTCCGGCGTGTAGTAGACTCCCCGCGCTTCGCGCAGCTTTGGATCATAGGCAGCAAGGAATGTTTCGTAAAAGTGGACGACCGGGTCTTGGCGGGCGGTCCGCTTGCCGAAGTCTGCTAGCACGGCGTCGATCTCGGTATCGGCCAGCAGTTGGGTCAGGTCATCCACGAATCCCACGAAGGGCTCATCGTCAAGAGCGGTGCCGGTGATGGTCTCAAAAAGCTGGCGAAGGAACGGATTGGTTTTCGGAATCTCCGATGCCGCCCCGAGCCGTTTGAATGTACCTCTGGGCCCGTGATGATTGCAGCGGGCCGCAAACAGGCCATAGGCGAGAGTCTGTGCGAACATATCCGCAAACTGCGGGATGGGCAGATCGGGAATGAGGGTCTTCTCAAAAGCCTCATGCAAGTCCCGCAGAGTGGCAGAGGCCGCTTCCTTCTCAAAGGCTGTCACAATCATGTCCCGCATGAAATGTGTGAGCCGGGCCATCCGGAGGGCAAGAGTCTTGGGATTGTCTATCGGTTCGGCTTCGCGAGTGAGAAAGGCGGTTAGCAGGTTTGTGACGGCCTCGATCCCGTTCTTCTCCGGGGCCAGTTTGCCCCCCTTACCGAGGCGGGCGAGCCGATCCGCCTGCCGAAGTTCTCCGTTGACGTACCAGCGGAATTCAAGGTAGTCGGTAAGAATCAAGTTGGGCAAAGCGGGGAGATACCGCTTCAACTGTTCCGACTTCTCGACTTCATCCAAGTCCTTGCCCACGTCTTTGGCTTCAAGGTAGCCAATTGTGACGGGGCCGTGAGCGCGCTTTTTCGTGACTACGAAGTCCGGGGCCCCGCACTCAACGTGCTTGGGGTTTACGGTCGCCTTAACGCCTTCGGCGAGCGATTCGATGAAGACTTTAAGCGTGGGGTAATGGGAGGGCTCCGTCGCGTTGCCTGCTTGCAAGGCGCGCTCGATCTCGCGGCGGTATGTGTCAACTGGGTTTGCGGCCATTCTGGGTGAGGACGCCGAAAGTATAAGCCGGATCGGGTGCGAACGAGAAACTCGGTTTTGCTTCGGGAGCGGTCGAAGTGGAGCTGACCGAGGCCGCCGAGGACGTCTTAGTAGCCCTTGATGAGCTTGTCGGCGGGCTTAATGGCGATGTGGAGCATGTTTGGGGCGGAGTTTAGCATTGAGTAACGCGGGTGGCGGAGAGGTTTTTCTGTGCGAGTTGTGAGTCAGGCGGGCGAGGGCCGCGGCTACAGAGAAGAAAGCAGATTCCTCCCCTTCGGCTCGCGGGGGAAGGGTGTAGGGGTCCTTCGACTCGGTCGCAACGCGGCCAAAGGCGGGCCGCGTTGAACCTCGCTCAGGATGACAGCCAAGGGAGGGCCACCCGCCAACTCCTACACCGCACCGGCCCCGGCGCGACGCAGAGCCAACCACATGCGCAGCTCTTCTGTTGCGGGTGGTGTCATGCCGACAAAGCGCACTCCCATGCGGCCGGAGGGATCCGCCCAGACGATCTCGCCGCGGACGCGGAACCGGTGCTTGCATCCCGGCAATTCGAACTTGAGGGACAATGCTTCGTCCTCCAGGATCGCTTCTCCAAGACACAAGCCGATACCGCCCTCACTGATGTTGAGACTTTCGGCTTGCCGTTCCACAATGGCGCCGGCTGTGACCCAAACGCGAACCGTGAGGGTAACGCGTTGGTGTTCGCGCTTGCGCAGGGTCCCGCAAACCTTCATCAAGATCTGTCGGAGAATGTCGACTGGCACAGGCTTGCTGACGACGGAGTCGGCGCCCATGTCGGAAGCGTCGGCGGTCGCGGTCGCGCCATCTAGAACCGCCACGACCGCCGCATTCTTCGTAGTCCACGCACGCCGGACATCGCGCAAGAAGGCGGTACCGCCCTGCACATCGTCACAGTCGACCACGACCGCGTCGAATGTGCTGCCTGCGATGGTCTTCCTGGCACTGTCAACCGTCTCGCACGACTGAAGTGCGATGGCCACTTCCTGCGTTATCTCCTGCACTACGCTGGAGAGACGAGCGTCGTGAGTCAGAAGCAAAGCCCGGCCCGGCATGCAGCGGATTATGCCTCACTTCGGTCTGTGGTACGCCGGTAAACCGATCAATTCTGAGTTTCTTGGCCGAGTTGGGGCCGATTTGAGCGGCGGGCGGGGCGGGGGAAAACAGTTTCAGTTTCGAGTTTCAGTTTCAGTGGGCGCGGCGGGGGCCGCGCCTTTGGTGTTTATGGTCCACTGCGGGGTGAAGACGGTAGGAATTGGGGCGGTGGCCGGGTTGGAAATTGGAATGTTGTTCCACGCGGTGATTAGCGGGATTCGTGGCGAGGGAGATGCGCGAGGGAATCGGCGGCGGAGTTTATCTCGGAACCAGGGTGCGGGGTTAAGATTCGCTTCCCACCCTTCCAAAAGCGCCCTTCGGCTGCGCTCAGGACAGGCTCCGGGTGGGGCACCCAGATTCTGCTCACGGCCGAAAGGGTGCGCCACCCGCCTTTCCGGTATTAATGAGATAGCCTCCAGGCTCTCTCCAACGCGTGCTTCTTTTTCAACTCCTGGCGCGCAATCCGCGCCTGCTGCTCAATATTTGTGTGCCACACGTTGCCACAGGAGTACCGCAGGTGCTAACCGCAGTCGGTGTCCTTCCGTAAGTGTCGCGACGCGATACTTCGGCTCATCCTAGCAAGCAGCAAGAATCAAGCGCCATCAGCAAGCAGTTCACGGGCGGCCCAAGCGGCAGGTGACCAGCGGCCGTGAATGGGCTTGGGCGCGCGGTACCCGGGGAGGAGGAGGACACATGGGTCAGGCAACGGGTCAGGTAACGGGCCAGAGCGGGGGCCACGGGCCGGCGCGGTTGCAGCGGTTTCCACTGGAACTGCCGATGCGCTACCGGTACGCGGGAGCGTTCAACTGGTACCGCGGGGTGACGAAGGACATCAGTGCCGGCGGAATGCTGTTCCGCGGGCCGGTGCCGATGGATTTGTTCGCGCCGGTGGAGGTGAGGATGGCACTGCCGCGGCAGATCACGGGCGATGCGGCGGCGACCATGCTGTGCGGTGGATTCATCGCGCGCGTGCCGGAGACAAAGATGTCGGTGGAAGTGGCCGAGCTGGCGGCGACGTTTACCACCTACCGGCTGCTGACCACCAATGGCCATCGCCGGACCGAGGTGAACCTGTCGGAAAAGGCGGTGGAGGCGGCGCGCGACGATCTGGTCGAGCAATTCGTGCATGAGTTCCGCAACGCCCTGGAAGTGGTGATCGGGCACGCGGACCTGATCCTGATGAAAGAAGAACTGGACCCGGGGGTGCGCATGTCGGCGATGCGGATCCGCGATGCCGGAGAACGGGCGGCGACGCTGACCAAGGCGCTGGCGGGATGAGAGATCGGGCGATCGGGTGATCCGGCGATTGGGTGATTGAAAACCAGGAGGCCCCGGCGAGATGGAGTAAATCAGTTGGGCCGCGACTTCGGTAACTTGCCGACGAGATAAGAGAAGGATAAGTTCGGCAATAGGCAGGGAAGGCCACAGGAGAGCCATGGCGCATTCCGAAATCGCATTCGGGGGAGCGGTAGCGTCATTCCGGGAATTGCGGCGCTGGCCTCGGCTGAAGATCCGGGTGCCGGTGACGGTGATCGTCAAGAAACCAAATAAGACGGTGTACGTGGACGGCCGCGGAACGGACCTGAACGAGGGCGGAATCGCAGTATTTGCGGGAGCGGAGTTGGGGATCGGGGAAGAAGTGGAGATCAGCTTTACGCCGCCCTATCGCGGCGAGCCGCTGATCGCGCGCACCATCATCCGCAACCGGCGCGGTTATACCTATGGGATGGAATTCGTGAAGGAAACCGGGGACGACGCGGCGCGAGTGGATCGCATCCGGCACGTGCTGAAAGCGCTGGGGACGGAAGACGTGGCGTAAGAGTTCAGATTTTTTTGGGGGAGAGCGCTCGGCGAAAGCCGGGCTTTTTTTGTGCCATTTGTAATTTGTAATTTGAAATTTGTAATCGACGGTTTGCGGTGTTCTCAAGCGAGATAAGCATGGGCACCGCTCGCGATAGAATGCGCGCATGGAGTTGGAGAAGAAGCACGCGTATGAACGAGGATAGTTTTAGTTTCGAGTTTCAGTTGCGCTGTTTTCGCATGCCGCGGGCGAGGGCGCCCGCGGCGGCATGGATTTACGCGGTGTCAGGTGCAGCCCCGGCGAGGGCGCCGGGGCCTACAGAGTTGGAGTGGAGTTCGAGAGAGTGGTCCACGATCCGGCACGGCACGCGCGAGGGAAAAAGCAAGCCACGGATTGCCGCGGATTCTCGCGGATCGGATTTTCTTGTCTTTTCTGATCCGGGTTCATCCGTGTAAACCTGTGGCCGGTTATCCTCCGAGTGTTGGGGCGGTTCAGGGAAATGCAGGTCCTTCGACTCGGATGCGCGGCGGGGAGTTCCCTCGGCTTTGCCTCGGGATTTCGGCAGCGGGCCTCCCCCTCGCTCAGGATGACACTCATTACAAATTAAGGAAGGACTGAGATCAACGGTTTGGTGCGCGGCAAGACCTCGCCGATGAGGGCGGCGGGGATTTTTTTTGCGCGCAGGGCGGCGAGGAGTTGGTCGGCGGAATTGGCGGCGACGGAGATGAGCAGGCCGCCGGCGGTTTGCGGGTCGAAGAGCAGGGTGCGGACGTCTTCGGGGATAGCGGCGTCAAATTCGGCGGAACATTCGGCGAAGTCGCGGTTGTTCTTGAGGCCTCCGGGAATGAAGCCGGCACGGACACAATCCAGCGCGCCGGGCAGCAGGGGCACGGCGGAGGCGCGGAGCCGGAGCGAGACGTCGCTGGCGAGGGCCATTTCGCGGGCGTGGCCGATGAGGCCGAAGCCGGTGATGTCGGTCAAAGCGTCGATGGTCGTTGGTCGATGGTCGTTGGCAACTGCGTCGATGGTCGATGGTCGATGGTCGATGGCGTTGAATTCGGTGATGACTTCAGAAGCCGTCTTGTTGAGTGTGGTCATCGATGCGGTGGCGGCGGCGATCCAGCTTTGCTCCGCTTTGCCCTTCTTGATTGCGGTCGAAATCACGCCGGTGCCCAGGGCCTTGGTGAAGATGAGCTTGTCGCCGGGGCGGGCGCCGGAGTTGGCGAGGACGCGGTCGGGATGGATGGTGCCGGTGACGGCGTAGCCGAACTTGAGTTCCTCGTCGCGAATGGAGTGGCCGCCGACGATGGTGCAGCCGGCTTCGATCATCTTGCTGAGCCCGCCGGCGAGGATCTGCTCCAGCACATCGAGATCACCCTTGTCGGGAAAGCAGACCAGGGTGAGGGCGTTGAGGGGACGCCCGCCCATGGCGTAGACGTCGCTGAGCGAGTTGGTGGCGGCGATCTGGCCGAAGGTGTAAGGGTCGTCGACGACAGGGGTGAAGAAATCCACGGTCTGGACAAGGGCGAGGTCAGGGGAAATTTTGTACACGCCGGCGTCGTCGGCTTTGTCGAAGCCGACCAGAACGTTGGGGTCCTGTTGCCGGGCTAATTTCCCAAGCACCGCGTCCAGCGCCGCCGGACTCAGCTTGGACGCTCAACCCGCAGCTTTAACGTGTTCGGTGAGGCGGATGGGTTTCATTTCCGACATAGCAAGATTTAACCACAGAGGACACGGAGGGAACGAAAAAAGCAAGCCACGGATTGCCGCGGATTCTCGCGGATCGGATTTTCTTGTCTTTTCTGATCCGGGTTCATCCGTGCAAATCTGTGGCTGGTTTCGGTTTTAACCACAGAGGACACGGAGGGAACGAAAAAAGCAAGCCACGGATTGCCGCGGATTCTCGCGGATCGGATTTTCTTGTCTTTTCTGATCCGGGTTCATCCGTGCAAATCCGTGGCTGGTTTTCCTCCGTGTCCTCTGTGGCTAAGAACGGGCGCGGGTTTTGATGCGGATGGGAGTGCCGACAAAGCCGAAGGCGCGGCGAATCTGGTTCTCCAGGAAACGTTCGAAGGAGAAGTGGAGCTTGACGGCGCGGTCGGTGAAGAGCACGAAGGTCGGGGGCGAGGCGCCGGCCTGGGTCATATAGAGGATTTTGACGCGGCGGGAGTGGGGGACGGAGGCACGGTCGAAATCAACGCTCTGCACGAAGCGGTTGATGGCGGCGGTGGGAATGCGCTTGCGGCGCTCGGCGGAGACCTGGGCGACAAGTTCGAAAATTTTGTCGAGATTTTTGCCGGACTTGGCGGAGACGAAGACCACGGGGGCGTAGTCGAGGAACTTGAGCTGCTGGCGGAGTTCATCCTCGTAGAGGCGGCGGTCGGCGGGTTTGTGGCCGTTGCCGCTGCCGGCGCGGGCAGCGATGCGGGCATTCATGCTGCCGCGGTGAAATTTGACGCCGCCGTGATGGCGGGTGGTGGCGCGGCGGGTCTCCTCATCTTCTTTTCTTTTGGCGATCAGGTCCCACTTGTTGACCACGATGATGACGGAGCGTCCGCTCTCGTGGGCATAGCCGGCAATGTTGGCATCAAGCCCGGTGACGCCTTCGGCGGCGTCAATGACAAGCAGGGCGATGTCGGCTTGCTCGAGATGCTTGCGCGCCATCACGACGGAAAGTTTTTCCGCGACCAGGCTGGTCTTGCCCTTGCGGCGGATGCCGGCGGTGTCAATGAAGCGGTAAGCGTGGCCGCCGCGTTCCACCATTTCGTCCACCGCGTCGCGGGTGGTGCCGGGAATGGGGGAGACGATGGCGCGGTCGGTGGAGGTGAGCGCGTTCAGCAGGGTGGACTTGCCGACGTTGGGGTGTCCGATAATGGCGACGCGGGTTTCGCGGTGTGAACGCGCGTCCTCGGAGCGACCACCTTCGCTTACGGCTTCCGCGGGCTCGCCTGCGATGGCGGTTTGGTCAGTGTCGTGGGCGAGGTCGAAGGTCCCGCGCGCTCCAACCGTGGGCGAGGGCGCTTCATCGGTCTTGGGCAGCACGATCATGATGGCGTCGAGCAGGTCGGCGACATTGAGGCCGTGCTCGGCGGAAATGGGGAAGAGGTTGCCGATACCGAGGCTGCGAAATTCTTCGGCGTAGGGCTCGAGCTTGGGCGTGTCCACCTTGTTGACGGCGAGGAACAGCGGCTTGCCGCCGCGGATGAGGATGCGGGCAAGTTCGATGTCGGGGGCGGTTAGCTCGGTGCGGCCATCCACGACCATGACGATGACGTCGGCTTCGTCGAGCGCGACGCGGGCCTGGCGAAAGATTTCCGCCGGCATCTCGTCTTTGTCGTCGGGAACGATGCCGCCGGTGTCGATGACGCGAAGCCGGCGCCCGCTCCACTCGGTTTCGCCATAGAGGCGGTCGCGGGTGATGCCGGGCTCGTCGGTAACGATGGCGCGGCGGCGTCCGATGAGCTTGTTAAAGAGCGTGGACTTGCCGACGTTGGGGCGGCCAACGATGGCCAGGGTTGCCGGGTGCACAGCGGATTGGGAAGGACTGGACACGATTTGTAATTTGCAATTTGCAATTTGCAATTTGCCGGGCCGGAGCATTGCTAATTACAAATTGCAAATTACAAATGCCCCAGCAGCTATTATAAGGATGCGCCTGCGGCGCGTTCGAGTTTGAAGACTACGGATTGAAGATTAACGGGCCGCGCGTGTATTCCTGACGATTGTAGGGGTCCCTTCGACTTCGCTCAGGGCAGGCTCTTCGACTCGGGCGTGCGCCCTCGCTCAGGATGACAGCACCTTAGTTTGCGCTTGCCGCGGGCGAGGGCGCCCGCGGCGGCGAAGGTTTGCGTGGTGTCGAGTGCAGCCCCGGCGAGGGCGCCGGGGCCTACAGAGTTGGAGTGGAGTTCGAGAGAATGGTCCGCGATCCGGCACGGCACAGGCGAGGGCGCGCGGGCCAGCCGGCGCATTCTCGCTCAGGATGACAGATTTCCTAACGTGTCCACGTCCTCACAATCCGCACAAACCGCTGCTTCCGGCTCGCTGTACAGCTTTTTTGCGCCCGGGGGGCTGCTGTCGAAGACGCATCCGGCGTACGAATTCCGCCGCGGGCAGTTGCAGATGGCGGAAGAGGTGGCCAAGGCGCTGGAGGAGCGGCGCCACCTGATCGTCGAGGCCGGGACGGGCACCGGGAAAACGCTGGCGTACCTGTTGCCGGTGATCCGCTCGGGCAAGCGCGTCATTATTTCTACCGGCACCAAGACCCTCCAGGAACAGCTCTTCTATAAAGATGTTCCGTTTCTCGCACAGCACATTGGCGAGCTGAAAGTCTGCTACATGAAGGGGCGGAACAATTACCTGTGCCGCAAAAAGCTCTACGACCTGACCGACCAGCCAGTGCTGAGCGGGCTGGAGGAGATCGAGCAATACCGGGCCATCGCGGAGTGGGAGAAGACGACGCCGACGGGCGACCGCTCGGAGCTGGTGAAGATTGCGGAATCGAGCCAGTTGTGGCCGAAGCTGGATGCCAGGGCGGAGACCTGCCTGGGGGAAAAATGCCAGCAGTTCGACCGCTGCTTCATCACCGAGATGCATCGCAAGGCGGTGGAGAGCGACATCATCATCGTCAATCACCATCTGTTCTTTGCCGACCTGGCGGTCAAGATGGCGACCGAGGGCGAAGCAGGCATCCTGCCGGATTGCGCGGCGGTGATCTTCGATGAAGCGCACGAGCTGGAGGACGTGGCCGCGAACTATTTCGGAGTGAGCGTGAGCACGCCGCGGTTCGAGGAGCTGGCGCGCGACGTGGACGGGACGTTGCAGAAGGCGCAACTGGCGTCGGGGACGCTGTTGCAGGCCACGGCGGGAGTTCGCGAACACGCGCAGAGATTTTTCTCGCTGCTGCCGGCGGGAGAAGGACGGTTTGCGTTTGAGAACCGGCCCGAGTTCCTGGAAGAGAATGGAGACGAGTACCAGTCGGTGATGCGGGCGCTGGGAAGGTTGCAGGCGGAGTTGCAAGCGGTGAAGAACAAGCCCGACGAGCTGCACATGCTGGCGCGGCGGGCGCAGGAGCTGCAGGTGCAGCTCGGGTTCGTGATGGAGAACCAGGACAAGAACACGGTGTTCTGGATCGAGCGGAGGGGTGCAGGTTTCTCGACTCGGACGCGCCGTGGGAAATCTGGTGATGGTAGGGGTCCCTCGACTCGCGCGGCCCAAAGTGGGCCGCGCTCGCTCGGGATGACAACAGAGAAGGGCGGGCGCTCGCTCGGGATGACACGAGGAAGAGAGCACGTGTTTTTGCAAGCGACGCCGATTGACGTGTCGCAAATCCTGCGCCAGTACCTGTTCGACAAGCTGGAAACGTCGGTGCTGACCTCGGCAACGCTGGCGGTGAGCAACGGGTTCGAATACGCGCGCAAGCGGCTGGGACTGGAGAACGCGCGCGAACTGGTGGTGCCGTCGCACTTCGATTACGAGTCGCAGGCGCTGCTGTACATTCCGCCGGACCTGCCCGATCCGCGCATGCCGGAGTTCACGGCGAAAGCGGCGGAGCGCATCCGGCGTCTGCTGGAGATCACGCAGGGGCGCGCGTTCTGCCTGTTCACCAGCTACGCGCAGATGCACGAAATCCACGACCGGCTGCTGAGCGAGCTGGCGTACCCGGTGATGATCCAGGGACAGGCGCCGAAGAACGCGCTGCTGGAGCAGTTCCGGGCCACGCCGAACGCGGTGCTGTTCGCGACGGCGTCGTTCTGGCAGGGCGTGGACGTGCAGGGCGAGCAGTTGAGCTGCGTGATCATTGACCGGCTGCCGTTCGCGGTGCCCAACGATCCGGTGGTGGCGGCGCGCATCCGGGCGATTGATGCGGCGGGCGGGAACGCGTTTTTCGATTACCAGGTGCCGGCGGCGGTGATTACGCTGAAGCAGGGATTCGGGCGGCTGATCCGCTCGCTCGACGACCGCGGCCTGCTGGCACTGATGGACAACCGGATCTTGAAGAAGCAATACGGCAAGGTATTCCTGGAGAGCTTGCCGAAATATCGCAGGACGACACAGTTGGCGGATGTGGAGAAATTTTTCGGAGTCGAGTGAAGCTCACCACAGAGACACGGAGACACAGAGAATTGAAGATTGAAGATTGCAGAATGCAGATTGAAGAGGACCGCTCCCAACTCGAACTGGCAATGAATAGATCCTTCGCTGCGCTCAGGATCACGCTCGCCGCGGTTCTGCTTTTCACGTCGAGCGCGGCGTTAGGGCAGAACGCAGCCGAGGCGGGAAAATCCGACATCCGCGCGCTGCTCGCCAAGCAGGTGGACGCGTGGAACCGCGGCGATTTGGAGGGATTCATGGCGGGATATTGGAAGTCGCCGGAGATGTCATTCATCTCCGGCACGACGGAAACGCGCGGGTGGGAACCGACGCTGGAGCGCTATCGGAAGAAATATCAGGGTGAAGGCAAGGAAATGGGGAAGCTGGATTTCTTCGATCTGCGAGTGGAAATGGTCGGGCCGGAGGCGGCGTTCGTGCGCGGCCACTGGCACCTGCAGATGAAAAACGGGCAGGAGCCGGGCGGGCTGTTCACGCTGGTGCTGCGCAAGTTCGCTGATGGGTGGAGGATCGTGCACGACCATACGTCGTGAGTGTCGTCCCTACGGGACTGGGCTTGTGCTCTGATCCGTACCCGGGGCTTACGTGTGTGCGTGAGAACGTCGTGACGTTCTCTGCGCGAGCCCCAGGTATTGCCTTCTTTGTTTCTATTCCGGGCTAGCGGTCGAACTGCTGCTCGGCCCGGGAGCTAAATCATCGTGTA
>JBEKZP010000016.1:0-90672 GCA_049509755.1 Terriglobales bacterium | reverse complement strand
GCGTGTTGATCATTGCCGGTTCGGATTCGAGCGGCGGCGCCGGCATCCAGGCGGATCTGAAGACCGTGTCCGCGCTGGGCGCCTTCGGCATGACCGCCATCACCGCATTGACGGCGCAGAACACCACCGGCGTGCTCGGGATCGTGGAGGTTGCGCCGGAATTCGTTGCCTTGCAGATTGATGCCTGCGTGAACGACGTCGGCTGCGATGCGGTGAAAACCGGCATGCTGGCGAATGTGCCCATCATTGAAGCGGTGGCCGCCAGCATCGCGCGGCATAAGCTGCGGCGCGTGGTGGTGGACCCGGTGATGATCGCGAAGAGCGGGGCGCATTTGCTGAAGCCGGAAGCGGTCGCGGCGTTAAAGGCGAAAATGTTGCCGCTCGCGATGGTTGCCACGCCCAACCTCCATGAGGCGGGGGCGATCGTAGGGCGCCAGATTCATGACCTGGCTGGAATGAAAGAAGCGGCGCGGGCCATCCGCGACCTGGGGCCGGACAACGTGGTGATCAAAGGAGGGCACCTTGTTGGTGTCGCCGCCGACGTGCTCTATGACGGCAAGGAGTTCACCGAATTCCGCGCCGACCGCTTCCCCAGCAAGCACACCCACGGCACGGGCTGTATTTTCGCGTCGGCGATCGCGGCCAACCTGGCGCACGGGCGAGGCGTGAGAGAAAGCGTCGCCGCGGCGAAGGAGTTCATCACCACCGCGATCCGCAACGGGCTGGCCATCGGCAAGGGCTGTGGCCCGGCAAATCCGATGGCGGGCATCACGCGCGACGCCACCCCGGTGCCCTGATGCGGCACGTCCATTCTGGAAGAATTGTCGGAATTTGGTATCTGCAATTCCGCAGTTCCCCAATTCCGCAATTCGCAGGCACATTGACACAGGGCCTGGAATCACGCGTCACAGACAATCGTGGCGAAGTGCGATAGAGGAAAGTTCATGGCTCGAACTCCGCGATCTGGAGCCGCTGTGACAGCGGGCTCCGCCAACATCTTCTTTACCCAGAGCCGCTACGAGCGGGCGCTGGAAGGCGTCAGAGTCCGGTTGCGGCGCCGCGCCGTCGCCGATTATTCCTGGCTGCCCGACCTGGTGGAAGTCGGGGGATTTCACTACGAGTCGGGAGACCGGCTGTTCGAGCCATGGTCCGCCTCCCTGATCGCGCTTCTCGGCGACTCCGTCCGGCCGCTGCTCAAGGAGGCCTGGGGGTTCATTCCGCGCGCCGCGGCGGAGAAATTCGCCGCACTCGTCAACGGCGTGCTTTCCGAGCGAGACCGGATGCGCATCGAGCAAGCCTACACGCGCCTCAAATTCCCAGTCGCGAGCGCGAATCCAGATCTTTCGACATCCACCGGCGCGGCGAGTGAAAGCTCCGACGCTTCCGTGCACCAGCACACTTGCTCGAAATGCGGCATGCCGTTTAGCCATGACGCGTGGGAATGTGAGCCGCCCTCGGACTCATTGTGCAATCTCTGTGCGGAAGAAGCGATGGGCCCGATGCCCGTCTGGATCCAGCGCTGGGCGTCGGAGCGCGGCGAGGATGCAGCCGAAGCGCCCGCCGCCAATGCTCGCGCCGATGCGGCAGTTGCGAAGCCCGAGCCGGAAACCAGGCCGCCGGCGCAAGCGAGCGCGCCGCAAGCCAACGTGGCGCCCGATCCCACCCAGCGCGGCCTCGCCAAGGTGGCGGGCATGGACGATCTCAAGGCGCTGCTCCAAGACGAAGTAGTTTCCGCGCTGCGCGAACCCGACGACCTGCAAGCCTACGGCCTCACCATTCCCAACGGCATTCTCCTGTTCGGCCCTCCGGGGTGCGGCAAGACCTACATCGCGCGCCAGCTTGCCGAGGAACTGAACTTTTTCTTCAAGGAAGTGTTTCCCTCCGAGATCGGCAGCACTTTCATTCACGAGACCACGCTGAAGATCCGCGAAACATTCGATGCCGCCTCCGATCACGCCCCCGCACTGCTGTTTGTCGACGAGTTTGAATCCATGGTGCCGGCGCGGCGCTCGCTGGGCGCCCATCAGCACCATACGTCGGAAGAAGTCAGCGAGTTTCTCAAGCAACTGGAATCGTGCGCGCAACGCCGCATCGTCCTGATCGCGGCCACCAATGAGCCCTGGAAGATCGACTCCGCTGTCATCCGCACCGGCCGTCTCGACAAGCTCATCTATGTGTCCGCGCCCGACGCACCCGCGCGCGCCGCCATGTTGCGCTTCCATCTTTATGGCCGCCGGCAGTGCGACGGCATTGATGTCGTATCGCTTTCCGATGCGTTGCCCGGCTATTCCGCCAGCGATCTCAAGATGCTGGTGGACGAAGCCGCGCGCCGCGCCCGCAAGGCCCGCCGGCCGATTTCCGAGGACGACCTGCGCCACTCCGCCCGCGAGCTGGTGCACGCCTCGGTCACGCCCCGCGACGAACTGCGCTTTCTCGCCTTCGGCCAGCGCGGCGTCAAGTCGTCCAGTTATAAGGTTGCGAACGACATCGCAAGTGCTTTGCGCACCGTCAGTTCCGCCTCCGCCAAACGCCGCGTGCAGCTTGTTCTGGACTGATTCCGCACCCAATTCGGTTCCCGTTCCGGTTCTGGTCACAATGCCAAGTGATGGCAGTCACTGCGGGATTTTCCGGGCTGCGTAGACTTTGCAAGTGGTCAGGTTATCAGACCACTTGCAAAAACCCCTTGGCCAGCACGCTCAAACCGCCCTTCGAGATCCGCAAGGACAAGGTCTACGACCAGGTCGCGCGGAAGCTCGAACAGTTTATCCGCCAGGAGCTGAAGCCCGGTGACAAGCTCCCCTCGGAACGTGAACTGGCGCAATCGTGCAAGGTCAGCCGCAGTTCCATCCGGGATGCCATGCGCAAGCTGGAATTGATGGGGTTGGTGGAGCCGCGTCAGGGCGCCGGCACCATCGTTCGCGATTCATCCCCGAATGCGATGGTCAACCCCCTGTTCTCCGTCCTGATGCGCAAACGCAAGCACATTGCCGAGCTGCTCGATGTCCGCATCATGATCGAGCCCGCGATCGCGGCGCGCGCAGCCAAGCACATCACCCCCGAACAGTTGGCTCGCATGGAAGAAATCCTGCGCCGCCACGGCGAGAAGGTGACGCGGGGAGAGCTGGCCATGGAAGAAGACTCGGAGTTCCATTACACGATCGCCATGGCGGCCAACAACTCCGTGTTGTTGCACGTGATCGACGTGCTGATGGATCTGCTCCGGGAAAGCCGGGAACGCAACATGCAGGTCGAAGGGCGTCCGCAAAAGTCCTTCGAGGGCCACCAACGCATTTTTACGGCACTGTCCCGGGGAGACGCGAAGGCGGCGGAAGCGGCCATGCGCCGGCACCTGGAAGCAGTCATGCAACTCGTACTCATGCAGCAATAACTGAATGGAGGTCGCCAGATGGGCCAGCTATTTGCGATCGAAATGATCTACCGTGGGGTCTTCCAAAAGACTCTGGCGAAGAACATCTGCCGCGGAATCGTCCTGGCCGCCCACAACGAGGGCAAACCAGGGCTTTCCTTTGGCCGTTACGGGGACAGCCCGGAGCGGAACGGCATTCCCGCCAAGAGCTTTGCCATCGTCGCCACCGACGATGAGACCCTGGAAAAAGGAATGGCTCAATATGAGCCCAAACAAACCGACGTCACCGTCGTCCTGGACGACTCGCTCTGCAAAGGGCTGGAGTCCTGGGCCTGGTACGGCGTGCAGACCGTGACCGAGCACCTGAAGCCAGGCGCGACCCTGATCGTCGCCTCTCTGGAGCAGCCCACTACGCTGCTCAAGGCGCTCCACACCCACGATAAACCGTACAAGCTTGGCGTCCTACGCGGCGTCACCAGCTTTTCCGGCATGTGGGTCTTCAAAGACGATCACACCGACGTTCGCATCCTGGGCGCCATCGTGAAAGCTTTGCCGGAACTGGCAAAGTTCTCGTCGCTGGAGAAGTTCATCAGCGAGAAGCTCAAGAACACGTTGAAGGTCACGTCGGCCCGCACCGCGTTCGACAAGTTCTCCACCATCGAAGTCAAGCCCGGAACCGGCAACGCGGAAAAACTGGAGCACTTCGATCTGATCGGTTCCTCCGCCATGCGCCTGGGCGTTTCCATACCTGGCATCGGGCAGGGCGGTCCGTATCCCGACCCGGTCACCAAGCAAGCGGGCGGATTCCGCCCGGCACGCAATGAACAACTGCACAAGGCGACCACCCGCACCCTGCGTCCGGTGGTTAACTTCTCCACCTGCACCAAGTGCACGTTGTGCTGGCTGAACTGCCCGGATGGGTCGTTCGACGTCACGCCCGACGGCACCTACGACGCAAACCTCCAAGCATGCTGCGGTTGCGGCATTTGCGAAGCGGTTTGCCCGGTGCCCGACTGCATCCGCATGGTTCCGGAAAACGCGTTTGCCGACAGCGCCAGCCAGTGGGAAGCCTTCCGCAAGGACAAGGCCGCCTACTTGGCGACGTTGAGCAAGCTGGTGGCTGCTCCGCCGGCCGAGCGTTCGCACGGTTACCGCTTCAAGGGACAGTACAAGGACCAGGCAGCCAAGGCCCTGGAAATCGCCCAGCAAGGCTAGCTCAGAAGGAGATTCGTATGGCAACAATGGCAGTGGCAGAACAAAAACAAGTCGAAACCGAAGCCCTGATTACGGGTTCCGAAGCCATGGCGATCGCCTGCAAGCTGGCTGATGTGGACGTAGTCACGGCTTATCCGATTCGCCCGTATGACACGGTCATGCAGTTCATTACCCAACTGAATGCTGACGGGGAGATGGACTGCGAGTTCATCGTGGCGGAAGGCGAACACTCACAATTTGAAATCGTCAAACATGCCTCCATTTGCGGCGCTCGCGTTTTCTGCGGCAGCAGCGGTGTGGGCTGGATGTATGCCATGGAAGCCCTCACGGTCACCCCGGCGCTGCGCGTGCCGATGATCGCCATGGTGGGCAACCGCGCGCTGGATGATCCCGGCGCTTTCGGTACCGAACACAACGACGCTCTTGCCGTCCGCGACCTGGGTTGGCTTTTGACCTGGGTTGACAGCGGCCAGGAGTGCCTCGACACCACCCTCATCGCCTACCGCGTGGCGGAAGACCCCCGCATGTTGGTGCCCTGCGCCATCAGTTGCGACGGTGCCTTCCTCACCCACTCGCAGTCGCTGATCAAGATTCCCTCGGCCGAGCAGGTCAAGAAATTCCTGCCCCCTTACGACCGCGGCAATCTCCTGATGCACCCGGACAACGTCATCTCCATCGCTCCGCAGGTCAACGAGGACTGGGTGATGGAAATCCGCAAGCAGAACTTTGCCGTCACCGAGCGGTCCATGGACGTCATTCGCGAAGCCTATACCGACTTCGAGAAGATCTTCGGCCGCAAGTACGGCAACCCGTTCTTCGAGGAATTCATGACCGAGGATGCGGACGTTGTTTTGCTCGGCATGGGGACCATGTCGATGCCGATGCACGTCGCCATCCGCGATCTGCGCAAGAAAGGCATCAAGGTCGGCTTTGTTCGCCTGCGCTGGTTCCGGCCCTTCCCGGCCGAGGAACTGGCCAAGTGCCTCAGCCGTTTCAAGGCCGTTGGCGTCGTCGATCGCGACTTCTCCTTCGGTTCGCCCTACCTGAGCGGCGTGGTCGCCACCGAAGTCAGGACCGCGTTGTATCCGGGCAAGGGACCCAAGCCGCCGGTGCTGGGCTTTATCTGCGGGCTGGGTGGTCGCGAGGTCACGTTGGCAGACGTCAAGACGATGACCGACAAGACCTTCGAGGCTGCGGAAGGCAAGTCCGTACCGCTGACGCAATGGATCGGGCTGCGGGACTAGCACGTCGCTGACGTGTCCCTGGCGCCGGAAAGGATTACGACAACATGGCTATCTTTGTAGACGAAAAACCGACCCAAAACCTGGAGGGCTTTAAGGGTGTCAAGAAAGTCCCCCACAACGAATATTACACATCGGGCCACCGCACCTGCCAAGGCTGCGAGTCGGCTCAGATGATGCGGCTGTTGGCCAAGGCCGCCGGCCCGAGGACCATCATCCTGGGGAGCACCGGCTGCATGTACGTGGCCAACACCTCGTACTACACCACCCCCTGGGGCGTGCCCTGGATGCACACCCAACTGGGCAGCGCCGGCTCCGCCGTCCTGGGCGCCGCTGCTGCTTTCAAGGCGCAGATGCGCAAGGGAAAAATGAAGGATGAGCCCATCAACGTCATCGCCTTCTGCGGCGACGGTGGTGGCGCGGATATGGGCCTGGCCGCCATCTCGGCGACTCTGACCCATCCCGATTACAACCTCCTCATCCTCATGTACGACAACGAGTCGTACGCCAACACCGACATTCAGATTTCCGGCTGTTCACCCTACGGCGCGAACACCTCGTTCAGCTTCCCGGGGAAGAAGCGGCGCATCATGAACCACCGCTGGAAAAAGAATGTCGCGCCCCTGATGGCCATCGGGCATCCCACCTGCCGCTACGTAGCGACCATTTCCACGTCCTACGCGCTGCAGGCCATGAACATCGTCCGCCGCGCCCTCAGCATCGGTGGACCGACGTTCGTGCATTGCCTGAACCCGTGCCCCAAGGGATGGGATTTCGATCCCCTCCAGGCGCACGAGCTCGGCGAGCTGGCCGTCAACACCGGCATCTGGCCGTTGTACGAGATCGAGAACGGCGTCGTGAAGCTGTACGGCAAATCCAAACAGATTGCCGACGGCAGATTCAAGCGCCTTCCGGTCCGTGAATACCTGGAAAAGCAAGGCCGTTTCAACCACTTTATCGACGAGGACTATGAGTTCTTCCAAAGCAAAGTGGATGAGATGTGGACCACGTGGCTCGTACCCGGTATCATTCCGCTCCGGCACGAGATCACTGCCTAAGGGACCGGCCACCCGCTTCGGCGGGTGGCCTTTTTAATGGGACCGTCGGGGACCGCAGTTTAACGCCTTCGGAGGTGTACGGATGGCCACTGCAGTGGCAACCACTCCCACCGAACCCCGCATTGTCAATCGCTGGGTTCAAATGATCGCAGGCATCTTCGCGATGATGGCTATCGCGAATCTTCAGTACGCCTGGACCTTATTTACTAAACCGTTGATGAACAACCTGCACGCAACCCTGGCCGCCGTCCAGGTGACATTCGCAGCATTCATTATTGCTGAAACGTGGCTCGTGCCCTTCGAGGGCTATCTCATCGATCGCCTCGGGCCGCGCCGGGTTATCGCCATCGGCGGCATCCTGGTCGGCCTTGGGTGGATCGGCTCAGGGTATGCGCAGAGCCTGCATTCGCTGTATTTCTGGTACGTGGCGGGCGGCGTCGGCGCCGGCGCCGTGTACGGCGGATGTATCGGCAATGCGCTGAAGTGGTTTCCCGATCACCGCGGCCTCACCGCCGGCTTCACCTCCGGCGCGTACGGCATCGGGACCGCGCTCACCGTGGCGCCCATCGCCGCCATGCTCAAGAGCTCCGGCTATCAGAAGACGTTCATTACTTGGGGCTTCATCCAGGGCGCCGTTGTCATTATCGCCGCCATGTTCATTGTTGCCCCGCCCAAGGGCTGGTTACCGAAGGGCTGGTCGGCCGCGGAGGCACTCGCCAAGGTCAAGGTGCGTACCTCCACCTACGACATGACGCACTGGCAAATGCTGAAAACCCCGGCGTTCTACGTGATTTACATCATGATGACGCTGGTGGCTTTCGGCGGCCTGGTGGTTACGGCCCAGATCGCACCCATCGCCCGCTTCTACAACGTCGATAAAGTCATCATCGCCTGGGGCATGTCGGCGCTGGTGATCGCCATCGAAGTGGACCGCATCCTGAACGGCATAACCCGGCCGTTCTGGGGCTGGGTGTCCGACCATATTGGACGTGAGAACACCATGTTCATCGCGTTCTTGTGCGAAGCTACCGCAGTCTTCGCCCTGCTGCACACCATCAGCAAACCGATCTGGTTCATCCTGTTGTCGGGGTTGTGCTTCTTCGCCTGGGGCGAGATCTTCTCGCTCTTCCCCTCCATCACCGGCGACCTGTTCGGCAAGAAATGGGCCACGACCAACTATGGCATTGTCTACACGTCCAAAGGTCTGGCCTCCATCTTTGCCGGACCGGTGGCCGCGTTGGCCAGTGTCAAAACCGGGTCGTGGGTTCAGGTCTTCTACGCCATGGTTTTCTGCGACTTGCTGGCGGCTTTCCTGGCGCTGTTCTGGCTGAAGCCGGTCGCCAAGAAGACCCTCCTCAAAGGACAGGAGCTGCAACGTTTGGAGGAAGCTGACGCGGCACGCGCAGCGGCAGCCGCCGCTCGCGCGGCAAAAGGGGCCTTAGTTTAATTCGCACGTGTGTGACCCTGGGGACGCCGGCTAAACGGCCGGGGTCCCCATTTTTTTCTTAATGCCCGCGGGGCAGACCCACACCGCTAGTTCCGTTCCGGTTTGGATGTACGATATTTTTTCCGTCTGCGCGCGCCCGCGGCGCATCTGTACGATTGCTCTATTCTTCCCCGCGTGCCCAGCGCGCGCTCCTAGGAAAATCTGAGGAGGTTCGAGTCCATGATCCAACGGGACGTGTTGCAAAAGTTCCCCGACCTGTTCGGCAGCAAGAAGGTGAACGACCGCGACGTGAACGTGGAAGAAACCATCGCCACCCTCACCCGCGAACTGCGCCCCGACATCGCCGCCGTCCTCACCGCGCGCCGCCAGCTTCTCCAGTCTCCCGCGCCGGTGCGCCAGAAATATTCCTGGCCGAAGTGGGACGACCGCTTCGACGATCCCGTTACCGGCAAGCCGTGGACTTTCCGCCAGATCGTGCAGGGCATGATCGACAATTTTCTCGGCCGCGACACCCCGTGGCGCTGGCGGCTGAACGATGAAACGCCCATCCCGGCGGACGTGCACCCGCTCACCAATCCCGGACTCGAACTCACCGGTCCGTGGCATCCGCTGGATATGGCCTTCAACGCCCTCAACAGCCCCGCGCCGGTGAATATGCCGGATTGGGAAGACGCGTCGCCGCCTCACTTCCGCCCTGACGGCACGCCCAAGGACCAGCCCATCGGCGTCTACGCCGCCCTGCAGAACGCCAAGGAAATCCACGAAGGCTGCTGGAACGACCGCCCCTACGAGGTCGAGAAGAAAGGGAAGAAGCGCAGCTACAAGATCGCGAAGCCGCCGTCGCAGTGGCCAACGCGGTTCAACCGGCCTCCCGGCATGCATGTCCGCTGGGATCATATCGACGTGGACGGCAGTCCCGCGCCCGGCATGATCGCCGTCACCGTTCTTTGGACCTTCAACAATTACGACGCCCTCAAGCGCGGCGGCAGCGGCGTGTACTTCTACATCCCGAAACTTCAGACGCCACGCGAAGCGCTCGTGCTGGAAAAACTCCTGTCGCGGATCGAAGGCCTGATCGGCGTTCCCGCCGGCACCTTGAAAATCAAGGTCCTCTACGAAGAGGGAAATGCCGGCCGCATCCTACCGGCGATCGCCTGGGTGTTGCGGCGCCGCCTGCTCGGCACCAACGTCGGCCGCTGGGACTACCTGGGCAGCATCATCGAGATGTGGAAGGACGATCCGAAGGGGATCTTCCCCGACCCGCAGACCGTCGGCATGGCCTCGCCGACCATGATCGCCTACCAGCGCTACAACGCTCTCATGATGCTCATGGCCGGCATGAAAAATGGCGAACTCACGCAGGCTGCGCCCATCGGCGGCATGGCCGCGGTCATGATCTATCAGGCCGGCGACCCCTACGGCCGCTCCCGCTACAACCCGCTCGCTTTGCGAGCCATGGTCGTTGACAAGACGCGCGAGCGCCTGCTCGGGCTGATGTTTGTGCCCGACAAGCCTTGGTCGAACCAGCAGCCGACGCTGGACGATATCATCGCCGGACGAGTGCAGGGGAAACTGTACGATGCCTATCGCCAGAGCTGGGTCGCCAGCCCCGAACCCGCGTATGTCGCCGCCGGAAATGAACCGCTTCGCGTTCCGATCGCGCAGCTCGAGGCTCGGATCAACGCGCCGCAAGAAACTACCGACGTGAATGGAAAGCCCGTGCCTACGGTCGCCAGCGGCCTCAGCGATGGCGAGCGCGCGGTGCTGCAATCGCGGGGATTGATCAACGCGCAAGGCAAGATCACGCCATTGGTCCTCGCGAAAGAAGCTGTCGATACCCCGGAGAAAATTTTCACGCAAGAACTTTGGGACGACATTTACGGCGTGCCCCAGGGCGACGTTACCATCGAGCACATCCAGCACGCCTTCTACATGGCAGCCAATTACGGCTTCCAGATCCTCAACGGCAACTTCGCCGCCGCGATCGACGATTACGAGCTCAAGCTGCGCTTCATGAACGACCTTGCCACCTATCGCATTGACGTGTCGTGGCTGTGGACGGTGGCGCATCGCCAGGCGGTCATCACCAGGGACGGGTATTTCAAGCGGCAGGCGCTCACCGAAGACGGCGTCGAACTGGCGGCCAATGCCGAGCCGGTGAAGGCGGGCACGCGCTTCACCCGCGAGATGTTCGACAAAGTCTGGAACTACCACAATGAATGGACGGCGGAATTTTTCGCCGAGCTCGACCGCCGCGGCGATCCCGGCCGCTTCGACCGTTCCAAGGCGCCCGTGATCATGGACCTGCTGAAGCGCCAGTTGTTGTCGCCGTGCTACATCCAGCACAGCGCCCGCGTGCTGTTCGAACTGGGCAAGGCGAATCAGCAGGAGCGCGCGCAGATTCTCGACGCCGTCTTCGATCTCTCGCGTGACGAGGTCGTCAGCCGCGTCCACGCCGGCAAGATGGACAAGGTCGCCCTCGCGGCCAACGATTACATTTTTGACATTTTTCCTGCCGCCGAAGGACGCAGCCGCACAAGAGAAAATGCGCTTGCGGCCGACAACCATCTGAGCTGAAGCAGTTCCGGTTGGAGCCTTGCGCCGCAGGTGATCGAGATCGGTCACGACCCGGCCTGCCAGCCCATCCTGGGCGATTGCCCCGCGGTCACACCCAAGACCGAACGGATGGCGTGAGACTGAATAGTTCCCTCGGCCCCTTTCCTCAGCCGCCTTTGACCCATGAAGCTGATCTTGGCCGGCCCCGGCCGGGCAAGATCGGCGCTAGGGTTGGTCGAGATTCGCCGCTCAAGGGCGCCATTCTCACAGGGTACTTGCCGTGCGTCAGCGGTGGCAGTAATCTTCATCTCAACCAGCCATGAACCCTATGTGAGAGAGACGCGGGATTGTTGCGGCGTTCGGCGACAACCGCACAATATGCCTGCATTCAAACCAGATTCGAGCTTTTTTCGCAAGATCGTTATTGGGACTATCGGCAGCCGTGCGGTATGCGCCGATTTGAACAAGCGTGGTCATCGGGTCGTTGAGCTGGAACGTGGCTCGACCGATACCAAGCTCTGGAAGGACGTAAAACGAAAGCGCGTCCGTATTCCTGACCTGCTGTGCTTGGACTGCGGTGCGCGAATTGAAAGCCGCGCAAAGAGCAAAGCCGAATTGTCCATGTCGCACAGTCCTACGCAGGTTGAGCGGGCATGGGATTTCGGGATGGTGGACGCGGACATCGTCGCCTATCCGGTTTGCGAAGCTGTAGATGAATCCTAGTGGAGCACGGGGAAGCTGAACGCTGGCGCTTCGTACTGGCACGAACGGAACTGGGTCAAATGGGAAGCGCTGCGGCATATCAATTACTTCACAGTTGCTGCATTCCGGGCAGTGCCCTTTGTCGCTCTGCCACGCAAGGGCGTCACGGAAGGCTCAGAACTGGCGATTGGCTGGCCTGCGACGTTCGCCACTCATGAGGGTGTTGTAGCAGCAGTCGAAGAGAATACGCTAAGGATTCGGCGGAACTCCGATAACCGTGCGTTTGCACGAAAGATCAAAGCAGGGCAGAACGTAATTGTGGCAACGGGGCAAGCCGTCGCAATCGGTGAGGTTGTCGCGGCGATGGTGTCGCCGCTGCGTGCTGATGATCTCCGTTGCCCTGCGCGGCTACCGTACAACTACATTTCAAACATGCTAGCTTCCCGCGAACGGACGCAGCGTTTCACAGGGGTAAAGCTGGCGCGTTTGCGCAATGACGCAGGCCATTGTGATTCGGTCGCCGCGTTGGTCTCTGATCCAGTTGAAGACCTTTATGTTCGGCTCGAAGGCATTGCGTATCTTGCGGCTGTCTGTGGCAGACCCTTAGCTGATTTACTCACTGCCTACTTGAATAGCCCAGACCCGCAGACCCAGTTAGAAGCCGTCATTACATTGAGTGAGACCGCCACAGCCGAAGCAACGCGGCTATTGTCTCGAATCCTTGACAACGCACATGCTGAATATTTCCTGCGAAGTGCTGCGGCTTGGGGACTCGCAAGAATAGGCGGAGAGGAGCCGGTTCGCAGGCTCATCCTGGCATTTGCAGACGTAAATCTCGACGTTCGCCAGGAGGCGCTGGACGGCGTAGTGACGCTGGGCGGAGTTGCGTTGCCGTTGCTATTGAACGGAGTCAGAGAGGCGGATGACGATTCAATTGCAGCCGGTTGTGCCGAAGCGTTAAGGCAGCGCGGTGCTGCTTCCGAACTGCCCATCGCGGAAATCGCACGCCTACTTCAAAACGACCCCTCGCGGTGGGCCGTGTGGCTTGCGGGAACTCTACCGCGTGACCGTGTCGCCGCAGCCGTGATACCGCTACAGCAAGCGCGACCGGAGTTGCACTACGCCATCACTGTGCTATGGTCGTTCGTTGAAAGTTGGATCGCGCGCCGCTGGGAACTGCGCCCGGGCGCGAACTTTCCTGAGGCGAATCAATGAAATTTTCGGTCCCTGCTGGCGTCGATGTGATCTACCGCACAATGCGCGGTGTGCAGGTCGTCGGAGACAGCCGCAACGTTTTGCAGGAGTTGCCGGAGGATTCGGTTGACCTGATCGTGACGAGTCCGCCATTTGCCCTATTACGGGAGAAGAGCTACGGCAATGAGCCGCAGGCGGATTACATCCACTGGCTTCTTGCATTTGGCCGCTCTGCACGTCGCGTGCTGAAACAGACCGGCAGCTTCGTTTTGGATTTGGGCGGGGCGTATGAACGCGGTAAGCCTGTTCGGTCTCTATACAACTATCGGGTTCTGATCGAGTTTTGCGACACGCTGGAGTACAGGCTTGCCGAAGAGTTTTTCTGGCACAACCCCGCAAAACTCCCATCCCCCATTGAATGGGTAAATAAGCGCAAAATTCGGGTAAAGGATTCCGTGAACACCGTCTGGTGGTTTTCAAAATCTGATTATCCAAAGGCAGATGTAACCAAGGTTCTTGCTCCGTATTCGCCGCGCATGACCGCACTGCTAAAAAACGCAGATAAGTTCTACAAGCCAAAACTGCGCCCGTCCGGCCACGACATCAGCAAGAGATTTGACAAAGACAACGGCGGGGCGATACCGAGCAATCTGCTGCAAATTTCGAACACCGAAAGCAATTCCCATTACCTCCGCTTGTGTGGTGAACATGGTTTCGAACGGCATCCAGCACGATTCCCTGAAGCTCTGCCGCAGTTCTTTATTGACTTTCTGACAGAACCGGGTGATCTCGTCGTGGACATTTTTTCGGGTTCGAATACCACTGGTTATGTTGCGGAGCGGCTACGGCGGCACTGGCTATCCATCGAACTTGATCGCGATTTCGCCTTAGCCTCGGTCCTGCGATTCATGGACGAATGGGAGGACGCCCGAATAACGAGGGCGTTGCGAAGTATGCGCGACGGGACGGTTCTCGACATTCATTCCGTAGATCCAGCGCCCGAACTGCCGCTCACAACGGAACGCACGACGTATCCGTGAAACCCCAAGTAGCAGCTCCAAAGACATCATCTAGCATTTGCGTCCATCAGCCGCAACTTCTGCTGAGGCGTACCCTTGGCAACCGCTTTTAAGCGACCACTGAACGCCCCTTCGGGGGCGTTCGTATTTGCGGACCCACCCGCAGTCCCGCCATGCGCTAAAATCGTAATGAATTACAAGGAGCGCACATGAGCTGCGGTAATCCCTTCGCCGGCGGGCCGGCACACCAGGAAGCTGATCCCAACGCGCGCAAGGTCATGTGCGTCAAGTTTCAGAAAGAAATGCCGGGGCTCGACGAGCCGCCGTTCGACAGCCCGCTCGGCCAGCGCATCTACGAAAACGTCTCCGCCGAAGCGTGGAAGCTCTGGGGTGAGTACTGCAAGATGGTGCTCAACGAGTACCGCTTGAATCCCGCCAACCGACAGGACCAGGAGCTGATCCTGAAGCATATGGAAGAATACTTCTTCGGCGAGGGCTCCGCTTTCCCGCCGGGCTACGTGCCCCCGAGAAGCAAAGGGTAGTCTTCAGTCTTCCGTCGTCAGCCTGCAGGAAGAACAGGGAAGAAGAACAGGAAAGAAGATGGAGCGCGCTCGCCCGCGAGCGCGTTTTGTTTTCTGTCGCACGCTGTTCCCGTTTTGTGGCACACGCGCCCGTGGCCGATTTCTTAGTATTCTGTTTCTACCAAAAACCTCGAACTATGAAAACCGACAAAAGCCAATTCGACGCAGTTCTCTCTCGGATGCTGCACACTCCGCCGAAGAAAACGGCTGAAATAAAGGCGGGAAAGAAGGCCGAGGCGAAGCCTAAGCCTTCTCGGAAGTCAGAGCGGTAAACGTCAGAGGCTTTTCGCGGATGTTCATAGGGACCTCAATATGACCACTATCGCTAGGACCACAATGATGAAAGCCCCCAGCGCCCACCAAAAGAACTGTGCCTTTTCCTTCTCTTCGGAGGTGCGCCATCTCTTAGCCACGGCCCAACGATACTCCAGTCCTGTATTTGTGAAAACCGTGCCAATCCACAAATGTTCTACGTAGAACATTCTCTTCTACATGACGGGAATAGCCTGTGAAATCATGAACTTAAGCTGCCCATGCGATTCCCGCAGGGCATCCTCGACGGTTTGCGGGTCTTGGCCACGCGCGAAGATGAAGCCCAGGTAGCTGGCGCCCTCCGGCAGCGGGACTAGCTTCTGACGGAGTTTGGCCGTGATCTCTACGCGCTCGACGCCCGCGATCTGCTGTGCCTCCTCGACGTTTTCGACGCCTTCGTAAAAGCCCTCGTGCGGAATGGGAATCATCATTACGCCTGACGCGCAGCTCTCGCGCGCAACGTTGTCCACCGACTCGCCGAGCGCGTGCCGCAGGATGAGCTCTTCCAGCGAGAGCAACCGGCCGCCGTCCTCCCACCCCGTCGCGCCCAAAACCGGCGCGCGTCGGGGACCCCGGAGGAAGCGCAGCGCGCCGGCGCACAACCCGCCGATGGGCCGGGCCGCGACTTCCAGCATCCACGGGCCGTCGTGGTTCAGGCGAAGCTCGCCGTGAATGGGACCGTCGCTCAGGCCGAGCGCAATGACCGCCTGCTGCGTGCAGTCGCCGACCGCCTGCTGCGCCGCGTCGTCGAGGCGCGAGGGAGTGACGTAAATCGTCTCCTCGAAGAAGGGGCCGTCGAGCGGATCAGGTTTGTCGAAAATGGCGAGCACGCGCAGGCGGCCGCCGGTCACCAGGCCCTCCACCGCGACCTCGCGGCCGGGAATAAAGCTTTCCACCTGGATCCATCCGGCGCTCTCGTCGCGCATGATCTTCACATCCTTCTGCTGCAGCAGCGCGGCGATGCGCTTGAAGGCGGCGGCGAATTCCTTTTCGCTGTCGGCGCGGATGACGCCGCGGCTGGCCGATAGCCCAAGCGGCTTCAGCACGCAGGGATAGGGCACGGCGCGGGCGGCTTGCGCGGGATCGGACGCGGCCTTGAAGCGCGCGTACCAGGGCACGCGCATGGCCGCCTGCTGGTAGCGCTCGCGGGCCAGAAACTTGTTGCGGCAGAGCTCAACCGCTTCCGGCGAATGAAAGCGCAACCCCAGGTCGCGGGCGATGAGCGCGGCGGTGGCGGTGGGCGCGTCACCGATGGCGGCAACGCCGTGGATGGGCTGGTGCAGCGCGTATTCGCGGATTTTTCCGGCGGACTCGCGCGGCTTCTGAAAGCGGACAGAGATGGCGCCGTCGCCCCAGGGATCGTCCATGGCGTGGCAGGTATCGGAGGCGAGCACGAGGGGAATCTCCATGCGCTCGGCGGCGGCGCGGAATTGTTGCGCCTGGTAGCCGGTCGTGGTGGAGAGAAGGAGAAGGCGTTTCATGCGACAGATTTATTGTAGCGGGTTGAGCAGCGGATCGGGTGATCGGGCGATCTGGTGATCGGGTGACTTTTTCCAAAACCATTTTCGATTGTCGATTGTCGATTTTACAAGCCGGGATGCCTCGCTGCGTTTGTTATGACAAGCGCAAAAAACCCGCTTGCGGAAGCGGGTTCGATTGGAACTTGTTCGGTTTGTGCGTGCGCGCGCGGCGGAGCTAGGCGGCGTTGGCCCGCGCCAGTCTTACATAACGGTCCACCGCCTGAACAATGGAGTCGACGTCGGCGGTCTGGCAGAAGTCAATGGCGCCGGCGGCGAGGGCAGCGGCCCACATCTCGTCGTCGGGGATGCGATGCGTGCACACGATGCTGGTGTGGTTGAATTCGCGGACCAGTCGCTCGACATCTTCCACGGAGGCCAGTTCCAAGTCGAGGATGGCGAATTGGGCGCGGTGTTTGGGAATAGCGGTACGGACTTCATCGAGCGAACGCGCCACGGAGACGTGCCGGAAATAAGCGTTCAACGAAGCAGCAAGCTGCGAGGCGGCCTGGGAATCACGGTTGGCGATTACCACGCTCAGAGACTGCATGGGGGACCCCCTTTCGAAGCCGGAATCTGCGGCGAACCGCAGGTGGAAGCTAAGGTTTGGCCTCGGCGCGTTCCGCCGAGGGCTCGAAAGGTTCGGCTTGGAGTTTGCCGTTCTGCTTGAGGAGGATTTCGACCTTGCCCTCGGCCGCCTCCAGTTCCTGGCGGCAGGAATTGGAGAGCTTGACACCCTCTTCGAAGAGCTTGATGGCCTGTTCCAGGGGCACGTTCCCCTTTTCCAGTTCCTCCACGATCTTTTCCAGCCTTTGCAGGCACTCTTCAAACTTCGGCAAAGTAACTCCTCAACCATCAAGTTTAATGCAATTCGCGACCGGGTCAGCGGAAATTTTGGGACATGTAGGCAGGCGTAATTGGACGATATCGGCGTTGTACTTTAGGAACAAGGCCAAAATGCACAAGGCTTAGTGCACGGTGCGGGTATCCGCCGCAAGTTGGTTCAACAAGCTCACGCGAGCCCAAAGCCCAACGCCTGTCTTCACGCGCTGGCGGTGTCGCTGGACTTGGTTCCCAAAGCTTCCAGGACGTCCACGGCGGCGGCGTAGCGGCCGAGCGGGGCGCTGATCTGAACCCCCTCGACCATCTGGCGGACGGCGATCAGCATCTCGCGGGCGATAGCCACGCCTTCGGCGCGCGCGCCGTCGGCGGTGGTGGCGCGGGCCATGCGCTGCATGATGTCGGCGGGCACGGCGACGCCGAGTTCGCTCTGCATGAATTCGGCATTGCGCACGCTGACCAGCGGCCAGATGCCGGCGAAGACGGGAATGCGGCAGTGCTCGATCTTGCGCAGGAACTGCTCCAGCAGCGCCAGGTCGAACACCGGCTGAGTGACGGCGTACTCGGCGCCGGCCTCGACCTTGTATTCGAAGCGGCGGATTTCCTCGTCAAGGTTGGGCACGCCGGGATTGGCGCCGACCCCGATGACGAACGCGGTGGCCGCGCCAATGGGATTGCCGCCGAGGTCGTGGCCTCGATTCAGATTGGCGACGATATTGACCAGTCCGATGGCATCCACGTCGAAGACGGCGGTAGCGTCGGGATAGTTGCCCATCTTCGGGGGATCGCCGGTGATGCAAATCAGGTTGCGGATGCCGAGGGCCTCGGCGCCGAGCAGGTCGGATTGGATGCCGAGGACATTGCGGTCGCGGCAGGTGTAGTGCAAGACAGGCTCGATGCCGACCTGCTGCTGCAGGAGCGTGGCCAACGCCTGGTTGCTCATGCGGGCGGAGGCGCGCGGGCTGTCGGGGATGTTGATGGCGTCGATGCCCACGGATTTCAAAAACCTCGCCGCTTCGATTTCCTTTACCGGCTGGGTGCCGCGCGGAGGAACGATTTCGATGAGGGTGGCGAATTCGCGGCGCGCGATCTTGCCGCCGAGGCGGGTGCGTTCGGCCAGCGGAAGCGTAGGGACGACCGGCGCATCGGTCTTTTTCTTGACCAACGTGGGCGAGGCGGCGCCTTTGGCGGCATCGGCGCGCACGAACGACTTCATGACCTTGATGTGGTCGGGCGTGGTGCCGCAACAGCCGCCGATCAGCCGCACGCCGGCGGCAACGTATTGCGGAACGTAATTCGCCATGTACTCGGGCGAGCACAGATAAATATTGCGTCCCTCGACGGCGCGGGGCATGCCGGCGTTGGGTTGCGCCGAGAGCGGAATGCCGTTGGTGACCTGGTGCACGCGCTCGATGGCGCTCAGCATGGCGCCGGGCCCGACACTGCAGTTGCACCCGATCACGTCGGCGCCCCAGTCGGCGAGCTTGGCGCCGAAGGTCTCGGGCGTGGCGCCGTCGAGGCAGTTGCCGTCTTCGTCGATGGTGACCTGGGCGACGACGGGAATGTCGGGATTGACGTCGCGCGCCGCGCGGATCGCCTGGCGAATCTCGTCGAGATAGCCGAAGGTCTCGAGAATGATGAGGTCAACCCCGCCTTCGACCAGGGCGGAGATTTGCTCGAGGAAAGCGGCATGGGCTTCCTCCAGCGAGATCTTGCCCAGAGGCTCGATGCGCACGCCGAGCGGGCCGACGGAGCCGGCCACCAAACCGCTGAACGCCTTGGCGGCTTCGCGGGCGAGTTGGGCGCCGGCGACATTAATGGCCTTGGTTTTTTCCGCGCAGCCGTGGCGCGCCAGCCGAAACGAGTTCGCTCCGAAGGTGTTGGTTTCGACGATGTCCGCCCCCGCCTGGTAGTAGTCGTGATGGATCTCGCGGATCAGGTCGGGCATGGCCAGATTGAGTTCGTCATAACAACGGTTGATGAAGATGCCTTTGGAGTAGAGCAGCGTGCCCATGGCTCCGTCGCAGAGCATGGGGCGTTGCTTGAGGCGCGCTAGCAGATCAATGGACATGAGGGAATGGCTACCGGTATCTCTGCAATGTACTACGAACAGCGCAATGGCGGAAAGCGTCCCGGAAGGCGCGCGCTCCTTTGTTATAATTACAGATTGCAGCAAGTTCAATCCAAGGCAGTTGGGCGGGGTCTGAGAGTTTGAAGCGAGCGATCAACCTGGGTTTGTGCACGGCGGCCATCGCATTGCTGCTGTCGTGTGGCGCCAGCAACACCGGCACTTCCTCCAGCGGCACCACCAGCGGTATCAAGAAACGCGCCTTCGTCAGCAATAATTTCCAGAGCCAGCTTGACATCGTGAATGCGGCGAATGACACCGTCAACACCATCCTGACGACGACCACGGCGGGGACAACGACCTCAGTACTGGCGAACACGATCGCCTCCGGCTCCGGACCGGCGCAGATGGTGCTGACTGCGGACAAGACACTGACGCTGGTGTTCGACCAGGGGTCCAACACCATCGCCGTAATCGTCAATGCGACGGAGGTGGCCGCCGGGCTGATCCCGCTGCCGGCTCCTACTGAAAGCTTCGTGGTGGCGCCCGACAACGCGACCGTGTACGCGGCCGTGCCCAACGTGGCGGTGACTGGGCAGGCGTCGGGCGCGGTGGAAGTGTTGAGTGCAACCAACCTTACGCTGACGAACACCATCGCGGTGCCCCACGCGCGGCGCCTGGTCCTGAGCCACAACGGAAACAAGCTGCTGGTTTTTGCGGACGCCATCGACCAGATGTGGGTGGTGGATACGGCTGCGAAAACGGCCACCGCGGTGACCGGCTTCGACCGGCCGGTGTCGGGCGTGTTCAGCAGCGACGACAGCAAGGCATACATTCTGAATTGCGGCCCGGAATGCGGCGGCACGGCGGCGAAAGTGACCGTGCTCGACATGGCGTCCAACACTCCGGGAGCAAGCGTTGCGGTGTCGGCGGCGACGGTGGGCCTTCTCGACAGCTCCGGGAACCTGTACGTGGCGGGAACCGCAGCGGGCGGCGGCAAGTTGGACGTGGTGAACTCAAGCAATCTGACGGTGAGCAAGTCGGGCGTGGCGATCAGCGATGGGACGCACACCATCATGAAGCTGGGCGCCAACGGCAAGCTGTTTGTCGCCTCGCGGACGTGCAGCAGCACGGTACAGGGATGTCTTTCGATCTTCGATACCGCGGCGGGATCGGCGGTGACCTCGGCGGCGGGCAGCGGCGACGTAACCGGAATTGACCCGGTGTCGGCCCGCAGCGTCGTGTACGTGATCGAGGGCGGAGAACTGGTTATCTACGACACCACCACGGGCAAGCCGCAAACCACGCAGATCGATATTGTCGGGAAAGCGCTGGATGTACGCGTTGTGGATTAGAAGTTCCGAGTCGCGAGTTGCGAGTCCCGAGCAAAGCGGCCTGAAGCCTGAAGCCTAAAACCTAAAACCTAAAACCTTCCTCCCTTACTTCGGCTCCAGTTTCAATTCATGAACCCGCGCCTTCCGAACGGCTTCCGGCGAGAAGGGAAGCATGAAGGTTGCGCCCCAATACCACGCCTGCCACTGATCCATAAAATAAGAGCTGGTGATATTGCCGGACTCGCCGGTGACGATGTTCAGAGTTGAGGCATCGAGATCAGCGAAGTCCACCGTGAGGCGCTCCGAGGGGCCGAAGCCGAGTCCCACCTGCTTGACGGTGGTGCCGTCGCCCGACTGCGGCTGCGTGCCGGGTCCGGTCCAGCGGTTCAGCAGCGGCACCTGCCCGAAGATGGGATGTTGCAGGTAAACCGGATGAGCCTGGCCCCAATGCCAGGAAGCGAGATCGCGCGGAACGCTGTTTGCGCTTACGGCCTGCTCCACCGCGGCGGTTAATAGATCGTCCCACGATCTATAGTGTTTTGGCAGCCAGCGCTGCGGCTGTGCGGTGAGCAGGTTCTCCAGCCATACTGCCGAGTTCATCCATGTGTACTGGCGCCAGCCGGTTGCGACGTTGCTGTTCTCATCGGCGGGGCCGAGCAGCGGTTCCAGCAGCAGGCGCTGAAGCTGGCGGCGGGCGGCGACGGCGATCGAGGGCGCAACCGAATCGGTTGTGAGGCGTCCATCCCATTTGCGCATCAGATCGGCGGCCTGGCGCGCGCGAGGCGAGGCCTGGGCGCTGTGGTCAATGGCGGAAACAAAGCGCTCGGCGAAGAAGCGGTCAATATCGGAATAGACGTCGGTTTGCAGCGCGAGCATATCGGCGGCGGAGAATTTCTTGTCCGCGTGCAGGAACCGGTAAATGCGGTCGGTGCGGTAGGGCTCCATCCACTCGGTGCTGATCAGATACGGATAACCATCCGGAGTGGCGCGGCCATTGGCGGTCCCGATGATGCCTGACGCGGGGTCGAAGACGCTGGGCATCTGGTCGAAAGCCAGATAGCCGTTCCACTCGAAGGCGTCCACGTTGCCGGGCACGGGCTTGGTGGCATCGCCGGATTTGCGCAGCGGAACCCAGCCCGTGGCCTGGTATCCGATGTGGCCGTCCACATCCGCGTAAACGATGTTCTGGCCGGGACCGCCGAAGTGGGACGCGGCGCGGCGAAATTCATCCCAGTTCTTTGCCACGTCAACTTCCCGGATGCACTGCAAAGTGCTGGTCAGCAGTTGGGGATCCCAGAGCGTCCATTTGAGTGCGAGCGGCCGGGTCTCGCCGGGAATGATGCCGGTAACGATGGGTCCGTGCCGCGTGACGGTGACATCCACAGCGACGTCAGGTTTGCCTTTGACGTGAATGAGTTCGTGGCGGTGCTGCGGCGGCCGCCATCCATCGGGCGCCTGGTATTCGCCGTTGCGATTGAAGGTCTCGACGTAGAGGTCGGTGACGGCGGGGCCGAGATTGGTGAAGCCCCAGGCGATGCGGCGATTGTGCCCGACCAGCACCAACGGCAGGCCGGGAGCGGTGACGCCGGCGACGTCGAAGTCACCGCTGGTGAGGTGCACCTCATACCAGACGTTCGGGATGTGGTGCTGGAGGTGCATATCGTTCGACAAAAGCGGCTTGCCGGAAACGGTGTGCGCGCCGGAGACGACCCAGTTGTTGGAGCCGGGGGAAAAGCTGTCGACGGTCGACGGCTGACGGTCTACCGAAAAAGTGGTTATGGCCGATGGTCGATGGTCGATGGCAGGCACATCGCCGGCACTTCGTGGTTGGGGGTTTGATTGGCCGTCGACCGTCGACTGTCGACCGTCGACCGCGCCCGGCGGATGGTCGCGCCACGATGTATTGGGAAACAGGTCGGCGGCGAGGTCGGGCGGGATGCGCGCCATAACGCGCTCGCGGGCGAGCATGTTGTCCATGAGAAAAAGGTTGAGCATCTCGTTGAACATGCATGCAATGAGCAACGTGTCCTCGGGCAACCAGGGGCGGGGAACGTAGCCGAGGACGCGGAACTCGACGGGCAGGGACGAGCGATGCGAATCGAGATAGCCGTTGACGCCGCGTGCATAAGCGTCGACGAGGCGGCGGTCGGTGTCCGAAATGGTAGCGGCGGCGCGCTGCGCCACCTGCCGCATGCCGAGCGTGCGCTGGTAGCGGTCGCTCTTGACGTAATCGGGGCCGAGGATCTCGGCGAGTTCGCCGGCGACATAGCGGCGGGTCATGTCCATTTGCCAAAGGCGGTCCTGGGCAGTGACGTATCCCTGGGCGAAGAGGAGGTCTTCCATGTTCGCGGCAGCGATGTGCGGAACGCCGTGGGCATCGCGGATCACGGTGACCGGTGCGGCGATCGCCACGCGCACGCTGCCGTCGAGTTGTGGCAGGGAAGCCCGCGCCGCCGAATAGAACCACCACGCAGCGGCGGCCGCCGCCATCAGTAGCAGAACCAGCACCACGGCGAGGCCGCGGAGAATCAGGCGCGCCGGCCGGCGTGGAGCAGCGAGGGTAGTCGTGGCCATGGAGGTCTAGCAGTCTATCGGTCTGTCCGCCGGTCAGTCTATTCACTCCGTGTGCGAAAGACGGCTTGGGTAGGCGGAAAAGCTGGTGTTATGCTGAGATGGTGGCCCCCTCCCTGCAAAAACGCGTTGATGATCACGCCACGATTTCGCGGGAGAATGTCCGCGAAGCGGAAGGCATTTTTCACAATCATCTGAAGCGCGTCGGGCTGAAGCACACCGAGCAGAGGGACACCATTCTGCGCGCGTTCCTGGAAACCCACGAACACCTCTCCACCGACGAACTGCACCGCCTGGTCAAGAAAGAAAACCCGCGCATCGGATTCACCACCGTGTACCGGACGCTGAAGCTGCTGGCCGAATGCGAACTGGCGAGCGAGGTCGCGTTTCACGACGGCATCACGCGTTACGAGCACCAGTACAACCGGCGCAATCACCACCACATGGTGTGCACGGAGTGTGGCGGGTCGGTGGAATTCTTTTCCCCCGAGGTGGGCAAGCTGGAGCAGGAAATCGGGCGGAAACATCACTACCTGACGACGCGGCATACCTTCCAGATCTACGGCGTGTGCGAGCAGTGCCGGCGCAAGCGCGGGCGAGCCGTCTAGTCCCGGGGCTGCCTGCCGGCCTTCCACAGACATTTAAGCTCGCATGGCGTTGCCTTGCCGGTAGCGTTCTGATACTGTGCCCGCGTTCAGAAAAGCGGCGCGGAGAGAGGCTTTTCGCGCCCCAAGGCGGGCTCCACCATCCAGCAGTAAGATCACCCGGGAGGCGATTGACATGGCGCGGTTCTGTTCCAGCTGTGGTGTGCAACTACCCGATAACGCGAACCACTGCACCGGTTGCGGCAAGCCGGCACAATCGGTCGGCCCCGCGGCCTCTCCCACGCAATCCGGGGCCGGCGGACTGGCCGACAACGTCGCCGGCATGCTGGCCTACGTAACCATCGTTCCAGCGATCATTTTCCTGGTGATCGAGCCCTACAACCGGAACCGCTTCATCCGGTTTCATGCGTTTCAGTCGATTTTCTTCTACGTTGCCTGGACCGTTCTCTGGGTCGCGCTGACCTTCGTCGGGGCGATTCCGTTTCTGGGGTGGGCGACACTGCTGCTGTGGCCGCTATTGGGGCTGGGCGGCCTGATCCTCTGGATCCTGATGGCGATGAAAGCCTACGGCGGACAAATGTGGAAGCTGCCGGTGGTGGGCGACATCGCGGAGAAGCAAGCCAACGCGTAAGGCCTCGGCCCGAGGCCCTCACGCAAGCGAGGATTCCAGTTCCTGGTTCGCCGTGCGCTGGGGAAGATAGATCACGAACAGGGAAGGGCACGGCTTCAGCCGTGCCGCTCGAGGCCGCAAAAATGGTGGGCTTTAGCCCCTGAGGGACATTCTGCCTCAGGCGAAAATGTATTCTTGAACCCAGTTCTAATTACTTGGCCGGGGATTGGGCGGCGCGATAGCTGGCGCGCAACTCCTCCACAATCTCGCGGGCGGCCTTGCGGGCAACATCGAACTTGTCAGGTTCAAACGAAATCGCGCCCACGCGCGCGTGTCCGCCGCCGCCGTAACGCTCGCAAATCTTGGCCAGGTTCACAATGGTATCGGCGCGCGCCCAGGGATTGGACCCGACCGCCACCTTGGTGCGGAAGCTGCTCTTGCTCAGCCCCACGCTGTAGATACAGGAGGGATGCAGGTAATAGGGGATGAACTTGTTGTAGCCCTCCAGGTCATGGTCGGTGACGTCGAAGAAGACCGTGCCTTCCTTGCACTCGGCGCGCCCCTGCAGCAGGCGGATGGATTCCTGGTGGCGCTTCAGTAGTGCTGGCAGCAGGTCGGTGACGAACGGCTGGCGAATGATTTCCTCCAGCGGCATGGAGGCCAGCAGGGGAATCAGCCGTGGAATGAAGTTCGGGTCCTGGTTGGATTCGATCACCATGGTCAGCTTCATCGCCGGATGCTGCATTTCGACTGCGGTCTGGGCGTCGGCATAGGAAGCGCCGTCAATCGTGTCGGCCCACTCGATGACTTCCGCCACCGGCGCGGGATTGAAGCCGAAGCGCGTCTCGGCGATGGTGGCGATAAACTTGGTGCACGATTTGAAATCGGGATCGTAAAACTTCCTGGTGCTGGTGTCGCTCTCGTAGTGGGCGGCGTCCTCGGGGGTGAGGAACGCGCTGAAGTGATGATCGAACCACCAGGTGATCTTGGGCGAGGTGGAGTACTTGAAATCCACGATGGCGTTTTCGTCGCCGTCGAAGTGGCGCTCGTCGAACAGCGCGCCGGCGCGGTGCACCAGGCCGCTGTAGTGGAACTGCACATCCTCGCGGATCCGCTCCCGGTAGAAGCGGCTGAACATCGCGGCCGAGCAGGCGCCGTCGAAACACTTGTCGTGGTAAAAGACCCGAACTCTCACTAAATCCCCTTCTGCCGCAAACGGCGTATCCAAAAGCTTATAGGAATCTCACCTTGGCGGGGTAATGTCAAGGTGCGCGGTGATGGAGTCGACCTACCAAGACGTCGGCCACGGCTCCACATGGTGGGCTCAAGTAGAGGTGCGGAATCGCATTGACACTGGTTTCGGCGCGGGAGCACAATTCGCGAATTCACCTGCCGCATTTTTCGGGCTGAGGAGTCGTTCCGATGTAGCTATCGGCTGCAGAGGACGGCGCGGGCTAGGTTTGTCCCGTTGCACTTCATGATGGAATGAGAATTCTATTTTCTGACTCACACTGGGAGGTGTGACATGCGCGCGTTCCTACTTACAGCAGTGTTGGTGTGCCTGGCCGGAGCCACCGCCTGGGCGCAACAGCTACCGGCCATCGACGATCACGCAAAGGTAGTAGTTGAAAACGATCAGGTGCGCGTGTTGCGGTACCACTACGAACCGGGGGACAAATCCAAAATGCATTCCCATCCGGACAACGTCCAGATTGTGCTCACCGACTCGCACGCGAAGGTGTACACGCCTGATGGGAAGGTCGCCAACAGCGAGGGGAAGGCCGGGGAAGTGCGTTGGCGGACTGCGGCAGCCCATTCCGTGGAAAACGTCGGTGACAAGGCTTTTGAAGGCATTCTCGTCGAAATGAAAGTGAAACCGGCCGGAATGGCGCAAGAACTGTCAGCGCCGGACGATCACGCCAAGGTGGTGGTTGAAAACGATCAGGTGCGCGTGCTGCGGTACCGCTACGAACCGGGCGACAAGTCCAAAATGCATTCCCATCCCGACAACGTGCAGATTGTGCTCACCGACTCGCACGCCAAGGTTTACACACCTGATGGGAAGGTCGCCAACAGCGAGGGCAAGGCCGGGGAAGTGCGTTGGCGGACCGCGGCAGCCCATTCCGTGGAAAACGTCGGTGACAAAGCTTTTGAGGGCATTCTCGTCGAAATGAAAACCAAACCGGCGGGCGCTAAAGCGGCAACTGGGGAGTGAACTCGGCGAGAGGCTCGGCGCATTGCGGGTCGTCGTTCTTCACCGTGTTCACCCGCGTGCTGACCGCGAACGCCTTCATCAGCGCCGCCCCGTAGGGCTTCAGCATGTCGGAGATTTCCTTCACGTCCTGAAAACCGGGATCGAGCCAGAGGTCGTAATTGTCCGGCGGCAGGATCGCCGGCATGCGATCGTGCACTGCGGCGGCCAGCTCGTTGGGCGAGGTGGTCAGGATGGAACAGGTCTCGAGGGTATTGCCGTCGGGATCTTTCCAGCGGTCCCAGATACCGGCAAAAGCGAAGATGGATTCATCGCGCAGGGTGAAGCAATAGGGCTGCTTTGCCTTGGGCAACTTTTTCCATTCATAAAAGCCGTCGGCGGGGATGAGGCAGCGGCGGAGCTGGAGGGCGTCGCGGAAGGCAGGCTTGGTGGCGGCGGTCTCGGAGCGCGCGTTGATCATCTTGTAGCCGATGGAAGCGTCTTTCGCCCAGTAGGGAATCAGGCCCCAGCGCATCAGCGACAGCTCGCGCACCGGCCTGGTGGCGTTTTGCCGGACGGTGGGAATGCGCTGCGCGGGCGCGATGTTGTAGCGCGGCGACCAGTCCAGATCAACCTCGGCGCCGAAGTACTCCTTCAGCGCTTCACGCCCTTTGCCTAACCGGAAGCGACCGCACATACTGGCAGGATTGTAACGCAGCGTAGGTAGCCGGAGGCGCGGCGGCGAGTACGTAGAAGGTGGGGGATGCTGGAGGGGCCGGGCGGATTCGAACCGCCGACCTAGAGTTTAGGAAACTCTTGCTCTATCCAACTGAGCTACGGCCCCAGCAGAATCAGGTTAGCACGTAGCCAGCCGAGCGGAAAACCGCGTATCGAGTCGGGCTACCCCACGGCGACACCGGCCACGAACGTCTGCATCGGCTGCCCCTCGGGCGTCAAGACCACGATGTCGGCGTCGGCGCCTTCCACAAGCTGTCCCTTGCGTCCCGCGAAACCAGTGATCCGCGCGGGATTCAGCGTGGCCATCCGGACCCCTTGCTGCAATTCGCAGCCGGTGAATTGCATCGCGTTGCGCACCGCGCGATCGAGTGTGAGCACGCTACCCGCCAGCCGGCCGTTGTGTTCGCAGCGCTCGCCGCGGACTTCCACTTCGAATCCGCCGAGACGATAACGGCCATCGCCCATGCCGGTGGCGCTGATGGCGTCGGTAATCAGCACGGCGCGTTCGAAGCCCTTGGCGCGCAGGAACAGGCGCACGACATCGGGATGGACGTGAATTCCGTCGGCAATGATGTCGGCGGTGAGCCGCTCGTCGGCCAGCACCGCGCCCAGGATGCCCGGCTCGCGATGGTCCAAGGCGCGCATGGCGTTGAAGGTGTGGGTGGCATGGCGCGCGCCCGCGGCAATCGCCGCTTCCACCGGGGCTAGCAAACTATCGCTGTGGCCCAGGCTGACGCATACCCCACGACGCGCCGCCTCGCCGATCAGGTATTCCGCCTTGGGCAATTCCGGCGCAACCGTCATCAGCGAGACTTTTCCCCGCGCCGCCTGCCACAGCCGGTCGAACACTTCGAGCGACGGTGCTTGCAGATGTTCGGTGGGGTGCACGCCGCACTTGGCATGGCTGATGAACGGGCCCTCCAGGTGGATGCCGAGTGGCTGGGCGCGCAAGCTGCCGTTTCGCTTGCGGGCGGAGGTGGTTTCGATCGCCGCCGCGAGCCTGTCCAGGGCAACGTATGTATCGTCCAGCGGCGCCGTCACCGTTGTCGGAAAATAGGAAGTCACGCCGTGCTTGACCAGGGAACGTTCGATCTCCTCAAGCGCGGCGGCATGGGCGGTCATGACGTCGTGGCCGGCGCCGCCGTGAATATGGATGTCAATGAATCCGGGCGCCAGTATCGCGTCCGGGAAATCGCGCACCTGTGCGCCGGCGGGAACCTCGCCGTGATCGCGCGAAGTGACCTGCGCGATGACTCCATCCTCGATCACCAGCACCGGGCGGGAAATCCGCTCCAACGGTGTCAGCAGCGCCGATGCGGTTAAGACCGTTCTCACAAGCCAGGGTGTCCTTGGAATCAGGATTGAGAAGGCCAATCATCTCATATGCGTATGCGGCGAGGCGGGAACGGAGGAATGAAGAAGTCAGAAGTCAGAAGGGGCGTTCGGCGTTCGGCTTTCGGCTTTGGGCGTCTTGAATTTCCTGACGCCTAAAACCTAACGCCTAACGCCACGTCTTAAGTTCTTACTTTCCTTCACTGTGTGGGGAATTTTGCGCGGCGCCGGCCGTTAGTGCCGCCGCCGATGATGACGACCACGGACGACAGGAATATGGTGAAAAAGACAGCCAGGCTGAGCGTCATGGCGGAATAGTTGGACATCGCTCCGACCTCCTGCGCCCAGTGCCAGCCGCGGTACCTTGCCCGGCACGAGCGAAAATAATTATTCAGCTTCCACTGCTGCCGCAATTGGATCGGGTTGAGCCGTTGTGTCAGTGGCGCTTCCATTCGTAAGTCCCTTGGCCCGTGTAGTGCTGTTACGCGGAGGCGGCGTCGCACCTGAGGCGCACGCGCCATTTGCCCGCTTCGCGCTGGCCGGAGACGGCCAGGACGTACCCTGCGGCGACGCGGTGCGCAAACGTGATCCGCAACGTCGCGCCGGGTTCCACGATGTTCTGCAGCAGCGCCGTACCCTCGTGCGCGTGAGTGAACACCAACTCTACTTTTTCGGCGAATGGCAGCTTGATGGCCGAGAGGCCCGCGATCATAGCCGGGATACGGCCGAGTTCGGTCGGCGGTGTGAGCCCCGGCTTCTCCTCGACGGCAAGTTGGTCGGCAGCTTGAGGTTGAACGGCGGCCGGGGCCGAGGCAACGGCCGCTTTACCGGGCGCCTCTTTGCGTTCGCTGCGCCCCCCCCCGTCCTTGCTGGGGAAATACACGCCCCAGAAGTTGCCGAGAGCTTCGTCGAGTTCGATGCCGTAGTGCGAGGAGGAGCGTTTGTCGAGCCACACCACCCGCGCCGCTTGCGGGTTCTGGCCGTGGCGTAAGGCGACCCGCAAGTGCTCGCCGTGGGCCAATTTTCCGGGCGTGCTGGTGATGCGGATGCGCGCGCCGTGCTTGCTTACCGACGTGGTTTCGGCGTCGAGAACACTCTCATCGCCGATTACGACAGAAATCAGGATCTTCAGTTGGACGCGTGCGCTGCGTCGTTTGAACGCCCTGGAGAAGGCGTTGGGGATGGGTGCGGATTGCATCCTTAGATGATTGCCTGTACTCCCCGGCGGCACAAGTAACCAACGAACAGGGACTTAGGGTGCGGTCCGGGGCATGCTAAGTGCCCGGTAATTGCAGAGGGCGCATGGGGCGCCCTTTGGCCCTGCTTTTTCATGCGCTTGTAACCTGCCATTTATCACCGGTTCACATTCGCGGGATTAAATGACGGCATGGGAATTGTGGGAAAGCCGGCATCGGCCACTCCGATTTATGTCGAGTTGCTCCAACTGACGCTGACCGCCTGCGAGCTGGCGCGGCAATCGGCGGCTGCCACCGCCGACGCGCTGGCCAGCAAGTCGCCGGCCGCGCTTGCCCAGATTGCCGACTGCGAGCGCAAGCTCGACCTCATTGACCGCGAGCTCGACGAGCGCGTCGCCTATGCGGTCACACTGGTGGAAGCCGCCGACGCCCGCGAGCTGCTGGTTTGCATGAAATTTCTCATCGACCTGGAGCGCATCGGAGATCTGCTGTGTTCGGCCGCCTCCTGCATCCAGGTGCTGGACGGCACCGTGGACATGGCCGATATCAAGGACCTGATCGAGATGGCGACCGCGCTGGAAGCGATGCTGCGTGACGCGCACGATGGGCTGGCACGGCGCAATGTGGAGATTGCCGTCGAAATCGTTCGCGCCGACGCCGAAATCGACCGCCGCCGCAACCTGCTCCTCTTCCGCACCCTCAATGGCCTTACCTCGGCAACCCGCAATGCCGTGCACGTGCTGTTCATCGCCAATGCGCTGGAACGCTCCGGCGATCACGCCGTCAACCTCGGCGAGGAGATCTGCCACATGGTGACCGGGCACAGCATCCGGCATGTCCGGCGGGAAACCGACAAGTCGTACGAGCAGCGGTATCTCGACTGGTTGCGGGGCCATGAGGGCAGCGTGAATCCGGCTGCGGTGGGACAGGTGGGAAGTACGGGGGAAAATTAAAAGGGCCGTGACATTGGTTATGGTCTAGCCACCAACTCCTGCGAGGGAGTTAACAGCGTGGACGCATGTACCGTCACAGCCCCTAGTGCAATCGCTGCTTTCGCAGTGCCGAACCCCAACGGAACCTCGCAGAACCGTCGGTTTTTTCGGGTCCGGCCGCTCAACGAGTTGCCTCGCCTTGCGGATCACCCAGTCTACTTTGGACTAGCGACCGATGATTGACGCCAACCCTTTCGACCGTCGACGTGGTGCAGATTACCACCGTCGAAAATAGAGTCAATGCCCGTTTCTGGTGCAACTGTGGAAAAGCCTGCGGAAAAGGGGCGGAAAACCAGGATTAAATTCAAACTTTCGATTTTTTTCGTAAATGATGGTTACAGTGCACCTTCGGCCAGGCTACGACCGGTGCGGATCGTGTGACCGGCAACTTAGGCACAACTCTGGGGAGAATTTCAGCCGTCCCTGGGAAGACCTGGGCGATCTCAGGATAGGGTCTTGCAGCGCCGAGCGCCGGGCAATTTTCTTCCTCCGCTCCGCAGCCGGAGACCAGATGGCTGGGGTGAACGAGTGCCATGGTGATGGTTGGTTTTTATTCGGGAGAGAAATCAGGCGGGAAAAATTAAAAGGGCCGTGACATTGGTTATGGTCTAGCCGCCAACTCCTGCGAGGGAGTTAACAGCGTGGACGCATGTACCGTCACAGCCCCTGATGCGATCACTGCTTTCGCAGTGCCGAACCCCAACGGAACCTCGCAGAACCGTCGGTTTTTTCGGGTCCGGCCGTCTAGCGAGTTGCCTCGCCTTCCGGATCACCCAGCCTACTTTGGACTGGCGACCGATGATTGGCGCCAACCCTTTCGACCGTCGACGGGTTGGATACTACTCCGGGAATTGCGATTGTCAACGCTCATGATTGGTGCAATCGGAACTTTTGTGGAGGCCATTCACGAATTTGTAATGTGCACAAAAAGTGGGCGTTGACGATCGTGAAAATCACCAGCAGCGGTTATCCACAGTTTTTTCCACAAAACCTGCTAAATCGCGCGGTTTTCAACAGTTGTACCAAATGAATGTCTTGACCCAGAAAACCTCAAGGGTTCATTGTGTCTTCAAAAGGGCAGGGATGTCAGATCTGGTAGCTTACGTCGACGGCGGTTCGCACGGGAATCCGGGGCCGGCAGGTATTGGCATCGTGCTGGAGGTCCCCGGAGGAGAAATCATCAAAATTTCCAAGTGGATTGGCCACCAGGACAACAACGTGGCCGAATATGCCGCTGTGCTGGAGGCGCTGCAAGTGGCCGTCGCCCGCAAAGCCAAGCGCCTGCAAGTTTATTGTGATTCGGAAGTGGTCGTCCGGCAAATGAACGGCGAGTATGCCTGTCGCAGCCCGCGCCTGTACTCCCTGAACTGGACCTGCCGGAAGCTCGCCAGGGCGCTGGAATTCACCATCAGCCACATCCCGCGCGAGCTGAATCTGGAGGCCAATCACCTGGCCAATGCCGCCGTGCGCTGTCGTGGAGAGGCGTTCAGTTTCGTGTAGTAGCTAATGCGCCGCTTCGGCGGCGCGGAATGCCGGAACCACCATCGCAGTTTCCACGGTGGGCAGATTGAAACGGGCGAGTTCTGCCCGTTGCGTCGCGGCCATTTCCTTGTCGCCCGTTTGCTCGTAAGCCTTAACCAGCAATTCCAGCGAGCATGCGTCCTTGAAGTCCTCGCGAAGGTAGGGAATCGCCTGCAAGGGCTTGTTCTCGGCCATGAGCTGCGCTCCGAGCGCCGCGTTGTAAGCTCGCTGAACGACTTCGCTGGGATCGTGGTCGGCAATGATTCGGAGCTGCTGAAGGGCGTGCTCAGCGGTGTTTTTGTCGCCGGCGTGCATGGCGCGAGTGACGCGCCAGCGAAGGATTCGCGCCGTCTCGTCCTGGTAGTCGGACTTGGAAACGCTGGCGTGTTCGTTCAAAGATGCGGCAGCGCGATCAAGATGCTTCAGCGCCACGCTGTCATCCTCCTGGTACATGGCCATCATGCGATGAGCCTGCGCTTCGGCGAAGCCGAGATCGTGCTCGTGTGCCCACTGGGCGGCGCTGTCAAACGCCTGGTCGGCGGCGCGATAATTCTTTTCCCAAACGTAAGTGACCGGGTATTGCAGGCGGCACAAAATCTTGTCTTCCGAAATCTCCGCCTGCTGGTTGCAGCGCAGGTATTCGGCGCGGGCGCGCTCTTCATCGCCCTTGAGCGCGTAAGTATCGGCGAGTCCCATGATGGAGAAGCCGGGCGCGATCTTCAGCGCCGCCTGGTAATGCTCCACGGCGGCATCGAACTTGCCGGCCTGGCGCAGGATCTCCGCGTAGGAATCCTGCGAATTCGGTTCGTTGGGCAGCACCTCGGCATAGTGCTGCATGAGTTCGATGGCATTCGCGAAGTCGCCCATTTGAGCGTGGGCGTATGCCGCCGAATTCAAGGCTGGCGGGTAATCGGGGTCTACAGCCAGGGCTCGGTTCAACAACTCAGCGGCGCGATCGTAGCTGTAGCGCACCATGAGCCAGTTCCCGGCAAGCGACAGCAGTTGCTGGTCGAACGGATACCGGGCGATCAGGTCATTCATGGCAGCGATGCCGGACAGGTAATTTCCTTCGCGGATGCCGGTGATCCAGCGCACGAACAGGCGCTCGCCGTCGCTGCCCTTGCGGACCGCTGTATTGGCCCGCTGCAGCGCGGCCTTGGCCTCTTTCGGGTCCTGCGAGCGGAAGGCGATCATCAGGTTGGCGAGTGCGAAGTCGGGGTCCAGCTTGACCGCCGCCCGCCACTGGTCGAGAGCGCGGTCCAGGTGGAAATTCATCGAGTCGGTCATCGCCTGCTGGTACATGGCGCGGGCCTTGGGCGAGGTGGTGGTGACCGGCAGCATGGCAGTCTTGCTGGCCTTCGGGCGCGCCGAGGAGTGTGCGGGCGCGTTCTGTGCAACTCCCGCCAGCGACAGGCACAAGAATACGATCGGCAATGAGCGTTGCATCGGCTGTGATGTAACGCGAATTATTATTGGATTGCAATGCGTTACAACGCGATTCCGCACCAACGTACCCGCGAAGGTACGTGTTTGCGATTGCCTTCCACACCTGTTCTGCGCTTAAATCGCGGCGCAGGAGGGGAATTATTCCGGCACAGGTTTGTATTCTTCGTTGGTTTGCAGTCGGCGTGTTGCTGCTGGGCGCCTCCCTCGCTTGCGCCGCGCGCGATCTTGCGGTGATCGTCAACAAGTCCAGCCAGGTCCGGACCCTGACCTCTGCCGAACTCGGTAAGCTGGCGAACGCGTCGTTGGCGACGTGGCCGGGCGGCGGCAAGGTGACCCTGATCCTGCGCGATCCCAACGCGCCCGCGATGAAGATTGCGATGGGAAAATTCTTCGCCACCACAGCGGAAAAAATCAAAGCGGTCGTGGCCGCCAACCCCGGCTATTTCGTGGTGGTGAATTCCGACACCGACGTCATCCGCATGGTCGAGAGCCTGTCCGGGGCGGTCGGGCTCATTGACATTTATTCCATCACCAGCAGCGTCAACGTGGTAAAGGTCAATGGCAAGCTGCCGCTGGAAGCCGGCTATGCGTTGCACGGGAACTGAATCAAAGTTATTGGTTTGCGGTTTACGGTAGTCGGTAAACAAACACGGCACAATTGCCCGCACTCACACCCGGCAACCGAGAACCGAGAACCGAAAACCCTGACAACTCGCGCCTACAGACCGCTATAATTACTCCGTGCTGAAGTACTCCATCGTCATCCCGCTGCACAACGAGCAGGAGAACGTCACCGAACTCTATGACCGCCTGAAAGCGGTGATGGAAGCGCAGCCGGACCCGTTCGAGCTGGTGTTCGTGGACGACGGCAGCACCGACCGCACCTTTCACCTGCTGCGGGAAGTCGTCGCCGTGGACAGCCGCGTGGTGGTAATCAAGCTGCGGCGCAATTTCGGGCAAACGCCCGCGCTGGCGGCCGGCTTCGATCATGCCGGCGGCGAGTACGTCATCGCCATGGACGGCGACCTGCAACACGACCCCGCCGACATCCCGCGCTTTCTGGAAAAACTCGCCGAGGGCTACGACATCGTCAGCGGCTGGCGCAAGCAGCGCATTGATAACCTGTGGCTGCGCCGCATTCCTTCACGCTGTGCCAATTGGCTGATGGCCAAGCTCAGCGGGGTGGACATTCACGATTTCGGCACCACCTTCAAAGCCTACCGTCGCGATCTTCTTTCGCAGGTGCCGCTGTACGGCGAACTGCACCGCTTCATTCCGGCGCTGGCGTCGTGGCATGGCGCCACCATCTGCGAGGTCCCGATCAAGAACACGGTGCGCGAGCGCGGCGAGTCCCACTACGGCCTGGGCCGCACCTTCCGCGTCTTTTTCGACCTGATCACCATCCGCTTCCTGTTGCGCTACCTGTCGCGCCCGCTGCATTTTTTCGGCACCATCGGCATGCTCGGCAATCTGGCTGGACTTGCCATTGCCGCGTTTCTGGTCATCGAAAAGCTGGTCACGCACGAGGCCATCATGGCGACGCACGGCCCGCTGATGATTTTCGGCGCCGTGCTCATCATCGCCGGCGTGCAGATGCTGGCGCTCGGTCTGCTCGGCGAATTGCAGGTCCACCACTATCACGGCTCGCAGGCCGCGCCCTATTCCGTGGACCGCGTCTTCCGCGCCAGCGACCAATCCGCCGTCACCGAATAGTGTTGTGCTGCGCGAGCTACTCTGATTCACTTCTCCGCATACCCGGAACTATAGTTCGTACGCGAAAGGAGTCAGAGCCATGCCCCAGATAGTCTCCTTCGACGTGCCGTTGGCAACCGGCACCGTTCCGGCCGCGATCAACCGGCCGGGAGCCATCACCGGGAGCTACACCGATAAGACCGGCAATTCTCATGGGTTCCTGCGGAAGCGCAACGGCAGCATTGTCAAGTTCGATGTGCCAAACGCCACCAACACGTTTCCGGTGGCAATCAATCACCGAGGCCAGATCACCGGTTGGTACACGGACGCCGGTGGCGCCGGCGCCAAGGGCTTCTTGCGGCGCCTCCAAGGCTCCATCGTGACCTTCGCATTGCCGAATTCGACGCAAACCGTGCCCACCGCCATCAATCCCAAAGGGGAAATTACCGGGAGCTACGGCGATGCCAGCGGACCTTCCCACGGTTTTATTCGCAAGGCGAACGGCTCGTTTGTGACCTTCGATCTGCCCAATTCGACCGAGACTGCCTCCAACGACATAACGCCGGCTGGCCTGACCGCCGGACAATGGGGCGACGCAGGTCACCATATCCACGGCTTCCTGCGGCGAAAGAACGGCACCGTTGCCACGTTCGATGTGCCCAACTCCATTTCTACAACCGCGATGGCACTCACGCCCGCCGCTCTGGTCATGGGCCGTTACACCGACGTGAATGGCCAATCCCAGGCCTTTCTGCGGAAGCCGAACGGCACCATTATCAAAATAGCGATACCCGGCGCGACCTCTGTGACCGCCTGGGCTCTCAATCATGCGGGCAAGACGGTGGGCGTTTGGGCCGACGCCGCCGGCCTTCACAGCTTCTTGCGGTCGGCGGCTGGCGCCATCACCTCCATCGACGTGCCGGGTGCAACCTACACGCAGCCTGTTGGATTGAATGCAGCCGGCAAGATTACCGGGTCTTACGGCGACGCCAACGGCAAGTCCCACGGATTCTTGCGGAGCTAAGGACCGCCATGACCATCGCCCCGGTGACGGTCATCACTGCACCCCTGCTCGCCTTGGCGGAACATTGGGGGTTTTCACGGATGCCGCCGAAGGGGGCTATATAATGGCTACTCCCGTTATGGAAAAAACAGCTCGTGTAACTCCCGCACTGCGTCTGGCCCAGCGGATGTCGCGGCTGGGCACCGAAACCGCGTTCGAAGTGCTGGTTAGGGCTCGTGCCCTGGAAGCGCAGGGCAAAAGCATTATTCACCTGGAAATCGGCGAACCCGATTTCGACACGCCCACCAACATCATCGAAGCCGGCAGCAACGCCCTGCACAAGGGCTGGACGCACTACGGCCCATCGCCGGGCCTGCCCGAACTCCGCCAGACGATCGCCGATTACGTCTCCCGAACCCGCAACGTCAAGGTGGCGCCGGAAGAGGTCGTCGTCGTTCCCGGCGGCAAACCGATCATGTTCTACGCCATCACCGCGCTGGCCGAAGAAGGCGACGAGGTCATCTACCCCAATCCGGGCTTCCCCATCTACGAGTCCATGATCAACTTCGTGGGCGCCAAGGCTGTGCCCATTCAGTTGCGCGAAGAACTGGATTTCCGCCTCGACGTCAAGGAACTGGCCTCGAAAATCACCAGCAACACGCGGCTCATCATCCTCAATTCGCCGCACAATCCCACCGGCGGCGTGCTGACGAAAAAAGACGTGCTCGATATCGCCGCCGCCATCGGCGACCGCGACATCATGGTGCTCTCCGACGAGATTTACAGCCGCCTGCTGTTCGAAGGCGAGCACTTCTCCATCATGTCGGTGGACGGTTTCAAGGACCGCACCATCCTGCTCGACGGTTTCTCCAAGACCTACGCCATGACCGGCTGGCGGATGGGCTATGGCGTCATGCGCGCCGATCTCGCCACCCACCTGGCGCGTCTGCAAACCAACGCCGTCTCCTGCACCGCCAGTTTCACGCAGAAGGCCGGAGTGGAAGCGCTCACGGGCGACCAGACGGCCGTGACCACAATGTGCGCCGAGTTCAAGCGCCGCCGCGACTACATGGTCGAACGCCTGAACCGCATCAAGGGCTTCTCCTGCCGCATGCCCAAGGGCGCGTTCTACGTCTTCCCCAACGTCACCAAGACCGGCTGGCCGTCGAAGAAACTCGCCGACGCACTGCTGGAGGAGGCAGGCGTTGCCGGGCTCAGCGGCACCTCGTTCGGCGCCTTCGGTGAAGGCTATGTCCGTTTCAGCGTCGCCAATTCCATGGAGAACATCCAGAAGGCGCTGGACCGGGTCGAGGAGTGGACGAAAAAGAATTTGTAATTTGCAATTTGTAATTTTCCGGGCTGCTCTTGCAGCCCGTTTCATTTTGTCTGCCATTCCATGCCGTCACAGGCATGGCCAGGGGTCGACAATTGCAAATTACAAATTGCAAATTACAAATCACTAAATCGCCCATCACATCCGCTTGTGACTACTCTCACTGACCCTTCCGTCTGCAGGCACTACTCTCGCCAGTTAACAGTCCGAGGGCACTTGTGCGTTCACGTGCCTTTCAGGGAGAGCTTCCATGGCAATCACGGATTCCAAGACCGGCGCGGTGGTGCGCGATTATTCCATCGAACAACTCAAAGAAGCCGCCAACCTCATGCGCGGCTACGACCTGGTCGCGCTGTGCGCTGCCGCCAGCGGCCATGCCGGCGGGACGCTCTCCATCATGGACATCACCGCCGCGCTCTACCTCAAGGTAGCCAATCTCGATCCGAAAAACGCCGAATGGCCCGACCGCGACCGCATCATCTTTTCCACCGGGCACAAGGCGCCCAGCCTGTATCTCGGCTTGGCGTTCGCGGGCTTCTACCCGCCAGGAGACGTGGTCACGCTGCGCAAGCTCTACTCTCCCTACCAGGGCCATCCGCACTGGCTGAAGTTGCCGGGCGTGGAAGCATCCACCGGTTCGCTGGGGCAGGGCCTCAGCATCGCCGTCGGCATCGCGCTCGCCGGACGCCTGAACGACAAGACCTACACCACGTTCTGCATCATGGGCGACGGCGAACAGCAGGAGGGCCAGGTCTGGGAAGCCGCCATGGAAGCCGGCCACTACAAGCTGGATAGCCTGGTCGGCATCGTGGACTGCAACCGGCTGCAGATTGACGGCCTCGTCTCCGATGTCATGAACATCGATCCCATTGAAGACAAGTACCGCAGCTTCGGATGGGACGTCATTCGCATCGACGGCCACGACATGGACCAGGTGGTGCGCGCTCTGGAGCAAGGAAAGGCGCGCCTCGGCACGGGCAAACCGCTGGCCATCATCGCCGATACCATCAAGGGAAAGGGAATCAGCTTCTGCGAAAACGTTGCCGGATGGCACGGCAGGGCCCCCAACCTGGAAGAAACCAAGAAAGGCCTCGCCGAACTCGGCCTGAGCGAACAAATTCCTCTCGACGCGCTGCTGGCGAAAGCCAAGGCGTACCAGGCCATCGTGGATTCCAAGCTCTTCGACAAGATGCCGCGCTTCAAGCGCGATTACTGGTGGAACAGTTCGGTGGACATGCAGGCGAAGATGAAACCAACGCGCATGGGCTTCGGTGAATCGCTGGCCAAGAACGGCGCCGACGAGCGCGTGGTCGCCCTCGGCCTCGACATTTCCGGTTCCATCACCATCAGCGAGTTCTACAACGGCAAGCCGGAGCGCAAGCCGCGCTGGCTGAGCATGGGCATCGCCGAACAGTCCGCCACCGCGGTGGCCGCCGGACTGGCGCGGGAAGGGAAGTTGCCGGTGTTTGGCACCTACGCGACCTTCGCCGCGGCGCGCAACCTCGACCAGATTCGCACTTCCATCTGCTACGGCAATTTCAACGTCCTCATCGCCGGCGCGCACGGCGGCGTTTCCGTCGGTCCCGACGGCGCCACCCACCAGGCGCTGGAAGATCTGTTCGCCATCTGCGGCCTGCCCAACATCGTTGCCGTGGTGCCCTGCGACAGCGTCGAGACCCGCAAGGCAACCGACTACCTGCTGATGCAGCACGTCGGCCCCAAGTACATCCGCTTCGCGCGCGAGGCTACGCCGGTGGTCACCCGGGAAGACACGCCCTTCGTTTTCGGCAAGGCCAACGTCATCCGCCTGCGCCGCGAATCGAAGGAATTTATCGACGCCTTCGATACCGTGCTGGCCTCGCAGTACCGCGATGAAGATGAAGATCTTTCCATCATTGCCTGCGGCCCGATGGTGCCGGAGGCCATGCGCGCCGCTTATATCCTCAAGCAGGATTTCGGGTACGAAACGCGCGTCCTCAACCTGCACACCATGAAGCCGGTGGACGAGGCAGCCATCATCCGCGCTGCCGGGGAAACCGGGATCGTGATTACCGCCGAAGAACACCAGATCGGCGCGCTGGCGTGGCGCGTCAGCGGCGTCATTACCGCCAGCCCCGAACTTTATGGCCGGCCGATTATCACCGGAGCGATTGGCGTGCAGGACCGCTTCGGCGATTCCGGCGCGCCCTGGGAACTGATCAAGGAATTCGAGGTCTCGGCCGAGCACATCGCGCAGAAAGCCGCCGAGTTGATGAAGATCAAGAAACAAAAAGTCTCGGCGCGCACGGATATTGGGGTTCTGACCGGCAGCCGGAATTAGAACGGTTTGAAGCGAAAAGACAAAGCAAAGGAAATCGCCGACGAGCTTCGCGCGTCAGCGATGACGCCCCAGGCATTGGCACGCAAACGGCAGAAGGAACTGCTGGAAACTCTAGAGTGGCTGCTGGCAACGTCCGATAACCGCGCGATTTTTGTCGCCAGAGTGAAGGAAAAGTTCGAATTGAAAGATGATGATCCGCGCTGGAAGGCTATTTTGGCCGCTTGGGACGCCCACCTAAATCCTTAACCACCGCTTTGCGGAACCCGGCCACTTGCTTGTTCTTCTTCTCTTCGGACCAGCCCTCGGATTGCATGTGGTCTTCTAAGAGCGTTGCGATCTTGCGGGCTGCTTCTGTCCGCGAAATCCGCTGCTTCTGGGGGGCAGTAGCCATACCTGACAATCCTCGTTTCTTCGTGACCCGCTGCATATATTAAACACGATTTCGCGAATCAAAGCGCTCCTTTTTCTGTTGGACCCACTACAACGACGATTTGATGCATGCCGCGTTCCGACCACCCGATCAACTTAGGGCCGCGTATCCACGGGCCACGCGCAGCGTTTCCGCTCAGTGTGGAACTGCTAAGCTAGCTGCGTGTCGCGATCGGTGAAGGCTCACATCCTCCTGGTGCTGGTCACGCTGGTCTGGGGGGCGACGTTCGTCCAGATCAAGGATGCGCTGCGCGACATCTCGCCGCTGCTGTTCAACGCGGTGCGCATCACCTTCGCGGCATCGGCGCTGGCGCTGTTTTACCGGCGTGAGTTACGGACGCTGAGCCGCAGCGCGCTGCGCGCCGGCGTGCTGGTAGGAATCCCGTTGTGGCTGGGATTCTCCTTCCAGACGACCGGGCTGCGGCTGACCACTCCCTCGAAATCAGCCTTTCTGACCGGGTTCTCCGTCATCCTGGTTCCCGTATTCCTGGCTATCGGCTGGCGGAAGAAAGTGAACGCCTGGACGGTTGCGGGCGTCTTCATCGCGTTTGTCGGACTGTATTTGATGACCGTCCCGGCGGGGAACGGGAGCGGGCTGAATCTGGAAAGCATCAACCGCGGCGACCTGCTGACCCTGGGCTGCGCGGTGATGTTTGCCTTTCAGATCATCCTCATGGGACGCGCCATGCAGAAGCACCGCTTTGAAGGTGTCGCGACCGTGGAGGCGATCACCTGCGCGGTGCTGATGTTCATGAGTGTTCCGGTGCTGGAGCACGCGCACGCGGTGTGGTCGTCGCGGGTAATCTGGGCAATCCTGGTGACCGGCCTGCTGGGAACGGGCGCGGCGTTCACCATCCAGGCATGGGCGCAGCAATTCACGCCGCCAACCCACACCGCGCTGATCTTCCTGTTGGAGCCGGTGTTTGCCTGGATGACGTCGTACATCGTGCTCCACGAACGTCTGGGAATCAGGGCAGGAGTGGGAGCGCTGCTGATCCTGGGCGGCATCGTGGTATCGGAATTGAAGGGCAGCCAGGCGGAACTACAGGCGGAAGTGGGCGACGAGCACGCAGAAGCGGCGAAGTCGGATGCTTAACCGACTTCGGTGAAGCGGTCTGTCACGCAGGTGTGATCACCCGATCACCCGATCACGAAATCATCCGATGATCGGCTCAGCCCACGCGGACCGATTTCGCGGAGCCCTCTTCGCGCGAGACCCTCAAGCGCTGGCCGCCGATGGAAAGGACTGCGCCGGCGGGAATGGGAGTTTTTTCGCGGGCCATGACGAAGGTACCGTTGGTGGAGCCGACGTCCTCGATAAAGAAGTCTTCGCCGCGGTGGTACACCTTGGCGTGCGAGCGGCTCATGGCCGTATCCGTGGGGAATGTGTACGCGGCCTTGGTGCGGCCCCAGGTGGTTTGCGGTTCGCGTATCGGATAGCGCTTGCCGTCGGGATTCAGGGAAACGAACTCCGCCACCGCGCCGTGCAGCATGGCGGTGAGTTCGCCGAGTCCGGTGCCGGTGCGGGAGGCTTCGGCGAGCGCGGCTTCGTCCACGTGGAACTCCAGCACCTGGGCGCCGAAGCTGACCACATCGCCGTGCTGCAGGCGGTAGGTGCCGACCAGGCTGAAGAAGGAATCGGCCTCCGCCATCGGCTCCAGAAAGAGCTGTCCCGATTCCACCAGCAGGCGGGCGTGTGCCGGCTGCATGTATTCGTCGTTGGGGAAAGTGACCTCGCCCTGGGTGCGGCCGATGAGCGCCTTCTGGGAAACGTCGAACTCGCGAACGGCACGGCCGTCGTTGCGAAGCTGCACCAGTTTGTACTTGATCTGCGGCGCAACGACAGCGGCCACCACCATGCTGTGTGAGCTGACAACCCCGGCGTCGGCCTGCTCGCGCCAGACAACTTCGAACAGGTCGCTGACTTCGGCTTTGCCCTTGAGGGAAAACTTTCCCGCATGACGGAAGCGAAAACGCCCGATCGGCGCCACCGCCTGGTGCAGCGTGTCGGAGATCAGAATCTGCTCCGGGCTGGCGGCGCCTTCCACCCGCGAGGCCACGTTGACGACGTCGCCGAAAACATCGTTGGATTTGACGAAGCCCAGGCCGTAGTTGATGCCGATGCGCACCGTGACGCGGTGCGCTGCGGGCTTGGGCGAATTGTCGGCGGTGATGGCTTCCTGCATTTCGATACTGGCGGCAACCGCTTCGGCGTGGTCCTCGAAGGAGGCCATGACGGCGTCGCCGATGGTCTTGATGACGCGCCCGCCGTGGCGCTCGACGCACTTCGACAGCAGGTTGTTGCACTGGAAGACCATGAGCAGCCCGGCGGAGTCGCCGAATTTTTCGAAGTAGGCGGTGGAGCCCTTGATGTCGGTGAACAGGACGGTGATGTTGCGGCGGAGCTTTTCCAGCTCGGCAGCACGGTCAAGTTGTTGGGCGTCGAGGTTCAGGATGCGGGTGACGCCGTCGTTTGAACTCATTGCTTGCCTGCGCTAACGTCCCAGGAATTTTTCCAGGGCCTCGACATCGGCGTCGGCCAAGCCCGCGTAACGCTTGGCGCGTTCGACGTCGTTGCGGCCGATCGCGTCCTGCGCCTTGGCGAGATTTACTTTCATGCTCGCCAGCCTGGACGCGACATCCCCACGCAGACCCACCCCCATGGCGGCCTGCTGCCGCTGCAGGTTTTCGAGGCTGCCGTTAACCGAGGCGGCGCGGGCGGTAAGTTGATCAATCTCGTGCTCGATGCGGTCCAGTTCCGCGGCCTTCGCTTTTGCCGCTGCTGCCGCTTCAGCCGCCGCCTGGGCATCTCCCGCCGACAGTCGGTCACCAGTTGGTTTCTTCTTCATTGGCTCAGGCGGCAGGACAACCTCGGCTGGTTTGGTCTCTACCGGCTGCGGCGTGACAACCTGCGGCTGCTTGTTGCCGCCGGTAGTTTCGTCGGCGGCGGAAGCTTTCTTCCCCCTGGGAATGTAGAGCCCAGCGGCAACCAGCACCACCAGCACGACTACCGCGCCCAGGCTGATCAACAGGCCGCGATTGCTCGCCGGTTGCGCCGGCGCAGGCGGAGGTGGAGCAGCTACTGTAAACGGCGCCGGCCTGGAGGCGGTAGCGGCAGTGACGGCGGAGGAGGCAGTCGGAGCCGCATACGCCGGGACGGGCACGGGCGTCTGAGTCTTGGGCCGCGTGATCGGGCCGGTGCGCACGTGCGGCAGTGGTGTGCGAGAGCCGGCGGCGGTGGCGTCCTGCGAGCCCTGCACCAGGGTCTTCGACTCCTGCAGATCGCGCAGCACGATCTTCACCGCGTTGCGGAAAGCGTCTGCCGACTGGAAGCGCTCCGCGGGGGACTTGGCGATCGAGGTCAGAATAATCTGGTTCAGGCCGGCGGGCATTTCGGGCTGCAATTCCACCGGCGGCGTCGGCGCCTGGTTAATGTGCGCGGCCATCAGCGAAAAACTGCTGTCGCCGTGGAAGGGGCGCTCGCCGGTCACCATCTCGTAGAGCGAGATGCCGAGCGAGTACAGGTCGGAGCGCTCGTCGGTGCGCTCGCCCTGCACCTGTTCCGGAGACATGTAATTCATGGAGCCGAGCGTGGAGCCGGGCGCGGTGAGCAGCGTGGGCTCATTCTCGGTGCGGGCGATACCGAAATCCATCAGCTTCACGGTGCCGTCCGGCGTCAACATCATGTTGGCCGGCTTGATATCGCGATGGATCACGTGCTGCTGGTGCGCGTAACTGAGCGCGTCCAGGATCTGGTCAATGCAGGTGAGCGCGTCGGGGACCGGGATCGGTCCGCCGGCGAGACGGGCGGAGATCGCCTGGCCCTCGACAAACTCCATGATCATGACCAGTTGGTTCTCAATGGTGAGCGCGGTGTGCAGCCGGGCGATGTGCGGATGATTGAGCGCCGCCAGCACTTTGATCTCGCGCAGAAAGCGCGCCGCCACCTCTTCCTGGCCGCCGATTTCCGGCAGCAGGACCTTCATCGCCTCCACCCGGTCGGTGATCACGTTGCGGACCTGGTACACGCGGCCCATTCCGCCGGCGCCCAAGACTTTCAGGATTTCATAATCGCCAAGCCGCTGGGGAGCATCGCTGGTCATTTTGGACTCCTGCTGTTGCGCTGCGAAGCTGACTTTTAAAGAAGTGTGAACGCCGTACCCCACGGGGGAGAGCAGGATTATGAGGTCAAGGCCGCCGGGGGTCAAGGGCCGGCAGTTTGCGATTTGGGCGTCTGGGACGCAACCACGAAACCGCCCCGGCAAATGTTTTCGTGATTTATAGCAACGAATTTATTAAGGGCGCGTCTAACCTGAATGAGAGTTCATTGTGCCTCACTTGCAATAACCTTCCCTCTCGTATCGAATGGGCTATACAGCCGGAGGAAATAAGAAGATATGAATCTGCGCGCTAGCGCTTTTCGGGAACGACTCAAAGCGCACCGCTGGGCATCGACCTTCGCGGTCTTGCTGACCCTGGCGGTGGGCATCCTGATCGGAACGGTGATCTCGTTTGGTGTGAAGGGGCAGGACAAGAGCGGCTTCTCGTCCGACGCCACGCCCCTAACCATCCCTTCACCCAAACAGTTGTCCAACCAGTTCACCCAGATCGCGAAGCAATTGGAGCCCGCGGTCGTCAACATCAATACCGAATCCACGGTGCAGAGCCCGCACCGCAAGCGGACGCCAACCCCGAATACGCCCCAAGGCCAGGGGCCGGGGCCGGGCGATGAAGATAATCCGTTCCAGGATTTCTTCGACCGCTTCTTCGGACAGGGGCAGGGACAGGGCGGTCCCATCCGGCAACGGTCGCTGGGATCGGGCATCATCGTCGACCCCAAGGGCTACATCGTCACCAACCGCCACGTGGTCGAAAAGGCCGACCGCATTCGCGTGAAATTTCAGGACGATCCGCAGGGCTCCCCTGGGCATGACGCCAAGGTAGTCGGCACCGACCAGGAAACTGACCTGGCGGTCATCAAAGTGGAGATGAACAGGCCGCTGCCCTACGCCAAGATCGGCAATTCCGACGCCATGCAGGTTGGCGACTGGGTGCTGGCCATCGGCAGCCCGTTTGGGCTGAATGCGACGGTGACCGCCGGCATCGTTTCTTATGTCGGCCGCAACATCGTTCCCGGGCGGCAGTTCCAGTCGTTTATCCAGACCGACGCGGCCATCAATCCCGGCAACTCGGGCGGCCCGCTGGTCAACATGGATGGACAGGTCATCGGCATCAATACCGCCATCATCACCGGCGGTGAAGGCTACGAGGGCGTAGGCTTCGCGCTGCCGTCGAACACGGTGGCGCGCGTCTACAACCAACTCATCGGGCCGGAGCACCGGGTTACGCGCGGCTCCATCGGGGTGGAGTTTGCCGCCGAGGCCAACCCGGCCGTGGCGCGCGTTTACGGCGTCAAGTCGGGCGTTACCATTGCCAACGTTGTCTCCGGCAGTCCGGCGGACCAGGCCGGATTGAAAGTCGGCGACACCATCGTCTCGGTGGACGGCAGACCGGTGAAGAACGGCGACGAGCTGGTCAGCGATATTTCCAGCCGGAAGCCGTCCAGCACGGCGAAGATCGGGTACATCCGCAACGGCAAGGATGGGACCGCCACCGTAACCATCGCCAACCGGGCCAAGCTTTTCGCCAGCCGGTTGGGCGAGGAAGAAGAAGGCAATGAAGAGGCTGCGCCGGCGCCCAGCAAGTTGGGACTGACGGTGCAAAACGTCACCCGCGAAATCGCCGAGCGGCTGTCAATTCCGCCGGGCAAGGGCGTCATCGTCACCGACGTCAAGGCGGGGTCCTTTGCCGATGACGTGGGGCTGAGCCGCGGCGACGTGATCCTGGAGATTAACCGGCAGGCGGTGAACAGCGACGACGACTTCCGCAAGACTTCGCAGGACCTCAAGAGCGGACAGGATGTCGCGTTCCTGGTGCGCCAAGGCCGGGGACGGAACCAGGGAACCATCTTCCTGGGCGGGACGCTGCCGTAAGAATGGGCCTTGGGCTTTAGGTGTCAGGCTGTAGGCCGAAACGCTTTGAGTCTTCAGTTGCAGCGCAGAAATGGGGCAGCCGCCAGTGGCTGCCCCTCTTTTTCATTTCCGGTTGCGCCCCTGAGGAACACCCATTGCGTTGTCGGCGCCTCGGTGCAACCACGTTAAACCCCCGGAATTCGCGTGTATTCGCGCCTGGAACGGGTAGGCCGTGGGTGCACCGACTTTAGTGCAGCCTTGTCCCGCTCTTCTCTTAGGTTGTTCTGAATCAATTACTTACAACCAGGCAGCCTAAGTGCTGATGGAACATTCCAAGTACATGGCCGTCAGTGCCGTGGGCCTCGGCGGCGGTTTGTGCTTGAATGACGCTGACTTCGCCGAATACAATTCCGGCTCCGGCCGAGATTCTAGAGGTAATGTTTGAGGATTAACCGAAACCGTCTTCTTAGTATGTTTCTGTGCCTGTTGATGTTGACAGGTATGGCTTACGCGAAGACGCCAACAAAATCGAAGAAACATTCCACTGCCGCCAAGTCGTCCAAAGCGAGCAAGCGCGGGCAGAAGGCCATGGATCCGTCACGCGTGCGGGAGATCCAGTCGGCTCTGATCCGGGAAAAATTTCTGGACGGGCGGCCCAACGGCGTCTGGGACCAGCGTTCCAAGGACGCCATGCAGAAGTTCCAGGGCGCGAATGGGTGGCAGACCAAGATGGTACCCGATTCGCGCGCGCTCATCAAGCTGGGTTTGGGGCCGGATCACGCCGACCTGATCAATCCGGAGACGGCGGCCACGTCGTTCATGCCCGGCGGCGGTGGCGGTTCAGCCCAAAGATAATTTCCAGTTACTCCCCCCAGCCCCATTCAAGCTTTCGGAAAATAAGGCAGAGGCTGTCCCGTGACCACCGCGCGTGGGTTGCTGTCGGTCAGCGCCTGGGCGACGGCGGCGCCGTAACTGCGCGTGATGGCGTCGCGGGCGGCGGACAGGATCGGCGGCCGGCCTTCAACGCTGTGCGCGTCGGTGGCCAGGATGTGTACTGCCTCGCGCTGGAACAGCCACTGCGCGCTTTTCTTCGGCTTCTCGCCCCAACCCCCGGTAATGGCCGATGCCGTCACCTGCACCGCGCATCCCATCTGCGCCCAGTGCAGCACGCGCTCCGGTGTGCGCTGCAGCAGCGGGTTGCGCTCGGGATGGGTAATGATGGGCACCAGTCCGCGGAGCAGCAGATCTTCCAGTTCGTCGTTAATCGAGGGCGGTATGGAGAAGTCGCTGAATTCCACCAGAAGGTAAGGGGTATTCTCGATGGTGTAGCGGTGCGGATCCTTGGCCAGGCTCTCCAGGTTCTCGTAGGAAAGATGGAAATCGCAACCCAGGCTGAGCTTGGGCTTGCCGCCGGTGCGCTGGCGCAGTTCGTTGAGCACGCCGCGCAGCCACTCACGGTCATAGGAGTACTCGCCGTTGGCATGAGGGGTGGCGACCATGTGCTCGATGCCGTCCCGCGCCGCCATTTGACACATGTGCTCGGCCATCTCCCAGGATTGGGCGCCGTCATCAACTTCGGGAAGAATGTGGCTGTGGATGTCAACCATGGGGTGAGGAGCATTAAAACAGATTCAGCGGGAATGCGACAAACGTCTCGACGGTAATGGTCGATGGCGATACGAATGGTGGGACGGTGTTTCTGACCCGGCAGAACAATTTTCTTTGATGAGTTTCAAATTGGGAAGCGATTGGCGGGCGGCAAACCCGCATCTGACCTGAGGCAGTACAGTCGCAAGGCCGGGCCACGGTCCAAAGTAACCAGCCCTGGAAATACCTCCGCTCGCAAAACCGGCAACTCTGGAATGCGAACGGTGTTCTTGGACAAAGACGCAACTGCCGCACTTGCGGCGCAAGTTTTCGGAGGAGCAAACAATATGAAGCGGCAGTTTCATCCCCTGTACATTGCAGGACTCGCACTGATTCTCGGCCTGCTGCTCGGGTGCAGCGGCGGCTCGACATCGGACATCTCGAAGTCCACGACGCCCCAGGTAACGACCGGCTTGGTGGACGTGATCATCAGCGATGACTCGACCGAGGACTGGGCCACCATCGGCGTCAAGGTCTTGAGCATTTCGCTGACGCCGCAGGGTGGCGGTTCGCCGGTCGTGGTGTACACCGCGTCCAGCCCGGTTCCGGTGATTAACCTGGTGCAACTTGACCAACTGGGAGAACTGATCGGCAACGCCCAGATCCCTGCCGGCACGTACACCGGCGCGACCATCACTATCAGCGCCAATCCCGGCGACGTGATGTTGACCGCGGCGGCCGACCCTGAGGCGGGGTTTGCAGGCACAGCCGCCACCACCGTTCCTTCCAGCCAAATCCAGATTCAGGGGACAACCGGCACGGCCGGCAGCCTGACCACGACGGTCAGCGTGAATTTGGTTTCGCCGCTGGTGGTGACCGCCGGACAGAGCAATCAGCTCGATCTGGAATTCGACCTCTCGCATCCCGCGTTGATCGTGGACCACACGCCCGCCGGTGCAGGCTCGACCTTCTGGGCGATCAACTTTAGAGGCCCCCTGCGCCATCATCCCATCGCCAACATCGCGTCCTTCCTGCTGCGCGACATCCACGGCATGGTGACGGCAGTGGCGGCCAACAACACTTCCATCACCATCACGCGGGTGTTTGCCGTCAGGCCGGCGACCAATCCCGAAACCGCGACTGCCGGCGCGCTGTCGCGCACCATCCTGGCCGACGCGGTCAACGGTACCATCTTCTACGACGTCGACGCGAAATCGCGCAGCGTGATCAAGGACTTTTCCTCCGTGGCCGGCAGCCTGACCGGCAAGTACGTGCGGATCGCCGCCCGCTACCAGGTGGACGGCTCGCTGGTGGCGGTGCGCGTGTGGGCGAGCACGACCTTCAACAGCCTGTGGGTGAGCCCAGAGGGTCACGTGCTGCACGTCAACAAGACCACCAACGTGATCACGGTGGAAAATGAGGCCGGCGTAGGCGTGCCGGTGACGGTGGACAACAATACCCAGTTCTTCTTCCGTGCGCCGTCGAGCGGCACCGCGGATTCCACACCCATTGCGACCGGCACCAGCTTCGTCGCCAACGGATTTATCGTGCGCGGATTCAAAGTCCACGTGAGCGTGGTGGATCCGCTAGCGGTACCGCTGGTGGCGCAGTCGGTGGACATCGAAGTGGCCAGGTACGGCGGGACCATCTCCTCCGCCAACTCAACCAGCTTCATGTACACGCGCAAGTTCAATACGCTTATCGACAACTACACCTTCACCGACGCCTACGCGAGCACCTTCAAGTGGTGGTACTTCACCTTCCCGACGCAGGCCACCACCGGCGCGACGACTTTCGTGGCGACAGTCGGCGGCGCGGTGAACTTCGGCGGAACGGTGGGCACGCTGCCGGTCTGGGGAACGAGCGGAAACACCTGGGGTGATTCCGCCAATCCCACTGGCTGGGCTGCCGTTTCGACAATCCTGCAACCTACGCCGGTGCCGCGTGGAACGGTTTCGACGGCATGGGCGGCGAACAGCAATGGCGGAACCATCGCCATGACCGTCCCCGGCGGAGCCAATGCAGCGACCGTGAGCCTGTCCAACGTCTCGGGATCGGCCACCCTGGTCTACCAGGTGGACCGCACTGGCAACGTCATCACCGTCAGCCCGGTGGATCTGACCACCACAGCAGGCCAGGCGACGGTTGCCAGTAACCTGGTCGTGGGAACAGAGATAAAGGCCTCAGGTGTGCCGCAGTCCGACGGCAGCATCAAGGCGTACGTGCTGTTCTATTACACGGGGACAATGCCGAACTAAGCTGCGCATCAGAGGGCCAGGAAAATCCCCACCCTGTCTCGCCAGACTCTGGCGAGACAGGGTGGTCCATTTGACGGTAGATTGCGCCGCGCTTGCGCCCGGGCAGGTGAACAACTTAGTATCCGGTCAACTCCGGTGCGACCCTGTTGATCGACACTACCGTTACCCACTATCGAATTGTCGCCAAACTCGGCGGCGGCGGCATGGGCGTGGTCTACGACGCCGAGGACCTGAAACTGCCCCGTCACGTCGCCTTGAAATTCCTGCCCGAGGACATGGCCAAGGATGCCTCGGCGCTGGAGCGTTTCCGGCGGGAGGCGTTCGCGGCGTCGGCGCTGAATCATCCCAACATCTGCACCATTTACGAGATTGACGAGGCCGAAGGCCGGCCGTTCATCGTCATGGAGTATCTGGACGGCGCCACGGTGAAGCACCTGATCACCGGCAAGCCGATGCCGATTGAACAGGTGCTGGAGCTGGGAATCCAGATCGCCGACGCACTGGACGCGGCGCACGCGCAGGGCATCATCCATCGCGATATCAAGCCGGCCAACATCCTGGTCACCAAGCGCGGGCATGCCAAGGTGCTCGACTTCGGACTTGCCAAGGTGACCGGAACGCAGCGCCAATCCAACATGGCTTCGGCGGGAGCGGCCGCGACGGCGGCGTTGGCCGTGCCCGAGGAGCACCTGACCAGCCCGGGTACGGCGATGGGCACAGCCGCCTACATGTCGCCCGAGCAGGCGCTCGGTAAGGAACTGGACCCGCGCACCGACCTGTTCTCCTTTGGCGCGGTGTTGTACGAGATGCTGACCGGCACGCTGCCGTTTCGCGGCGACACCAGCGCGGCGCTGTTCGACGCCATCCTCAACAAACCGCCGACCTCGCCGGTGCGCCTCAACCCGGAAGTTTCGCCCAAGCTGGAAGACCTGATCAACAAGGCGCTGGAGAAAGACCCGCGCTTGCGTTACCAGACCGCGTCCGACATGCGGGCAGATTTGCAGCGGCTGAAGCGCGACACGGATTCGGGGCGCAGTGCGGTCATCGCGGCCGCGACGCTTGAGGAGCAGGGCAAACCGCCATCGGGCGGCAGCACGGTTGCCATGCCGGCGGCAACGAGTTCGAAGAAGTATTGGATCCCAGCGGTGGCTGCCGTCCTGGTGGTCGTGGCGGCATTTCTGTGGCGTGGGTCGTCGGCGAAGAAGATCGGGTCCATGGCGGTGCTGCCGTTCGTCAATGCCACCTCGGACGCGAACAACGAATTCCTCGGCGACGGCTTGGCGGAGCAGTTGATCAGCACGCTTTCGCAGTTGCCCGATATGCGGGTGATGGCGCGCAGCACCGTGTTCCGCTTCAAAGGCAAGGACGACGATCCGGCGAAGGTGGGGCAGTTGCTGAAAGTGGATGCCGTGCTCACCGGGCGGATTACGAAACGCGGTGACAACCTCAGCATTGCCACCGACCTGGTCAACACCGCCGATGGGACGGAGATCTGGGGCGCGCAGTACACGCGCAAGCCGACGGATATTTCCAGCTTGCAGGATGAGATCACGCGCGACGTCGCGGCTAGACTGCGTTCCAAGCTGACGGGCGAGCAGCAGAAGCAGATCGCGCGCGGGACCACGGCGAACTCCGAGGCCTACCAGCTTTACCTGAAAGGCCGCTACTACTGGAATAAGCGCGGCGGCGACAACATCAATGCAAGTATCGATCTTTTCAAACAGGCGATTGCGAACGATCCTTCCTACGCTCTTGCCTATGCGGGACTGGCCGATGCCTACTCGGTCGCGCCGCCGTACACGTTGATGGACTCAAAGGCGGCCGGTGTCCTGGCGCAGTCGGCAGCACGCAAGGCGCTCGAACTGGATCCGCAACTTGCCGAGGCGCATGGCGCGATGGCGGGCGCATTGGCCAACGATCTCAAGTATTCCGAAGCTGGTAAAGAGTTTCAGCGCGCGCTTGAACTGGCGCCCAACGATCCGCACTTCCACTATTTCTACGGTTTTCTCTACCTGTTGCCGATGGGCCGAACCGATGCTGCGCTTGCCGAAATTCGCAGCGCCCTGGCGCTGGATCCGCTGTCGCCCATCATGAATGCGAATTGCGCATACACGCTGTACGCGGCGCATCGGTACGACGACGCGCTGCAACAGTTCCGCAAAAGCGTCGAACTGGATCCCAACTTCCGTCCCACACACGGAAAGTTTTCTTACTTTTACGCCGGCACCGGTCAATGGGCCGAGGCGGAGAAGCAATACCGCCAGTGGGCGCCCGACAGAATCTTGCGGAACACCAGCCCGACCGCTCCAGGCTATGCGCAACTGGTGAGAGACAATCTGGCGCAGATAAGCAAGCAGGGGCATGCGCCGGAAATGTGGTGGGCACTGGCGTCGGCAGCGGAGGGAGATCGCGAACGGGCCATTGAGTGGATTCAAAAAGCCGTCACCAATCAAGACAGCGAGTTTTCCTTCGACATCAGGGATCCGATCTTTGATTTCCTGCGGGCAGACCCGCGCTACGTCGAGATAATGCGCGGGGTCGGACTGCCACCATAGAACGGTCGATGGTCGAATCGATGCCGAATTTATGTCTTCCCACCCTTCGAAAACCGCGAAGGGTGGGGCGCACCCATTCTTTCGCGAAGCTTAGTGGAAGAGAGTGGGCCACCCGTCGCTTTGGGTGAATGTAGACGCACGAAGACTGAACCAAATTTCATAAACGATAATTGCGATTGTTGTGATCAGGGCGAGAATCCATTGAGGCACCGTTGCCCATTTCCTGCCGAACTTCGTATCTCGCTCTGCGACAATCTCCAAGGGAATGATTGAATGCAACATTTCAAAATACGCGCGCTTGTAGTCGGCGGATGCTCTCATGCGATCATGAATGCCGATAAGCAGAATTACTTCAACGATCCAAACGATTGTGGTAACAACCGCCGCGCAGATACCAACGACAATGGCAGTGGTCCTATTCCTCGCATGGTCAATTAAGTATGTGTAGGCGGTGAGAATAGCGGCATATCCGACATACAACTGGAAGTACGTTTTCCACTCCAATGCCCGCAGGCTTTCCCTCTCGCGTGCATAATCCTCGATCCTGAGTTTGCACAATTCTGCCTTATCCATAAGCACACACCTAACGCTGACGTGAGAGTGGCGGACATTGTAGTTGATCGTAACAACGATTGGTATTTCCAAGCTGGCCGGTGACCCACCCGTTTGGCACCACAATGGCTGGTGGCCCACATCTGCCTGCTTTTGGCAGATGTGGGTGGTATCGATGTCGGCATCGCGACGACCCTGATTATTTGTAGTGCTCGCGCAGGTAATCCGCCATTCCGGCATAGGCTTTCGCCAACGTCTGCTCGTCGGGAAGGAAGACGATGCGGAAGTGCTTGGTGCCTGGCTTCTGGCCGAAGCCGCTGCCGTGCACCACCAGCACCTGCTTTTCCGTCAGCACGCCTTTGACGAAATCGAGATCGTCGCCCGGAATGTCGAGCTTGGGAAACGCATAGAACGTGCCCTTGGGCGGGACGCAACTCACGCGCGGCGTGCAGTTCGCCCACTTGACGGTGAGATCGCGGCGGCGGCGCAGCTTGCCGTTCATTTCCTTGACGTGATCCTGCGGGCCTTCCAGCGCGGGCTTGATGGCGTACTGCATCGGCGCGTTGCAACAAAGGCGCGCGCGCAACAGCTTGTGGACGCCTTCGATGTAGGGCTTGAGCGCATGCTTGGGGCCGCTGCAAATCGCCCAGCCGATGCGCCATCCGGGCGCGAGGTACGGCTTCGACAGTCCGCTGAAGGTGATGACGGGAACGTCGGGCGCCAGCGACGCCAGCGAGATGTGCTCGACGCCATCGTCGAGGATGAGCTTGTCGTAGATCTCGTCGGCGAAGATGACCAGGTTGCGCCGGCGTGCCAGGTCGCAGATCGCTTCCAGCGTCTGGCGCGAGTAAACCGCGCCGGTCGGATTGTTGGGATTGATGACGACGATGCCGCGCGTCTTGGGCGTGATCTTGCTCGCCATCTCCTCGACGTTCGGCTCCCAATTGTTTTCCTCGTCGAGGTAGTAAGCGTTGATCGGGCTCTCGATCTTGGCCAGCACGGCGGAGTAGAGCGGATATTCGGGCGCGGGCGTGAGCACGTCTTCGCCGGTATTGCACAGCGAGGTCAGGCAGAGCTCGACACCTTCGCTGACTCCCGCCGTAATAAAGATGCTCTGCACGTTGCGGATGCCGCGGCGCTCGGCCTCGCCGGCGATGGCCTGGATGCCTTCGTCCACGCCGAGCGAGGGCGCGTAGCCGTTGTGGCCGTCGCGCATGGCCTTATGCGTGGCCTCGATCATGTGCGGCGGCGTCGCGAAATCGAACTTCAGCGGGTCGCCGATGTTGAGCGGCAGGATCTTCTTGCCGGTCTTGGCCATTTCGTCGGCCAGGACGGCGAGGTCGCGGATGGCGTAGCGTACGTTTTCCAGCCGTAGCGCGGCCAGGATTTCGCGGGCTTGCGTAGTCGTTGGCATGATGGTTGTCCGGCGAACCTACGATTGTAGCCGAAGGCAGGGTAGAGGCATCTGATACCTGACAACAGGAGGCCGAAATGGCGATCGCGCATTCTTTGCTGCCGGAATTTGATATGGAGATGGCGAACACGCGCAAGACGCTGGAGCGCGTGCCCGACGAAAAGTTTGAGTTCAAGCCGCACCCGAAGTCTGGATCCATGGGATGGCTGGCGGGACACCTGGCGAACCTGCCGCTGTGGGCGGTGATGACGTTGAAAGAGGATTCGCTGGACATCGCGCCCGCAGGTGGGCAGCCGTTTAAATTGCCGGAGACAAAAAACCGCAAGCAAGTGCTGGAAGTCTTCGATCAGAACGTGGCGGACGCGAAGAAGGGAATTGCCGCGGCCACCGACGAGCAGTTGATGAGGCCGTGGTCGCTGCTGAAGACCGGGCAGACCATCATGACCATGCCCAAAATCGCGGTGCTGCGCTCCTTCGTACTCAACCACATCATTCATCACCGCGCGCAGATGGGCGTGTATTTGCGGCTCAACGACATCCCGGTGCCCTCGATTTACGGCCCCAGCGCCGATGAGGGGAGCTTCTGAGAAGTTTCAGTTTCAGTTTCAGTTTCAGCTTCAAACTAACCGAAACTGAAACTGAAACTCGAAACTGTTACTCTGGCCGGTCGATCTGCGCGCGCTGCAGCCGGTCGGAGTAGTCCACGTAAATCGATTTCCACTCGGTGTAGAACTCGATGGCGCCCAATCCGCCTTCGCGGTGCCCGTTGCCGGTGGCCTTGGTGCCGCCGAAGGGCAGATGCACTTCCGCGCCGATGGTCGGGGCATTGATGTATGTGATGCCGGCAAACAGGTCGCGCATGGCCTGGAAGGCGCGGTTCACGTCCCGGGTGTAGATGGCGCTGGAGAGCCCGTACTCGACGCCGTTGGCGATTTCGATGGCGTCTTCGCAATCGTCGCACGGAATAATCGAGACTACCGGGCCGAAGATTTCTTCCTGCGCAATGCGCATCTTGGGAGCGACGTCGCCGAACACCGTGGGCTCGAGGAACCAGCCGTACTTGTAAACGCCGGTGTCCAGGCGATGACCGCCGCAGAGCAGCTTGGCGCCTTCGGTCTTGCCGATCTCGATGTAGCTGAGGTCGGTTTCCAGTTGCGCCTTGTTCACCGCAGGACCCATGTCCACGGTCTCATCGAGGCCGTTGCCGACCTTGAGCTTTTTCGCGCGTCCCACGAAGCGGCTGACGAACTCGCCGTACACGCCCTTCTGCACGATGATGCGGCTGGTTGCCGTGCAGCGCTGGCCGGTGGTGCCAAAGCCGCCCCAGAGGCCGCCTTCCAGGGCGAGATCGAGATTGGCGTCGTCCAGCACGATCATCGGGTTCTTGCCGCCGAGTTCCAGCGAGCAGCGCTTGAAGCTGCGGGCACAGGATGCGCCGACGATGCGGCCGACATCGCTGGAGCCGGTGAGAGAGACGGCGCGTATTTCGGGATTCTCGGTCAGCGGGCCGCCGATCTTGGAGCCGAAGCCGGTCACGATGTTGACCACCCCCTTGGGAACTCCGGCGTCCACCAGCGTCTGCACGAAGTTGAACACCGAGAGCGGCGTGTCCTGGGCCGGCTTGATGATGCAGGTATTGCCGGCAACCAGAGCAGGGAACAGCTTCCACGACGGGATCGCCATGGGGAAGTTCCACGGCGTGATCATGGCGCACACGCCTACCGGATAGCGCGCCGCCATGGCGAACTTGTTGGGCAATTCGGAGGGCACGGTGGCGCCGAACATGCGGCGGCCTTCGCCCGCCATGTAGAACCCGGTGTCGATGGCCTCCTGCACGTCGCCGCGGGTTTCCTTGATCACCTTGCCCATCTCGCGGGTCATGTCGCGGGCGTAGTCTTCCTTGCGCTCGGCCAGCATCTGGGAGGCGCGGTAGAGGATCTCGGCGCGGCGGGGAGCGGGCACCAGCCGCCACTTTTTGAATGCCTGACCGGCGGCGTCCACGGCGGCGTCTACGTCGGCCTTGCCGGACTTCTGAAACACTCCGACCACCTCGCGGGTATCGGCGGGATTGATGTCCTCGAAGGTCTCGCCGGTCGAGGCTTCCACCCACTCCCCGGCAATGTAGTTCTTGTAGATTCTGGATGTCGGAACCTTGCTGATCACGTTAACCTCGGTGGCCATTGCTCAGCGCCTCCAGCGGAGTAAGTGCAAACCAATCATCGTATCCGGGGTGCGCCGGGGCACGCAAGTGCGCCCCGGTGCCAGAATCGATGGCGAAAAAATTGCCTGATAGTCCCACGATCCGCCCACCGCGGGCCGCCGTGGGACGCCTTGATCGGACGGTATCGCAGAGGGTGCGGCGGGTTGCTTTTGGAGTTATTCACCTATTTGCGACGGTTGGCGCTTGTGATACTCTCGCCGCATCATCCAGCGTCATACAATTTACTTTGTAACTCGTGCCACAAAAACACAGACCGGGCATCCAGATCTCGTGGACCACAGTCACCTACCGCAGCGTGCTGCTGGCGATTCTGGCCGTAGTGATGGTGGTTTCATTCGTCCTCTACATCCTCTTCCCTGAGCAAACCACGAGGCTTGCGGAGAAGACCGGCATCGCGGTCACCGACTGGCTGGGAAAGAAAAGCCGCCCGACCGAAAAAATGGGGCAGCAGGCGGCGAGCTTCACCGCCATTGACGGCACGGTACGGGTGAAGAAGGCGAACAGCAACACCTGGATCAACGCCGACTTCAACGTTCCCCTGGATAAGGGAGACGTGGTGCAGACCGGCAACGAAGGCATCGCCAAGGTGGTCTTCGCCGACAACACGAATTACACCATCAAGCAGGATTCCCTCATCGTCATCCAGGAGAACTCCACCAACACCGCGCAGCAGACGCAGGTGGCGGTGGAGTTGACGACGGGCACGGTGGACCTGTACACCTCGTCGTACGCGCACGGCTCGAAGAGCCAGGTGATTTTGGCCGGCGCAACCGCCTCGATCGCAGCCGACAGTTCGGCGATGGTGCGCAACGATCCGCGCGCCGACCAGCATCAAGTGCTGCTGAAGAAAGGTTCCGGCCAGGTTGCGCGCGGCGCGGAAGTGGTGAAGCTGGGCGAGTACGAGAGCGTGAGCTTCACGGCAGATTCGAAAACCATGACCAAGCTGAAGGAGTTGGCGCCGCCGACACTGATCGCGCCCGCCAACGTTGCCCCGATCTTCGTGAACCTGCAGGGCGGAAGCGTGGTGGACTTCAGTTGGTCGCCGGTGGCCGATGCTTTGCTGTACCACATGCGCATCTCGCGCAACCCGTACTTCTCATCCACCGTGTTCGACAAGAAGGTGCCGGTCCCGCAAATGAAGGTGCCGGGCCTGGCGGAAGGCGCCTACTACTGGACGGTGCAATCGGTGGATGCGGGCGGCGGGGAATCGGTGGAGAGCGAAAAAAACCGCTTTACCGTGATCACCAAAGGGGTCGACACCGCCGAGATCGCACTGGAGCTTTCGCCGTTCGTGCAGCACGGGCACGTGATCGAGGTGAAAGGCAAGACCGAACGCAGTGCGCGGGTGATGGTGAATGGCGCCGAAGTGCCGGGCGTACGCGAGGACGGCACGTTTTTCTTCTTCACTCCGCCCCTGCCCAACGGGGAGAACATCATCACGGTAACGGCGCAAAACGCCAAGGGCGGCGTGAAGACGAAGCAGCAGAAAATCGTGATTCAGTAAATGCCGCGCGCCCGCCGGCTCCCACGCTCCTGCCGGCAGGCTTTCCCGGGGCCTGGCTGGAGGCATACGAAGAATCACTGGAGGGCTGCGACTTTAGTTCCACCGAAGCTGTTGCACATCGAATAAGATCAAGGTAGACGGCCAGGGAAAATTTCGGACCGGCGAACGACGATCACAGGTTAGAGAGAAGAAGTATGTCACAAAACGGTTTCCATCCCACCTCCCGCTTCCACAACATCCGCTCGCTGTTCAGCATGTTTTCCAGCGACCTGGCCATCGACCTGGGCACGGCGAACACGCTGGTGTACGCGCGCGGCAAGGGCATCGTGGTCAATGAGCCGTCCATCGTGGCCATCAACAAGAACACCGGGGAAGTGGAGGCGGTGGGCAAGGAAGCCAAGGAGATGCTGGGCCGAACGCCGGGCAACATCGTGGCCATCAAGCCGATGAAGGATGGCGTCATCGCCGACTTCAAAGTCACCGAGAAAATGCTGAACTACTTCATCCAGAAGGCGCACAACCGCAAGATGCTGGTGCATCCGCGGATCGTGATCGGCGTGCCCAGCGAGATCACGCAGGTGGAAAAGCGCGCCGTGATGGATTCGGCGTATCGCGCCAAGGCCAGCGAGGTCCACCTGGTGGAGCAGGCCATGGTGGCGGCCATCGGCGCCGGCTTGCCGATCACCGAACCGAGCGGAAACATGATCGTCGATATCGGCGGCGGCACCACCGACATTGCCGTGATTTCCCTCAGCGGCATTGTGTATTCGCGCTCGGTGCGCATGGCCGGCAACCAGATGGACGAAGCGGTCATGAACTTCCTGAAGCGCAAGTACAACCTGCTGATCGGCGAGCGCACCGCGGAGCAGATCAAGATCGAGATCGGCAGCGCGTATCCGCTGGACAAGCCCCTGACCATGGAAATCAAGGGCCGCAACCTCATTGAGGGCGTGCCCAAGACGATTACGGTGGACGACAGCGAGATCCGCGAGGCGCTGAGCGAGTGCGTGGCCACCATCATGAACGCCATCCGCGTCGCGCTGGAGCGCACCCCGCCCGAGTTGAGCGCCGACATCAGCGACCGCGGCATCGTGCTCACCGGCGGCGGCGCGCTGCTGAAGAACCTCGACAAACGTATCCGCGAAGAAACCGGGCTGCCGGTTTCCATTGCCGACGATCCGCTATGCAGCGTGGTTCTGGGCACGGGGAAGATGCTCAGCGATTTCAAGCTGCTGAGAAAGATTTCGATCGAGAGCTACTAACTACTGGTTTGCAGTGGAAAACATCATCAATCGCCACCGGAACCTGACCATCCTGGCGGCGGTGTTGTTTGCGCAGATTCTCGGGCTGGCGGTGCAGGTCAAAAGAGGCACCGATCAAGGCACATCGCGGCTGATCCGTATCTGGGCCGTTTCCGCCATTACCCCGATTGAAAAAGGCGTGGGGCACACCAGCCGGTGGTTTGCCGACACCTGGAACAACTACCTCTACCTGCGCGGCGTGCGCGCCCAGAACCGGGAACTCCGCGAGGAAATCGAGCACATGCGGCTGGAGCAGGTGCGCATTTCGGAGGATGCCGGCCAGGCACGCCGCCTGCAGTCGCTGCTCGGGTTCAGGGAAGAATTCATTTCGCAGACCATGCCGGCGCAGGTGATCAGCACCACCGGCAGCGAATTTTCTCGCGGCGTCTTTATCGACAAAGGATCGCGCGACGGGATCAAGGCGGACATGCCGGTGATCACGCCCGATGGCATCGTGGGCAAGGTCTTTCGCGTCTATCCGACTTCGTCGCTGGTGCTGGAGATCAACGATTCCTCCAGCGGCGCCGGCGTCATCCTGGAGAAGTCGCGGCTGCAGGGAATTTTGAAAGGCTCGCCGACCGGCCAAACCTTCGTGGCCAACATCATGGCCGACGAAAAAATCGAGCCCGGCGAGCGCATCCTGACCAGCGGCGGCGATCGCGTCTATCCCAAGGGCATGGCGGTGGGCACGGTGTCGCGGGTGAATCCGGCGGGAACCTTCCTCAACGTGGAAGTGAAACCCTCGGCGCAACTGAACCGGCTGGAGGAGGTCCTGGTCATTACCAAAATCGTGGAGAAGGCGCCGGAGGTGAACCAGCAGAGCGCGCCCGTCCGGGCCATTGACATCCTGGCGCAGCGGCTGCCTTCGGTGCCGCCGCCGAAACCGGCGCCGGAGAACAAGGCGCCGGCGACTGCGCAACCCAAGCCTGCCGGAACCACCTCGAAGCCGAACGCGGAAGCGGCGCCGCCGGCGGCAGTTCCGCCCGAGACGGCAGGACAATCGTCCACCGAAGCCAAGCGGGCGCCTTCCGCCGAGAAGAATGCAGCCAGCGCCAAGGCGGTGGTCGAAGCAGCCAAGCCGGAAACCACAGTAAAGGACACACCCCGCTAGTGCGTGCCCAGAGCGCTTCCCGAGAGCAGATTGAGGTTTACCGGTTCCCGGTGGCGGCGGCGGTGGGCGTGCCGCTGGCGGCGCTGCTGCTGCAGCGCTTTCTGCCGCTGCATTTTCCCACCACGGCAATCTTCGACCTGCCGTTGCTGGTTACGATTTATTTCGGAATCACGCGCCGAAACCAGATCAGTGGACTGCTGACCGGCGGCGTGATCGGGTTGGTGCAGGACAGCCTCACGCATCAGCCGCTCGGGCTGTACGGCATCGCGAAAACGGTGGTGGGATACGCGGCCTCGTCGCTGGGCGTGAAGCTGGATGTGGACAACCCCGGTTCGCGGCTGCTGATGCTGTTTGCCTTTTACCTGCTGCACCAGATCGTGTATCTGGCGGTGGCGCGCGGCCTGGCGGGCGAGATGCTGTCCTGGCGATGGGGACACCAGGCGATCGCGGCGTTGGCCAATGCGCTGCTCGGCCTGGTGCTGTACACCGCGCTGGACCGGCTGCGGCACAGAACTTGAACCCAGTTTCGAGTTTCAGTTTCAGAAACTGAAACGCTGAGTGAAATTGAAACCCGAAACTGATTTTCAGGGTATTGTCATGTTCATGCATTTCGCCTGGTCACAGGACAAACATAGATCGTTCGCTTGGCTCAGGATGACAGGACGGGCCGCCTGAAACTGAAACTCGAAACTGACTGATTTATGCCGTTAGGGCGCGACGAAAAAGTACCGCAACTCCGGCTCACTGCCGTGCAATACGGCATTCTCGGCATTTTTCTGATTCTGGTGTTCGGGCTGTGGCGGCTGCAGGTGGTAGGCAGCGATTATTATTCGCAGCTCGCGGAAAAAAACCGCATCCGCAATGTTCCCCTCCTGGCGCCGCGCGGCAAGATACTGGACCGCGAAGGGCGCATCATCGTTGACAACTACCCGTCGTTTTCCGCGCTGCTGTTGCGCGACGCCAGCCGCAACGTCCTCAACGACGTCGACACCATCGCGGCCGGGCTGCACATGGATCCCGACGAGGTTCGCGACCGGGTGAAGAAGTTCGCCTTCACGCCGCAATACCAGCCCATCTTCCTGAAGGACGACATCACGCCCGACGAGCTGGCGTTCATCGAGTCGCACCGCAACGAGTTGCCGGAGCTGGAGACCATCATGGCGCACCGGCGGCTCTACCCGAAGGGCGGTTTCATGGCGCACCTGATCGGGTACGTGGGCGAGGTGAGCGAGGACATGCTCAACTTGCCGCAGTGGGAGTTTTACAGTCCCGGCGACGTGGTGGGGAAGTCGGGCGTAGAACTGTCGTACAACGACATATTGATGGGCAAGAACGGCTTCCGCCGGGCGCTGGTGAACAGCCGCGGCAGGGAAGTCGGTCGCTTGGACGAGACGCCGGCGGTGCCGGGCAAGCAGCTCAAGCTGACGGTCGACATTGACCTGCAAATCGCCGCCGAGGAGGCGCTGGGCGACAAGAACGGCGCCATTGTCGCCATGGACCCGCGCAACGGGGAGATCCTGGCGATGGTCAGCCGCCCGGTCTTCGATCCCAACTCGTTTGCGGTGCGGATCAAGCGGGCGGACTGGAACCGGCTGGTGACCGACGACGATCATCCCCTGCTGAACAAGGCCATTCAGGCACAGCTCGCGCCCGGTTCGGCGTTCAAGATCATCATGGCGACCGCGGGCTTGCAGGAGGGCATTGCGCAGACGATGCAGGTGAATTGCACCGGTGGCGGTACCTTCTACGGCCGCTACTTCAAGTGCTGGATCGCGGCGCAGCACCGCACCCATGGGGTGGTGGGCATCAGCAGGGCGATTTACCAGTCGTGCGACACCTTCTTTTATACGCTCGCGGAAAAGCTGGGCATTGACCGCATCGCGAAATACGCCACCGCGTTCGGCTTCGGCCAGAAGACGGGGATTGACCTGCCCAACGAAGTGGCGGGCGTGATGCCGTCGGAAGAGTGGAAGATCAAGAACTTCAAGCAGAAATGGTATGCGGGCGAGACCATTTCGGTAGGCATCGGGCAGGGGGCGGTGGCGGCGACGCCGATGCAAATGGCGCGCGCCATCGGGGCGATCACCAGCGATGGCGTGTTGCGCCGGCCGCACACCGTGTTCCCGGATGAAATGCCGGCGCAACTCAAGCCGGCAGCTTTCCGGGAAAGCACCACGGTTCCGATTGATCCCGCCAACTGGGAGTTGATTACCGACGCCATGGCGCTGGTCCCCACGGTCGAGGGAACCGCGGGCAGCGCGCACCTGGAGGGCATCGATTTCGCGGGCAAGACGGGCAGCGCCCAGACCATGAGCAATGCGCTGGCGCAGCGGCTGGGGCATAGCCACTCGATGAAGGACAATGCGTGGTTCGTGGGCGTGACCCCGCGCCGCAATCCCGAATTGGTGGTGGCGGTGCTGTTTGAAGGCGGCGAACACGGCCAGTTCGCGGCCCGCATGGCGGCGCAGGTGGTGAAGGCGTACGTGATGAAGCAGCGCAGCAAGGAAACCAAGATGGCGGCGGCGCCAAACCGTGGGCCGCAAAACGTCGAGCTTGCCGGGTTCTGGGGAATTCCGGATCCGGACGGCGATGGCGGCGATGGCATGCAGGGAGCGCGGATTCAAATTGACTTGGATAAACCCAAGGCGCCAATCGCCGCGGCGGTTATTCGTTAGTTAGGAAAGCAAATTCCTCGCGGGCTAGAGCCCGCTTGGAATGACATTATTGAGAGCAGGTTGACGGCACGGCTCCCTCGGCTTCGCTCGGGACGGGTTCCGCCGTGCCCTTCCCGCTGAAACTGAAACTGAAACTTTCTTGAAGCGTTACATTTCATTCCGCGATTTTGACTGGATCCTGCTCGGGTTCGTGCTGGCAATCTGCGCCGCCGGAGTGCTGGAGATCTACAGCGCGACGGTGGGCACCAAGTTTGCCGGCGCGCACATCCGCCAGGTGTATTGGGTACTGGGCGGGTGCCTTGTCATGTTCGTTGTCAGCCGCGTCAATTACCACGTCCTGCTCGACCAGGTGCCCTGGATGTACGTGGTGTCGGTGGTGTCGCTGATGTCGGTGCTGGTGTTCGGGCAGAAGTACCTGGGGGCGCGCCGCTGGATCAAGATCGGCGGCGGCATCCATTTTCAGCCGTCGGAGTGGGTAAAGCTGATCCTGATCCTGGCGGCCGCCAAGTATTTCGCCGACGCTCGGCAGCGGGAATTAACCGTGGGCGACATCATCAAAGCCGGCATGCTGGTGGGCATCCCCATGCTGCTGGTGCTGGCGCAACCGGACCTGGGGACGTCGCTCACCTATTTGCCGATCGCCCTGATGGGGCTGTTCCTGGGCGGGCTGCGCTTCAAGCACGCCATGGCCATCCTGCTGCTCGGGGCGATGATGGCGCCGGTCGCATGGCACGTGCTGAAGCCCTACCAGCGCGAGCGGCTCACCAGCTTCATACAGCCGGAAGCGGACTATCACGGCTCCGGATACCAGGTAATCCAATCGCTGATTGCGGTCGGCTCCGGGGGCATTTGGGGCAAAGGGACGGGCCACGGGACGCAAATCCAGGGGTCGTTCCTGCCGGTGCCGCAGACCGACTTCATCTTTGCGGCCTACGCCGAAGAACACGGATTTGTCGGTGCGCTGGTTCTCCTGCTGCTATACTTCGTGGTGCTGATGCGATTGGTCCAGAATGCCCAAACGGCTCCGGACCGGTCGGGTACTTTTGTGGTTATGGGTGTGGTCGCGGTAGTGACCTTCCACATCCTGGTTAACGTCGGCATGGTGGTCGGTTTTATGCCGGTCACCGGAATACCGTTGCCGCTGATGAGTTATGGCGGCTCGTCCGTCCTGTTTACATTCCTGGCGCTCGGCATCGTGATGAACATTCGCATGCGCCGGTTTGTGAACTGAGCGGAAAGCAGTAAATGCGCGTTTCGCGGCATCCCTGGGATGCGGGAACGCGAACAGAATTGAATACGATTGCCCCCTCGAAACGGGGGCTCGCACCGGCCGAATGAGGGGCCGGTACAGGATTGAGCTAAGCAGGGGACCCGCCCAGCCGACATCCGGGCAGCGACCACGCGCCGGAGCAGCCGCGGGAACCCTGAATCAGCGCCACGGGGCGGGTAACGGCCTCTTCGGACAGAGCGCGGTGTGGATCCGCCGCAGCGCAGTCCGGAAGAGCGGTCACAAACCCCGTGTTGGTGCGCGCCACAGGTGCAAAAAGATTCCGAGCTCTGCACAACGAATCCGGCTCACATGCGGTTGCGGTGAGCGCCGTAGGGAAGAAACCAGTTCCGCGTCCCGGAAGGGCGCGCAGGACCGTCGACTGCCCGAAAGCTGCATCCTGAAGCTCCGTCCTTGGATCGCCCCTCGTTAGTTCGCCCGGTGCTGTTTCCGCGCAAGCGGAACCGGAGCCAGCATGTCAAAAGAACTCTTTGTCTCCCTCACGCCGCACGAAACCAAAGTCGCGGTGAGCGAGGAAGACCAACTCACTGAAATCTATTTCGAGCGGGAAAACGAATACACGTTGGCCGGCTCCATTTACAAAGGCCGGGTTACGCGCGTGCTTCCCGGCATGCAGTCCGCATTTGTGGAAATCGGACTGGAGCGCGACGCCTTCCTCTACGTCTCCGATTTCTTCGAGATGGAAGACGAGCAGGACGAGTTCGATCCGGTAAAGATCGGCGAAGCGCGTCCCGAATTCCGTCAGCCCGACCGCGAAGACCAGCAGGTGCAGCCGCACCTGATTGAGGCGGAAGCGGAGCCGCCGCAGCGCGGAACCTCGCCGATTATTTTTGAAGGTCCCGAAGAACCCCCTGCCGCCGGCGCTGCCGGGGAGGCGGGCCCGGCCGGCGAAGCAGAAGACAGAGGGCGCGGTTTCGGCGGAAGGGGCGGACGCCGTGGACGCCGTGGACGCCGCGGGCGCGCTTTCCCGGAATCGAAATTCGCGCGTGGCGAGCAGGAAGAACAACCGCGCGCGAGCAATCGCGACGAGTCCCACTCTCCTCCGCCGGGCTATCAGCCCATGGTCCTGCCGGGAGAATCCATTTCCAAATTTTCGCAATCGCAGCCGCCGACGGAAGAGCCGCCGCGAGCGCAGGAACGGGTGGAACGCGAGCGGCGTCCGGAGCGCGGTTTTGACCGCGGCCGCGGACGTGACCGCGACCGCGATCGGGGCGCGCAGTCCTACGGTCCGCCGCCGGGGTTTCAGCCCATCGTCCTGCCGGGTGAGTCCATCTCCAAGTACTCGCGGATGAAGCCGACTCCGGTGGCGCCGCCGGTCGCGGCACAACCCCTCGAGCCCGCTTCCGGTGAATCCTCCGGCGCGCTGGACCTGGCGGCTGCCTCCGGCCTGGTCAGCGAATCCGGCCAACAGGAAGCGCCTCGCGCCGAGGCGCATACAGCCACCGAACCACCCGTGATCGAGGCGCCGTCGTTCCCGCAGGCGTACGCGGAAACGCCGGTCTCCGAGGCCGCCGGCGAGCGGGTCGAGCACGGCGAAGACGAGCAGCGCTTCGACCGCATGAATGTCGCCGCGGTATTTGGCGGCGTGGAAGCAACCAAAGACGAAACGCCTCCTGAAGCTTCTCCCTCCGTGGACCTGGGCAAAGCCGAAGCCGCCCACGACGAGGAGCAGCACCAGTTCGGCGAAGCGCACGCGGAGCTCGCCACGCCCTCGCAAACCGTCGAGCACGAAGAAATCGAGGAGGAAGAGGCGGACCTGCCCGTGGCCGCCGAACACCTCGAGGGCGCCGACGATTTCCAGGAACTGGAAGAAGAGACCCTGGAGGCGCACGCGGGGCACGCCGAGCGCAACGGCGATCTGGCCGCGATCGGTGAAGAGCTGACCGAAGCGGTGGAGGAATCGGAGGCGAACGAAGAGTTCGAAGAAGACGAGGAGAACGGCGAGGAAGTCGAATACGAGGCTGCCGAAGCCGGTGAAGGCGGTGAAGCCGGTGAAGGTGGCGGAAGCGAAGAAGGCACCGCCTCGCGAGCCGAACTGCGGGCGCCCGCCGGGACCGCGGGGTATCAGCAGCGGACGCAGCGCCCGCCCTTCGAGCGCCGCGGGCGGGGACGCCGTGGCGGCCGCCGCAACATGCGCCCGGAGCGGCCGATGCAGCGCCAGCAGGTGATGATCTCCGACATGCTCAAGGAAGGGCAGGAGATCGTCGTCCAGATCGCCAAGGAACCGATCGGCAAGAAGGGCGCGCGCATCACCAGCCACATCGCGCTGCCCGGACGCTTCCTGGTGTACATGCCGACGGTGAACCACATCGGCGTGTCGCGCAAGATTGATTCCGACGATGAGCGCCAGCGGCTGAAACGCATCGTCATGGACGAGCGCGACGTCCCCGGCCACGGCGGGTTCATCGTGCGCACGGCGGCGGAGAATGTTGCCGAAGACGAGCTGCGCGCCGACATCCGCTTCCTGAAGAACTTGTGGAACGAGATCAAGACCCGGGCCGACGACAGCAAGGCGCCGGCGCTGATCTATCACGACCTGAACCTGGTGGAACGCACCCTGCGCGACCAGTTCACCGAGGACTTCACCCACGTCTGGGTGGACAACGAGCAGGAGTACGAGCGCGTGCTGAGGTTCGTCAACCGCTTCCAGCCCAACCTGGTGCGCCGCGTCCGCCTGTACACCAAGGAGACGCCGCTGTTCGAGCAGTTCGGCATCCACGAGGAAATCAACAAGGCGCTCAAGTCCAAGGTGTGGCTGAAGAGCGGCGGCTACATCGTCATCAACCAGACCGAGGCGCTGGTGGCGATTGACGTGAACACCGGCAAGTACGTCGGCAAGACCTCGCGCCTGGAAGACACCATCGTGAAGACCAACGTGGATGCCATCAAGGAAATCGTGCGCCAGATCCGGCTGCGCGACCTGGGCGGCATCATCGTCATCGACTTCATCGACATGGATGAGCGCAAGAACCGCCAGAAGGTGATGCAGGCCCTGGAGGAAGCCCTCCGCGGCGACCGCGCGCCATCCAAGGTTCTCCAGTTCAACGACTTCGGGCTGGTGGCGATCACCCGCAAGCGCGTCAAGCATTCGCTGGAGCGCACCCTGGGAAATCCCTGTCCCTATTGCACCGGGACCGGGCTGGTGAAGTCGGTGGAGACCGTCTGCAACGAGATTTATACCGAGATGAAGAAGATGCGGCGCCACCTGGAGGGCTCGGAAGTCCTGCTGCGCGTGAATCCCGAGGTGGCCAAGGAGTTGAAGGCGAACAATGCGCGCTGGCTGAACGACCTGGAGGAGCTGACCGGCAAGAGCATCATCATCAAGCCGGATGCAAGCCTGCACCAGGAGCAGTTCGATATGTAGCTGTCAGCTCTCAGCGATCAGCAAAAGCGGAGGCGCGCTCGAAACCGGGCGCGCTTTCGTTGTTGCTAGGCCAGTTTCCGGATTGCCGACAATTCATCCGGAAATCCGGCATCTCATTTCCCAGAATGAGTTCCAGCAGATCGGTGTAGCTGTTTCACGACCTCTCAGAGCGTCAAGAACCGGATGCCCCGACCGATGTGCAGCGCCGTGATCTTAGAAAGATGTCACCTTCACCGGCTGGTGATGGTATCCGCACGCCATTCTGTGCGCAATTCTTCTGCGCGGCGAATGACCCGTTGGGTGACAGCATCGGACGTCGAACTTGCACCTTCAAGTTCGGATCCCAGTTCTGCAGCGATTCCGAGCTCATCGAGACGTTGGAAAACAGGACGCATTGCCCGCTCTTTGTCTCGGAAGAAGATGCTTCCGCGAACACGCACGAACTGCCAACCTAACCGCTCAAGAATGGCTTGGCGTTCCATGTCTTCTTGAAGCTTCTCCGGTCCGTGGCAACGCTCCCCATCACATTCAACGGCCAATCGCTTTCTGCTGCCTACAATGACCAGATCTATCCGGTAACTACCAACTTTGTACTGGGGCACGACACGGAAGTGCTTCTCCATCAAGAGGCGCAATACTCCACCTTCAAACTCTTTGGAGCGCGGATCTATTTGAGCCGCCCGTCGCTCGAACTCTCGTTCCCAGGCTTCGGGGTCGACGGCGTGTTCAATCAGGCGGCGTCGGTAATCCCCAGGTTTAAGATCGGTTTCGTAATTGAGACTGTGGACTACCCACATTTGGTCACGCGCACGGCTGGCAGCCACGTTGAATCGCTTCTTGAAAATCTTTTTGGGTCCTTCCTGCCGCATCGGTAGAGGCGGTTCGGGCGGGGGTGAATCCACTACCGAAAGAAACATCACGTCCCTTTCGTCTCCCTGAAATTGTGCTGCCTGCCCGCAAAGAATTCGGCGGTTCTTGTATTCAGCAGGTTCGAGCCGCTGACGAAGAAGGGCATCCACTACCATCGCCTGTTGACCGCCGACCAATGACACGACACCAAATGACATCGGCTTATCATCAGCATTCGAAGCGTATTCAGGTTGTTCGATAGCGGCACAAATCAGTGATGCAATCGCTTCGGCTTCAGCGCTATTCACCTCATCGTTTTTGCCGCGACCATCCTCAACTCGGTAAGGCAGTACATGTCGAGTCAGGCTGATGGATGAGGCCTCCCGGAGCGGTTTGATCTCGCCGTTGTAAGAAAGGGTGTTGCTGAATGCAATGATGTTCGGGGCACAGCGGAAGTGCTCGACCAGGCGAATAACGCCGCCAAACGCAATCTGGGCGAACTCATAAATGGAGGTCTGGCCGTCGTACAGCTCCTTGGCGGGGATATCTTGGAGATGAACCTGCCTCAGCTTCTGAACCTGCTCCATCTCAACCCCAACCGCAACAGGGGTGACCTGCTCGTCATCGCCAACGATGACGGTCTGCCGTCCAAGGTAGAGAGCAAACATTGCCGTTGGGTCGCATTGGCTTGCTTCGTCAATGATGACTACATCAAATCGGGTGCGGCGCGGGTCAAAGCTTTCTGCAACTTCGTTGAGGGGCATGATCCAGACAGGCACTGCGCCTTTGGCCACCGACATCTCTCGCCGCGCCCCTGCGCGCATTTCGGCGTCCTGTACTCCCCTCCCTGTCTTGGTCAGCTTGTTGCGCATTAAGGCATACGATCCGAGAGCCTGCTTTTGGTCTGGCGTCGTTTTGCGAATCAGACTGACCCACGTCAACTTCTCGACAAGCTGCGCTGTCACGTCCAGCAATTCACGAATGAGATGTTCGATTCGCTGCTGAACTTCTTCGATGGATACATTAGCCCGGCGTTCCAATTCGTCGTGCATTTGTCTCCACTCCCAAGCGGCCAGCGGTTCGCCCGGTGGTTCCGGCGTTGAGTGACGCGGGTGTCGATTCTGAATTGCGGAGGCCCAAGTTGGAGCGGCGTGTTCCAAGCGTCCGAGCAGCTTGCGCCGCATCATTAGATCCGGCTCCAGATTCTTCAATCGAACTAACTCTTCGTAACTCTCCTGATACGTAGTCGGTGCAGCCTCGTGAAGTGCTTGTCGCAACTGACGAGCAACGACAGCGTCGGTCTGGTCCGTTTGCGGCACGAGAGCGCGACACTCGCTCCACACCTGCTCAAGATGCTGTAACCGTAACCAGCCGGCGCGGGCCTTGAGAATGCGCTCCAAATCACCCAGCACGGCGTCGCGGAGGCGGCGCAATTCAGCGTTATTGCCTGTTTGCGGGGGTGTCAACTGAAGGTAAGCCGACCAGCCAAAACCCAATTGTTGAAACTCAGCCTCCAGCGCAAGCCACGTCGCACTGTGCCAGTCAACGCAAGCCTGAATCTGGGGAACAAACTGTCGACATACCAGCTCTGGCTTCTCGCCTAACTCTGCCGCAGTTGGGCCGCCCTGCGCGGCGATTTGGCGTTCCCACCGTTCGACGAGCTTTTGCCGTATGAGCTGCGTTCGGAGCAGCGCCCGAACGGCACGAAAGTCGGTTGGCTCGTTGAGGATCGGTCTGCGGTTGCCAATGTACGTAACGCTAATAAGCTGCTGCCATCCCGGCTTGGTCAGCTTAGTTAACAGGCCAAACGATTTGCCAGCTTCAATGTGCTGAATGATCTCATCAACGATGGGTAGTAACTCGTGCGGCGAACGTTGGTCGTGAAGTCGGGGCCCGTGTGCCATCAGCAGCACGTGGCAGTCCTGTACTTCCTGCCAAGTGGACTCAATCAGTTGGGTCAATGAAACCCAAACTTGCTTAGCCTCATCTCCGTCGCGCCCAGCTTGGATTGCGTCCAACTGCCACGGAGCTCGATCGCGTAAGAACTCAATCGCCATAATTGCCCGCGCCAGCATGCGGTCGAATTGGGCAGATTGCTGTGGATCGCTTGACTCGTTCCAAAGATCTGCGCGGTAGCGAACATCTTGGGATTTCAGGAGCGCTATTTCATCAAGCAGTTCACTGAACTGCTTCGGAGTAGGAAGCGTGGCGACATCGGGGCGGACAGCATTCAGTTCTCGTTCGTCTTCGGGCGTGACACGGGCGTTCGTTTGATAAAGAGCGACCACTTCCGCCTGAGGGAGTGGCGCGACTGCTCCCAGTTGTACCGGGCTCGGAATCCAATCAGAAGAGCCGACGCCCTGCTTCACTCGCTTTGCAGCATCAATCGGGCGAACTTCGTTCCCGCCAAAGACAATTGCCCTAGTTTCATCTTGTATTGCATCCAGCAGACGTGATCGATCCTCGCGAAGCTGCGCAATGATTCGGCCTCGTGATCGCCTCAACTTTTCTGCCTCACGTTCCAACAATCGATCGTCCTGCGACAGCCCCACATGAATCAGTCTTACCGACTGTCGTAGTTCATCCTGGCTCTGTTTGTCGTTTTGCAGGACGCTGAGGCACAGAGGCTGAAGCGGTTCAACTACCTTTTGGCGAAGCACACGAAGGGCTTTTGGCGTATGCGCTGTTACCAGAACGCTCTTGCCCTGCGCAAGCAAATGGCCAAGAAGATTCGCGATCGTATGGGTCTTGCCTGTGCCCGGAGGACCTTGAACCAGAACACAGTCACGCCGAGCTAGCTGCCGCGCAATCTCCAATTGTTCCTTGTTGGCAGCTTTGCTGAGAAGGATGTCTTCATCTTCGTTGCCAAGGGACAACGAAGAGGGATCGTCTCGTGGATCGCTCGGTACGGCACCGGCCAAACCGACAATTTGGAGCAACGCGGCTGGAAAATCAACCCGGCTGGCGATGTCCTCCAAAACCAGATCAAACACACGACCTATTCCCGATTGACGCCGGCGCATGAAAATGACTGGCTTGCGCTGCATCGTTGGTCCCAATGCTTTTGGAAACGTCGGCTCCCACCCATGTTCGCGCAAACGCCTCAGAGAAGAATCCAAATTAGCAGCGGTGATCGGCCCAGTAATCCTGGACGCATTAGGATTGCTCAACTCATAGCGGTCGCCATTCTGGGTGACAATAACCGGCACACAACGCCCCGCTCCGCCTACGCCAGATTCCTCTCCCTCAATTCGCTGAGGATGTGGTCCCAGATCGTTTTCAGGTGCAATCAACTGACCACTAGGCGGAAACACGCCCTGAATCATTCTTTGAAGAAATCCCTCTGTGTCTTCGCCGCCGAATGGAGATATCTCAGTTCTCTTTAGCTCATCCGCGCAACTGGCAATTTGCCGGTAATTCGCTCCCGGCAATGCGCGGAGAAACTCCAGGTAGAGTTCGGGCGGTTGTTCGCGTTTGCGGAAGATAAATTGAGGGTTTCGCTTCTCCGGATAAAACTCTAACTCAAGCCTTTGAAGAAGCACCGGATGATTGAATTTGCCTCCATCATCAGCGCAATTCAGAAGACCGTCGCCAGCCAGAATTTCAATCTCCTCAGGCTCTCGCTCATGAATTCCGAACCATTCGTAGACGGCTTGAAACGCCGCCATAGATCGCCGTGCTGGGCGTTCGTTAACCTGCCATTCTTCGCGTTCTTGCCGCCAGCGTCTGAAAATTGAGACGCGTTCCGCTACATCCTCAAACCGCTCAAGTCGCGCACGCTCACTTCGGTCAGGAACATTGCGCGAGGCGGAAAACTCTACACTGCTATCGACATTCTCCCATCCCGGCTTTAGCCAATCCACAATGGCGGCGGGCGGTGATGGACAGGCAGTCAGATTAGGACGCGTGATTCGTAGAACAATATCCGCATTTTCTGATTCATCCTCTGAATCGGTGCCGCCGCGTAAGAGCTCCACGGAAGGGTGCTGAGGCAAGTCGTTCAACCAAAGCACTTTCAACTGCTGTTCAATGTCTCGAACTGGCGGATACCGCATTTCAACGTAGGCTTTGAGAAACTCAAAAACCTTGCGCAACCTCTCTCGATGACATTGAGTCGCCGCTTGCCCGTCCATGACGCGAATTCTAGTTCCGTATACACGCCATAGTCACGGGATATCATTGGCGACAAATGACTGCCCGACTGATAACTATTGAGTGGAACGCGCTTCTCACTTATTGCGTGATTTGACCAGCGCCTCTGCTTCGCTCTAATATCCCGCAGAAGCAGGAGGGGTGAACATCCATGCCCAAATACGTCATCGAGCGAGAGATTCCCGGCGCCGGCAAGCTGACCCGGGACGAACTGCATGCCATCTCCCAGAAGTCCTGCGGCGTGCTGCGCAACCTGGGGCCGCAGGTCCAATGGGTGGAGAGCTTCGTCACGCCCGACAAGATCTACTGCGTCTACATTGCGCCCGACGAGAATGCCGTCCGCGAGCACGCTCGCCAGGGCGGTTTTCCCGCCAATCGCATATCCGAAGTCAAGACCATGATCGATCCGACCACCTCGGAATAAGCGACAACGAGCCCGGGCGTTGAGCGCGCTTCTTGAGGGGAATCGGCTGTCGGCTCTCGGGTAAAACCGGCCGCCCGCCGATAGCCGTAGTTACCACTCTGTCATTCACCTGAGCGCTACCGTTAGGGCTACTACCGTGGTAATCGGTCAGGCTCTTTTTTCGAACCCTTTGCAGCAACACCACCATATGTTGGGCCTAGTACTGAACATGGCTACAATATCTAGGCCTTTCCTTTCCGGGAACTGTCCCGGATTTTCCGGCAAACACCCCAAACTACCGGAGAAAACCAAAGTACATCTTGACACTCACCCGCGTAACACTGATATAACGTGCAGCGCTCAAGTTTTTCCCCCGAGATAGCCGAGGATTTTCCTCGACCCGTTCGCATCGCCGTCGCCGCCGACACGGACCGGCAGCGGGGTCTTGGCATGGCGTATTTGCCCGGCGGGCTGGCGCAACCGGGTGCTGTCACATTCGTGGAAAGGGTTGAGCGCTTTATGGCCGATGCGCGTGAAGTCATGAATATCCGCCAGGCCTCCCAGTATCTGGGCGTGAGTCCCGACACGCTCTACAAGTACGTCTACGAAGAGAAGATTCCGGCATTCAAACTGGGCAACCGCTGGCGGTTCAAGAAGTCGAAACTGGACCAGTGGATGGAAGAGAAGAGCACGATGCGGGAGACCCGGGAAAAGAAGAAGCCCAAGGCTGCGCGCATCGCGGCAGGGCAATAGGGGCGGACGCAATGTTTGGATTGGGCGGCAGTAAAACCATCATCGGGCTCGACATCGGCTCCAGTTGCATCAAGGCGGTCGAGCTTAAGCGGTCCCGTGCCGGGATCGAGGTTGCTCATCTCGGAGTCGAGCCGCTGGCCTCCGACGTGGTGGTGGATTCCATGATCATGGATTCGCCCTCCGTTTCCAGCGCCATCACCAAGCTGTTCAACGACAACGGCATCAAGGTGCGCGCGGTGGCGACCAGCGTCAGCGGTCACTCCGTGATCGTCAAGCCGATCTCGATTCCGACGCGCTCGGAAGGCGAACTGGAAAGCGACATCAAGTCCGAGGCTGCCCAGCACATTCCCTTCGATATTGACGTGGTCAACATCGACTACCAGGTGCTGTCGGAAGACCTCAGCGGCCCGCAGATGGACATCATCCTGGTGGCGGTGAAGAAGGACAAGATCCTGAACTACACCAACGTCCTGAACATGGCGGGCAAGACCCCGGCGGTGGTGGACATTGACGCCTTCGCGCTGCAGAACTGTTACGAGTACAACTACGAGCCCGCGCCCGGCACCACGGTGGCGCTGCTCAACATCGGCGCCAGCGTCATGAACATCAACATCGTCAAGGGCAGCAAGCCGCTGTTCACCCGCGACGTCAGCGTCGGCGGGCACCAGTACACCGATTCGCTGCAAAAAGAGCTCGACCTCAGCTTCGACGATGCCGAGTCGCTCAAGCTGGGCCAGAAGGTGGGCACGGTCAGCGAAGACGCCAAGCTTCCCATCCTTCAGCAGGTGACCGAGATCATTGTGCTGGAAATCCAGAAAACATTCGATTTCTTCCGCGCCACCGCCGCCGGCGAGCATATCGAGCGCATTTACCTGGCCGGCGGTTCTTCCAAGGTGACGGGGCTGATGGAGGCGCTCCGCCAGGAATTTTCGCTCCCGGTGGAGGTCCTCAATCCGTTCGCCCGCATCAACTACGCGGAGGGCACCCCCGCCGCCGAATTGATCGGTCAGAATGCGGGACAACTCGCGGTTGCCGTGGGATTGGCCCTGAGGAGTTTTGACGACCTATGATCCGCATAAATCTGCTGGGCGTCTCTCATCCGAAGAAGGGCAAGCGCGCTACTATCACCACCCCCGGCGTGGAAGGCGGCGGCCCCAACATGCTGGTGGTGCTGCTGGTCATCGTGGCGATTGCCGCCGGTGGAAATTATTACTACTACTCGATGCTGCAGCGCGACTCCGTCAGCCTCAAGGTGAAGATGGAAGAGGCGAGGCGCGAAAACCAGCGTCTCGCCGACATCAAGGCCAAGTACATCGAACTGGAGAGGCAGAAGGACATCTACGAGCGCCGGGTCGACGTCATTCATCAGCTCCAGGCCAACCAGTCCGGTCCCGCCACCCTGCTGACCACGATCAGCGACACCGTTAACAAGACCGACGCCGTGTGGCTCAACAGCATGAAAGACGACGGAACCAATATCGACCTCGACGGCGTGGCCCTGAGCGTGGACGCGGTGGCGCAGTTGATGAAGAACCTGAAGGCGACCGGCTACTTCAAGAACGTCGAGATCAAGGAGTCGTTTCAGGATGACGTGGTCAAGGATATGACCGCGTTCACCTTCACCCTGGTCTGCGAAAAGCAACCTCAACAGAAGAGTTAGGGCGGCGCATATGGCGAAATTTTCGGAGTTATCGTCGAGCGTTCAGTTGGCCATGGTGGTGGGCCTGGCCGTGGTGCTCAGCGGTGCGGCGTATTGGTTCGTCTACAAAGACATGGACAACAGCAACCGCGCTCTCCGCGCCCAGCTCAAGGCCAAGCAGGATGAGAACGCGGCCCTGCGTCCGTATGCCGACAGGAAGGCGGACATGGAGCGGAAGCTGGCTTCTGTCAAGGACCAGCTTGAGCAGATGAAGCGCATCGTTCCGGACGAAAAGGAAGCGCCTCAATTCATGGAGATGTTGCAGTCGGAGGCGCGCCGGGCCGGGATCGAGGTGCGCCGCTACTTGGCGAAGCCAGCCGCGCAGCGTGAATTTTTCACCGAGGTTCCCTTCGATATCGAACTGGATGGTTCGTACTTTTCGATGCTCCATTTCTTCGAATACGTAGCCCACCTGGACCGCATCATCAACGTCTCCGGCCTGAAGATGGCTTCCCTGCGCAAGGCCAGCGACGCCGGAGTAAAGAAGCAGTACCAGTACGCGCCGAGCGAGACGGTGGCCGTGACCTGCACTGCGACCACTTTCTTCAGCCGTGAAATCACGCCCGGGGTGGTCGCAGCGGCCCCGGCCAAGAAGAAGTAGAGGAAGCCATGAAGGCTAGGACGATTGCTCTGTTGTGGGTAATGGCGAGCGGCATGGCCATGGCGCAAACGGCGCCGCCGAGCCAGAAGGTCGCGCCCGATTCCAAGCCGGCTGCCGCCAAGCCTGCCATGACGAAGGCGAAGCCGGCGGCTGCTCCGGCCAGGCCCGCGGCTGCTCCGATGAAGCCCGCGGCTGGGTCGTCCATGGCGCGCAAACCGGCGAGGGCCCACGCCAAGGCAAAGGCCAAACCGGCTGCAACCCAGGTGAAGAAGGCGGCGATGCAATCCACCACCACCGCCAAGGCGGCGCCCGGCAAACGCGATCCGTTCACCAACCCGATCCGGGAGCAGGGAGCCACGGGGCCCAATTGCACCACCGGCAAGAAGTGCCTGGCGATCAACAGCATCGTGCTGCGCGGGATCGTCAAGTCGCAGGCCGGCATGATCGCCGTTGTCGAAGGTTCGGGGCGCAGGATCGCCTACTTCCTGCGGGAAAACGATCCCGTATTCAACGGCTACGTGGTCAAGATCACCGGCGACACGGTGGTCTTCCGCGAGAACGTGATGGACCGCTTGGGCAAGCAGAGCACGCGTGACGTTGTGATGAAGGTGGTTGCGCCCGTGGTGTAGCGCGGGCGAAGAAACGGTTTCGGAATCGCGCAGTCGCAGTATCGCAGTTCGGCCGAACCCTGGGAGCAGTAACCGCCATGGTTCACGCCGCAGCCAGTTGCGGCGCTGGCGAATGGCGGGGGCTAACCTTGAAGCGGCGTGAGCGCCGCACACGCATCAGGCATGTCCTGCGCGTGGGGAGAATCGTGATGAGGCTGAAGCAACTGTTGGGTGTTCTATTCCTGTTGCTCATACTGAGCATGATGGCGGTCGCCGCCGGTCCGCAACTGACCAGCGTCAATGTGACGGGCCAGGCGCAGGCGTCCACCATTGTCCTCCACGCGAGCGGTGCGTTCACCCACACCGAGTATCGTCCAGTGGACAACATGCTGCTGGTCGACCTCTCGGGTGTGGCTGCCGGGGCTCTGAAGGAGACGGGCAAAGCGGTGAACCTGCCGGGCGTCGTTTCCTACCGCGTGCTCGGGTACACCGGCAATCGCGGCGCCGAGGTCACTCGCGTCGAGATTACCTTGCATCCGGGTTCGGTGGTGAACGTCTCGGAGATCGCGGGCGGGCTCCAGGTGCAAGTGGCGGCCGGCGCCGGCACTGCGACATCGCAGCCCAGGCTTGTTCCCGCCGCGTTGAAGACGCCGGAGCCGGCCAAGGCCGCGCCTGCCTCGCACCCTGCCTCGCATCCGGTGCTGGTGCGCAACATTGCCGTGGCGCGCGGAAAAGGCGGCATGCAGGTGGAAATTTCCGCCAGCGGTCCGATCACCCCGAAGCTGATGAAGCTCACCGGCCCCGACCGCATCGTGGTGGACTTGCCGAACGCGATTCCCGAAGGCCATCCGCGTCCGATCATGGTCAACGGCGCCGATATCAAGTCGGTGCGCATGGGACGCTTCCAGCAGGACCCGCCGGTCACCCGCGTGGTCGTGGACTTGGTAGGCGCGCGGGATTGCGAAATCGTCCCCGCCGGAAACAAACTGGTGCTCAGGCTGCATGCGGAGCAAGCGGCCGCAGCGCCGGGCGCACAGCCCGCGGTGGAGATGCCGAAGCCGTTGGCCGCTGCTGCCGTGGTACCGGCCGCGATGAAGAAACCCGAGACGCTGAAGCCACAGGTCGCTGCCGACATCGTGGCGGTGGAGTCGAACTTCGAAGCCCGGCCGGCCCAGCCTCAGCCGGACCCGAAAGCAAGCGCCGCGACCGCCGCGCAGGTGATGGCGAAGAGCGCGCCGGCGCACTCCGATCCCAGCCTGTTGCCCGTTCCCAGCGCTTCGCTGGGTGCGCCCGCCACCAATCTGGCGGCGCAACAGCAACAGCAGATGCAGCGCGCCGCGCAAGCCCCCGCCCCAGCCGGGCAGCGCTATACCGGCGAGCCCATCTCGGTAAATTTGAAGGATGTTGACCTGAAGGATTTCTTCCGCCTGGTCCACGAGATCAGCGGCCTCAATATCGTGCTTGATCCCAACGTCAAGGGCAGCCTGACGCTGGTGCTGGATGACGTACCGTGGGACCAGGCGCTCGACATCGTTCTGCAGAACAACGGACTCGACCGCCGGCTCGAAGGCAACGTGCTGCGCATTGCAACCCGCGATACCTTCACCAGCGAGGCCGAGGGGCGCCGCAAGCAGGCGGAAGCGCTGGCTCTGGCCGTGGACAAGGTCCAGGTCACGCACTTCCTCAGCTATGCCCACGCTGCCGACGTGATGCCGATCGTGAAGAAATTCCTGTCGCAGCGCGGCGACGTGATGGCCGACCCGCGCACCAATGCCCTGATCATCACCGACATTCCGAGCACGCTTCCTGATATACAACGCCTGCTCGGACAACTGGACCGCAAGACCCAGGAAGTCGAAATCGAAGCCCGGGTCGTCTCCGCCACGCGCAACTTCGCGCGTGACATCGGCGTGCAGCTTGGGTTTGGCTGGGGCAACACCCCGACCGCTGTCGGCGGTGCGGGTGCCGTCGGTACCAGCCCGCTGCTGGTCACCCTGCCCGCCAGCGTGACGCCGACCTACATCACCACCGCCGGCGCCATTCCGCTGTTCTCGAACCTGGGAGCAGTCGGAGCGACTTCGGGTATCAGCTTTTCCAATGCGACCAGCAACTACCGCGTGGACGCGATCCTTACCATGGCCGAAAGCCGCGGCCTGCTGAAGATCCTGTCGCGGCCGCGCATCGTGACCCAGAACAACATCGGGGCGACGGTCAAGCAGGGCGTCAAGCTCCCGGTGGTGACCGCCGCGCAATTGGGTGGCCCGCCCACCACGACCTACATCGACGCCGAACTGCGCTTGCAGGTGACGCCGCAGATTACGGTGGAGAACACCATCTTCCTGAACGTGGACGTGGAGAACACCGTACCTGACTTCAGCCAGCAGGTCGGCGGCAACCCGACCCTGCTGACGCAACAAGCCACCACGCAGGTGCTCGTAACCGACGGCGGCACGGTCGTCATTGGCGGAGTCATCCAGACTCAGAACTCGGTCTCGGTGTTCCAGGTTCCGCTGCTGGGCGATATTCCGATCCTGGGCAACCTGTTCAAGCACCGCAGCGTGTCCACCACGACGCAGGAGCTGATCTTCTTCATCACTCCCAAGATCGTGCAGACATAGTCGGCAACCAATCACCTAACCAGAAGCCCCCGGCAGGTTCGGGGGCTTTCCCTTTTGCAAGTGGTCAGTGGTCAGTGGCCAGCAAGCCCACTGCCCACTGACCACTCTGTTAATCTTCTCGCGATGGACTACGCGCGCCGGCAGTCCGCAATCCAAACCCAAGTCGAGAAGCTGCACCTCGATGCGCTGCTGGTTACGCATCTTCCCAACGTCCGCTACCTGTGCGGGTTTACCGGCAGCGCGGGAGTGCTGTCGCTGGGCCCGGGGCGGCCGGTATTTTTCACCGACGGGCGCTACACCGCGCAGGCGCGCGAGGAAGTTTCCGGCGTGCGCGTCGTGATTTCCAGGGGATCGCCGCTGTTGGCGGCCGCTCAGTTCGCGCAGAAGAGCAAGCTGCGGCGCATGGGCATTGAAGCCGCGCACATGACCGTCGCGGCCCGCGCTGCGCTCTGCCGAACCCTCGGCGGCCAAACTCGGCTGCGAGACGTCGGGCCGGCCGTGGAAGAGTTGCGGATCGTCAAGGACGCCGGCGAGATCGCGCTGATCCGGGAGGCGGTCAACCTCGGCGCCAGGCTGCTTGACACCGCGCTGCGGGCGATTCGACCCGGCGTCGCGGAATCCGCGGTTGCGGCGGAATTGGAGTATGCCGCGCGGCGCGCCGGGGCAGAAGCCATGTCGTTCGAGACCATCGTGGCCGCCGGGCCGCGCTCCGCCATGCCGCACGGCGTCGCCTCCGCCGCTCTCATTCCGCCTCGCGGATTCGTCATCCTCGACTTCGGTGTTATACTCCACGGTTATTGTTCGGACATGACTCGCACTGTGCACGTCGGCAAAATTTCCGCCGGCGACCGCAGCATGTACAACGCAGTGCGTGAGGCGCAGCAGGCGGCGGTGGACGCGGTGCGCGCAGGTGTCGCCTGCGGCCAGGTGGACCGCGCCGCCCGAAACGCGCTGCGTCGCGCCGGGTTGGCGCGGCATTTCACGCATTCCACCGGCCACGGCGTGGGCTTGGAGATCCATGAACCGCCGCGGCTTGGCCGCGGCCAGGCGGAACGGCTCCGCCCCGGCATGGTGGTCACCGTCGAGCCCGGCGTTTACCTTCCCGGACGAGGCGGCGTTCGCATCGAGGACATGCTTCTGGTCACCGGCAGTGGTTGCGAAGTGCTCACGCCCGCACCGAAAGATTTGATCGAGCTGTGAAGTCGGGAACCTGATAACTCAACATCCCATGAATCAAAAAGAACTCAAGGAACTCATCGAATTCCTCATCGAGAAGGACATCGCCGAGTTTGAACTCGAGCGCGGCGACGTCAAGGTGCGCATCAAACGCGGCGGCGCCGATTCGGGCGAGCCGCGCTATATCGCGGTTCCGCCGGCGCATCCCGCCCCCGCGTTCGCGCCGCCTGCCGTCCCGGCAGCGTACTCCTCGCCGTCCTCGCCCACCGCTGCTCCTCCGGCGGCGACAGCCGAAAGCGAGGAGGAATCCGGGCTGCACATCATCCGCTCGCCCATCGTGGGCACGTTTTACGAGGCGGCATCGCCCGGGGCGCCGCCCTTCGTCAAGGTCGGCGACAAAGTTACCCTCGGCCAGGTGCTGTGCATTATCGAAGCCATGAAGCTGATGAATGAGATCGAATCCGACTACGCCGGCGAACTGGTCAAGACATTCGTTACCAACGCGCAGCCGGTGGAATACGGGCAGCCGCTGTTCACGATCCGGACGAAATGACCGTTTGTCGGTCCATCGGTCCATCGGTCTGTCATCCCGTCCTTCCGCCGACTGACCGATAGACCGACCGACCCATAGACCAAGTGAAACTGTGTTTAATAAAGTTCTAATCGCCAACCGCGGTGAGATTGCGCTCCGCGTCATCTGCGCCTGCAAGGAACTCGGCATCCGCACCGTCGCCATTTACAGCGACGCGGATCGCAACTCGCTGCACGTGCGTTTCGCCGATGAAGCCATCTGCATCGGTCCGCCGCGCCTGAGCGAAAGCTACCTCAACATTCCCTCGGTCATCAGCGCTGCCGAGATTGCCAACGTGGACGCCATCCACCCCGGCTATGGCCTGCTCAGCGAAAACGCCAACTTCGCCGAAGTCTGCGAGACCTGCGGCATCAAGTTCATCGGGCCGCCGCCGGATGTCACCCGCCTGATGGGGGAAAAGGAAAAGGCGCGGCAGGCCATGAAGCAGGCGGGCGTGCCCATCCTGCCCGGCTCCGAAGGCGTGGTGCAGTCGCCGGGGGAAGCGGCCGAGTGGGCGCGCCAGGTGGGTTTCCCCGTGATCGTGAAAGCGTCGGGCGGCGGCGGCGGTCGCGGCATGAGGGTCATCCGCGGCGAGCAAGAGCTTCCCAACCTGTTTCAGGCGGCGCAATCGGAAGCGGCGGCTGCCTTCGGCAATGGCGACCTCTACATGGAAAAGTTCATCGAACAGCCGCGCCACATCGAGTTCCAGGTCCTCGCCGATCAGTATGGCAGCGTGGTTTCGCTCGGCGAGCGCGAGTGCTCCATCCAGCGCCGCCACCAGAAGCTGCTCGAGGAATCGCCTTCCGTCGCGGTCACCCCCGAACTTCGCGCCCGCATGGGGAAGAAAGTGTCCGAGACTCTGGCCGCCATCGGGTACGTCAATGCCGGCACGGTCGAGTTCCTCATGGACGAGGACGGCAGCCTGTATTTCATCGAAATGAACACCCGCATCCAGGTGGAACATGCGGTCACCGAAATGGTCACCGATGTTGACCTGGTCAAAAGCCAGATCCGGCTGGCGATGGGGGAGTCGCTGGAGAAAGTCTTGCAAGGGCCGGTGGTTTCCCGCGGCCACGCCATTGAGTGCCGCATCAATGCCGAGCATCCGGAGAAGTTCACGCCGTCGGCGGGAAAGATCACCACCTTTAATCCGCCGGGCGGGACCGGCGTGCGGGTCGACACCGCCGCTTACGCCGAGTCGATCGTGCCGCCCTACTATGATTCGCTGATTGCCAAGCTGGTGGTGCGCGGCAAGGACCGCGATGAGGCGATTTCGCGGATGTCGCGCGCGCTGGAAATGTTCATCATCGAGGGCATCCACACCTCGATTCCCTTGCAGCGCCGCATCCTCGCCCATCCTGACTTCCGCGCCGGCCGCACCGATACCAAGTTCATGGAGCGGTTATTGAACCCGGCCAAGGCCGCTGTCTAGCAGCACGGACCTGCGAAATGGCCATCGACCATCGACCAGAACCTGTCCCGAGCGTAGTCGAGGGAGCCATCGACCTTCCCCGCCTGTACCCGATCGTTGACGCGTCCTGTTTCCCGGACGAGCGTGCATTATTTCAGTTCGCGGAAGAGCTGCTGGTTGCCGGCGTTACCCTGCTGCAATATCGCAACAAGCAAGGAAGTCCGCGCCAGATGCTTTCCCAGGCGCGCCAGCTTCGCCGTATCGCCGGCGACCACGTGCGGCTGATCATGAACGACCGCGCCGACCTCTGCCTCGCCGCCGGCTTCGACGGCGTCCACGTGGGCCAGGACGATCTCCCCCCGGACGCCGTGCGAAGAATCTTGGGGTTTGCACAAGCGGGGTCCCCATCACGCGCTGGTTTTGCGGGTGATGGGGTGGAAAAGCCGCTCTGGATGGGCGTTTCCACGCATAATCCCGAACAGCTCCGGCGCGCCGATCAGACCGGCGCCGACTATCTCGCCATCGGTCCGGTGTTCGCCACCAGCAGCAAGGCGAATCCCGATCCCGTAGTCGGTCTCGATGGCGTGCGCGCCGCCCGAGCCCTCACCCGCAGGCCGCTGGTCGCCATCGGGGGCATCACCCGCTCCAATGCACGCTCGGTGATCGAAGCCGGCGCTGACGCGGTCGCTGTCATCTCCGATCTGCTGCTGGATCCCCGGCGCGCGGTCGAGGAATTCCAGCGCTGTCTCGCAGGTGCCTAGAGAAGTACGCCCCCAACCTGCAACCGAAACTCGATCGTTGATACCCGAAGTACCGATGTATTATTCCGCAGCCCAAGCAGTTTGCGCCCAAGGAGCTTCGTGAGCACTCATTCCGCGAGCCGCCCCTCCGCTCCCGCCCAGGACCAGGAACTCGTCAAGGGACTCGGCCTGACCAGCGCCACCACCCTGGTCATGGGCTCGATGATCGGCTCGGGAATTTTTATCGTTTCCGCCGACATCGCCCGCCTCGTCGATTCGCCCGCGCTGCTCATCGCTGCCTGGGCCGTAACCGGATTCATGACCATTGTGGGCGCTCTCTGCTACGGCGAACTGGCGGCGATGATGCCCAAGGCCGGCGGCCAGTATGTGTTTCTGCGCGACTCCCTTGGACCCCTGTGGGGCTTCCTTTACGGGTGGACGTTTTTCCTGGTTATCCAGTGCGGCACGATTGCCGCGGTGGGCGTGGCCTTTGGAAAATTTCTCGGCGTGTTTTTTCCCTCGGTCTCTTCCACCCACTGGATCCTCCATTTCTGGAAGGTGCCCCCCATCCATCTTGGACCCATGGTTTTGGGCAACATGGACGTGGGCCTGAACACCGCCAATCTGGCCGGCATCGTCATCATCGTGCTGCTCTCCATCGTGAACGTATTCGGCGTGCGAACCGGCGCCATGGTGCAGAACGTGTTCACCTTCGCCAAAGCGGCAGCGCTGATCGGGCTGGTATTCGTCGGCCTGGTCCTGGGGCGCAACCACCTGGCCGAAACCGCCAACTTCGCCGCGGAATTCTGGCGACGCGTTAGCTGGAGCGCGCGTTTCCCGGTGGAAGTCGGCGTCGGCGGCCCCATCGCGATGGTCAGCATGCTCACCATCGTGGCGGTCGCGCAGGTCGGCTCGCTGTTTTCGGCCGACGCGTGGAACAACGTCACCTTCACCGCCGCCGAGGTCAAAAATCCCAGCCGCAACCTGCCCTTGTCCCTGGCGATGGGCACCGGCATCGTGATCCTGCTCTACATTGCCGCCAACTTTGCCTACCTGTCGGTGCTGCCGTTGCATGGCGATCCGCATGGCGCCTCGGTGATCGCGCGCGGCATCCAGTACGCCGCCGAAGACCGCGTCGGGACCGCCATGATGCAGGCCGTGTACGCCCAGTTTGGCGCCCTCCTGATGGCGGCGGCGATCCTGGTTTCCACGTTCGGCTGCAACAACGGGCTCATCCTGGCCGGCGCGCGCGTGTATTACGCCATGGCCAAGGACGGCTTGTTTTTCCGCAGCGTCGCCCGCCTGCATCCCAAGTACAAGACGCCCGCGGTATCGCTGATGGTGCAGATGGTCTGGTGCTCTATCCTGTGCCTCTCCGGGACCTACGGGCAGTTGCTGGATTACATCATCTTTGCCGTGCTGGTGTTTTACATCCTGACCATTCTCGGCCTCTTTGTCCTGCGGGTGAAGCAACCGAACGCGCCCCGGCCGTATCGCGCCATCGGCTACCCCGTGTTGCCGGCCATTTACATCTTGATGGCCCTCTTTATTGATATAGTGCTGCTGCGTTACAAGCCCCAGTACACCTGGCCGGGCTTGATCATTGTTCTGGTGGGGATTCCGGTCTTTTACCTCTGGCGGCGCCGTTCGGCGCCCGTGGTGGGGTGAGTTTTACTCGGAGATCAAACGAATGGCAGATTTGCTCGCAAGAAAACCGCTCAAGGCTCTGCTGGAAGAGTCGAAGGAAACGGGCGAACACAGTCTGAGAAGAACGCTCGGCGTATTCCAACTCACTGCGCTCGGTGTTGGCGCCATCATCGGGGCGGGCATTTTCGTGCTCTCCGGCTTGGGCGCGCACTATGCCGGACCCGGCTTGATGCTGTCGTTTGTCGTCTCCGGACTGGGCTGCGCCTTTGCCGGCCTGTGCTACGCCGAATTCGCGGCGATGATTCCGCTGGCCGGCAGCGCCTACACCTACGCATACGCCACGCTGGGCGAGATTTTTGCCTGGATCATCGGGTGGGACCTCACGCTGGAATACGCCATGGGCGCCAGTACCGTGTCCTCCGGCTGGTCAAATCACTTCATTGAACTGCTCGACGTGCTGCACATCAGGATGCCGCTGTGGCTCGCCTACGATCACTGGACCGCGCTGCGCACCGCCGACAACATCATTGCCCGCCAGATGGCGCGCGCCGCCGACCCTTCGCTGGTTCCGGGCACGCAGCCCTTCATTAACAAGGTGACCGCGATCATCTCGGCGCACCCGCCGGAATTGGTGCAGCGCGCGCACGACCTGCTGAATGCACCGCACATCTTCGGCATGGAATTCGGTTTCAACCTGCCGGCGTTCGTCATCGCGCTGGTGATCACCGCCATCCTGGTCATCGGTATCCGCGAGAGCGCGCGCTTCAACGCCACCATCGTCGTGATCAAGGTGGCGGTGGTGCTGTTCGTCATCGCCCTGGGCTCCCGGTACGTGAACTCCGCCAACTGGGGACACGGCTGGTCCGAGTTCGCTCCCTACGGCTTCTCCGGAATTGGGGCCGGGGCTGCGTACATATTCTTCGCCTACATCGGGTTCGACGCGGTCTCCACCACGGCGCAGGAGGCGAAGAATCCGCAGCGCGACTTGCCCATCGGCATTATTGCCTCGCTGCTGATCTGCACCGTGTTCTACATCGCGGTGGCGGCGGTGCTCACCGGCATGGTCCCGTGGCGCGAAATCAACATCGAGGCGCCCATCGCACGCGCCTTCCTCGATCGCGGCCTGACCACCGCCTCGCACGTCATCACCCTGGGCGCGCTGGCCGGGCTGACCAGCGTCATGCTGGTGATGCTGCTCGGGCAGACGCGCGTGCTCTACGCCATGGCGAATGACGGCCTGCTGCCCAAGAAATTCTTCGCCGATATCCATCCCAAGTTCCGCACGCCGTGGAAGAACACCATCCTGGTAGGTTTCCTGGCTGCCATCGTCGGCAGCACCGTGCCGATTGACGATATCGGGAAGATGGTGAATATCGGCACCTTGCTGGCGTTCGTCATCGTCTGCATTGCCGTGCTCGTGCTGCGCCGGAGCAACCCGGGACAGCACCGGCCGTTCCGCACGCCGTGGGTGCCCATCGTTCCCATCCTCGGCATCGGATTCAACGGCTACATGATGTACAAGCTGGGCTGGATCAACTGGGCGCGGTTGATTATCTGGCTGATCATTGGGATGGTCATTTACTTCACCTATAGTCGCCACCACAGCAAGGTGCAGATGGCTCGGAGCGAATCCAAGGGAACGGCGATGGCCGACTAACTTTCTTCGCTCGTTGCTGGCAACCAGCCCCTCGTGCAAGCGAGGGGCTGTTGTTTTTGCGGAATCACATCCCCGCTGCGCATTTTTGTTTTACACTCAGCAGCCGAATTCCTGACGCGAACGCCTGCAGCCCGGAGCCTGCTTTTTGAAAGCTATTCGCAATCTCAAGCTTGTTGCGATCGCGCTGCTCGTGCTCTTTGCCCTGGGCACCACCGGCTTCCACCTGATCGAGGGCTGGTCCTGGTTCGATAGCTTCTACATGGTGCTGATCACGGTCACCACCATCGGCTACACCGAAGTGCACACGCTGTCCCAGTCGGGCCGCATCTTCAACGTGTTCGTCATCATCGTGGGCGTCGGCCTGGTTTTCCTGGCGATCGGGGTGGTGGCGCAGGCTTTGCTAGAATTCGAGCTCACTCACTTCTTTGGAAGGCGGCGCATGGAACGCGAGATCGACCGCCTAAGCGGTCACTTCATCATCTGCGGCGCTGGACGCGTGGGGCGCAGCACGGCCCGCGAGCTGGCGCAGAAGCCGGTACCGTTCGTCATCATCGAAAATGCCGGTGTCAAGATGGATCTCCTGCCGCCGGAATGGCTGGTGATCCGGGGCGACGCCACCCAGGAGCCGACGCTGCGCCAGGCGCAAATTGAGCGCGCCCGCGGCCTGGTGGCCGCCACCACCACCGACGCCACCAACATCTACATCGTGCTCACCGCGCGCGGGATGAACCCGAAGCTCAAGATCATTGCCCGCGCCAGCGAGGAAGACGCCGAGAAGCACCTCAGGACCGCGGGCGCCGATTCCGTGATCTCGCCGTATCACTTCGCCGGGCACAGGATCGCCCAGTCATTCCTGCGGCCGCACGTGCTCGATTTCATCGATTCCGCCACGGTGCGGATTGGCGTTGACCTGGAGATTGCCGAAATCGAGGTGGCCGCCGCATCGCGCTATGTCGGACAGACGTTTCGCACCTCGAAGATGCGCCACGACACCGGCATCATCGTGCTCGCCATCAAGCGCGAGGGCGCCATGCGCTTCAACCCTGAGCCCGACGACCAGATCGCGGCCGGCGATACGCTGATTGCCATGGGCGAGGCCGCGGGCATGCGAAAGCTGGAGGAAGCCGCGGGAGTTAGTAAGTAGCCGCAGATGAACGCTAAGCCCGTCCTATGAAAGTCACCACTACTGAGGAAATGCGCCAGATCGACCGCGTGACCAGCGAGCGCCACGGCGTGGCGTCGCTCACGCTGATGGAAAACGCGGGCACGCACGTTTCCGACTACGTGCTGCTGCGCTACCCGCGCGCGCAGCGAATCTGCGTGGTCTGCGGAAAAGGGAACAACGGCGGCGATGGTTTCGTCGCCGCCCGCAAACTGCATGAAGCGGGGAAGAAGGTCGAGGTCCTGCTGCTGGGCGATCCGGCGGAAGTCAAGGGCGATGCCGCGGCGATGCTGGCGAAATTGCCGGTCGCGCCGCTCGTCATCCGAAATGAAGCAGAATTAATGGCTGGAGCGCGGTCGCCGTCAAGCACGATTGGGGTAGTCCCTGACCTCGCACTGAACGAATGTGACCTCATCCTCGATGCCATCCTCGGTACCGGTTTCAAACCGCCGGTCACGGGCCTCTTCGCAGCCGCCATCGAGCTGATCAATTCGCTCCCTGTTCCGGTGTTTGCGGTGGACATCCCTTCCGGCGCCAGCGCTGATGCGTTTGCTCCGGAGCCGCACCTGCGCTGCCGCGCCGACGCCATCGTCACCTTCACCGCGCCACGTCCAGCGCATGTCTTCGCGGATCTGACGCGCGGCGAAATTGTGGTGGGGCAGATCGGCTCACCTCCGGAGGCGATTCAGTCGCAGCTCAACCTCGAAGTGATTGCGTGGCCGGACATCCAATTCTGCTTCGCGCCGCGCGCGCCTGACGCACACAAGGGCAGCTTCGGGCACGTGCTCACCATCGGCGGTTCGCTGGGAAAATCCGGCGCAGCGGCCATGGCAGGAATGGCGGCACTGCGCGCCGGCGCCGGACTGTCCACGGTGGCGACACCGCGATCCGTGCTGCCCATGGTCGCCGGATTTGCCGCCGAACTCATGACCGAGCCGCTGGCGGAAACCGAGGCCGGCGCCATCTCGCTGTCCGCCATCGAATATGGCCGGCTGGACGCGATCGTCGCTGGCAAAACCGTGATCGCGCTTGGACCGGGCATTTCGCGCCAGGCCGACACCGTGCAGTTCATCCGCGCTATTGTCGACAAGTACCCCCAGCCGCTGGTGATGGATGCCGACGGCTTGAACGCATTCGCGGGTTCGACCGAGAAGTTGAACGGCAGCACACGTCCACTGGTTGTGACCCCTCATCCCGGCGAAATGGCGCGCCTGGCGGGCATTTCGACCAAACAGGTGCAGCAGGACCGCATCGGCGTCGCGCGCAGTTTCGCCCGCGATCACCACTGTATTGTCGTCCTCAAGGGACATCGCACGCTGGTCGCAGAACCCGGCGGTCAGGTGTGGGTCAACATGACGGGCAATCCCGGCATGGCGACCGGCGGCACCGGCGACGTGCTCACTGGCCTCATCGCCGGCATGATCGCGCAATTTCCCAACGATCTCGTGCGCGCCGTCTGCGCCGCGGTCTGGCTGCACGGCTACGCGGGTGACAAGGCCGCCATGCTCAGCGAGCAGTTCATGACCGCGACAGATGTGCTTCACCATGCATGGATCGAAGGGCCCGACCGCGTCGAGTTCGACAAAGAACCGTTCGTTCGTATTCACGACGTGGCTGGATTGAGCTATGTCCAGCGCGCCATGAGTCAGTGAATGGCGGTCGATCTGAAATTCACCACGGAGACACGGAGACACGGAGACACAGAGGCACGGAGAGGACATTCCTCATTCTGACTTCTTAATTCTCATTCCTCCGTGTCTCTGTGCCTCTGTGTTATTCGTTACACTAACAACCATGGCCACCGGGGAATTCACCACCCACTCCGCCGAAGAGACAATCCAGTTGGGGCGGCAGCTCGCGCGCGAGTTGAAGCCGCCGCAGGTTGTCGTTCTGCGCGGCGACCTCGGAGCAGGGAAGACCACGCTGGTGAAGGGATTTGCCGAAGGATTCCAGGCGGCGTCGCAAGAGGATGTCACCAGCCCGACGTTCACCCTCATCCACGAATACCGCGGCCCGGCCATCAACGTCTTTCACATTGATCTCTACCGCATTGACACCGAGCGGGAACTGGAGACGCTGGGGATTGATGACCTGTATGGCAATTCGAATATCCTGCTGATCGAGTGGGGCGACAAATTTCCCCGCTTCGAACGGGAGCGGCACGTCGACGTTCGCTTCAAGCGTCTTGGCGAAAACGAACGCCGCATCCGCGTCAGCGGCCTGTAGGAAGCAATTAGCTATTAGCAATTAGCAATTAGCCTCCACCCGTTTCACCGCTAAGGAGACTCTGATTAAGTTCTCCACTTTCCACAAGTACTCAAGCTAAAGTGCAGCCAGATGAAGCCTCACAACAAACAGAGGACACTGGCGATGATGACCGGCTTTGAGCGGTA
>JBEKZP010000015.1:0-91102 GCA_049509755.1 Terriglobales bacterium | reverse complement strand
GTGACCGGAGTGGCGCACCTGCCGGCGGGCACGGAAATGGTGATGCCGGGGGACAACGTGAGCCTGGAAATCGAGCTGATTACCCCGGTCGCGATGGAAAAAGGCTTGAGGTTCGCGATTCGCGAAGGCGGCCGCACGGTCGGGGCGGGAACGCTGACGGAGATTGTTTAACGGATTTGGCGATTTACCGATTTACTGATTTGCCGATTGGCAATCAGCAAATCAGCAAATCACGCAATCGGTAAATCAGGAGTTTGTATGCCACGGGAAATCATTCAGTTGCAGTGCACGACGTGCAAAGACAAGAACTACTCCACGACGAAGAACCGGAAGACGACGCCGGACCGTTTGGAGATGAGCAAGTTTTGCCGGAAGTGCCGCAAGCACACCCCTCACAAAGAGGTGAAGTAGGGATCGCAACGGATTTGTAATTTGTAATTTGCAATTTGTAATTTGCGGGGCCGGAAGCATCGGCAGTCTCGATCAAATTACCAATTACCCGATTACAAATTACCAGTGAGACAGGGGCGTAAGCTCAACGGTTAAACTGCCGGTCTCCAAAACCGGACTTGGGGGTTCGAATCCCTCCGCCCCTGCCAGTTTTCAGAGCCGGGCAGGAAACGAGAGAGCGATCGGCACGAGCCGGGGCCCGCAGAGAAAAGAAAAGGGCAGTAACAAATGGGAAAGTCGGCAGCAGTGACAGCGATGAGCGAAGGCAGCTTCACGGAACGAATGAAGTCGTGGCCGCAGCGCATCAAGGCTTTTTACAGCGACGTGCGCACGGAAATGAAGAAGGTCACGACGCCGAGCCGCAAGGAAGTGCAGGCGACGACGGTGGTGGTGATCATCACGGTGTTCCTGTTCGGCGCGTATTTCTGGTTAGTGGACAACACGATCGCGCGAATCATTGACACGGTCATGCGCCACTTTACCCACCGGTAGTTAAGGAGTTCACGGGCCAGAGACCCGTGCCACAAATGCGAATGGAAGAAGAAGTAAAAAACGAAACAAGCGAACCGCCGGCTCCTGCGCAGGCGCCGGAAGCGCCGGCTGAGGGCAGCGCTGCCGCGGCGGAGCCGGGCACGATGCCGCCTCCGACGAACCCGAACATGCGGTGGTACATCATCCACACCTATTCGGGATTCGAGCGCAAGGTGAGGGAGTCGCTGGAATCGCGCAAAGCCGCTTATGGGTTGGAGCAAAAGATCGGGCAGGTGGTGATCCCCACCGAGCCGGTGACGGAGATCCGCGGCGGCAAGAGGCACACCACCGAGCGGGCATTTTTGCCCGGCTACGTGCTGGTGGAGCTGGAAATGGATTTGTCCACGCCTGACGGCCAGAACCTGTGGCACGTGGTGAAATCGACGCCGCGGGTGACCGGGTTCCTGGGCGCGGGCAACCAGCCGACGCCGATGTCGGAAGACGAAGTGAACACCATCATCTTCCGCGTCGCCGAAAGCAAGGACAAGCCGAAGCTCAAGGTGAAGTTCGAGAAGAACGAATCGGTGCGCATCAGCGAAGGGCCGTTCGCGACATTCACCGGAATCGTGGACGAAGTGAACGAAGACCGCGAGACGCTGAAGGTGATGGTCACCATCTTCGGGCGCTCGACGCCGGTGGAGTTGGAATTCGGGCAGGTAGAGAAGGTGGCGTAAGACAGTTTCGAGTTTCAGTTTCAGCAAAGGTCCGGGCCGAAAAACCTAGACCCGGCGTAAAGCAGAGGTAGAGGCGAAATGGCGAAAAAAGTAACAGGATCAGTGAAGTTGCAGATCGCGGCCGGCAAGGCGACGCCGGCGCCGCCGGTAGGCCCCGCGCTGGGCCAGGCGCAGATCAACATCATGGAGTTCTGCAAGCAGTTCAACGCGCGCACCAGCGCCAAGGAACTGGAAGGACTCATTATCCCGGTGGTGGTGTCGGTCTATACCGACCGCAGCTTCACCTTCATCACCAAGACGCCGCCGGCGTCGATTCTGCTGAAGCGCGCGGCCGGCATCGCCAAGGGCTCGAGCACGCCGAACAAGGACAAAGTCGGCAAAGTGACCGAGAAGCAGGTGGAAGAGATCGCGCGGCAGAAGATGCCCGATCTGAACGCGGCGTCGCTGCAAGCGGCGATCAACAGCGTGAAGGGCACGGCGCGGTCGATGGGAATCGACGTAACCCAGTAATCGGGTGATCGGGTCATCTGGTGATCGGATGATCTGAAAGGCACAGCCGTACAAGGCAACAAGTCGACTAAACCACGGCACGGCAAGTAAGCCGTAGCGGTGGGAGACGAGGAAAAGGAAATGGCAATCAAAGCAGGAAAAAACGTTACCAAGGCGCGCGCCGCCGTCGAAAGCCGCGCGTACCGGCTGGACGAAGCGGTGCCGCTGCTGCAGAAGGTGAAGTACGCCAAGTTCGACGAGACGGTGGACCTGACGATGCGGCTGGGCGTGGATCCCAAGCACGCCGACCAGATGGTGCGCGGCACGGTGGTGCTGCCGCACGGGTTGGGCAAGAACAAGATAGTGCTGGTGATCGCCAGCGGCGAAAAGTTGCGCGAGGCGGAAGCCGCGGGCGCGGATTATGTGGGCGGGGAAGACATGGTGGAGAAGATCCAGAAGGAAAACTGGACCGACTATGACGCCGTGGTGGCCACGCCGGACATGATGAGGTCGGTGGGAAAACTGGGCAAAGTGCTGGGACCGCGCGGCCTGATGCCGAACCCGAAGACGGGGACGGTGACCACGGACGTGGCGCGAGCGGTGCAGGAAGTGAAGGCCGGCAAGGTGGAATTCCGCACCGACAAGACGGCGCTGGTGCACGTGCCGGTGGGCAAGATTTCTTTCTCGGCGGACAAGCTGATTGACAACGCGACCACGGTCATTACCAGCGTGATCAAGGCCAAGCCCGCGGCTGCGAAGGGCAAGTATTTGAAGGGCGTGTACCTGAGCTCGACCATGGGGCCGGGGATCGCGATTGACACCGCGGCGGTGGAAGCGGCGGCGAAGCTGTAGTTGCGAGTTTCAGTTTCAGGTTTTCAGTTTCGAGCTGCCGGTTGAGTGGAAGCTCCCGGACGGCGGGAACGAAAAGGATCGGGACAATGGCGGTTACGAGAGCGAAAAAGATCGAGCAAGTGGAAGAGCTGAGCCAGGACATGAAGCAGGCGACGACGGCCATCCTGGCGACGTTTTCCGGGTTGAAGGCGGCGCAGACCGAAGATCTGCGCAAGACGGTGCGCAACGCGGGCGCCAAGTTCCAGGTGGTGAAAAACACGCTGGCGGAGCGGGCGGCGCAGGGAACGGCGCTGGAGCAGGTGCTGAAGGACCTGACCGGCGTCACTTCGATCGCCTACACAACCGGCGATCCGGTCACGCTGGCGAAGGTGCTGCAGAAATACGTCAAGGACAATCCGGAGATGAAGTTCAAGGTGGGCGTGGTGGAAGGGCGCGTGATCCAGGTCAAGGAGATCGAGGCGCTGGCGACCATGCCGTCGAAGGAAGAGATCTTCTCGAAGCTGCTCTTCCTGATCAATGCTCCGGCGCAGCGGCTGGTAACGGTGATGGGCGCCGTGGGCCGCGACCTGGCAGTGGTGGTGAACCAGGGCGTGAAGGAGAACAAGTTTGCCGGTGGCGCCGAGCAGGCGAGCGGCGCGTAGTTCCTGGCGGTCGAGATCCCTCGCCTGCGGCTCGGGATTTCGGCACGCGGCTCGGACGCCGCGTAAACGCCTCAAGTTTGCCGGTGGCGAAGCGGTTGCCGAAGCAGTTGCCGCCGGAGCGTAGGCATTTGTAATTTGTAATTTGGCGTTGAGACGCATCGGCTCTGGACCAAATTACTGAATTACAAATTACCGATTACCAATTTCGTTGTCGGTTGTCAGGGGTTGCGGAACGGAAATCGTAGTCGCGTAGTCTGGCGCGACGGCGGGCCCAGCCGCACTGGAAACCTGGCAAGGGATAACAGGAAATCGGGTGATCGGGTCATCTGGTGATCGGGTGATCCGAGAATCCGAAACAACTGATAACAAAAGGTGGAGACTGACATGGCGGATCTGCAACAGTTGGAAGAGCAAATCGTAGGGCTGTCGCTGCTGGATGCGGCGCAGTTGGTGAAGAAGCTGGAAACGCGTCTGGGCGTATCGGCGGCGGCTGCGGCCCCGGTGATGGTGGCGGGCGGCGGCGCCGGTGCAGGTGCGGCGGCTGCGGTGGAAGAGAAAACCGAGTTCAGCGTCATCCTGAAGGAAGTGGGCCCGAACAAGATTAACGTCATCAAAGCGGTGCGTGAAGTTACCAGCCTGGGCTTGAAGGAAGCCAAGGACGTGGTGGACGGCGCGCCCAAGGCAATCAAAGAAGGCGTCAACAAGGAAGAAGCGGAGAACATCCGCAAGAAATTCACCGACGCCGGCGCAACGGTCGAAGTGAAATAGAGATAGGTGTCACCCACATCTGCCAACAGCAGGCAGATGTGGGTGCACCAAGGATTCGCACCAAGGATCGAAGTAACTGGGCTGAAGGGGCACGGGTCGGGAGACCGGTGCCACACGAGTCAATTCTGAATCAGGACGGGGCCGGGGTACATCCAACCGAGTACACCGGCCGTGTCCTGAACAGGTGACACACAACAGGCGGGCGGTCCTCACGGGGCCGTAGGAACAGGCCAACTACTGGCGCGGAATACAAAATTTAGATAGCTGAAGTGCCGCATGCGGCGCCCACGGGGAAGCTTGCCCTCCGAGGGCGCTGCCGTCTTTGGTTTGCGCGGGACGCGCGGGACGGGACGATTGACGGGCGGATACCAGGCCGCCGTTCGCAGAGCTGAGGAGTTCTAATGCCGACAAAGAAGCATAATGCTTTCCGTAAGCGCCTTGATTTTTCCAAGATACCGGCGACTATCCAGATTCCCAACCTGATCGAAGTGCAGAAGCGCAGCTACGACCGCTTCCTGCAGATGGACCGACTGCCGAGCGAGCGCGACGACGCCGGGCTGCAGGCGGTGTTCCAGTCGGTGTTCCCGATTGAGGATTTCCGCAAGGTATCGCAACTGGAATTCGTCGATTTCGCCATCGGCAACTGGGAGTGCAAGTGCGGGCACCTGAAGGGCCTGCACCACCTGCGCACCACCTGCCGGAGCTGCGGGTTCACGGTGATCACCGACCCGTTCCATCCCGGCGAGGTGCTCTGCCAGAAGTGCGGAACGTATAACGCCAACACGCCGGACTTCTGCAACAAGTGCGGCGACCCGGTCGGGCTGCAGTTGAAGTACGACGTCAACGAGTGCGAAGAGCGGGGCATGACCTACTCGGCGCCGCTGAAGGTGACGATGCGCCTGACGATCTTCGAGAAGGACGCGGAGACCGGCAACCGCTCCATCCGCGACATCAAGGAGCAGGAAGTCTTCTTCGGCGACGTTCCGCTGATGACGCAGAACGGAACGTTCATCATCAACGGCACCGAGCGCGTGATTGTCAGCCAGTTGCACCGCTCGCCGGGCGTGTTCTACGAAAACGCCAACAACCGCACCTACTTCCTGGGCAAGATCATTCCCTACCGCGGCTCGTGGGTGGAATTCGAGTACGACCAGAAGAACATCCTGTACGTGCGCATCGACCGCAAGCGCAAATTCCTGGGCACCATCTTCCTGCGCGCGCTGGGCCTGCGTTCCGACGAAGACATTTTGAAAACGTTCTACACCGTGGACCGGGTCTCGCTGCGCGAGAAGAAGGTCCGCTGGACGCTGGAGGCGGGCATGGAGCGTCCCACGAACCTGGTGGGCATGAAGCTTTCGCACCGCATCACCAACAGCAAGGGCGAGGAGATCGCGCACGCCGGACGCAAGGTGAACAACGCCCTGCTGCGGGAAATCCTGAAGGCGCGCGTGACCGAAATCGAGATGGACATCACCGACCTGGAGGGCGGGTGGACCGCGTCCGACGTGGTGGACACCTCGACCGGCGAGGTGCTGCTGGAGGCCAACAGCGAAATCACCGGCGAGCTGGTGAGCAAGTTCATGGATGCCGGCGTGGCCGAGATCAGCGTGTTCTTCCCGGAGCGCGACGACGTGGGCATGGTGGTCAGCCAGACGCTGCGGCGCGATTCGGTGAAGACGCCGCAAGAAGCGCTGATCGAGATCTACCGCAAGCTGCGGCCGGGCGATCCGCCGACGCTGGATACCGCGACGTCGCTGTTCCACGGGATGTTCTTCGACCCGCGGAAATACGACTTCTCGCGCGTCGGCCGGCTGAAGTTCAACATCAAGCTGTTCGAAAAGGGCGATGCCACCAGCCTGGACGCGCGCACGCTGGAGCCGGACGATTTCTACGCCACCATCCGCTACCTGCTGAAGCTGCGCAAGAACATCGGCACGGTGGACGACATCGATCACCTGGGCAACCGGCGGGTGCGCGCGGTCGGCGAACTGCTGGAGAACCAGTTCCGCATCGGCCTGGTGCGGATGGAACGAGCCATCAAGGAAAAGATGAGCGTGTACCAGGAAATGTCGACGGCCATGCCGCACGACCTGGTGAACGCCAAGCCGGTGATGGCGGCCATCCGGGAGTTTTTCGGGTCGTCGCAGTTGTCGCAGTTCATGGACCAGACGAACCCGCTGTCGGAGATCACGCACAAGCGGCGCCTGTCGGCCCTGGGGCCGGGCGGGCTGTCGCGGGAGCGCGCCGGATTCGAGGTCCGCGACGTTCACCCGACGCACTACGGCCGCATCTGCCCGATCGAGACGCCGGAAGGCCCGAACATCGGACTGATTTCGTCGCTGAGCTGCTACGCGCGGATCAACGACTACGGCTTCATCGAATCGCCGTACCGGCGGGTGAAGGGCGCCAAGGTGATGGACTTCATCACCGTGGTGAATGCCGGGGACAGCGATTACCGCGTCGGCGACCACATCGAGAAGGCGGAAGCCCTCAAGGCCAATGCCGACCTGAAGGAACGGCGCAAGAAGCTGATCGATCACGAGCCGTTTTCCTTCTACCTGTCGGCATGGGAAGAGGACAAACACACCATCGCGCAGGCCAACCTGGAGCTGGACGACAAGGGACGCATCGTCAACGAACTGGTGAACGCGCGCAAGGCGGGCAACTTCGTGCTGGTGTCGCGCGACGAGGTGGACTACATCGACGTGAGCCCCAAGCAACTGGTGTCGGTGGCGGCATCGCTGGTGCCGTTCCTGGAACACGACGACGCCAACCGCGCGCTGATGGGCGCCAACATGCAGCGGCAATCGGTGCCGTTGCTGAGGGCGGAAGCGCCGCTGGTGGGCACGGGCATGGAAGGAGTGACGGCGCGCGATTCCGGCGCGGTGGTGCTGGCACGGCGCAGCGGCCTGGTGGATTCGGTGGACTCGGAGCGCATCATCGTGCGGGTGGAGGGCGAGCATCACCCGATGCAGCTTTCGCGCGAGGTGGGCAGCGACATCTACCAGCTCACCAAGTTCAAGCGCTCCAACCAGAACACCTGCATCAACCAGAAGCCGATCGTGCGCAAAGGACAGCGCGTGGTCAAGGGGCAGGTGATCGCCGACGGTCCGTGCACGGACTTTGGCGAGCTGGCGCTGGGACGCAACGTGCTGGTGGCGTTCATGCCGTGGCGCGGCTACAACTTCGAGGACGCGATCCTGGTTTCCGAGAAGCTGGTGAAGGACGATTACTACACCTCCGTCCACATCGAGGAGTTCGAGATCGAGGCGCGCGACACCAAGCTCGGTCCCGAGGAAGTGACGCGCGATATCCCCAACGTGAGCGAGAGCGCGCTGCGCGATCTGGACGAGAGCGGCATCATCCGCATCGGCGCGACGATGAAGGCGGGCGACATCCTGGTGGGCAAAGTGACGCCCAAGGGCGAGACCCAGCTGACCCCGGAAGAAAAGCTGCTGCGCGCCATCTTCGGCGAAAAAGCCGGCGACGTGCGCGACGCCTCCCTGACCTGTCCTCCGGGCATCGAGGGCACGGTGGTGGACGTGAAGATCTTCTCCCGCAAGGGGCAGGAGAAGGACGAGCGCGCCAAGACGATCGAGGCGGCGCAGGTGGCGAAGCTGGAGAAGAACCTGGCGGATGAAATTCGAATCCTGACCGACGAGCGCCTGAAGCGGCTGGAAGCGATCCTGGGAGGCAAGGAAGTGCAGGCCGACCTGCACGACGAGCGCACCAACAAGCGCCTGCTGACCAAGGGCACGATGCTGGACCGCGACACCATCGAGCGCATCTCGACGCGCAATCTGAAGCGCATCAAGTTCCCCGACAAGGACCCGCGGAACAACGAGCAGATCGACGAAATCGAGGAAATGACCTCGCGGCAGATCGACGTGCTGCGCAAGATCGTCCGCGAGAAGGTCGACAAGCTGCAGAAGGGCGATGAACTGCCGCCGGGCGTGATCAAGCTGGTGAAGGTTTACGTCGCCATGAAGCGCAAGCTGAGCGTGGGCGACAAAATGGCCGGCCGGCACGGAAACAAGGGCGTGATTGCGCGCATCCTGCCGGAAGAGGACATGCCCTACACGGGGGACGGCACGGCGGTGGAAATCGTGCTCAACCCGCTGGGCGTACCCAGCCGCATGAACGTGGGCCAGATCCTGGAAACGCACCTGGGCTGGGCGTCGCACGAGTTGGGCCGCAAGATCGCCGAGATGGTGAAAAGCAACGGGCGGGCCGAAATCATGCGCCGCGAGTTGAAGTCGCTGTTCAAGGGCACGCCGTTCATCGAGGAAGTGAGCGAGCTGGACGACGAGACGCTGGAGAACGTGGCCGAAGGCATGGGACGGGGCGTGTATTTCGCCTCGCCGGTGTTCGACGGCGCGCGCGAAAACGAGATCAAGTCGCTGCTGAACGAGGCCTCGCTGCCGGAGTCGGGCAAGACGGATCTGTTCGACGGCATGACGGGGGACAAGTTCGAGCAGCCGGTCACGGTCGGCTACATCTACATGCTCAAACTTTCGCACCTGGTGGACGACAAGATCCACGCCCGCTCCATCGGTCCGTACTCGCTGATCACGCAGCAGCCGCTGGGCGGCAAGGCGCAATTCGGCGGACAGCGCTTCGGAGAAATGGAAGTGTGGGCGCTGGAAGCCTACGGCGCCGCATACATCCTGCAGGAGCTGCTGACGGCGAAGTCGGACGACGTCTATGGCCGCACCAAGATTTACGAGGCCATCGTGAAGGGCGAGGCGGCGATCGAGCCGGGCGTGCCCGAATCGTTCAACGTATTGATTCGCGAATTGCAGTCGCTCTGCCTGGACGTGGAGCTGATCAAGGTGGGCGACAAGAAGCCGGCGCAGGCAACAACGGCGGCGGCGGATTAGTCGCCAGTCTCCAGTCGCCAGGTGGTGGCCGGCGCTTCTGGCGCAAGATTTTGAGATTGACCACTGCGGAGTTGCTCCCGACTCCGCGATAGTGGCGAACTGATGAGCCAATCGCTGGCGACTGGGTGCTGGCGACTGGCGACTAACCTCGGGGGCCGCCCGCAGCGGCGTTGGCGCTGCAAATCGGAGGCTACTTTGTACCGTTCGAGCCCATTCGACCTCGGCAACACGATCGCTGATTTCGATGCCATCCGCATCAGCCTGGCCTCGCCGGAAAAGATCCGGAGCTGGTCGCACGGCGAAGTCACCAAGCCGGAGACGATCAATTACCGCACCTTCAAGCCGGAGCGCGACGGGCTGTTCTGCGCCCGCATCTTCGGGCCGGTCACCGACTGGGAGTGCCTGTGCGGCAAGTACAAGCGCATGAAGCACCGCGGGGTGATCTGCGACAAGTGCGGCGTGGAAGTGACGCTCTCCAAGGTGCGGCGCGAGCGCCTGGGGCACATCGAGCTGGCTTCGCCGTGCTCGCACGTGTGGTTCTTCAAGGGCCTGCCCAGCCGCATCGGGCACCTGCTCGACATCTCGCTGCGCGACCTGGAATCGGTGCTGTACTTCGAGGCCTACGTGGTGGTGGAGCCGGGCGACGCGCCGGTGAAGGACCACGAGGTGATCAAGGAAGAGACCAAGTTCCGGGAACTGGACCAGCAGTTCCGCGCCACCGGCTTCAAGGCCATGATGGGCGCCGAGGCGATCAAGGAACTGCTGAAGCGGGTGGAGATAGAGGAACTCTCCACCGAGCTGCGCGAGAAGATGAAGAACGAGACCTCGATGCAGAAGCGCTTGAAGTACGCCAAGCGCCTGAAAGTGGTCGAGGCCTTCCGCAAGAGCGGCAACAAGCCGCACTGGATGATCCTGGACGTGATCCCGGTGATCCCGCCGGAGCTGCGTCCGCTGGTTCCGCTGGACGGCGGGCGATTCGCCACCAGCGACCTGAACGACCTGTATCGCAGGGTGATCAACCGCAACAACCGGCTGAAGAAGCTGATGGACCTGCACGCGCCCGAAGTCATCGTGCGCAACGAGAAGCGCATGCTGCAGGAAGCGGTGGACGCGCTGTTCGACAACGGCCGCAGGGGCCGCGTGCTGCGTGGCGCCAACAACCGCCCGCTGAAGTCGCTCTCCGACACGCTGAAGGGCAAGCAGGGGCGCTTCCGCCAGAACCTGCTGGGCAAGCGCGTGGACTACTCCGGCCGCTCGGTGATCGTGGTGGGCCCCGAACTCAAGCTGCACCAGTGCGGCCTCCCCAAGAAGATGGCGCTGGAGCTGTTCAAGCCGTTCATCTATCACCGGCTGGAGCAAACCGGGCACTGCACCACCATCAAGCAGGCGAAGGAAATGGTGGAGTCGCAGGAACCGATCGTGTGGGACATCCTGGAAGAGGTCATCAAGGACCACCCGGTGCTGCTGAACCGCGCTCCCACGCTGCACCGCCTGGGCATCCAGGCATTCGAGCCGGTGCTGGTGGAAGGCAAGGCGATCAAGATCCACCCGCTGGTTTGCACGGCATTCAACGCCGACTTCGACGGCGACCAGATGGCGGTCCACATTCCGCTTTCACCAGAGGCGCAGGTGGAAGCCAGCGTGCTGATGCTGGCGTCGCAGAACATCCTGTCGCCGGCGTCGGGCCAGCCGATCACCGTGCCCACGCAGGACATGGTTTTGGGAATCTATTACCTGACCAAGGCCAAGCCGGGCGCCAAGGGCGAGGGCCGCGCCTTCGCCAACATTGACGAAGTGCTGCTGGCGCTGGAAATGGGCGAAGTGGAAACGCTGACGCCGATCCGCCTGCGCTACACCGGCGACGTGATCGACCTGGTCTCGGCCTACGACGACCAGGACGTGCTGCACACCGAGCCGGTCCACCTGGAGCGGCAGTTCATCAACACCACCGTGGGACGGGCGATCCTGAACGATCACCTGCCCAAAAGCATGCCGTTCATGAACGGGCTGCTGAAGAAGAAGGGCGTGGGCCAGTTGGTGAATTACTGCTACCTGCGCTTCGGCCTGGAGACCACGGTCCCCATGCTGGACGAGATCAAGCAGCTCGGGTTCCTGTACGCCACCAAGGCCGGCCTGTCCATCGGGATCGACGACATGGTGATCCCGGCGAACAAGAAAATCCTGGTGAGCGGCGGCGAGAAGCAGGTGGTGGCCGTCCAGCAGCAGTACCTGGACGGGGCCATCACCAACGGCGAGCGCTACAACAAGGTGATCGAAATCTGGTCGGCGATTACCGAGCGCGTGGCCGAAGAGATGTTCTCCGACATGGAGAAGCAGGACAAGCAGGGCAACATCAACCCGATTTACGTGATGGCCGACTCCGGCGCCCGCGGTTCAAAGCAGCAGATTCGCCAGCTATCGGGCATGCGCGGATTGATGGCCAAGCCCTCGGGCGAGATCATCGAGACGCCGATCACGGCGAACTTCCGCGAGGGCCTGACGGTGTTGCAGTACTTCATCTCGACCCACGGCGCGCGCAAGGGCCTGGCCGACACCGCGCTGAAGACGGCGGATTCCGGCTACCTGACCCGCCGCCTGGTGGACGTGGCGCAGGACGTGATCATCAGCGAGTACGACTGCGGCACGGTGGACGGCATTTACGTCGGCTCGATCGTCGAGTCGGGCGAGATCATCGAGCCCATGCGCGACCGCATCGTGGGCCGCGTCTCCCTGGAGAAGATCAAGGACTACGAAGGCAACGTGATCGTGGACATCAATAACGACATCACGGAGGACCTGGCGGGCGCAATTCAGGCGGCGGGCATCGAGCGGGTGAAGATCCGCTCCGTGCTGACCTGCGAATCCAAGCGCGGCGTGTGCGTCATGTGCTACGGGCGCAACCTGGCTTCGGGACGCCTGGTGGAGCTGGGCGAAGCGGTGGGCGTGATCGCGGCGCAGTCCATCGGCGAACCCGGCACGCAGCTCACCATGCGCACCTTCCACATCGGCGGCACGGCGTCGCGAGTCAGCGAGCAATCGCGCCTGGAAGCCAAGAGCAACGGCGTGGTGCGCTTCATCAACCTGCAGACGGTGAAGTCCAAGACCGGCGACCTGGTGGTGATGAACCGCAACGGCTCGATCACGGTGCAGGACGAGAAGGGCCGCGAAAAGGAGCGCTACGCGGTGGTCTACGGCGCGCGCCTGAAGGTCGAGGACAACTCCCCGGTCACGCTGGGCCAGGTGATGGTGGAGTGGGATCCTTACACCTTCGCCATCCTGACCGAAATCGGCGGGACGGTGCAGTTCAAGGACCTGCAGGAAGGGCTCACGCTGCACGAAGAAGTGGACGAGGTTACGGGCCTGTCGCGGCTGGTGGTGACCGACTCGCCGGATGAAAAGCGGCAGCCGGCCATCGTGATGAAGTCCAGCACGGGCAAGGGCACCAAGCGTTACCTGATGCCCTCGCGCGCTCACCTGATGGTGCAGGACGGCGACACGGTGTATCCCGGCGACGTGCTGGCGAAGATCCCGCGCGAGACCACCAAGACCAAGGACATCACGGGCGGTCTGCCGCGCGTGGTGGAACTGTTCGAGGCGCGCAAGCCGCGCGAGACCGCAGTGATCAGCGAAATCGACGGCGCGGTCAAGTTCGGCGAAATCTCGAAGGGCCAGCGCAAGGTGTACGTGATCGCCGACAACGGCACAGAGAAGGAATACTCGGTGCCGCGCGGCGTGCACATCAACGTGCAGGAAGGCGAACGCGTCCGGGCGGGCGAGCCGCTGATGGACGGCCCGCTGAACCCGCACGACATCCTGGCGGTCCTGGGCGAGAAGGAGCTGCAGGCTTACCTGGTGAACGAAATCCAGGAGGTCTACCGTCTGCAGGGCGTGAACATCAACGACAAGCACATCGAGGTGATCGTCCGCCAGATGATGCGCTGGGTGAAGGTGGAAGACGTGGGCGACACCCAGTTCCTGCTGGAGCAGCAGGTGGACAAATTCCGCTTCCGCGAGGAAAACGACCGAGTGATCCGTGGCGACGCGGGCCAGGAGGGTGGCCGCCCGGCAACGGGACGTCCGCTGCTGTTGGGCATCACCAAGGCGTCGCTCTCGACGGAGTCGTTCATCTCCGCCGCGTCGTTCCAGGAGACCACGCGCGTGCTTACCGAAGCTTCGATCAACGGCTCGGTGGACCACCTGCGCGGCCTGAAGGAAAACGTCATCGTCGGCCGCCTGATTCCGGCAGGCACGGGCATGGAGTACTACCGCAATGTCCGCCTGTCGCCCGAGCTGGAGGAAGCCGCCCAGAAGGTGCAGGAGGAGGTCTCGCAGGCGTACGAGGAAGCCGAGCGTGCCCTGGAGCTCATGCGCCACGAAGGCGAGAGCGAACCGGAAGAACTGGCGGCGGAGTAGGCTAGTCGTCGGTCTTCAGTCTTCAGTCGTCAGTCGCGGGGCCGAGAGGCCCCGCGATTTGTTTGTCTCGTTGAACGACGGCTTGAGGAGACGAAAGAATGATCGTGAGACTCCGTCGCGGCTTATCCGGTTTCCACTTCAATACGTGAGCAAGAGTCTGTCTGACACGACTTCCTCTTCCAATGAGCGCCCGTTCATTTGAAACCTTTTGAGCATCGAACGGCCACAGTTCACAAAAATCTCGCGCTCAAAGAGGCCGTCTGGTAACGGCAAATCACAGATGAAACCACCTGATTTTTTTGTGCCATCGATGCTTAGTGCAATATAGACTCCTCTGGCCTTGCACTCGGCGATGACCGAAAGCAGATGGACGAAATCAAAGCTCTGTGCCCCGTAGAGTATTGCTTGACTGTGCGAATAAGGCGGATCACAGTAAATAAGGTCACCAGGTTGCGCTCTCCGCATTGCGTCGGCGTACTCAATGTGTAGGAATTCTGCTCCGCAGGTGCGGCGATGCCATTCGTCTACACGCCGGGCGAATGCCTCTGGACGTATCGGGTCGTGCACACCGCATGGGGTGGACATGTATCCATCAGACTGTCGGAACCGGACCACCCCTCCGTAACAAGCACGGCACAGGAACACCAAATCCGCGCCGTTTGTACGGCGGTTATAGCTCGCCTTAATACGCTCGTAGCCCTCGACCTTGTCACCATTCATTGTTGACAACCACCGGTCTGAGTACCATCGCTTCAACATCTCCGGCCGATGTAGAAGTGTCTGCCAGATTTCAATCAACGGTCTGAACGAATCAGATGCGACCGCATGCCTCGGAGCTAGTGTCGCCAAAACAGCTCCGCTACCGACGAACGGCTCGTAGTAGGTGCCGAAGCCAGCAGGGAAATAAGACACGATCGCATGAGCGAATCGCTGCTTGTTACCTATCCATTTCAGCAACTGGCTGGAAAATGGCCGGACGGTTTGCGGCGCGACAGAGGGATCAAATAGTGCGATTTGCATCATCGCCAGAAAATGATATCCGATTTTGGGATATTCGTCAATACGCCCCTATGATACTCCGTTCATGTCGAAATCTGGCACCACGCAGCAGCGGAAGCAGCTGAGAAGGCTTCTTCGCCAAATGAGAGTCGAGGCTGGCCTTAGGCAGGTCGATCTTGCTCGGCTCCTGGATGCGCCACAGTCGTTCATTAGTAAGTATGAGTCTGGCGAACGTCGCCTCGATGTCATTGAATTCCGTCAGGTGTGCAATGCGCTCGAGGTTTCGATCGGAGATGCCGTCCGCCAACTGGAGGCGCTCCTCAAATGAAGCCGAACCCCGCCTTTACACAGCTTCCAAAGGCTTTTTGGGCCAATATCCGCAGTCTGAGCCAAAAGCTCGGCTACACGAACGATAGTGGCCAGATCAGCGTACCAACACTCTCGGAGATGCGCGCCGCCTACAGAGAGCTGGAGCTAAGCTCGTCGCATGTTGCCGACAGAAACAATAATCTGACGGGGCTGGGGGAAACGCTCCTGGCGTATTTTCAGCATCGCGCCAAAGTTCTAAACGAGTCGGTCGAACCACGGCTAATGGACAAAGCGAAGGCCGAAAAGGAATATGAAAAGCTCTACAGAGAGTTGAAGCCTAAATGTCCAATTCCCATGAATAAACAAAAAGGGGATAAGAAGGCACCAGCTTACCTCACCGGGATTGTAAATATGCTGGTGGAGAAGCACTGCGGTGCTTTCGGCTGTGACTATGATCCACGACGGTTAACTACCGTGACGCGTGACAAGATCCCCCTGAGGACGTTCGCACGTCGAGTCGACGGCGCCTTCCCAACCGCCATCAATCCAGTCGCGGTCTGGGAGATTAAAGAGTATTACTACACGACGACGTTCGGAAGCCGTGTCGCGGACGGAGTATACGAGTCCCTGCTGGACGGAATGGAATTGGAGGAAGTTCGCGAACACGAAGGTATCGACATCAAACATTATCTAATGGTTGACGATCACTTTACGTGGTGGAGCTGCGGACGCTCATACCTTTGCCGCCTGATTGACATGCTCCACATGGGGTACGTCGATGAAATACTCTTCGGGTCCGAAGTGATCGAAGAGCTCCCCAAACTGGTGAAGAGTTGGGTTTCGATAGCGAAGTCTAGAAGTGGTGCCTGATGAGTTCTGCTGGGCTGGGTCCCTAGCCGAGTGTCCCACCCGTCGCGGTTTTCGAAGGGTGGGAACGACGACTCCGGTTCTGAACCCCCGTTTGCCTGCCGGTGCCTTGAAGTGTATATACAACAGCGTTAGTATGTATATACGAACTGTCGGGGTATCGTTTCCATGGCCGTAAACCTGACCTCCATCCGTCTCGACACGGAGCTCGCCGATGAAGCCGCCAAGGTGCTGGGAGTAAAGTCCCGCACGGAGGCGGTGCACGTTGCGTTGCGGGAAGTGGTTGCCCTGAAAAAATTCAAGGACCTGATGCGCAGGAACGCAGGCAAGCACAAGTTCGAAGCTCTCGATGAGTGATGTCGTCATCTTCGACACGTCCGTTTTGATTGACAATCTACGTTCCGGCCGGCATGGGCAGCGCATGGCGTCGGCCACAGGACTCATTCGGACCTCGTCCGTCGTGTTGGCGGAACTGTGGCGGGGCGCGACAACACGTTCCGAACGCAGAATCGTCGAAGCCCTGGAGCGCACCCACCCGGTCCTGACGCCCACTCACAATAACTGGATTGAATCGGGCCGGTTGCTCGGGAAGATTCGCGCCGCTCACGGGTTGTCTGCGCATCAGCTGCGCGATCTTCATTTCGACGTACTGATTGCCCTCACAGCGCGTTCCCACGGAGCACGCCTGATCACGTCCAACCGCCGCGGTTTCGAGCTGATCCACCGCTACAGAAAATTCGAGCTGGAAGTATGGAGTTAGCCGAAGCGGCCCATGATGAGTGTATGGCCCACTCTGTCGCCCGCTGAAGCGGGCTCTGTGCTCGTATTGGGTCGTCCCCCGGCTTGCGCCGGGGGTTACGATCTTGGGCCGCCTGCGGCGGCTGGCGTTCCGGTGACGGAGAAGGCATCGTATAGCGACGGGCCTTGTTCCCGAGACTCACGTGGCGGGCTGGGTTCTGTCGCCCGCTGAAGCGGGCTCTGGATTCGTTTTGCTCACTGTCCCCCGGCTTGCGCCGGGGGCTACGATCTTTGGCCGCCTGCGGCGGCTGGCGTTGCGTAATCGGAATGTCGTTCGCCTGTATTCCCTGGACTTACTCTTCGACTGCTTAGGGCAGGGTGTCTCGGGCTATGAAGTGTCGTCCCTACGGGACTTGTCCCCTTTTCTTGAATAGCTATCCGGGCTTACGGCCCGGGCTGGTTTCTGTCGCCCGCTGAAGCGGGCTCTGGATTCGTTTTGCTCACTGTCCCCCGGCTTGCGCCGGGGGCTACGATCTTGGGCCGCCTGCGGCGGCTGGCGTTGCGTATCGGAGAGACCTTTACACGACTGGTGCCTCGTACGTAACCGCCTGCGGCGGCTGGCGTTGCGTATCGGAGAGACCTTTACACGACTGGTGCCCCGTACGTAGCCGCCTGCGGCGGCTGGCGTTCCGTATCGGAGAGACCTTTACACGACTGGTGCCCCGTACGTAACCGCTTGCGGCGGCTGGTGTTCCACCGGGTGCGGTCGTTGCGCGCGACTCTTTCGCCGCCTGGCGGCTGGCGTCTGTCGAGCTCGCGAAGCGAGCGACAGAACCTAGCCCCCGGCGCAAGCCGGGGGTACAGGTGCCACACGACACAAGCCCGCTTCAGCGGGCGTAAGAATCAATCGAACACATGATTGGGATCAAACGGAACGCCATGCTTGCGCAGGAGGGCGAGGAACTCGTCTGCGAACGAAATACGTCGGTGGTGTTCCTCCTGCGCGGCAATGTATCGGATGACCGCCTCCGTATTGGACGCGCTTACCGTGAAAGCCGCGTATCCTCGCTGCCACGCGAAATCCCGCCGTTCCGGCCATTTTTCGTGCACCCAGCGCGAGGAATTCGTTTTAGCGATTCGCAAACAATCGGCGATGTTGACATCGGCGCCCAGTTGTAGAAGCGCGTGCAGATGGTCTGCCGTTCCGCCGATCGCGATGGCCGTGCCACCTAATTCGCGGACAATGCCGCCGAAATACGCGTGAACGTCCTTCCGGATTGGATCTGCAATTACAGGCGCGCGTCCGGCGGTGGAGAAGATTACGTGCGTTAACAGACGTGTGAAGGTATGTCCCATTTCTTACGCGCCCTGCGGGCGCTGTTGCGAAACTGATATTCTCACCCCCGGCTTGCGCCGGGGGCTACGATCTTTAGCCGCCTGCGGCGGCTGGCGTTCCGTTTCGGGCGGCGGCTGGCGTTCCGTTTCCTGCGGCGGCTGGCGTTCCGTTTCCTGCGGCGGCTAGCGTTCCGTTTCGGGCGGCGGCTGGCGTTCCGTTTCCTGCGGCGGCTGGCGTTGCGTTTCGGGCGGCGGCTGGCGTCCCGTATCGGGAAGACCTTCGCTCGAAACTTTGGGCTCGTGGAGCGTGCGAGTCGGGAGCGTGCGAGTCGGGAGCGTGCGAGTCGGGAGCGTGCGAGTCGGGAGCGTGCGAGTCGGGAATGAGCCCGGAGGCGGCGCGACCGGCCCGCCGCTAGGCTGATTCTCGACCAACCATTTAGAATATGCCGCAGGGGCGAATGCCGGCCGTCGCCCCTGTTCCTGTTTCGGGGGGTAGCGAAGTTGGGTATTCCGGAAGCGGCCCAAACCTTATAAAGTACGCCGATTGTGGAGGGGGATACCGTCGGCACCGTTATCAAGATTTCTGACCAGCCGGCGCCAACGCGGCCTCCCAACCGCGCGACCACGAGGCCGCCTCGCGGGTGGTTTGTGCTGAAGCTGCTGACCAACGTCCGCGTCGCGGTATGGCGTGCCTTCGTGCACGATGCCTTTGGTGTCGCCAAGGGCGGCGCCTTTTCCGCCATCCTGACGCTGTTTCCGGCGCTCATGGTGGCCGGCGCAGTTATCGCCACCTTCGAGCGCAACGCCGAATACATGCGCGAGATCTCCGGCGCCGCCTACCAAATCCTGCCGCCCAGCGCCAGCATCGTGGTTCGCGCCTTCTTCGAATCCACCCAGGGCAAGTCGGGCCGGGTGCTGGTGGCGGCATCCCTGATCACGTTGTGGACGGCCTCCGGGGTCATGATTTCCTGGATGGAAGGCTTCCGCAACGCCTACCAGTTTCCCAAAGTATGGGGTGTGGTGAAGGAACGGCTGATCGCCTTCGGGCTGGTCGTCATGGCGGGGATTCCGCTGACCTTTGCCACCGTGCTGGTGGCGTTCGGCAATCAGATTGAAGCGCGCTTGACCGCCGACGTGGGGTACGCATTGGGACCGTACGTGCTGTTCGTGTGGACCGGCCTGCGCTGGCTGATTGCCATCCTGACCAGCGTGGCGGTGATGCAGCTGATCTATCACCACGCGGTGCCGCGCACCTTGAGCTGGCACACCGTGTTGCCGGGCGCGGCGCTGGCTACCGCCATCTGGTTTCCCGCCACCATCGCGTTTGGCTGGTATGTCCGCCACTTTGCCGCGTACAGCCTGTTCTACGGCTCGCTGGCGGCGGCCATTGTGCTGCTGATCTGGCTGTACATCATTTCCATCATCGTGCTGGTGGGCGCCGAATTCAACGCGCTGCTCTATCCGCGCATGATGGTGGCGGGCCAGGACGCGACGGTACTGCGCCAGCCCGGACCGAAATCTTGATTGGGTAATTTGGTAATCGGGTAATTTGGTAATTTTGTGCGTCGAATTGCCGGTTCAGGGCGACGCTCGCAAACTCGCCAAATCGATGATTCGCAAATTACCAAATTACTAAATTACCCAATTAGAGCATGGCCATCGAAGGGGTCTCATTGCCGACCGAAAAGCCCGGCCACACCCACGCAGCGGAGCGCCGGGCCAAGATCGTGTGCACGGTGGGGCCGGCAAGCAGCTCGGAGGCGATGCTGGGCGAGCTGATGCGCCTGGGCATGGACGTTGCGCGCCTGAATTTTTCCCACGGCACGCACGAGGAGCACGCCCGGGTGATCGAGCGGCTACGGCGCGCCGCCGCCAAGCAGGAGCGCAGCATCTGCATCCTGCAGGACCTGCAGGGACCGAAGATCCGCACCGGACGGCTGCGTGAGGGCCGCCCCATCGCGTTGAAGACGGGCTCGCGCGTGACCATCACGCCGCGCAACGTTCTGGGGACGCCTGCCCTGATTCCCACCGGCTTTCGGGGACTGGCACAGGAAGTCGAGACGGGCTCGCGCGTCCTGCTGTCCGACGGCCTGATCGAGCTGGTGGTGAAAGCGATCCACGGCGACGACATGGAATGCGTGGTGGTCAACGGCGGGATGCTGGGCGAACACCAGGGGATCAATCTTCCGGGCACGGCGCTGAGCGTTCCCTCGCTCACCGAAAAAGACCGCAAGGACCTGGAATTCGGGCTGCGGCACGCGGTGGACATGATCGCCATCTCGTTTGTGCGCACCGCCGCCGACGTGCGCGAAACCAAGCGCCTGATCGGAGTGCGCGAGGACGACATCCCGGTGATCGCGAAGCTGGAAAAGCCGCAGGCCATCGAGCACCTGGAGGAAATCCTGGAAGTCGCCGACGGGGTAATGGTGGCGCGCGGCGATCTCGGAGTGGAGATGCCGCCGGAGCAGGTGCCGATCATCCAGAAGCACATCATCCGGCGCGCCGCGGAATGGCGGAAGCCGGTGATTACCGCGACGCAGATGCTGGAATCGATGGTGGACAACCCGCGCCCCACGCGCGCCGAGGTCAGCGACGTAGCCAATGCGGTGTTCGACGGCAGCGACGCGGTCATGCTTTCGGCGGAAACGGCGAGCGGCAAATATCCGCGCGAGTCGGTGGAGATGATGGGCCGCATCGTCGTGGAAGCCGAAGCCCACATGCGCGAGGCCTCGTTGCCGCAGCGCCGCCGCGAACATCGCCGCAAGCTCTCCATTTCCGAAACCATCTGCGAATCGGTGGCGCATGCCGCCGAGGAACTGGAGATGCGCGCCATCGCCGTCTATACCGAGACGGGCACCACCGCACGCCTGGTTTCGAAGTACCGGCCCAAGGCCTCGATCCATGCCTTTGCGCATCGCGAGAGCGTGTGCAACCGCCTGAACCTGTTGTGGGGAGTGCGGCCGGTGGCCTGCGAGCACGTGCGCACCGCCGAGGAGATGGTGCGCCGTGCGGAACGCGAACTCATGCAGCAAGGCGCCGCCGGGCCGGGTGACGTGGTGGCGGTGATTTCCGGCACGCGCGGCGCTTCCGGATCCACCAACCTGATGCGGCTGCACATAGTCGGCGAAGGACAACGACTGCCGGAGCGCCGCCGGGCGCGGGCCGCGGCGGAACGTAATCCGGAAGACCCCAAGAGGTAAGCAAATGGCTGAACTTGTTTCCATCGCGTATGTCAGGCCGGCAGAGGGGAACGAGCAGCAGGCGCTCGAGATCCTCGCCGATCTTTACACCCTTCTGCGCAAGAAGAATTACAGCCGCGACCTGTTGTACCGCGACGCCAAAGACCACCGACGGCTAATTAACCTGCGCTATTGGAGGTCGGAAGAGGCGCGCCAGGAAGCGCAAGAGGACCCCGAAGTCCACCGGCTGTGGCAGAGCTTGTCGGAGGTTTCAAAGGTGGAAGGCGTGATCGAAAAACTGGAATTGGTTGAAGGCGCGTGGTCGGCGGGCGCGCGCTGAGGCCGGATGGTGGACCAACTCCGCAGCGCCTGTGCCGCGCCTGATCAGTTCACCCACGGCGGGCGGCGCGTCTCTCCATTGCCTTTATTCTCGGGCGGGCGATTGTCGCCGATCTCGTCGAGCTGGTCGCCGCGATCGTGCTTGCTCATGTAGACGTCGAACTTGCGGGCGGCACGGCGGCGTTTCCAGCGATAGTATTCGTTGCGCAAGCCGAAATACTCCTCCGACGCTCCCGACATCAGGCCGCGGCGCGGCAGGAAGCGGACATAAATCCAGCCGAACAGCGCGCCGCCGAGGTGGGCGAAGTATGCCACCGACTCGCCCCGATGCCCCGGTCCCATGCCCTGGAACGCGCCGGCCAGCGAGATGAACAGCAGGATGCCGACCAGGTATTTCGCTTTGATCATGAAGGGCAGCGGGAACAACATGAATTCCTGATCGCCGTGCAGCATGGCAAAAGCGACCATGAGGCCGTAGATGGCGCCCGATGCGCCCACCGTTACCGTCAGCGGGCTGATGCCGAGGAAGCCGAACGCCGCCACCGTTCCCAGGTACGCAATGCTCACCGTGAGCAGCGCGGCTGAGATGGCGCAGTAGAAATAAAATTCCAGGAACTTGCGGTAGCCCCAGTCGCGCTCTATCTGCGACCCGAACATCCAGAGCGTCAGCATGTTGAACAGGACGTGGAACAGTCCGGCATGGAGGAAGGAATAAGTGACGAGCTGCCAGATCCAGCCATGGGCGACGGCGGCGGGAATCAGCGCGCCCACTGCGGTGATGAACCCCGCCAGCGACGGCGCCACCGCGCCCAGAATCAACATCAGCAGGCACACGGCGGCATTGGCGATCACCAGCCACTTCACCGCGCGCGTGAAGGGCGGAAATCCCATGCTGATGGCGCCGCCGCCGAATCCTCGGCCGCCGCCACCGCGATAATTTCGTGTTGTCAACCGATTGCTCCTGCCAGGCTCTTTCGCCCGCTGAAGCGGGCTTGGCCGACCGCTTGCTAATTGTTCCCCCGGCTTACGCCGGGGGCTACGTTCTTTGGCGCGCTGCGCGCGCTCGATTCGCCGAAGTGCAGTTTCGCGCTGCGCGCGCTCGATTCGCCGAAGTGCAGTTTCGCGCTACGAGCGCTGATTCGCCGAGTCACAGTGCTGCGCTACGCGCGCTGATTTCCCGAGTTCGCGCCGCGCTACGCGCGCTCGATTTCTCTTGTGCGCGAGCAGCGCGGCTAAGCCCGCCTTCAGTTCGGCCGAGGAAGGACCACCAGGCTGCGATGCCCTTGCGCGTCCACGGCGCGCACTCCGAAGACTACATTATCCTTCGAACGGAATAGGGTGGCCTCTTCTGAAGGTGCTGTCGCCTGGATTGCATCTTACCAATCATGCGAGGTTGTTGCCCGCCAGACGATTTCGTAACCTGCTGCCCGCCCATCCAGGATGACGCCGGCAATCAGCCCGAAACCGCATGGCGTTTCATGGGGCATACGATCCTTAAACAGTGGGCATCGTCAAGAAGGGTTGACGACGCACCCAAGAACCTCTAAATATTATCAGGTTGCGGAAGTCGCGGCCGCACCTCGGCACGGCCCGGTCTTGCTCACGGAGGCAGTAATGGTTTTATGTCCGGAATGTGAAAGCGATCTCGATATCGAAGTTGACGAAGTGGACGAGGGCGAAATCGTCTCCTGCCCGGAGTGCGGCAGCGACTTTGAGGTGGTCACCACCGAGCCCCTGGTACTGACCAAGGTCTCCGATGAGGAAGACGAGGACGAAAAAGAGGAGGAAAGCGGAAACGGTGACCTCGCCTGATCTCCTCCCGACCCGCCTGAGGCCGAGGCACCGGACGGCGGCGGCGGCCTATCCATCGTAAATTCTGCAACTTCAGCAGGGCAAAAGGGTCTAAACAGGAGACCGAGTCTGGCCGCGCGATAAGTGTCACTGGGTTCAGTGACATCGCCGTATAATGCAAGTGCCCCTACTCAGGAGATGATGATGTTTGAAGGACTATTTCAACCCATGCACCTGCTGGTCATCCTGGTGCTTTGCCTGATCATTTTTGGCCCCAAGAAGCTGCCCGAACTGGGCAAGGGCCTCGGGGAAGGGATCCGCGGCTTTCGCGACGGCCTGAAGGACCAGGGGAAGCCGGCTGCCACGGAAACCAAGGATGAAACGAAGTAAGCTTCGGCGCTCGGCGGCGCTGCGTTGAGCAACGTCTATCTGCCCATGGCGGACCAAGACGCCGGACGCACCGCGGTCTCGTTCGGGCTGAGCCTTGCCAACACCGCCGGCTGGAACCTGCTGAGCGAGTTCGGCCCGGACATCTGGCACAAGCGCCGCGGCAAGAAGAAAAATTAGTTTCAGTTTCAGTTTCAGTTTCAGAAAACAAGCCACGGATTAGGCGGATGAACGCGGATCTTGCTTGGTGTGGTGTGATCCGTGAATGTCCGTGGATATTTTTGCGCGCCGGGCAACTCAGAGGGGCAGGAGCGGTGTGACCGCGCGTACCTGCTCAGAGAGCCGGCGTCCTTCCTTGGTTGGCGGAACACCGGTAATGCGGAAGTCCTGCCGCAGTTGCCGAAGCATTTCGGCCACCGACTCCATGCGGATCTGCTCCAGGCGGTTCTTGGGATCGGTAGAGCCGACCGCCCAGGTATCCATGTACGCCCACAAAAAGATGCGCATCCGGTCAATCTCGTGCTTGAAATCGCGCACGTGTTCAGCGGAGAGTTTGGGAACGGCCAGGCCGGTGGCCGGATCTGTGGCGGGAGTGCCGAGTTCGGCGCGAATGGCCGCGAGTTCCCGCAGCACGGCTTGGACGCGTGCGATGAGTTGACTGTCCATAACGTGGGTCCGATATCTCCAATTCGTAACCTACCCCCGTCCCGTAACCGTGTTTTAAGAAACAGGATCTTGATACGAAAACGGAACAGTCCGCCTTACGCCTTCGAGTTCGGGGAAATTGACACCGCCGCAGCTTCCGGCTAGGCTGAATAGAACCCCAAGGCCGCTCCAATCATCCCAGTGACTGGCATGAACAAATTGCGCAAGTACCTGCGTTTTCTGGCTGCTGGGCAGCTTTTGCCGGCGCTGGAGAGCGGCGAAGAGACCCTGGTGGGCGGCCAGGCGGTGCTGGAGGGCGTCATGATGCGCTCGCCGCATGCCTGGGGCATCTGCGTCCGCCGCGCCGACGGCACCATTGCCTCGCATTCCGAGACCCTGGAACGCCCCTCGGAAAAGCACAAGTGGATGGGATGGCCGATCATTCGCGGCGTGGTCACCCTCGGTCAGGCCATGGGACTTGGTTTCCGGGCGCTGCGTTTTTCCGCCAATGTTGTGCTCGATGAAATTCCGGCCGGTAAGGACGGCAAGAAACTTGAGATCAACGGCTGGGTAGCCGCGCTCAACATCCTGCTTTCGGTCGGCTTCTTTATCTTCATGTACAAGTTCCTGCCGCTGGTGGCCGCCACCGAGTTGAAGCAGCACGTCTCGCCGGTGTTCGGCAATCAAATCATCTTTAACGTGGTGGACGGCATCATCCGCCTGGCGCTGTTCCTGGCATTCATCTGGATGACCTCACTGTGGGCGGACCTGCGCCGCGTCTACCAGTACCACGGCGCGGAACACAAAACCGTCTTCGCCTTCGAAGCCAGGGACCCGCTTACCCCGGCGTCGGTCCAGAAGTACGTCACCTGGCACCCGCGCTGCGGGACCAGCTTCCTGATGACCGTGATGCTGATCTCCATCGTCGTCTACACGGCGATTCCGGTGCACACCTTCGCCGCGCGCTTCGCCATCCGCATTGCCCTGCTGCCGGTGATCGCCGGCGTTTCCTACGAGATCATCCGCTTCGCCGCCAAATACCGCGGCTCGCTGTTCGCCATCATGACTGCCCCCGGCCTCTGGCTGCAGCGGATCACCACCCAGCCTCCCGCCGATGACCAGGTGGAGTGCGCCATCGGCGCCCTGAACCTCGCCATGGAACTGGAAGCGCAGCGGGGCGGAGAGTTAGTGATCGCGTAAGACGTCGATGGTCGTTGGTCGTTAGTCGTTGGCCGACCAGTGCAGAGGTGAGTGCCGAACCGGGAACTGCTGCGTTATTCGAACAGCTCAACTGCGTATTTCTCGCCTTCACTCTCATACAATTCACCTTCGCATACCGGTCGGCATTGCTCGCGACCATTGAATAGGGGGCGGTCCTATGCGGGGCTCGTATACTGATTTGCGGGTTTGGCAACAGGGAATGGAGCTGGCGCGAAACATTTACCGGGCAACAGAACGGTTCCCGAAGTCCGAAATGTACGGCTTGGTCAACCAGATGCGCCGTGCAGCAGTATCGGTGCCGAGCAATATCGCGGAAGGCAAGGGGCATCGGTCGAATCCTGAATTCAGTCGGTTTCTATACCATGCGCGCGGGTCCCTGCTCGAACTCGAGACGCAGATTCGGCTGGCAGTCCAGTTACAATACCTAAGCGAGGAGTGTGGGCGCGAGCTTTTGGAATTGAGCGGGCCGCTTGCGCAGGGCCTCAACGCATTAATCCATTCGCTGGAGCCGCAGGGAGTCGCGCCGTAGTCCACGGCTGTATCGGCCAACGACCAACGACTAACGACCAACGACAACATGTTTGACCGCCTCGAACAAATCGAAGCTCGCTACGAAGAGCTGACCAAGACGCTGGCGTCGCCGGATATCATGCAGGATACCGGCAAATTTCAGAAGACGGCCAAGGCGCATAGCGAAATTGCGCCTCTGGTCGGGAAGTACCGCGAATATAAAGACTTGAAGCGCGGGATCGCCGAAACCCGCGAAATGCTCGCCCAGGAATCCGACCCCGAAATGAAGCAGATGGCGCAGGAAGAGCTGCAATCGCTGGAACAGCGCTTCGCCCAGGCCGAGCAGGACCTGAAATTCCTTCTGATCCCCAAGGACCCCAACGACGAGAAGAACGTCATCCTGGAAATCCGCGCCGGAACCGGTGGCGACGAGGCTTCGCTGTTCGCCGCCGAGCTGTTCCGCATGTACTCGCGCTATGCCGAAGCGCAGCGCTGGAAAGTGGAAGTGCTGTCGTCATCGGAATCGGGCGTGGGCGGGCTGAAGGAAGTGATTACCATGATCGAGGGCCGCGGCGCCTACTCCAAGCTCAAGTACGAGGGCGGCGTCCACCGCGTGCAGCGGGTCCCGGAAACCGAGCAGCAGGGCCGCGTTCACACCTCCGCCGTCACCGTGGCGGTGATGCCTGAAGCCGAGGACGTGGACATCAAGATCGATGCCAAGGACCTTCGCGTTGACACCTTCTGCTCCTCCGGCCCCGGCGGCCAGTCGGTGAACACCACGTATTCAGCGGTGCGCATCACGCATATCCCGACCAACACCGTGGTGAGCTGCCAGGACGAAAAATCGCAGATCAAAAATCGCGAAAAAGGCATGCGCGTGCTGCGTTCACGCCTCTACGACATGGAGCGCGAGAAGCAGCAGGCAGCGCTGGCGAAAGAGCGTCGCGCCATGGTGGGCACGGGCGACCGCAGCGAAAAAATCCGCACTTACAACTTCCCGCAGAACCGCGTCACCGATCACCGCATCGGCCTGTCGCTGCACCAACTCAGCGAAGTCATGGAAGGCAAGCTCCAGCCCTTCATTGACGGCCTCAGCACTCATTTCCAGTCCGAAAAGCTGAAAGAGCAGGCGACGGTCTTGGCTTAACCACAGAGGACACAGAGGAGATCGAGGCGGTCAGGCTCGGCACACACTCGCGACTCGCGACTCCTAACTCGTTCCCTCCGTGCCCTCTGTGGTTAAATCCTTCCGCATGCAATTGAAGGAAACACTGCGTTCGGCCATCACGCTGCTGGAGGAAAACCGCGTCGGTTCTCCGCGCATGAACGCCGAAGTGCTGCTGATGTTTGTCCTCGGCTGTGATCGCGCCTATCTCTACGCCCACCCCGAGCACGAACTCTCCCCCGACGAACAAAATCGTTACGACGAAGCGCTTGAACAACGCGCCCGCGGCGTGCCCGCGCAGTACATCACCGGCCACCAGGAATTCTGGGGGCTGGATTTCATCGTCGGCTCGGCGGTGCTCATCCCGCGTCCGGAGACCGAGCACCTGGTCGAGGCGGTGCTCGAACTTTGCAAGACCATCGAGCGCCCGCGGATCGTGGACGTTGGTACCGGTTCCGGCTGCGTTGCCCTGGCACTGGCGTCGGAGCTGCCGCGCGCCGAAATTCACGCCACCGAAATTTCCGCCGACGCGCTGGAAGTCGCGCGCGCCAATGCTGCCCGCCTGCTGCTCACCGATCGCGTCACCTTCCACTCGACCGACCTGTTGCACGGGATCGCCGGTCCATTCGATATCGTCGCCTCCAATCCGCCCTACGTCGGCGAAAACGAGTACGACAAGGTCCAGCTCGAGGTCCGCAAGTTCGAGCCGCGCTGCGCCGTCTTCGCCGGCCCTGACGGCATGGACGTCATCCGACGCCTCGCCCCGCAGGCCCGTGCCGCCCTCAAGCCCGGCGGCTTCCTCGCCATGGAAATCGGCTACTCGCAGGAGGCTGCGGTGCGCGCCGTGCTGCGCGAATGGCAAGATGTGCGGGCGGTGCCGGATTTGCAGGGGATCCCACGGGTCATCGTGGCGAAAAATTAGTCGCCGGCTTGCAGCACTCACTTCGCCCGCTGCAGCTCGCGATAGGCTTCGCTTTTCGAGATGCCCAGCTCGCGCGCCACCTTTTTCAGCGCCGCTTTCTCGTCAAGCTGCTCGGATGAGATCAGTTGGCGCACGCGGTCGCGCACGGTGGCGGGAGTCACCTGTGCCACCGTCTCCTGCGCCTCTTCCATTTTGCCGATCAGCAGCGTGATCTCGCCCTTGGGGGGATGCGCGCGCAGGCGGTCCAGGACCTCGTCGGCGCGGCCGCGGAGGAATTCCTCGTGCAGCTTGGTGACTTCGCGCGCGATTACCACGTGGCGCGAGCCGCCGAGCACGGCGGCCACGTCTTCCATCGCCTCCACGATGCGGTGCGGCGCTTCATAGAAAATCTGCGTGCGCGGCGTGTTGCGGATGGTTTCCAGCAGGCTGCGGCGTTCGCCTCGTTTGGCCGGCAAAAAACCGCTGAAGCGGAACGAGTCGGTGGCGAGCCCGCTGGCCACCAGCGCCGAAAGAAACGCCGACGCGCCCGGAATCGGGATCACCGGAATGTGGTGCCGGATGGCGAGCGAAATCAGGCGGAACCCCGGATCGGAGACCGCGGGCATGCCGGCATCGGTGACCAGGGCAATCCGCGCGCCTTCTTCCAGCTTGAGGATCAGTTCGGCGGCGCGGGTAATTTCGTTGTGTTCGTGATGGCTGACCATCGGGGTCCCGATGCCGTAATGGTTCAGCAGCTTTTGCGTATGGCGCGTGTCTTCGCAGGCGATGACGTCCACCTGGCGGAGGATGCGCAGCGCGCGCAAGGTGATGTCCTCGAGATTGCCAATGGGCGTGCCCACCACGTACAGCGCCGCGCCGGGCGCCAGCGGAACGTCTTTTTCCGGTCGGGTTACGTCGCCGTCGGACATGGCAGAAAAGTCTAGCACCGCCTGCACCCCATCACGCGCCCTTCGGCGTTCGCTCAGGGCAGGCTCCGGCGGCGCGTGATGGGGAACCCCGCGGCCCAGGCCGCAATTGACGCTCGTTTGCGCGCGCCCCTACAATCGAAGCGTGCCGCTTTACGAATACGAATGCCAGGCCTGCCATTTCCGCTTTGAGAAGCTGCAGCGCCTCTCCGATCCGCCGCCACCGAAGTGTCCCGAGTGCGGCGGAAAGATCGTGCAAATGATGTCGACGTCCTCGGTGCAGTTCAAGGGCAGCGGCTGGTATGTGAGCGACTACCAGCGCAAAGGCTCCGGCGGTGACGGCACGGGCGAGAAAAAGGCCGAGAGCAAATCGGAGAGCAAGAGCGGAACCAAAGGCGAGACCAAGAGCGAAACCAAGAGCGAGACTAAGACCGAAACCAAGAGCGAGACTAAGACCGAAACCAGGAGCGACTCGAAGGGCGCGAAGGAAAAGAAATAGTTTCAGTTTCAGTTTCAGTTTCAGTTTCAGAAAAGCAGATTCCTCGCTGCGCTCGGAATGACAAGCCTTAGGGTCACGGCAAGGGCCTAGAGATGTTAGAGGTAAGAAGGACCCGGGACGAATCCCGTGCCCTTTCGTCTGCAAGCGAGAATAGCGCTACGCCAACAATTACTGACATCCGGTAAAGGCCAGCGTCGCCGCGGCGATCGTGCCGCCTGCCGACACCGTAACCGGCGCCGTGGTCTGCTTCGGCAGGGTGCAATCCGCCGTGCCGCCCGACATGGGCACGAACGCCTGGCCTTCGACCACGTAGATCGCGTTGCCGGCCGCGCCCGCCGTATACGTCGTTCCGCTCGCCACGAATGCGCCGACGGTCGGATTCACCGGCGGAACGGTCATGGTGTAGCTGGCGGGGGAGGTGACGCTGAGCGTCGCCGATTGCGTGCCTGCCGGAATCGTGTAGTTGGTGGCACTCACGGTTTGCAACGCTGACAGCATGACATCGGCAGCCGTGGCGGCATTGCTTGCGTTGACCGAAGTCACCTGCCCGGTGATCGAGCCTGGGGCAGTGTTGGCGCCGGTGACTGCGTTCATCGGAATATTGCCGAGCGCGCTTCCCTGCTGCACGCCGGTGGTGATGGCAGCCGCGTAGGCAACGTTGGCGCCGCTCACCGCAACCGCAACGACGTCGTAGGTGCCGGCGGGAACGGGACAGAAGTTGAACCCACCGGTGCTGTCGGGCGTCGCCTGCATGATCACGCGGTCCACGCCGCTCGAGTCCTTCTGCTCCAGGGCGACGATTGCTTTCCCGCCGGGAATGGGGGAGTTGGTGGCCTTGTCCACCAGCTTGCCATTGATCGAAACCGCGGTCAGCGCAACTTCTCCCGCGTGCAGGACGGGCTTGAGGCGGAACTGGCCGTTGCCCTGCACCACGATCGAAGCGCAGGTATCGAAGTTGATGTTCAGGTCCTTGGTTTCACCCGATGCGATGGTGAAGTTGCCGCCGGCAATCTGGCCGGGAGGGATCTTGATTCCGGTTGTTGACTCGCTGGAAAGCTGGAGCGTTTGCGGCGTCGCGGTTGCCGCTACGACAACGCAATTCGCTCCCGCAATGCCGCAGTGGTTGGCGGCAGGAATGGCGCTGTTGTCGGCGAGGATGATGCGAATCTGCTGGTACGTGCCGGGCTGCACCGAGGTGTTGGAACCCAGGGTCGCCAGGAAGCACTGGTTGTTCGCGGCGGCAAGCAGGTCAACCTGCTGGGGAGCGTTCTTCAAGTTGGGCGTCAGGTCAACCCAGTTGGGATCGTTGGCGGCAGCGGTCGCGCTGGTGTGGATCAGGACGTCGGTGATCGTCACCCAGACGTTACTGTAAGGACCGCTGGCGGCCGACGAGCAGGTGGCCGGATCGCTGACCGAGACGCTGACCGTGGCGGGAGTGAAGGTGGTTTTTGTCGGGGAGCTGCCTCCGCCTCCGCCGGTGCACGCAATCAGAATGGCGAGCAGGACAACGACGGCTGTAAGTGCCGGAATTCGAGCGCGGCGCCTCATGAACAAACCTCCTCACAGTTGCGGACAAGACTGCAATGCAAGCGGCGTTCCACGGCAGCAGGTTGCAGAGGGAAGAGCCCGTGCCGTTTCCAATAACAGTGTAATCGAACCGGCAGACGCGGATTGCGCGGCGCAGGAAAAGTTACCTATGTACCGCAGAGGTAATGGCTTACAGGCGGTCTCGCCGCGGGATCACCGGCCGCGAGCCGGCTATAACACCGCAAAAGTTCATCGGGCGCCACGGGTTGGGCATCGGTTGCTGATGGGGGCGTCAAGGTCATGCTGGGCTACCTACGCGAAATGTTTCTTTTCGACGACTGGGCCAACCGCGAGACGCTGCGCTCGTTGCAGGAGATGGAACATCCGCCGGAGCGCGCGCGCAAGGTGATGGCGCACATCGTAGCCGCTGAGCTGTTGTGGATGGCGCGGCTGCAGCAGGCGACGCAGGAGACCGCGGTGTGGCCGGAATTTGGGTTGGAGGATTGCGAACGTCAGATCGCGGAGCTGCGGCAGACTTGGGAGCAGTATCTGGCGGAACTTGCGGACGCCGACCTGGACATCGAAATTCCATACACGAATTCCAAGGGCGAGCGATACAACAACGAGGTGCGCGACATCCTGATGCACGTGCTGATGCACGGCGTGTATCACCGGGGGCAGATTGCGGCGGCGGTGCGGGACCGCGCCGGCGAGCCGGCGTACACCGATTTCATCGAGGCAGTGCGAAAGGGCAAGCTGACGGTGGCGAGTTCGGAGTTCTAGTTGTGAGTTCGGAGTTGTGAGTTGCGAGTAATAGCTAACCGCAAAGGACGCAAAGGGAAAACCACAAGGCCACGGATTAACGCGGATGAAACACGGATCAGATTTGGTGGTTCTGATCCGTGCAATCCGTGCTGATCCGTGGCTTTGTTTTACTTGCGCGCCGGGACGGCCTCGCCCACGCGGCGCGAAACCTTGAAAACCATCCGGCGGCGCGGCAGGTCGGCTTCCACGATGACGTGATCGCCGTGCAGCACCTCGCCGTCCAGGATCTTCAGCGCCAGCGGGTCCTGGATCAGGCGCTGGAGGGCGCGCTTCAGCGGGCGAGCGCCGTACTGCACGTCGTAGCCTTCGGTGAACACCAATTCCTTGGCCGCATCCGTCAGCTCGAGAGAAATCTTGCGCTCGGACAGCAGGCGGCGCAACGCTTCCAGTTGCAGCTCGACGATGCGCGTCAACTGCTCCTTGCCCAGCGGGTTGAACAGGATGATGTCGTCCACGCGGTTAAGGAACTCGGGCTTGAAGCTGGCCTGCACCACCGCCATCACCTGCCCGCGCACACGCTCGAAAGCCGCGGGCGTGGCCAGATTCTCCGGCGTCAGGTACGAGGCCCCGAGGTTCGAGGTCATGATGATGATGGTGTTCTTGAAGTCCACCACGCGGCCCTTGCCGTCGGTCAGGCGGCCGTCGTCCATGATCTGCAGCAGCACGTTGAAGACGTCGGGATGCGCTTTTTCGATTTCGTCAAACAGCACCACCGAGTAAGGACGGCGGCGCACCGCCTCGGTAAGCTGCCCGCCTTCTTCGTAGCCCACATAGCCCGGAGGCGCGCCGATCAGGCGTGCGACGGCGTGGCGCTCCATGTACTCCGACATGTCGATGCGCACCATGTTGTGCTCGTCGTCGAAGAGGAACTCGGCGAGCGCGCGGGCCAGCTCGGTCTTGCCCACGCCGGTGGGGCCGAGGAAGATGAACGACCCGATGGGACGGCGCGGGTCGCTGAGCCCGGCGCGTGAACGGCGGATGGCGTTGGCGACCTTCTCCAGCGCTGCGTCCTGCCCAACCACGCGCTGGCGCAGCCGGCTCTCCATGTCCACCAGCTTTTTGACCTCGCCCTCCAGCATTTTGCTGACCGGAATGCCGGTCCATTTGCTGACGATGCGGGCCACGTCCTCCTCGTCCACTTCTTCCTTCAACATGCGCGCGGAGGCGCCATCCGCTTCCTGGTTGAGGCTGTCGAGTTCGGCCTGCAACTGCGGCAGTTCGCCGTACTGGATCTCGGAGGCGCGGGTGAAGTCGCCTTTGCGGGTGGCCGACTGCTCTTCCAGCTTGAGCTTCTCGATGCGCTCCTTCAGCTCGCGAATGCGGTTGATCTTCGCTTTCTCCTGCTGCCAGACGGCTTTCAGGCGGTTCGATTGCTCGCGCAGGTTGGCCAGCTCTTTCTCGACCGCAGAGCGTCGCTCCCGCGAGTTGGGGTCTGTCTCCTTCACCAGCGCCTGGCGCTCGATTTCCAGTTGCGTGGCGCGGCGCTCGAGCTGGTCGATTTCCGTGGGCATGGAATCAATCTGGATGCGCAGCGAGGCGGCGGCCTCGTCGATCAGGTCAATCGCCTTGTCCGGCAGGAAACGGTCGGTGATGTAGCGGTGCGAAAGCGTGGCGGCGGCGACGATCGCCGAATCCTTGATGCGCACGCCGTGGTGAACCTCATAGCGCCCCTTCAAGCCGCGCAGGATGGCGATGGTGTCCTCGACGTTGGGCTCGCCGACGTACACCGGCTGGAAGCGGCGCTCCAGGGCGGCGTCCTTTTCGATGTACTTGCGATATTCGTTCAGCGTGGTGGCGCCGATGGCGCGCAACTCGCCGCGAGCCAGGGCCGGTTTCAGCATGTTGCTGGCGTCGATGGCGCCCTCGGCGGCGCCCGCGCCGACCAGGGTGTGCAGCTCGTCAATGAACAGGATGATCTTTCCTTCCGACTCCTCGATCTCCTTCAAAACCGCCTTCAGGCGATCTTCAAACTCGCCGCGGTACTTGGCGCCGGCGAGCATGGCGCCGAGGTCGATGGCGACCACGCGCTTGGTCTTCAGAGCTTCGGGAACGTCGCCGGATACGATCCGCTGGGCCAGGCCTTCGACGATGGCGGTCTTGCCCACGCCGGGTTCGCCGATCAGCACCGGATTGTTCTTGGTGCGGCGCGAGAGCACCTGCACCACGCGGCGGATTTCCTCGTCGCGGCCGATCACCGGATCGAGCTTGCCGCGGCGCGCCAGCTCGTTCAGGTCCTTGGCATAGCGCTCCAGCGCCTGGTATTTCGCTTCCGGATTCTGGTCGGTGACGCGCTGGTTGCCGCGCACCCCGGTGAGCGCCTTGAGCACCGCATCGTGGGTGGCGCCGTGACGGGCGAGCAGATCGTGAGCCCGGTCGCCACGCTGGTCGGTCATGGCCAGCAGCAGATGCTCGGTGGAGACGTACTCGTCCTTGAAGTTATCCGCCTCTTTGAAAGCCTGGTCGAGCAGGCGCTGCGCGGTGGCGGAAAGGCCAGGCTGGGCGGCGCCGCCGGAGACACGCGGCAAATCCTCCAGAACCTGGTTGGCCTGCGCAAGGATTGCCTGCGGACCGGCGCCGACTTTCTCCAGCACCGGAGCAACAATGCCCTCCCGGTCCTCCAGCAGCGCCACCAGCAGGTGCATGGGCAGCAATTCGGGATTGCCGCGCTCGGAGGCGACCTCCGTCGCGCGCTGCACCGCTGCCTGCGCCTTGACCGTTAATTTGTCCCAACGGATTGGCATGTTCTTAGCTCTCAGCTTTCAGCTATCAGCCGTCAGCTAAAGACGGCCGATCCTGCACCAGGTTGGGGACCTCATCAGTACTTGACAATTACAAATCATAAAATCTTAGTGTACTATTGTCAAGTATTAGCAGACTCGCTAACTGGCTTCTCTGCCACCAGCCACATGCTGTCGCTGGTAGGGAAACGGTCGAATGGACCGAAGCGCAGCACGCGCAGCGCGCCGGCGCCCAACAGGCGATCGAGGAGCGCGGGCGTGAAGTAATTTACGTGGTCGGGATGGCGAACACCGCACCAGCGCCGACCGCGGACGATGCGGTTCCAACTGGCGAAGTTCGGGACCTTGATGATGGCGCGAGCCCCGGGGCGCATGATGCGTGCCACATGCTTCAGCACTGTGCCCGGGTCCAGCTCGTGCTCGAGATAGGACGTCATCAGCACGCCTGAAAAGGACTCCGCCGGGAAGCGCGGCAAGCTTGAGATGGCGTCGCCCTGGATAGCGTCTCCACCCCGGGCGGAAAAACGAGCGCGTGCAATGGACGCCAGCTCCTTGGAAACCTCGACGCCGAAGGGTATGTACTGGTCCGGTAGCTTGAGCAGGGTGTGGCCGCCGGCGCATCCGATGTCCAGGATTTGTCCGGGGGCGATGTACCGCCGCACCCACGACATCAGCTTATCCCGGTGGAAAAGTTCCCTGGGAATGCTTTGCAGAGCGTGGCTCAGGTAGTACAGGATGGGCGAGCGGCGCTGGCGGCGTGCGTCTTCTTCCTTCCAGCTCTTTTCCCACGCGAACTCCGTTTCCAGCTTCTGATACGCCGGTGCATTCTCCAGGTAGACCAGCCCGCATCCGGCGCACTGCTTCAATTCCCAGGGCGGCTCGGAATAGGGATGGACAGGTTGGGAACGGTTGTCGAGGCTGCAAATCGGACACCGGCGCAAGAGGAGATCAGGCAGCACGCCGCAGGCTACCACGGATTTTGCCGAGTCACTTGGCGTCGATTCTGACCAGACGGAAGGTCAAGGTGCCCCAGAACATGCGGACGCGCATTTGGACGGGGATGCGGCGGGCGTCGTCGGAAAGCCAGATCCAGACCCGGCCGCGGCCCTTGAGCAGCCCGGAAGTGGCTTCCGGGGAGACGCGGATGGTGGAGAAGGTTCCGGCAGGCGTTTTCACCTGCTCGCGGGCCTCGACGTGAACCCGCACCTCAACCGTCTCGCCACCTTCGTTGAGCGGAAAGGTGTAGGTGGAATCGGGCGAGAGCGGCTGCGCGGCGACATAAAAAACGCCGGAAAGGATATCGGTGACGCAGCCGGGAATATCGTGCTCCACGTGCTTGGCCTGGCCGCTCTTGAGGTTGGTTTCGTCGAGGATGCTGCGGCGGCGGGCATAGTTGAAGTTGATCAGCGTTTCGCGGGCGCGGAAGCCCTCTTCGGTGTGCTTGGTGAGCGTCTGGGAACAGAAGCTGCGGCGGTCGAAGGTGGATTCGAAACGATCGTGCACGGGATAGAGCAGGGCGACGACGCCGCTGGCTTCGGCCGTGCCGCTGACGCTCTCATTGTCGCCGGCCTGGTTAATGGTGATGCGGGCGGTACCGGCGGTCCACAGGCGCCATTCGGCCTGGTAAACGAATGCCTGGCCGTTAAGGAAGGTGTGGTTGTCGGGCGCGGGATGGATCTGCGCCAACGGGCCGATGGTCGCCGGCTGCTGGCCTGCCAGCTTGACACCGATGGCGGCGCACAGTAATGCGCAAGCGGTCGCGAGGAGAAGTCGTTTCATCATGAAGAACAGGCTAGCGGCCGGCCCAAAACATCTTGGCCACGAGCGCCGCGATCATGACTGCCGTACCGATCAGAGCATTGTACTCGCGATGCTGGAGATAACGCTGGCGGGAAAACGATCCCCCGCTTGTGGAATGTTTCCTGAAGCGCGGCAACAGGCGCGGCACTTGGCGGGCGTACTGGTCGAACTCGGGGAAGCGTGAACGCAGGAAACTTTCTTCCGCCAGAATCACGGGAATGTAGATGGCGACGAACAACAGCACCAGCGCCACCACCACCAGCCAGCTCAACGCGGCCACGGCGAACCCGAGGGCTATCACCATGGAACCGAGGTAGAGCGGATTGCGGGTGTAGGCGTAGGGGCCGGAGGTAGCGAGCTCGGAATTCTTGCTGATGTGGCCGGAAGCGACGGCGCGAATGGCGACTCCGATCAGCGCGATCAGGCCGCCAGCGGCCAGGGAAATCCAGGTCGGGCGCGCGCACCAGATGTACAGCGCGGCGAAAGCGAACCCGAGGGGAACGCGGATGCGCCGCGCGATGTGGGACCAGGTCATCGCCGAGCCTCCGAAGTTTGCGCCAGCAGATGACGCGCGGCGGCGATCACCTCGGCGGCGGTGATCTGCAGCAGGCCTGCTTCGGGGTCTTTCAGGTGCGAGGTCGTGGTCTGGCTTCGCTCGGAGCGCAGCACAATGGCGCGATTGCCATAAGGGCGGCTGCGCGCCGGGTCGGTGGGGCCGAACAAGGCGATCACCGGAACGCCCACCGCCGCGGCCAGGTGGACGGGTCCGGTATCGCCTCCGATGCAAATGCGCGCACAGCGGCAGAGCGCGATGAGTTCACCGACCGTGGCCGGCATGGCAATGGCGAGGCCGTTGGCGGCGAGTTCGACATCGCGCGCCAGCTGCTCTTCGCCGGGGCCGAAATTCACGATGGCGCGAAGTCCGTGAGTCGCAAGGGCGCGCACCACTTCGGCATAGCGCTCCGCCGGCCAGCATTTTGCTCCCCAGCCCGCGCCCGGATTCACCAGCGCAAAGCTGTGCAGGCCGTGCGCGTGTAGCTGCTGCTCGATGGCGCGTTCGGCGGCAGGATCGCGCGGCAGTGGGAAACAAGCTGGCTCCCGTGGCGCGGGACTTTGACCCGGGCCACACAATTCTTCCGCCAGCGAGATGTTCTGCTCGACGATATGGCGACCGCGGGCGGCAACCTGCTGCGTATAGAAAAGGGTGGCGGGTTTTTCGCGCGGCTGCATGAAGCCAACGCGGCGCGGCACGCGCGATAACTGCGCCAGGATGGCCGATTTCCAGGCGCCCTGAAAATCAATCGCAATGTCGTATCGCGCGTCGCGCAATTGGCCGAGGGCGTCGCGGAATTCGCGCCAGGTTTCGCCGGAGAACAGCGCCGAGCGCCAGGCAAGCGTGTCCACGATGTGCACCATGTCCACCAGAGGTTTTTCCGGGGAACAAGGTCCGGCGAGCGCGGCGTCGGAGCAGAGCAGCGCGGCCCAGCGCCGCTCGACCGCCCAGCCGATGGTTGCGCCGGGATACGCGCGCCGCAGGGTGACCACCGCGGGCAGCGTGTGGATGATGTCGCCCATGGAGCCAAGGCGCACGATCAACAAGCGCGAAATTTCAGCCGCCTCCGGCGAAGCGCTCACGGACGCTCCTTGCGGCCGATGCGGGCGATGAACTCGGTGGCGGAGTGGTCTTTGGGATCGCCGACAATGGCGACGCGCCCGCCGCACTCGACCACGGTGTCGCGCTCGGGAACGTTTTCGGCGGTGTAGTCGGTGCCTTTGGCGTGGATGTCGGGGCGGATTTCGCGGATCAGGGCGCGAACGTCGGCCTCGGGAAACACCACCACGGCGTCCACGTCGGCGAGGGCGGCCAGGATTTCGGCGCGCTCGGCGGCGGGCATCAGCGGACGGCCCTGCCCCTTCAAGACGCGAACCGACTCATCCGCATTCAGGCCGACCACGAGTTTTCCGCCGAGTTGCTTGGCGGCGCGGAGATAGCGGATGTGGCCGACGTGCAGCAGGTCGAAGCAGCCGTTGCTGAGGATGATGCGCTCGCCGGCGCGGCGCCATTCCTCGACGCGGCGGCGGAGTTGATCGCGGGTGAGAATTTTGTCTTGCTGTGCGCTCATCTGGAGAACTTGGCCACAGATTTACACGGATTAACACTGATTTTCTTCAATGCGTTTATCCGCGTTGATCCGTGGAAATCCGTGGCTTGCCTTTTTCGGGCGACGACTCTTCCGCACTCTCCACGGCCTGCAAAAGTTCTTCGCGGCTCAGGGTGGCGGTGCCCCGCTTCATCACCACGATGCCGCCGGCGTAATTGGCCAGGTGCGCGGCCTCTTCGGCGCCGGCGCCGGCGGCCAGCGCGGCGGTGAAGGTGGCGATGACGGTGTCGCCCGCGCCGGTGACGTCGGCCACCTGGTCGCTGCCGTGAATCGGAATCTCCACGGGCTGGCTGCGCCGCGCGAAGGCCACCATGCCGTCGCGGCCGCGGGTGATCACCAGCGCGTCCAGCTTCATGCGCTCCAGAATTTTCTTGCCGGCGGCGAACAGGCGCGTGGAATCGGCGCCGATGCGCAGCCCGAGCGCATGTTCGACCTCGGGCTCGTTGGGCGTGGCGGCGGTCGCGCCGGAGAACTCCAGCAAGCGGTAGCGCGAGTCGAGCGTCACCGGCATGTCCTTCAGCGCGCCGCGCGAGCGCAGGTCCTTGAGCATTTGCGGCGTGGCGGCGCCGTAGCCGTAATCGGAAATGAGCAGCGCGTCGGAAGCGCGCAAAAACCGGTTGGCGGATGCGACCAGGTCTTGCTGGTGCATGAAATCGAGTTCGCTCTCCGGCTCGCGGTCCACGCGCACCACTTGCTGGCGCGCAGTGTGCGTCATGCCGGCGAGGATGCGCGTCTTGGTCACCGTCGTGTAGCCCTTCAATCGCAGGATGCCGGAGGTGGAGATGCGCCGCTGGCGAAAGGCGCGGAGCAGCAGGCGTCCGGGCTCGTCGTCGCCCACCACGCCCACCGGCAGCACGGTGACGCCCAGCGCGGCGAGGTTGTAAACCGCGTTGCCCCCGCCGCCGGGAACCACGGTGCGCTCGCGGTGCTTGAGGATGAGCACCGGCGCCTCGCGCGAGACACGGGAGATTTCGCCGTAGATGAATTCGTCGGCCACCAAATCGGCGACCACCGTGATGGTGAGGCGCGGGAAGGCCTCCACGATCTTGCGCAGGCGCTCGAGTTGTTTCGTGTGTTTCAAGGAATTTGTAATTGGTAATTTGTAATTGGTAATTGGCCGGACCGAAATTGCAAATTACCAGTTACAAATTGCAAATTGTCTCATGAGACCGGTTTCCCGCGGCTCTTCAGAGTTTCCAAAAGGTAATCCAGCGCGCGCGGGGCGTCGGCCAGGTCCATTTTCACGGGCACCACCGCCAGCGGCTGCAGAGCAGCCAGATATCCAGCAAGATTGACCGCGTCCTTCTCCGTGGTCGCAAAACCGCCGGCCTGGTTCTGCTCGGCGACGAATTGGAGATCGCGCAAATCTTTTTCGGTGTAGGCGTGGTGGTCGGGAAAGACGACCTCGGCCGCCGGATCAACTCCCGCCTTGCGCAGTTGCGCGAAAAAGCTCTGCGGGCGGGCGATGCCGCAGAAGGCAAGCGGGTGCGGCGGCAAGTCGCTGGTGACAATGCCGCGGCGGACACGCCACACCGCTTTGCCGTCGAGCGGAAAGTTGGCCGGCTCGGCGCCGCTGGCAAGGACGACAGCATCGGCGCGCCGCAACGCGCTGAGTGGCTCGCGCAGGCGGCCGGCGGGGAGCAGGCGATCGCGGGCGTCGTCGGGCGTCACCAGCACGATATCGAAATCGCGTGCCAGTTGGCGGTGCTGGAAGCCGTCGTCGAGCAGGTGGAGTCGCGCTCCGAAGCGCTCTTCCGCCAGGCGGCCGGCCTGGTAGCGCTCCTCGCCGAGAATCACCGGGCACCGCAGGCGGCGCGCAATCAGCAGGGGCTCATCGCCAAAATCGCGCGGCAGCCCGCCCGGATCCACCAGCGCGACTCCTTTGGTCTGGCGGCGATACCCGCGCGATAGCACGTCGAAGGCGATGCCGCGGGATTTCAGCAACTCCCCGAGCAGGATGACGAAGGGAGTTTTTCCCGAGCCGCCGACAGCCAGGTTGCCGATGCTGACCACCGGCCCTTTGAGGTGCTTCGCGGGCAGAGCGCCGGCGTCATACAGCGAATTGCGCAAGTGGACCGCGCCACCAAACACTCGGGAGAGGATGCGCGTCGCCATCAGGTCTCCATCCGCGGCGAAATCTTGGACGCGGCGGCGCGATCGGCGGCTGAGACCGGGAATTTTACGAGCAGAGATTGCAGCGCGAAAACGGTGCGTGCGGTGGCGCCGGCATTGTCTCGGAGAATTTCGCGGGCGCGCGCGCCCACACCACGGCAGCGGGATTCGTCGGCCAGCAAGCCAAGGAAGGTTTGCGCAAGCTCGTCAGCGGTAGCGACCACCACGGCGCCGGCGCGGCGGAACAGCGTGACCATGTCGCGAAAATTCTCCGTGTGCGGCCCGACCACGATGGCCGAGCCGTGCTGCGCGGCTTCCAGGATGTTGTGGCCGCCCTTCGGTACCAGGCTACCGCCCACGAAGGCGATGCCGGCGAGTTGGTAAATGGAAGCAAGCTCGCCGATGGTGTCCAGGAGGAAAATCCCGGGGCCGAGCGGTTCCGAGGGGTTCCACTGCGACCTGCGCCAGAACTTTATGCCGGATGCGGCGATGAGTTCGGCGACTTGCGCAAAGCGCTCGGGATGGCGCGGCGCCAGAATCATGAGCGCATTCGGATAGCGCTCGCGGACAACGGTGAAGGCGCGCAGCAGAATGGGCTCTTCGCCTTCAACGGTGCTGCCGCAGACGAAGACGGGCCCGGTGTTGGCGAGCGCCGATTTAAGCTCGGCCACCAGCGGCGCTTCGCTCGCCGGCTTGAGATCGAATTTCATGTTGCCGCTGACCTGGACGCGTTTGGCCGGCGCGCCGATCTCGATCAGGCGGCGACGGTCTTCATCGCCTTGCGCAAGAAACAGATCGATGTTGCGCAGCGCCGGCTCAATCAGGGCGTGAAATCGCCGGTAGCGCGGCAACGAGCGGTCGGAGATGCGGGCGTTGACCACGGCGATGCGCGCGCCGGATTGCCTCCCCAGGCGCAAAAAGTTCGGCCAGAACTCGGTCTCGGCGACCACGATCAGTTCGGGACGCAGCGCTCGCAGGTAAGGGCGCACCGCGAAGGCGAAGTCGATGGGGAAGTAAAACACGTCGGCGGCGCCGAAGCGGTCGCGCGCCAGTTTCTGCCCGGTCGCGGTGGTGGTGGAAACGGCAATCCTGTACGACGGCGCGTGCTGCCGCAGTTCGGAAATCAACCCGCTAACGGCGAGCACTTCACCGACGGAAACGGCATGCACCCAGATGGTGGGACGGTGCTGCGAATCGCGCAGGCGCTGCGGCACGCGTCCCAGGCGCTCGGCGAGTCCGGCGCGGTATTTGCTGTAGCGCAGCAGGCGGAACAGCCAGACCGGCGAGGAGAGCAGCAGGGCCACGCCGGCCAGCGCGCTGTAGAGGAGGTACATGCGTGAAGGAACATTCTAAATACAGTTTCGAGTTTCAGTTTCAGTTTCAGCAAAGGTGGCTCAGTTTCATTTCAGTATTCGGTCACCCAAAGGCGAGTTCCAAAGCTGTAACCAAAGCTGAAACTGAAACTGAAACTGAAACTATTCTTACCCATTTGCCGCGGCGGCAGGGCAGGATTGATAATCCTGGGTATGGATCGGTCGAAAAACTATCGATTGTGGCTGGCGGCGGCGGTGATGCTGCTGGCAACGTTGGCGATTGCCAGCAAGCAATACATGGCGCCCAAGGCATTTCCCGCCAGGACGTATCCGGCGCGCGACGAGCATCCGGACGAGAAAGTCACCATCGCCGCCGATCCCTACGACATGCCCGACAAGGCCGCGCCGGTGTTCACGCTGCCGTACAAAGAGAAGGATTACCTGCCGATTTACCTGGTCATCACCAATGACGGCGACCAGCCGGTCGCGTTGAACCAGATGGAAGTTAAGCTGGTGACCGCCAGCCGAGCCAAGTTGCAGCCGGCCAGTACCGAGGACCTGTACCGGCGGTTCTCGCGACTGAAGCACCGCGGCGACGAGCCCAGCCGCAATCCGCTACCCATTCCGCTGCCCCGCCATCCCGATGCAGGGCTTCCCAAAGGCGGGGCCGAGGAAATCCAGAACGCGCAATTCGGCGCCAAGGCGGTGGAGCCGCACGGCACCCAGGCCGGCTTCCTGTTCTTCGATATCGGGGGCATCAGCCAGCCCCTGGCCGGCGCCCATCTCTACGTCACCCGGGTGAGGGACGGCAACGGTAGCGATTTGATGTTCTTCGACATCGCGCTGGAGAAATATCTGACCTACAAACCGGGAAGTTCGGGAAAATAGCCGCGGAAAAGAAATGAAGAATTAAGAAGTCAGAATGAAGAATGCCCGGATCCCTGAATCAGGGTTTTCATTCTTCATTCTGACTTCTTCATTCTTAATTTTGCGGTCAGGCTTTTCCCATTCCCTCGTCCATGGCGCGGTTGGCGAGGGCGTCGGCTTCCTTGTTCTTGCCGCGCAAGACGTGGTGAATCTTGAACCACTCCAGCTTGCCAATCAGCGCCTTCGCCTGCCGGTGCAATTCCGCCAGTGTGGAATTGCGGACCTTGTACTGGCCATTGATCTGTTTCACCAGCAACTCGGAGTCGCTGATCACCTCCAGCGCCTTATAGCGGTGCGCCACGGCGTATTCAACGGACGCGACCAGGCCCATGTACTCAGCGTAGTTGTTGGTCCGGTGGCCGAGGAACTTGCTGAGCTCGGTGACGCGGCGCCGGGCGGCGTCCTCGATCACCACGCCGTAGCCGGCGGGACCGGGATTACCGCGCGCGCCCCCGTCAATGTGGGCGATCAGGCGATCTTCGGGCAAATGTTCAGCGCGCGCGCCAAACAATTCCTGCGAGGCGGCGGGCTTTTTGCGGCGAGGGTAATGGCGGAAGGGCATGGGGGAATTTGTAATTTGCAATGGGCAATTTGCAATTTGCTGTGTTCTGCGCGCTGTCGAAAGCACCCAGCGGCACTACGCTCTCGGTAAATTACAAATTACCAATTACAAATTACAAATGGTTCACCGTCCCTGTGCCAGCCGGGTCGCAAGTCGCTCCGGCAGGTCGGCGGCGATGATCCGCTGCTGCGCCGCCGCCACGTCATACTTCACGCGGTGATAGGTAACGGAATAGGCCTCGCTGTCGAACAGGGCGAAGGCGGCCCGCCAGTCGCCGTCGCGCGGTTGTCCCACCGAACCGGGGTTGATCAGGTAGCGCAGGCCCTTGCGCAGCTTGAACACGAATTTCTCGGAGGCATTGTGCGAGTTGTACACCGGATGGATGGCGGCAGCGTCGTCGGTTCCCGCGAAAAATCCGCCCTGGATATGCGTGTGCCCGAAGAAGGTCAGCGGAATTTCGGCTTCGGCCAGCGAGCGCAGCGCCTCCGGCACCAGGATCAGGTACTCGTCTTCGTCGTGCGGCGAGCCGTGTACCAGCCGGACGCCTTCCACGCCATCCAGGGACGCCGGGCCCTGCGGTAGGGCGCGCAGCCATTCCAGGTTCTCTTTGCGCAGTACCGTGCGCGTCCAGATGACCGCCATGCCGGCAATGGGGTTGAAGTCCTCCATGTTGCTGATGCCGGAGCAAGCCTTGTCGTGGTTGCCGCGGACGATGATCTTGCCCAGCTTGCGCGAACGCTCCACCACCTCATTGGGACTGGCGCCGTATCCCACGACGTCGCCGAGATTGACCACCAGGTCGTGCTTCGGCACCTGCTCCAGACAGGCGTCCAGAGCTTCCAGGTTGGCGTGAATGTCGCTTAACAGGAGTATCCGCACGTGGTCGATCGCGCTTGGGCGAATGGCGATTATATAGCCCCGAGGTTGCACAGCACCAATAGGGCAACAATCAGAATCAAGAAGTCAGAATTAAGAATTAAGAATGAAGCAATGAAGAATCAAGCATGAAACACGCCTGTTCATTCTTCATTCTGACTTCTTAATTCTTAATTGTTGATCACCGGGCAACGCGCCGAGTGTCCGGGCGCGACCTCCACCAGCGGCGGCAGCGCGCGGTTGCAATCGGGAATGCGGAACCCGCAGCGCGGCTCGAAGGCACAGCCCGGCGGCAGCGCGGTCAGGGAGGGCACGGTGCCTTCGATGGTCTGCAAAGCGCGCGAACGGTCGGTGTGCAGCGTGGGCGCGGAGAGCAGCAAGCCCCGCGTGTAGGGATGGGCGGCAGAGGCGAATACGTCACGCGCCGGGCCCAGTTCCACGATGCTCCCGGCGTACATCACGGCCACGCGGTCGCAAACCTGCGAGACCACCGCCAGGTCGTGGGAGATGAACAGCATCGCCAGGTTGAATTTCCGCCGCAGGTCCGCCAGCAGGTCAAGGATTTGCGCCTGGATGGTGACGTCGAGCGCGGTGGTCGGCTCATCGGCAATCAGCAGTTGCGGCCGGTTCACGATCGCCATCGCAATCATGACGCGCTGCCGCATGCCGCCGGAGAGCTGGTGCGGGTAGTCGCGAGAACGGCGCTCGGGGTCGGGGATGCCGACCTCGTGCATGGCATCCACCGCAAGAGTCCTGGCTTGTGATTTGGTCACACGTCGTGCGGCTTGGCCATCGACCAGAGCCTGCCCCGAGCCCGGCCGAGGAGACCATCGACCACCGACTGGCTTGTGCGCCAGCACCGCCTCCGCGATCTGGTCTCCCACGCGCATCACCGGGTTGAGCGCGGTCATCGGCTCTTGAAAGATCATGGCCATGCGCGCGCCGCGGATGTCGCGCATCTGGTCGTCGGAAGCGGAGAGCAGATCGCGGCCGTCGAGCCGCAGTTCGCCCTCGACGCGGGCCTCCGTGGGCAGCAGTCGCATGATGGCGAGCGCCGTGGCCGATTTGCCCGACCCGGATTCCCCCACCAGCCCCAACACCTCGCCGGGCGCAAGCGTCAGGCTGACTTCCCGGACGGCAGCGAGCAAGCCTTGGCCATCGCGCGTCGGAAAGCTCACCTTCAGCCGATCCAGAGCAAGCAGGGGAGGCACGGGCCCATAGTACATCGGGTGATCCGGCGATCTGGTGATCGGGTGATTGAAACGCCGCAGAACCGGGACACAATGGGATCGAACGCCTGATTTTCGGTTCGAAGCAGATCACCTGATCACCCGATCAGCCGATCGTGAGATCGCTTTTCGGTTTGTCCCGCCTGATGTATCTCCCGCCTAGGTCGCGGTCTTGTTGGCGAATTTCTGTTCGAATTTCTTCAGCTTGGGTGCGATGACGTACTGGCAGTAGGGCGCGGAGGAATTCCCAGCGTAGTACCCCTGGTGATAATTCTCAGCGAGGTAAAACTGCTGGGCGGGCTCGATGGCGGTGACGATCGGGTTGGGAAAGGCGCGCGCGGCGGTGAGGTCGGCGATGGCCTGCTCGGCCTGGCGGCGCTGGTCGTCGGAGGCGTAGAAAATCACGGAACGATATTGCGTGCCGGAATCGTTGCCCTGGCGATTGAGCGTGGTGGGATCGTGGACGGTGAAAAAGATTTCGAGCAGCTGGCGGTAAGCGATTTGCGCCGGGTCGAAGGTGACCCGCACCACCTCCACATGGCCGCTGGCGCCGGTACAGACCTGTTCGTAGGTGGGGTTTTCGCGGCGTCCGCCCATGTAGCCGGACTCGACGGACTTCACGCCGGTGGCGCGGGCGAAGACAGCTTCCAGGCACCAGAAGCATCCGCCACCGAAGACGGCAGTTTGTTCTTCGGACATGGGAATTAGATGCGGGCGGCGGCGGCAGGGACGCCGGGGTCTACGGAACATTGTCTATTGACGATTGAAGATTGCCGCACCGACCCTCCATCCCCGGAGGGCGTAGGGGTCCTTCGACTCGGATGCGCGGCGCATCCTCGCTCAGGATGACAGCCGTTAAGTTTCCAGCAAAAGTGTAGCCCCGGCGAGGGCGCCGGGGCCTACAGAACAATAAGGTGGCTGGTAGTCAGTAGCTAGTAGTCAGTAGCTGGTAGTCAGTAGCTGGCAGTTGGGCCTTACCAGTCGCCAGCTAGCAGCTATCAACTGCCCGGCACTGCTGTCGTAAATCTACTGCTGCGCCGCAGCCTAAACTTACTATTGTGGCGGTGGCGGCGGCGGCTGCTGGCCATCGGCCTTGGGGCCCTTGATGTGGTCGTGGCCCATGCCTTTGCCGCGGCCCATGCCCTCATGCTCCTTCATGGAATCGAGCTTTGCCTGCTGGTCGCTGGTGAGCAGAGGACGGATCTGGCCCATGGTGGTGTCGTGAATGCCGCGCATCTTAGTGTGGCGGTCCTGCGGCGACATCGAGGTGTCCTGGAAAAGGCTTTTCACCTGCGTGGCCTCGTTTTCCAGGATGGGTTTGATTTCGGCTTTCTGGTCGTCGGTGAGGTTCAACATTTGCGAGAGGTGGTCGAGGTGCTGCTGCGGGGTAGGCGGCCCACCCATGCGACCCATGTGGTCGTGTTGCTCGCCCATCTGGCCCTGCGGCTGGGCAGGCGGCGCTTCGGTTTGCGCGACCATGGTGAGAGGCAACGCAATCGCGAGCAGAATTGCGATGGCGAACGCGGTACGTGCTTTGGTCATCGGTGCTCCTTTTCGATCAGCCGCACGCGGCGGGTTTGCTGCCGATGCGGAAACGTGAACGGTTGAATGCGCCGGAACAAACTCCCGCCATGCATCCTGTTGCATGAGAACACGGGGCAGTGGAGAAAGTTGCCGGTTCATGGAGAGAGCGGTAGCGGTCCTATTCATGACGCAGGGCAACGACGGGATCCATGCGGGCGGCCTTGACCGCGGGATACATGCCGAAAAACAGGCCGACGCTGGTGGCGACGGTAAAGCTGGACAGGACCGCCCAGAGCGGAACAAAAGTGGGCAGAGTGGGAACCACCAGGTGCACGGTCCCGCTGATGGCGTAGCCGACGAGAATGCCGACGAGCCCGCCGGTGGCCGCCATGACCATGGCCTCGGTGAGAAATTGCCAGATGATGTCTCGCCTGCGCGCGCCCATGGCCTTGCGCACGCCGATCTCGCGGGTGCGCTCGGTGACCGAGACCAGCATGATGTTCATCACCCCGACACCGCCGATCATCATGCCGACGGAAGCGATGACGATGATGGCCAGTGCGACCATGCCGACAATGTTGTGGAAGTCGCGGATAAGGGACTCGGAGGTGGCGAAGTCGAAATCGTCGCGCTTGTCGAACATGACGCGACGGCTGCGGCGAAGGGCGACGCGGGACTCGTCGACGGCAACGTCGAGCCGGCCGGTTGAACCTTCGATACGGATGCCGTGGGTCTTGGCGCTGGGATAATACTTGTGAAAAGTCCAGTAGGGAATGACGACGCGGCGATCGCTGTTATCGGGGCCACCGAGGCCGCCCTTGGGTTTTTCGAAGACCCCCAGCACTTCGAATTCGTGCCCCCCGACGCTGACCGGCTTGCCGATGGGATTCATGCCCGGATATAGGCCGGTGGCAACATCGGCCCCGACCACGGCGACCTCGCGGTGGTGAAGGTTTTCGGGTTCGGTGAAAGCGCGGCCCTGGGCAACGATGGCGTTGGCGTACACGGAGAAAAACTCGCCGGTGGCGCCGCGGAAGTCCAGGGCGGTGATCTCCTGGCCCCGGTAGCGCGCCGTATTGATGCGCTCGTCATTGAACAGCGACACGGTGACGTGGACGCACGCCATGCAGGAATCGCGGACGGCGAGATAGTCGTCGTAGCTGATGGGCTTGCGGGTGCGCTCTTCCTTGGTCAAGCGCCCGAAGTGGGGGCCGGTGGGCAGGTGCGAGAAGAACGCGGTATTGGTGCCGTAGCTCTGGATGGATTCCTGGATGTTGCGGTCCAGGCCCATGAGGAGGGCGACGACGGCAATGAGGGTGGCAACCGCGACCATGATGCTGAGCAGGGTGAGGGCGGAGCGCAGCTTGTTGTTGCGCAGCGTGTCCAGAGCCATGATCACGTTCTCGAGCAGGCTTTGGCGCTTCGATGTTGCCAGCAGGGGCATGGCGATTACCAGTTACAGCTCGGCCCGGAGCGCGACCACGGGGTCGAGCTTGGCCGCCTTAACGGCAGGCCAAAGACCGAAAAACAGGCCCACGACGGTGGATACCGCGAGGGCAAAGAAAACCACGCTTAGCGGAGTCCGCATGGGCATGTCGGTAAGGCCGCGGATGATTTGCGTGAGCATCACCGCCAGCACCACTCCAAACAATCCGCCCATCGCCGCCATGACCGAAGATTCGACGACGAACTGCATCAGGATATCGCGTTTGCGCGCGCCCACGGACTTGCGCAACCCGATCTCGTGAGTGCGCTCGGTGACCGACGCCAGCATGATGTTCATGATGACGACGCCGCCGATGACGAGGAAGATGGACACGATGCCGATGGAGGCATTCGCCAATCCGCCGAAAATCTGGTTCCACAGGCCGGTCACGGATTCGCTGGAGATGATGCCGAAGGCATCCCTATCGTTGAAATCCTGGTGACGGCGGGCGCGCATGAAGGCGCGGGCCTGGTCCTTGGACTGCTCCATGACGCCGGGCGAACTGGACTTCACGGCGATCCAAAGACCGGAAGCGTCGGGCCCCTCCTGTCCCCAGGACTTCAAAACCGCGGTCATGGGGACATAAACAAAATTGTCCTGGCTCTGGCCGAAGGCGCTGCCGTTCTTTTCCGCGACGCCGATGACCTCGAAGGGAACGCCTCCGACCAGGATGGTCTTGCCCAGGGGGTCGACGGTGCGGAAGAAGCGATCGGCGAGATCGTTGCCGATGACGGCCACCGAGACGCGGTGCTGGTACTCGGTCTCGCTGAAGAAGCGGCCGCGGGCGATTTTGTCGGTCGCGAGATCGATGATGTTGGGAGTAGCACCGCGGATGGTGACGTCGTCAATGTTTTCGTTGCCGGCGCGGACGTCCTTGGTGCGCCAGTCCTGCGCACCGACCTCTTCCGCCAGGACCATGTGGGAGCGCAGGTACTCGAAATCGTCGAGATCGAGCTTGCGGTTGCGGCGGCGCGCCTCCAGGAAATCCTTGGCATTGGTGATGATGGGAAAGCGGGCAACATAAAAGACGTTGACCCCGAAATTGGCGAGGCGCTCGGCGACGTAGGTGTTCAACCCGTTGACCGCCGAGACTACGCCGATGAGCGCGGTGACGGCGATGATGACGCCCAGCAAGGTGAGAAACGAGCGCAGCTTGTGCGCCCACAGGCTTTCCAGCGCAATGGTGGCCGGCTCGCGAAAGCTGGAGGACCGCCTGATCTTCAACACTGCCCGGGCTGTGGCTGCCGCAGACACAAATACATTAGGCGCCAGAGGGACATACGAGTCAACCGCGCTGAAGGTTCCCGCGCGAGGGAAGAAATACAGGAGGGAGGCTGCTCCACTGGTCCCAGGGGACCCACCCGCTGCCGGGCCAAATCGGGAGTACGCACGCGCACCGGTGATGCAGGTCACCGCCAGGGGAATCAGTTAGGAGAAGAATTCTGCTAGCGAGCGGCGAAAAAGAAACTGCCTGCCTGACGACTGCAGCAGCGAAAACACACTGCTGCGTTGGCCGCCAACCGCGGTGGCCCCCAACCTTCGCCCCCTGGATTGATTTCGCCTCACGAGGGGGAGGTGAAGAGTTGCGACCTACTACGCGTCGAGCCCACATCCACGATAGCCACGCAGCGCGCACTACCCCTTGCTCCCGCTCGAGCGGCGGAAGCCGGCACTTGCGATTGTCAAATGCCCGGGTGCGCGCCCGGACAGGCATGGTCGCGGATGTGTTTCAAGGAGGATTTATGACCGATCTGTACACCTGCAGTTGCGGCAGCCAGATTTGGCAGATCTTCGACACGGGCGTGCGTTGTACGGCGTGCCAGACCGAATTCGTGACGCAGCACATGCCCGTCGCCGAGTTCAACCACGTAGCCACGCAGCAAATGGAAGAGGAACTGGAAGAAGTGTAAGCGCCGCGTGACTTCGTTCCATGCCCCGGCACATCGAGGAGAACCGCGCTCCGCATGTTCGGGGTCAAAAGCTTGAGGCCGGAGGAGTGGGCGCAGCGCGGAGAATGGGCGCCCGCAGCCTCCGCTAACGGAGGAGGTTTGCTATGGCAACGGTCACTGCTCCAACCCGCATTGCATTGCAAAACATCCTGGTGGCCACGGATTTTTCCGGCTGCGCGGAGTCGGCGGTAAAGTACGCGCTGGGCATGGCGCATCGCTACGGGAGCACGCTGCACATGGTGCATGTGCTGCCGGAAATGCCCTTCGTGGAATCGACCGACCCGGACCCTGACCGGATCCGGCGCAGCGCCCAACAAAAGCTCGCAAACATGGTTGCGAGCGAAACATTCCGCGGCATCAGGCACACGGAAACAATTCAGCAAGGTGAGGTCGCCCAGGTGCTGGCCGATCTGGGAATCGCCCAGACGATTGACCTGATTGTGCTGGGCACGCAAGGGCGCAGCGGGATCGGGAAGTTCCTGCTGGGCTCGGTGGCGGAGGAAACATTCCGCTCGGCGTTATGTCCGGTCCTCACGGTCGGTCCACACGTGACGCGCGGCGCGGGGGACACCAAGGTGCAGCACATCCTGTACGCCACCGACTTCGGCCCGGAGTCGGCGCACGGCGTGCCCTATGCGCTATCGCTGGCGGAGGAAAATCATGCCCGCCTCACCCTGCTGCACGTCGCCCGCGAACCCGGAGTGGCATTGCCCGAGCCCGTTGCGGGCAGCTTGCCGGTCATCGCCCCGAACGCCGAGGTTGCCAACGGCGAGCGACAACTCCGCGCTCTCGTGCCGCGGGACATCGCGTTGTGGCACGAGCCGGAATACCTGGTGCAGTTCGGCCCGCCGGCGGAAACCATCCTGGCGGCCGCGGCCCAGGACGTGGACATGATCGTGCTCGGGGTCAAGCGGCCGGCCGCGCTGACCAAGCACCTGGGAGGCGGAGTGGCGTATCGCGTGGTCTGCGAAGCGCCATGCCCGGTGCTGACGGTCGGAGCGCGAGTCCGGACATAATTTTTCCGGCCCGAGCGAGCGGTAGGCGGAAGGCGAAGGGCGATTCTCGTCTCACCTTCCGCTCATTTTCGAAGCAAGCACCGTGGCGGGCGATCGAGCGGCGCTCGCCCGAAAATATTTTTTACACGCGGATTTTTCTTGTGGTAGGGTAGCGGTCGTCAAGCTACCAACAGGTGACCGGCTCGTCCGACCGTGCCGGGGAGGTAGTTATGCGTACTCCCTACGGTCTGGAGCTCGTCGAAAGCTGCGTCACATGTAAGTTGCGTAAAGACAACTTCTTCTGCGCGCTTTCGCATCCGCTGCTCCCCGTTCTTGACAGCCTGAAGCTGGCCAACGTCTTTCCCAAGGCGACCGTGCTGTTCGCCGCCGGGCAGAAGCCGGCGGGCATCCACATCGTGTGCGCCGGCAAGGTGAAGCTGTCGACCGATGGCGCCAACGGCACGTCCATGGTGGTGAAGCTCGCCGGTCCGGGAGAGGTGCTGGGGTTGCACGCGTGCGTGGGCGGGACGCCGCAAGAATTCAACGCGGAAACGGTGCAGCCGTCGCACATCGTGTTCGTGAAAGCCGACGATTTCCTGCGCTTGCTGGAGGAGAGCGACGAAGTTTGCTGGCAGGCGGCGCAATTCCTGGGCCGGAATTGCAGCGATGCGTTCAAAATCCTGCGCTCGATGAACGCGGCGCACTCGGCCAGTCAAAAGCTGGCGCGGCTGCTGCTGGAAGCATCCGTGATCGGCACCGGGACGCGCGCCGGCATACGGGTGCATTTGCCATTCACCCACAAGGAGATCGCGGAAGCGATCGGGATGTCGCGCGAGACCGTGTGGCGCAAGCTGGTGGAATTCCGAGCCATGGGAGTGGCGGTGCTGGAGGGCTCGGTATTATTGATCCGCAACAAAGCCGCGCTGCAGCGTTTGGCCGGCCGGTGAAACACCTTCCCCGATCACGTCACTGGAGTGACTCCGATCACCTCCGGCAGTATCAGCAGGCGGCCGAAGTGCCCCTGCGGGCGCTTGCCAGGGCGGCGCCTGCCGTGCCGCCGACGAGGCGTGGCGAGGTCGATCCCAATCCCGCCGATGCATCAAGACCATGGTTCCATCCCTCGCCGCAGGGGGCAGGAGGCACCGGTGGCAGCCCGTGTGGGTCACACAGGGGAGTGATGCAGATCACTGACGAGTGCTTCATCTTCGTAGAGTATCGCGTCCCATCCTCGAGTGAACGTTCGTATCGTGATCTCGAAGATGCAGCGCCCGGCGCAGACGGAAGACTTGGCCCCAACAAACATCCGGGCTGCGAAGCGCTGGCAACAAACACCGTTCCCTAGTCCGACCTCAAGAAGTAACAGGCCTGTCAGCTGAAAACCCGGGAATGACGTGTCGCTACGCCATTCCGAGCGGTACGGGGGATTTCAGGCGAAAAAGACGGTTCGGGAGCTTATGGCAAAGTTGTCCCGCTGCAACCCGGGAAGCACGGTCATTTGCGATGCGCGGTCGGAAGCGCGGCTCGTGGATGGCACGCGGACCGGAATGCACGGGGCGTGGATCGCCGAGCCCCTGGGATTGACCGTCGAGGACAAAGACTTTCCTGTGCGCCCAGCGCATACGCCACGCCCGATAAGGTAAGCCACCCAGCCCGCTGCCCCAGGCAGCGTTGCCGAGGCACAGCCGAATCCGAGCGAACGTTCGATAAAAGTCCTTGTCCCGTCGACAAGCCGGGCTGGTGTGCGGGCGGACTGATGGTAAGGCCCAGGCTCGTGACCCGAAGCAATTCACGAAGGAGATTCAGCTATGGCAACTGCAACGTCGCAGGATCCTCAAATCAGCCGGTGGTGGCGAGTAGTGGGCGGACTCTCAATGAACCTCGCCCTCGGCTCGCTATACGCTTGGAGTCTGTTTGTCCCAGAGTTTCAGAAAGATGCAGAATTCAAAGGTAATGCCCCGACCGCTTACGCGCTAACTTTCACCATCGCAGTCGTGGTCTTCGCCCTGACGTTCATTGTCGCCGGGCGCATTCAGGACAAGAAGGGACCGTTCATCTGTTCCGTTCTCGGCGGCATTCTGGTGAGCATAGGCTTCTTCACGTCCGCCTATGCCCACAGCTTGACCGCCCTGTACGTGTCGTTCGGCGTCATCGGCGGGCTGGGCAACGGCTTTGGCTACGCGACACCCATCCCGGTTATGGCCAAGTGGTTCCCTGATAGGCGCGGCTTGGCAGTCGGTCTGGCGGTGGCCGGCTACGGTGGCGGCTCGGCCATCTTCGGGAAATTGGCGCTCAACTATCTCATCCCCGCCTATGGCTGGCGGTCGACTTTCCAGATCTTGGGCGTGATTTTCTTCGTCATGACCATGATTGGGGCGTTCTTGCTGAAGAATCCGCCCGTCGGCTACCGTCCCGCTGGTTGGACTCCGGCACCTGCGACGGCGAAGGCCGCCGCCACGACGCATGAGTTCACTCCGGCGGAGACGCTGCGCACTCCGGCCTTCTACTTCATGTGGTTGGCGTATGCGTTGGGCTGCGCGGCCGGACTGATGGTGATCAGCCAGTTGGTGCCATTCTTGAAGGCAAGCCTGAAGGACACTGGCATGGATCCAAAAGTGATCGCGGGATTGGCGGGCACGGCCTTCATCGTGGCCGCCGTAGGCAACGCTGCCGGACGTATTCTGTCCGGCTGGATGTCGGACGCCATCGGCCGCATCAACGTGCTGCGCCTCATGATCGCCATTTCCATGGTGGCCATGCCCATCCTGTACGCTGTGGGCGGCAACGTGACCCTGCTGTTCGTATCGATCTTCGTCATTTATTGGTGCTACGGGACGCAGTTGTCGGTCAACGGCTCTGCCGCTGCCGACTTCTGGGGCACCAAGAACGCGGGCATCAACTACGGCATGCTGTTCACCGCCTGGGGCTGCGCAGGTGTCCTCGGCCCCATGATCGGGGCGAAGCTGTTGGCTTCAAGCAAGAGCTTCAAGTCTCCGTTCTATGCAGCGGCAGGCATGGCAGCAGTCGCGCTGGTATGCGAACTGCTCGCCAAGCGTCCCGCAGTTCCGGAAGCGGAACTCAAGGCTGCGGCTGCGCCCGCTCGAGGCTGAACGGGGAAAAACCACATCTGCCAACTTCGGGCAGATGTCAGGCACCATCTGCTAAGTGGTCATGAACCTGGGAGGGCTGGCGGGCCGCAAGACCCGCTAGCCTCCAGTTTGGAGATTTCTTCGTGCTTCGACACCTACGAGCGACGACACCGGGGGCGACGACGCTCATGTTGGTGATTCTCTCCTGCCTGCCATGCGCATGGGCGCAATACACGGTAGGACGGATAGAAGGCACGGTGATGGATGCGACGGGCGCGGTCCTGGCCGGGGCCACGGTCCGGCTGGTGAATCTGGCCACCAATGCCGCCAGCGTCTTTGTGACGCAGCGCGACGGTTACTTCGTGTTTTTCGCGCTCCCGCCCGGGCACTACACGCTTACCGCGGAAGCTCCGCGCCTGGCCAAGCGGACGGTGGAACTGGCGGTCAGCAGCGACCAGACGGTGACGCGGAACCTGGCCCTGCCGGTGGGCGAAACGCATACCACCATCGAGGTCACGGCCAGCGAGGCGGCAGCTACGACTTCATCCGATGCGCAACGCGACATCACGCGCACCGAAGCCGAGCTCGCGAACTTGCCCAGCATCGCCCGCAACATGATTTCCACGGTACAGCTCGGGCCAGGAGTATCGCCGACGAACAATCCTCGCGGAGGATCGACATTCGGCGGCGGAGGTTCGTTCGTGATCGTGCTGGGCGTGCAATCGGGGCTGATCGCCGCCAATGGCGGCCGCGCGCGCGCCACCTCGGTGCAACTTGACTACACCGACGCCAACGACTGGGAGGCGGGAGGCTTCGCACCCGGCATGCAGGCGATCACGCCGGACATGCTGCAAGAACTGAAGATCCTGACCAGCAATTTTTCGGCGGAGTACGGCGTGAAATCGAACGCGCAGGTGATCATGGTCACCAAGAGCGGGACCAACTACCTGCACGGCACCGCCTACGACTTCGTGCAGAACGACGCGTTCAATGCGCGCGACTACTTCGACCAGACGGGCAAGCCCTCCCCCAACAAGCAGAACATCTACGGCATAACGGCGGGCGGTCCGATCGTCAAGAACCGGACGTTCGTCTTTGCCGGATACGAAGGGCGGAAAACGCGCGGCGGAAGTTTCACCACCCTGGCCAATGTTCCCAGCGCGGCGGCACGGGCGCGGGCGACGGACCCGGCCGTCCTTGACTTGATGAACCGATACATTCCGGCGGCGACGGGTTCGACCAAGGACCCCGATGTCGGAACGGTGGCGGTGCAGGTGCCTTCGCCGGTGGACAACTACCAGTTCGTCGCCAAGGCGGACCACCAGATCAGCGACGCGCACCGGATCTCGGCGCGCTATTTGCAGGGTACGGCTTCCTTCGTGGCGCGGTTTCCTTCGCAGAACACGCTGCGCGGCTTTGACGTGGACGACGTCTTTGAACTGCGCAACGTCAACCTGAGCGATACCTATGTATTCAGCCCGAAAACGGTCAACGAGCTGCGGCTGGCTTACGGCCGCGCCATTGGCCAGGGATCGCCGCAGAACGGTCTGGACACGCCGCGATTCCTGATCAGCGGGCTGGTAAATTTCGGCGCGCTGCAGTCGGTCCCGGCGAGCCGGGTGTTCAACGTGTTCCAGATCAACGACGTCCTCAGCCACCTGCGCGGGAGGCATGTGCTGCGGGTGGGAGCGGACCTGCGCAAGATCCAGGACAACTCGGTGAACGCGACCAACAGCCGGGGAGTGTTCACGTTCGCAACGTTAAACCAGTTCCTGGCCGGCCAGCCGAGCACGTGGACGCAGCTTTTCGGCAACACCAGCCGCGGATTCCGCACCGGCCTGTGCGGATTTTTTGTCCAGGACGACTGGAAGGTGCGGCCGACGCTGACGCTGAACGCCGGCTTGCGCTGGGAAGTGCAGGGCGCGCTCAGCGACGCGGGCGCGAACACCTCGATCCTGGATCCGCGGAGCACCGGCACGATTGGGGTGGCGGGTGCGGGACCGCTGGGCAGTTTCCGTCTTGGGGGAAATGCGATTGCCGCCAACCCGTTCAACATCGCGCCGCGCGTAGGCTTCGCGTGGAACCCAGGTGGAAAAAGCCTGGTGATCCGCGGAGGGTACGGGATCTACTGGGATTCGTTTACCTTCACGCCGCTGGCGGCGTCGCGGGCGGTGCCGCCGTTCAACTACACGATCACCCTGCCCGGCGCGCGGATTAACGGCGGGAACAGCTTCGATAACCTGGTGGCGGGCACGGCCGACATCCAAGCGCAGACGCTGGCGAAGGTGGGGGGATTCGGGACGCTGACCAATTTCGGCACCGTGACGACGGTGGATCCGCACCTATCGAACCCTTACGTCCAGCAATTCAGCCTCGGCATCGAGCGGCGGATGCCGGCCGACTCCTTGGTCACGATCGCCTACGTGGGAACGAAGGGCACGCAGTTGACGCGGCTGGTGGCGATCAATCCGCTGGTGAGCCGTCCCGCGCCGGCCACCAGCACGGCCGACGAACTGGCGCGGCTGGCGCAGTTCCAGGCGGCCGCCGGCACGGAAAACGGAGCGGGCAACCTGCGGCTGGACCCGCGTTTCGACCAGGTGAACCTGCACGAGGCGGGGGGAAGCTCGATCTATCACTCGCTGCAGGTGGAATGGAAGAAAGCGCTATCCCACGGGCTGCAGTTCCAGGCTTCGTACACTTGGTCGAAGTCGATTGATAACGCGTCCGACTTCAGCCCGACCGCCCAGGCGAACGACAACAGCTTCGCGCAGAATGCGAACAATCCGCAGGCGGAGCGCGCGGTGTCGAACTTCGATATCGCCCACCGCGTGCTGGTGACGGGCCTGTGGCGGATTCCGTTCTTCCATGACTTCCAGGGAGTCTCGAAGAAGCTGTTGGACGGTTGGAGTTTCCAGTCGGTGAACCTGTGGCAGACGGGCATCCCGGCGACCTTGCTGGCGGGCGCGCGGCTTGGCATCGCCGACGTCAATCTGGACGGAAACCTGATTCCTACGGGCGCCGACAACACGCGTCCGAACTGCAATCCCGCGGGAATCGGATTCATCTTCGGGAACGGCGCGACCGTGCCGGCGCCCAACCAGCGCGGTGTGAACGGCGCGCCGAATCCAAGCAATTTCGCATATACGCAGCCGCTGTTGGGGAACGACGGGACGTGCGGGCGCAACACCATCCGCATGAACCACCTGCCCAATTTCGACTGGTCGCTGTTTAAAGAGACCACGCTGACCGAGGGTGGTCGGCTGGGATCGGCGCCGCTGACGCTGCAACTGCGGGCCGAAGCCTACAACGTTTTTAACACTCCGTTCCTTACCGCCCAGAGCGATAACTGGCGGACCATCTCCAGTTCCAGCTTCGGTTTGTACAACGCGGCGGGATCCACGCGGCGCCTGCAGTTGGCGGCGCGGTTGAGCTGGTAACGGTAGCGAACGGAATCGGGGCCATGCGAGTCGGGAGTTACGGAAGAAACTGGCGCGTAATTTCACAGGAATTCTTTTAGGAAACGCCAGTCAAGGGAATTCGGGCCACAACGCGTCTGCGCGGATGAGATGCAAGGACGCCGAGGAGAATAGGGAATGAGTAGCGATAAAGTGACACCCTGGCCGGCTGTGCCGATCCCCAAACCGGAGGAGGTCTACGCCGGTTTGAGCGATCAGGCGAAGGATTATCCACTGTATCTTGAATCGATCTGTCGTCAATCGCATGCCTTTGAAAAGCCGGAGGCGCTTTCGCGCCTGCGGGTCTACGACACCACCACGCGCATGATGATCGGGCATTGGTGCTCTTCGCTGTTGGCGGAGCTGGGTGCGGAGGTCATCCAGGTGGAGCCTCCGGGCGGCGACCCGATGCGCAAGCTGACTCCTTTCGGACGGAAAGAGTACATGTTTACCGACAAGGAGTCGGGCGAGCCGGTGGGGGCGCATTTCCTCCATGAAATGCGCAACAAGATGTCGATCACGCTCAACCTGGAGACGGAAGAGGGGCGCGAGATTTTCAAGAAGATGGCCGTGCATACGGACGTCATCATTGAAAACGATCCGCCGGGACATCGGGACAGCCTGGGCATCGGCTACCGGCAATTGAAGGAGATCAACCCCAGGCTGATCTACTGCTGGGTGGGCCAGCTCGGCCAATGGGGTCCGCACAAGGACAAACCCGGGATGCTGGATCCGGTGGCGCAGGCGGCGTGCGGCTTCTGCCACGGCACCGGCGATCCCAAGGAGTTCGGCGGCACCCCGATGCGCTCGGCGCTTTGGATGTGTGATCACGTCGGTGGCACCCAGGCCGCCATGGGAATCCTGACCGCGCTGTACTACCGCGAGATGGTCTCCAACGAGGGGCAGTTCGTGGAAGCCACCGCGGCGGAAGCGGTCATCCGCATCCTCGACTATTCCTGGGCCTGGTACGGGATGGATGGCAGCATCCGGCCGCGCTTCGGCAACTGGGACCTGGCCATCAACATTTATGCCGTGAATCCTTGCAAGGACGGCTACATGATGGTGGGCGGCGGCCACGATCGGTTGTGGTACCGCATCTGGCGCGTGGTCGGCGACGAGTTTCCCGCAGTGGAAGAGGACATCCTCGGCGATCCGCACCTGAGGGAAGTGGCGGACCGGTTGGCCATGAACCAGCAGATCAAGACCTACACCATGCTGGGCGAATGGCTGAAGGACAACTCCCGCAGCGAGGCGGAAAGGAAACTCTCCAAGCAGCAGGTCGCCAGCGGCGGCGTGCTCTACGTCAACGAAGTGGCCGAGTACCCGCACTTCAAGTACCGCGGCCACGTGGCGGAGACCGAGTCGCCGCACTACGGGAAGATCCTTTACGGGACCACGCCGTTCCAGCAGGAGAAGACACCAGGCCGGCTGAAATGGATGGGGCGCCCCACCGGGTACGACAACCAGGACACTTATCGCCGGCTGCTCGGCTTCACCACTGAAGACTTCACGCGGCTTCAAAAGGCGAACGTCATTTGAGGCGGAGGATAAACATGGCAACTGATACCGCTGTTTCCAATGCCCCGCAGATCAGTTTCGAGGAGTTTTGCCGCAAGACCTTCGACCCGAAGGGCGAGTTCGCCAAGCCCGAAGCACTCAAGGGCATCCGCGTCCTCTCCTGTACACAGTACATTCTGGGTCCGTCTTGCGCCTCGTATCTGGCGGAACTGGGCGCCGAGGTCATCAAGATCGAGGCTCCCCGGCGCGGTGAGGCAATGCGCCACACCACGCCGTTCAACGAACCATTCCTTTACCCGCTCTCGAAGTTTGTCCCCGAGCGCGGCACCGGCCTAGGCTTCGTGGGAGCGAATTGCAACGAATATTTTACCTCCATCGACTTCCACCGGCCGGAAGGGCAGAACCTGGTGAAGAAGCTGGCGGCGAAATCCGACGTCTTCGTCGAGAACTATCGCCCCGGCACCTTCGACCGCTGGACCATCGGCGCCCGGCAGTTGAGGGCGATCAATCCGCGCCTGATTTACCAATGGCTGGGCGGTTTCGGCGGATGGGGTCCGGGGCGCGTGCGCGCTTCGTACGACATCCTCGGGCAGTCCCAGGGGGGCAACTTCGGCATGACCGGCAAAGCCGAGTTCCAGGGAGGCTCGCCGGCCAAACACACCATCTGGCTCGCCGACTATTGGGGCGGGATGATGGGCGCCGTCCAGATCCTGGCTGCGCTCTACTACCGCGACAAGATCTCCGGCGAGGGCACCTTCATGGAGTACTCGCAGGTGCACGGCGTAACCCGGCAACTCGAGTATGCTCTGCCGCTCTACGGGCGCCATGGCATCACTCGTGAGCGCTGGGGCACTTGGGACACTCAGCTCTGCGTGCACGGGATCATCAAGTGCGGCAAGTCTTCCTACCCGAACTCCGAGAACCCGCAGGAGAACGAGGAAGGCTACATCCTGGTGAGCGCATACAGCGACGAAGACTTCGCGCGTCTTTGCAAGACGATTGGCGACGGGAATTTCGCCACCAAGTACGCGAAGGCCGATGATCGCGTGAAAGCGCAGGCGCAGATGGAAATCTACCCGGCGCTGGAGAAGTGGGCGGCGGACAAGACCAAGGAAGACGTCGCCGGCATTCTCGACAAAGCCAACATCCTGAACCAGCCCGTCTGGAACTCCAAAGAGGTTGCTACCAATCCTCATTGGCAGCAACGCGGGGCGGTTCGTTGGATAGATGACCCTTACTACGGAGACCTGCTGCACCAGGGGCCGGGGTACAAGATGTCGGCCACTCCGCCTCGCACGAAATGGGCCATGAAACCCGTAGGCGCAGACAACGAATACATCCTGGGCAAACTGGCCGGCTTGAGTCCCACAGACATCAAGCGGCTGGAAGACCAGGAGTGCATCTGAGGAGGCACCATGCTGCTAACTTGCCCGAGCTGTAAGGTTAAGAATTTCCTGGATCCCTACCCCTTCTGGAACTTTAAGGGGACGACCCAGTGTGCCGGGTGCAAGAAGATCTACCGGCTGGAGACCTCCAACGGAACCTGCGTCAGCGCGCCGGCAGAGGCGTCGGGTAAAGCCGACCTGCTGCCCGGTTTCGCCGAGACACAGGCCTACGAGGGTATTTCCGGTCCGGGGCTCACCCGTCCCGCTCCCAAAGCGCAGAAGGAATCCGTCTGCAAACCAAAAGCCATTAAGCGGAATGTCCGAGGCAACGTCATCGCGGGCTATCCCCTTACCAAAAACGATCTCGTCGGCAGCCTCGCAAAATTCATGGTTGCCGGGGCGAAGTGAGAAACGGAGGGCATATGTTTTATAACGACAAGTCGCTCTGCGTCCGCTGTACCCATATGCGCCCGGCATTGGATCCCAATATTCAGAAGGCGTACCTCGGCAAATGCACTAAGCGGGAATGGCCGTTCACGTTGGCCATCACGCTACAGGGCTGGTCGGAGTGCGATGTCTTTCAGGATGGCGGGAAGGCCTACGTGCCGCCGGACCCGGCGGCCACGACGGCTGCCGCCACTGCCACCGCCGCCAAGGGGGCCAAGCGCGCCGAGTTTTACTACAGCAGCAAACAGAAGTCCGGCGAGCTGTTCCCTTGCGACAACAACAAAGCCCTGGAACTGGTGAAGGCACTGCAGGCTGCAGGGATGGATGCCAAGGCCATTGACGTGTCCACGGTGAAAGATCGTTTCCCGATCTATCACAAGTCGGTGAGCGGTCCGGACGCAACCGTCCGGCCGGTCTTCGGCGCCAAGGGCGCGCTGGTGGATGATTTCGGGACCACCGTACCCGCCCTGCTGGTCTTCGAAGGAGACCGGTATCCGACGCAGGCTTTCCCCCGGACCGATGCCAAACGCGGCACCATCCGGGTGGAGCAGGCGCTGGAAGACCTGGTCGCGGAAAGCAAAGGCGCCGTAGGGGCGCGTTAACGAGGAGGAAAGAATGTCGGACCACAAGTACCTGCCTCCTCGCGAGCTCTGGCCATCGCGTATCTACACGCTGCCGGAGTTTGCGTCGTACCCCGACCGGCTGAACCCGACCGAGGAGTTGCTGGACAAAGCGGTCGCGGCCGGCCGGGGCGACCGCGCGGCCATTCTTTTCGACGATCAGCGAATCACGTACGCGCAGTTGCTTGCCCAGTGCAACAAGCTGGGCAACGCACTGCGCGGACTCGGAGTCAACGAAGGCGACCGCGTCATCCTGCGCACTCCCAACATCCCGCCCGCGCTGGTAACCAACTTCGCGGTGCTGAAACTGGGAGCGGTGCTGACTCCGACCTCGCCGTTGTTCTCGCGCGCGGAAATTGCGCACGTGGCGAACGACGCCGAGGCGGTCGCGATCGTCGTGCATGCGGCCCTTCTGGGCGAACTGGAAGCGGCCCGCGAAAACCTTAAAACCGTCGAGAACATCATCGTGATCGGCGGCGAACCGGCAGAGCTGAAGGCCAAGGGCTACATACCGTACAGCGAGCTTTTGACATCCGGGAGCGCATCCCTGGATCCGGTACGGCGCGAGCGCACGGACATAGGCATCCTGCTTTACACCTCCGGCACCACCGGCCAGCCCAAGGGCACGGTTCACTTCGTCGAAGAAATGCTCATCATTCCCGACTCGTTCGGGAAGTATGGATGGCGCGTGACGGAGAACGACGTGATCGGGGGGACCGCCCCGCTGGCATTTGGCGCCGGGTACTCGACCTTCGCCACGATTCCGTTCCGCTTCGGCGCGGCGGCGTCGCTGATCTCGAAATTCGATCCGGAAAAGGTCTTCGAAACCATCCAGAAGCACAAGATCAGCGTGCTCTCGCTGGCGCCGACGGCCTACCGAAAAATGCTGCAGATACCGGATGCGGAGAAGAAATACGATCTCAGCACGCTGCGCATCTGCACCGGCGGCGGCGAAAGCCTGACCGCGGTGACCTACCACGCCTGGAAAAACAAATTCGGGATTGAAATCTTCGAGGGCCTGGGCACGACGGAAATGATGTACGTGTTCGCTTCGAATGTGGTCAGCCGGAAGGCGAAGGCAGGTTCGTTCGGACAGGCGGTTCCCGGCTACGAGCTCAAGGTGGTGGACGAAGACGGGAAGGAAACCAAGCCCGGAAACGCCGGCCACTTTCTGGCGCGCGGACCAACCGGCACCATCTACTGGCGCGAGCCCGACAAGCAACGTCACGCGATCACGCCGGACGGGTGGAACCGGGCCGGGGATTACGTGTACGTGGACGAAGAGGGGTACTTCTGGTTCGTGTCGCGCGAGGACGACGTCATCAAGAGCTCGGCCTATCGCATCGGCCCGGAGGAGATCGAGGTGACCCTCAATGCTCATCCGGCGGTGGCGGAGGCGGCCGTGATCGGCATCCCCGACGAAGTCCGCGGCCAAATCGCCAAGGCCTTTGTCGTGCTGAAGCCGGACCAGACGGTCACCTCCGAAGCGTTGATCGAGTTCTGCCGCGGCAAGATCGCGACCTACAAGATGCCGCGGGAGATCGAGGTGGTGGCAGAACTGCCTCGTACGCCGACGGGCAAACTGTTGCGGCGGGTGTTGCGCGCGAAAGATGCGGCCAAGGCGGCAGCCAAGACCGCTGTGTAGAGTGCTTGACCTGCGGGAGGTTGAGCACACGACACCCGATGCGCGCGGGAGCGGCTAAACAGCGCTCCCGTGCACCGGTGGACACCAGGGCAGTTTGGCCCTGGTGTTCACCTTTTTCATGCCATGCCGCCTCGCCGCGGCTGTGGTGTAATCTCTGACCCATGAACCCCACCATCACGCATTCCTGGTTGTGCGATCGAATCGTTGAGGATGCGCAAGCGGGAATCATCTTCGCCGACGAGCACGGCATTATCCGCCTGTGGAATAGCGGCGCGGAGGCCATGTTTGGCTACACCGCCGCGGAAGCGGTCGGCCAATCCATGGAGATGATCATCCCGGAAAAACATCGACCCCGCCACGACGAGGGCTACGCACGGGTGATGCAAACCGGAATCACGAAGTACGGACGGGATGCACTCGCGGTTCCCGCGCTGCGCAAGGACGGCAGCCGAATTTCCATTGAGTTCACCATAGTTCTGGTGCGGTCGGCGCAACGCGGCGTGATCGGCGCGGCGGCCATCGTGCAGGACGTCACGGCGCGCTGGGAACGCGATAAGGCGCTGCGCGCCCGCCTGGCTGCGCTGGAAAACAAAACCAAAGAACCGCAGCGGCCGTAGCGGCGCGGCGCCGCTGAAGCAGGAGATCATGAACTTCGACCGAGTAGATGTCGGCAACGCTGGGCAAGCTATCCCGGGATATCTTCTCGCCAAGGATAAGGTGCGGGGCGGCGCGCTGTTGCTGCATCCCTACGGCGGAAGCAAGGAGCACATGCTCGGCCTGGCGGCGATTCTGGCGGAAGATGGTTGGGCGGCGCTGGCGATCGACAACTGCGGTCACGGCGAAAACACCGCCGAAATCGGGACGTCGATGGTGCAGGAGGTGGAAGCCGGGCTGAGTTACCTGCGCCGCTACGGGCGCACGGCCGCGCTGGGGCTGAGTATTGGCGGGCGGCTGGCGCTGACCTCCACCGCCGACTGCATGGTTGCGATTTCACCGTCGGTGATCACCGAGATGTCCCCGCAAGGGAAGTGGATGTTTGAAAATTTTCCCAGTCCCGGCGTGCGCGAGCCGTATCCCGGATACGTCGTGAAGTTGCTGGAAGAACTGGGGCCGGTCGAGAGCCATGCGCGTCCGTGCCTGATCCTGTATGCCGAGCGCGACATCCCGGCGATCATGAACGGAGCCGCCGGACTGAAGGCAGCGCTGCCCAACGCCGAAGTCCGACACATCACGCGCGACGTCCGCCCCGACATCCAGCACGAGAACGGATTCATCCGCTACCTGCCCCGCTGGTTCAACCACGGCGAACTGAAGTTCAATTCCGAGGTGTACCAGTCCGCGGCGGCGTGGCTGGCGCAGGCGACGCCGGCATGATGGCATCATGAACGAACCCCGAGGCCGCGCTATGATTGAAAGCCGCTTCGGCCCGCTGGGCAGCGGCAAGCAGGCGCTGTCCATCGGCGGCGAAACGCTCGACGCCAGCGAACTGCTGCACCGCATGGGCCTGGACTTCGACGATGCCAAGCCGATTGACCTGATCTGTGTCGCGGAGAACCGGTACGCGGTCCGCTATTACGACGGGCAGGACCAACGAGTCGTGGTCCACGAATTCGACGGCGACCTGAAGTTTGTGGAGGAGACGCGGGCCCATGTCGCGGAGTGGATCGGCGAGGAAGCTTATTTCGCGTTCTTCGGCGGACACTAACCAGGTGCGGGAAACCGATATGAGCAAGCAGCGTCCGGAAAAACGACTCCTCAGCCTGCCGGCAGCCACCACCGGCGACGCCCAGGTTATCCTTTATTTATATGAATTGCGCCGCGAGCGTACGATGCGGGAAGCGCGGCACTTCATCTCCGCCGACTTCTGGCCGGAAAGCGCGGAAGACGTTCTCCGCCTGGCGCGCAGTTATCCCAGCCGTGAAAATACCTGGTTGCGCCAGGTGACCAGCTACTGGGAAATGGCGGCGTCGCTGGTGTTGCGCGGCGCCTTGCATGAGGAATTGTTTTTCGACTGCAGCGGCGAGATGTATTGTGTGTTTGCCAAGTTCAAGCCGTATCTGGCCGACATTCGCAAGAAGCTGCCTTACTTTCTGTTGAACGTGGAGGCAGCGGCCGTCCGCAACCCGGAAGGACGGGCGCGATTGCAGCGGCTGGAAGCGCGGCTGGCGCGCCGTAAACAGAAGCTGGCGCAGCGCCGGGCGGCGGTGGCGGAGACCTCCGCCGGCTACACTTAGGCGACGGCTCTGACAACCATGCGTACAGCCCGCATCGTCGCTGCACTTTGCCTGGTGATCCTGCTGGTGGCGCTCCTGTCCTTCAGGGCGCGCAAGCAAGGCCGGGTTCGGATCGCGTATGCCCCCATCCTGGCGAGCCTGCCGGTTTTCGTGGCGCAAGATCAGCAAATGTTCCAGCACCATCGCTTGCAGGCGGAGGTGGTGTCGTTCAGCAGCAGCAACGATATGGTGAGCGGGTTGGTCGCCGGCCAGGTGGACGTGCTGCCGGCGGTGTCGCTGGTGCCGTTGTTGCACCTGGAAATCCAGCATCCGGGGAAATTTCGCGTGTTCTCGCACAGCCGCATGCGGCGCGAAAACTCCACCTACCGCCTGGTGGTCCGATCTTCGTCCGCGGTGCAAAAACTCCAGGACCTGAAGGGAAAGAAAGTCGGAGTGTTTCCGGGTACGTCGGCGACGCGGCTGGTGGGCGCCTTCCTGCAGCGCAACGGCGTGGATCCGGGCAGCATCCTGTTCGTCCAGTTGCCAACGTCGGCGCAGGTTGCCAGCCTGGAATCGGGCGCGGTGGACGCGCTGTTTTCCTACGACCCGCTCATCCTGATCGCCGAACCGGGACGCTACCGCGCGATTTCGAATTCCGTTTATGGCGAACTGATCGAAGACTGCCCGTTGGGCGTGTCGGTGATTTCGCGTGCTTTCGAGCGCTCGCAGCCGGAAGCCGCCGCGCGCGCCGCCGGAGTCATCCAGGAAGCGATCGCCTACGTCGGCTCGCACCCGCAGCAGGCGACTAGGTTGCTGCCGCAATTCACCCGCATGACGCCGCAGATGGCGGGGCGCGTGAACGTGGCCGACATTACGCTTTCCAACACCGTGGACGCCGCCGTGCTGCAGCGTTTTATTGACTTAATGTACGAAATCGGAGAGATTCCCGAGAAAATCGATGCTCACCGTCTTATCGACGCAACGCGCTAGGGACCCCGCGCCGGGCGAGTACGCGCTGCGCATGCGCGGCGTGGACTTCTCCTACTGTGCCGCGCCGGATGGCTCGCGGTCGCTGTACTCGGGCTTCGATCTGGCGATCGAACAAGGCTCGGTGGTGGCGCTGATGGGCGCCAGCGGCAGCGGCAAAAGCACGCTGGGAAAAATGATGGCCCGCATCATCGGGCCGACCGCCGGGCGCATCGAGTGGTCGCCGCAGTTCTCCCGGCGCGCCGACGTGGTCTACATGGACCAGCACCCGATGAACAGCATCTTCCCGTGGCAAACGGTGCGCGGCAATCTGGAGTATCCGCTGGAAAAACTGGAATGGAACGAAGAGGAAAGCCGGGCGCGCGTCAGCTATCTGGCGTCGTTGTTCCGGCTGGACACGGTGCTGGACTCGCTGCCGGCGCAGATCTCCGGCGGAGAGCTGCAACGCCTGGCGCTGGCGCGGTGCCTTTCCTGGCGTCCGGGGCTGGTCATCCTGGACGAGCCGTTTTCCGCGCTGGATCGCGACGTCAAGGCGAACATCGGCCAGGCGCTGCACGAGCTCGCCACCAAGGACGGCATGACGGTGGTGCTGATCACGCACAACGTCTCCGACGCGCTCGCCATCGGCATGCGCTACGTCATCATCGGCGACCGCCCGGTGCGCATCATTTCCGACCTTGAATTCAAGAGCCCGCATCCGCGCCAGCGCGGCGCGTTGGATTACGACACGATGGAGAAGGCGCTCATCGCGTGCATTCGCGATGGGTTGGTGTAGCCGATGCAAAGACTCGCGCAGCCGCTACGAAAGCCGACCAGAGTGCTGGCGCCCATGGCGCTGCTGCTCGGGATCTGGGCCGCCGTCGCCGGTCTCGGGCTGGTGGATTCGATCGTGTTGCCGGCGCCGTGGAGCGTGGCGCGCGCCGTCGCCGGAATATTCCGCGACCGCATGGTGGTCGACGTGGCGCTGACGCTCGGCCGGGTGTTCGCCGCTCTGGCGATTGCCGGCGCGTTAGGCATTCCCCTCGGCTTGTTTCTGGGGTATCGCAAGCGCTGGTATCAAATGGTGGAAGGCCCGCTGCACGCCTTGCGCTCCATCCCGGCGTCAGCCCTGTTCCCGCTGTTCCTGATCATTGTCGGCGTCGGCGAAACCTCGATTGTTGCCCTCGCCGCCTACCCCAGCCTGCTGGTGATCCTGGTGAACACGGTGACCGGCGCCGCCCTGGCCAACAAGCGCCGGCTCTACCAGGCGAAGCTGTTCGAGCTGAGCGCCTACGAGACCATCACCGAGATCCTTTTCTACGAGGCGCTGCCCAACATTTTCGACGGCATCCGCACCGCCGCGTCGTATTCCATGGTGCTGGTGATTGCGGTGGAGATGTTCGTCGGTTTGGGCGAGCACGGATTGGGCCGCGCCATTTACGAATACCAGGCCACCTACCGCATTCCGGAAGCGTACGCCGCGGTGCTGCTGGCGGGCACTATCGGCATCCTGCTGAATCTCGGGGTGAACACGGCGCAGAACCGCATGCTGCGCTGGCTGCCCGACGCGCACGAATAAACGTACTCAGGAAATCCCCTGCTCACCAGTGATCCGGATTTTGGTGTAATCCAGTTCGACATTACTCAGCGGAGCACTGCGTCAATTTCTCCGGTTGTCGTAATTATTACGTAGAAAGAGATCTTCACCATTGGGACAACTCATCTGTATTGAGCAACGGAGAATGGAAAAAGAATTGCACCGAGAGCGTCGAAGCTTCCAATTTATCTCGCGCGACATACGGAGAGAGACGCCTCCATGTCCATGGTGCAAGACGTTCCTTTCAGCCACCAGGAACTAGAACTGGTGGCACGCACGGTAACGCAGCCGCAATTGACGGCCTCCCAATCGCCACCGGCACTGCTGGAGAGTGCGCCACCCGCCCGATCAGAGCTGGCCGACATCGCGCAGATCCCCCTGGAGGTGCAGAGCGTCGTCCAGCTGGTGCAAGAGCTGCTCATCATCAGCACGGGCGCCGCTGGAGTGGCGATCGCGCTCGGTGACAGCGCCAGCATGCAGTGCGTGTCCAGCATTGGCGATGCGCCGTCGGTCAATATTCCGCTGCAACTGGACGGTACGCTTTCCGGACAATGCGTGCGCACCGGACGAGTGGTGCGCTTTCAGGCAGACAACGCGGCACCAGCGTACGCGGGACCACGATCGGCGCTGCTGGCGCCGGTCATGCTGCACGGATGCGTTGCCGGGCTGATTGGAATCTTTTCCGGAGAGGCGGACGCGTTCGGTAACGGCAGCCTGACCGCGATACGGAATGCGGCAAGCCTCCTCGGACTCTCCATGGCGAAGATTGAAGAGGCGCCAGCGTCGTCTTGTGAAATCGGATGGGGAAAGCCGTCTTCCCGCACCCCGTCACGCCTGATTGCAGCAGCCGGTTCGCCAACGCGCCATGCCGCGGCCGTTCCCGATCGCCACCTGTTGGGATTGCCGTGTCCTGCCTGCGGCACGTACTCACGCAGCCACGAAAACACTTGCGGAGTTTGCCACACAGCATTGCAGTAAGGCAGAGCGGCGGGAGGGGAGACGGGCCGAGCGTCAACCGGTTCTCACGCGTAATCGATGGGGTGGCTCTTCAGCCAGTGCCGATCGCGCGCGGCGGCCACATTCGTTAAGGCGCCGCGAGCGACGGATTCAGCGAAGGTGTGGCTGCTCCATGCGAAACCTGCAGCAAAGCCGACGGCGCCGCCGAGAGCACCGAAGGCAACCGTCCGGACCGCAGGCTGGTGTTTCCTGCCCAGATAACCGCCCAACACGCCGATGCATGCGCCAAGACTTGCGAGCTTCAATGCTTGCTTGTTCACATCGGCGAGAAACGGAGAGATCGGACCCCCGTTCAGAAACGCCGTGCGACCCTTGCTCGCTCCCCGGAGGCCGGAACCAGCAAGCTCCCGCCCGTAACCAACGATGGATGCAACCCGCTCGCGTAGATTCATAACAGGGATGCCCCTGGAAGCCCGGTCCATGTTCTCGCGGCTTGTCTCCCGGTGCAAGTGACGGGGGTCACGCGAGCCAGTGCGGGCACAGGTGCATTTTCGAGGACTCCGGCTGAATCGTCAAGAATCATCGAGCCGCTTCATCAATGCTGGGGCGCCAATTTCCCCTCCGCACGCCATTTTTCACAACACTCCGGACAAATCCCGTGGGTGACGGTCGCGCCCATGTGGTCGCTCAAATACTGTTCCAATTGTTCCCAGTAGTTCTGGTCGTTACGAACGCGCTTACACCATGAACAGATGGGCAGGAGCCCTTCGAGCTTGCGGACCGACAGCAGCGCTTCCTGCAGTTCGGCGACGTGTTCCGCCAGGGATTGTTGCAGTTGCAGCACTCGCCGCCCGACGGCGACACGGGCACGCAGTTCCGCGGCATCGAAGGGCTTGGTAATGTAGTCGTCCGCACCCGCGTCGAATCCCGCCAGGAGATCGGCTGAACTCTTGCGGGTCGCAGTCAGCAGCAGGAGGTACATCGGCGTATCGGGCAACTGGCGGGCCTTGCGACAGATTTCGGTGCCGTGCATTCCCGGCATCTGCCAGTCCAGCACCGCCAGTCGCGGCCCATCTTGCTGGCGGAGAATCTTCCACGCTCGCTCGCCGTCGCGCGCCGTAACCACCTCGTATTCGGTGGCCAGCAGCCGTTCCAGCAGATGGAGGACCAGCGGATCATCCTCAGCGACTAAGACTTTCATGTGGCACCTGGCAGAATTCCTCAAGCGCTTGCCGGAAACGAGCAAGCGCGCGTTCCACTTCATCGACGGCTCGGCTGATGCGCACGAAGTCGGGGTGGCCGGCGTCCTTCTCGAGCTTGAGCAGCGCCGATACGGATTGTCCCGCGCCGAAACATCCGACTTCGCCTTTGAGGCGATGGGCTAATCGCCCCAGCATCTCGGCGTCGCGCCCGGCCAAAGCCCGGCGCAAATCCGACACTGCCTGGGGATACTCCTGAAGAAACATTTCCGCTATCTCGCGCAGGAGCCGCTCGTCCCCTCCGACGCCGGACAACGCGTGACGTTGGTTCCAGACCGGGGTGGGATTGGGCGCTTGTGCGCGCACCCCGTCCAACACCAGCCGGATTTTGCTGAAGTCCACCGGCTTGGAAATGTAACCGTCCATGCCCGCGGCTAGGCAACGCTGCTCATCACCTTTCATGGCGTGAGCAGTCATGGCAAAAATGGGGAGGTGGGCGCTGCTGTCCCGCTCACCTTCACGGATAGTCGCGGTGGCGGCGAAGCCGTCCATTTCCGGCATTTGGACATCCATGAACGCCACATCAAAGCGGCCGGCGGCAGCCATCGCCACCGCCTCCCGCCCGGTGCGCGCCAGTTCCGGAGCGTGCCCCTGTTTTTGCAGCACGCGGAGGATCAGCGCCTGGTTCACGGGATTATCTTCGGCCACCAGAATGCGCAAGCCTCGACGGTCCTCGCGCAGGGTGTGCCGCGTTACCAGCGGACGAACTACCTCCGCGGACTGGCCCAGCGCCACCAATAAGGCCTGCATCAGCTCGCTGCTCCCGATCGGTTTGACCAGGTAGGCGGCAATGCCGAGCTGGCGGCAACGCGCCGCATCGCCCCGCTGCCCGGAGGAGGTCAGCATCATGATGACCGCCCCCGCCATGCGCGGATCATGCTGCAGCCGCTCTACCAGGGCGAAGCCGTCCATGCCGGGCATATGCGAGTCAATCAGGGCAACCCGGTAATGCTTTCCCTGCCGCAGAAAGGCTTCCACCTCCCGCAGCGCCGCTTCGCCGTCACCGACCGCACACGGCTCCATGCGCCAATCGCGGGTTGCGTGCTGGAGAATCGCGCGATTGGTGGGGTTATCGTCCACGATCAGCACCGGCACTCCTGCCAGGATCTCGGGTCCGGCAGGCAAAGGTTTTTGGGTTGTCTCCTGAGGGATGGCCATCGCAATCGTGAATTGAAAGCAACTTCCTTTTTCCGGCGCGCTTTCCACCGATACCCGCCCGCCCATTAATTCGATGAGCTGCGTCGAGATGGCCAGCCCCAACCCGGTGCCGCCGTAGGTGCGGGTGGTACTCGTATCGCCCTGGACGAATGGCCTGAAGATGCTTGCCAGCTTTTCCGGCGGGATGCCGATACCGGTATCCTTGATGGTGAAGTTCAGACTGGTCTTGCCGTCGTCGCCTGACGCCGCGCTCAAGCTGATTACAACTTCCCCCTGGACCGTGAACTTGATCGCATTGCCGACGAGGTTGGTCAGAATCTGGCGCAGGCGGACCGGATCGCCGACCACCCGCTGTGGCACTTCCGGTCCGAGCTGGTAAGCCAACTCAAGCCCTTTCTCATGGGCTCGCACCGCCATGGCTTTTACGGTTTCACCCACACAGTCCTGCAAACTGAATTCGATCAGCTCCAGGTCCAGTTTGCCGGCTTCCACCTTGGAAAAATCGAGAATGTCATTGAGCACGCGCAACAGCGACTCGCCCGAAGACTTCACGGCCGCCAGGTACTCACGCTGTTCCCGCGTCAGATTGGTGTCCAGGGCAAGCTCGGTCATGCCCAGGATGCCGTTCATGGGAGTACGGATCTCATGGCTCATGTTGGCCAGGAACTCGCTCTTCACCCGGCTGGCAGCTTCGGCAGCCGCTCTTGCCCCGCGGACCTCTTCCAGCACTCGGCGCTGCTCGGTGATGTCCTCCGCAATTCCGACAGAGCGGAGAAATTTGCCTTCGGGATCGCAGACAGGAAAACAACGCGCGTGGATCCAACGAATATCGCCATCCGGACGAATCACGCGGAATTCCGTCTCCAACTGGATACCGCTCAAACAACGGCGAAATAACTCGGCGGTAGGTTCGCGGTCCTCGGGATGGACAGACTCCAGCCATGCCGTCGGCCGCTGATAGGTTTCCTGCCGCGGCCTTCCCCAGACTTGCTCGTAAGCGGGGCTGATGTACACCGTTCTTGCCGGTTCCGCGGCAAAGATGAAGAAGACCTCGTGAATGTTCTCCGCTAATTGCCGGAACTGCTCCTCGCTATCCCGCAAAGCTGCTTCAGCACGCTTGCGCTCGGTAATGTCGCGGGCGATGGCCAGCATCGCCAGCTCACCCTCGAAATTGAACCGCCTTGCGCTGAACTCGACATTGATGCGGTGGCCGTCCTTGGCCACTTGCAGCGTTTCGAACAGGACGGGCTCGCCGGTCGCCAGGCGCGCCATCACGGAGGCTCGCTGCGATAAGAGCCCCGGCGCATCGATATCCGCGGGGGACAATTGCAGAAGTTCTTCGCGGCTGTAGCCCAGCCGGTGACAAGCCACATCATTGACTTGCAGGAACCGGGCCGGCATCCCATCTTGCGAGATGCCGGTCACGAATATGGCGTCATTCACATTTTCAAAGAGGGTGCGATACTGCAGTTCGGCCCGTTTCCGCTGGCTGACATCCATCATAGCCCCCACCATTCGCAGCGGACGGCCGCCGGCATCGCGGCTTACATATCCGCGATCGAGCACGTCGGCATACGTTCCGTCGCGACGAAGGAAGCGGTACTCATCCACCCAGCCGACTTGGCCATCTTTGATGGCGCTCAGAATGCTTTGATGGACCCGCTCCCGGTCGTCGGGATGGATGTGGCTCTTCCAGCCTTCGATTCCCGCCTCGAGCTCCTGCGGAGCGTACCCAAAGGTCGTTCCCAGGTTCTCGTTCCACCAAACCTCCCCGGTGACCAGGTCCCAGTCCCATATGCCGTCGTTGGTGGCTCGCGACACAAGCCGGAATCTCTCGTCGCTGGTTTGCAAGGCCTCTTGCACACGGGCGTTCTGCTCCAACAAATGGTCCAGCCACAAGCCTCCTCCAACACTGGATAGGATTGCCAGAAACATTGCTGCCAGCACCTCCAGGATGGAGGTGCGCGCCAGCCCGGCGTTGGTCTCGATGTGATGCTTTGACTCTTCGACTTCTATGCTGACCAGCTTGTTGATGGCAGCCAGGTGAGCGTCCACCACCTGGTTGTAGGGCTCACCGTGCAGGATGCGCCAGCCATCCTGGACCCGGTTTGCTTTCGACAGTGTGCGCAGTTGCACCACGTAGTTGAGATAGCTGTTCCGAGTTTCCCTAAATCGCTGGAGAGCGATCTCCTCTTCCGGAATCAGTGGGGTGTTTGCGTATGCTTCCAATAACTTGTCGATTTCGCCGGATAGCTCATCGAGTTGGTGGTCATACTTGGCGGTAGCGGCCTCTCCCTCCGCTTCCAGCAAGTCTCTGGAGGCGATGCGCATTCTTTGGAAGGAAACCGCAACCTGCGAGAGGAACGTCAGGGGAACTGTGCCTTCGTAAAAGAGCGTCTGATCGGCGGCCGCCATCCTGCCCATGTTCATAACGCTGGTGGTGCCGATGACGAGAGGAACGAGAATCGCGAACGTTATCCCCGCTACGAGTTTTGCTTTCAGGCTCACAAGGTCGCCGCCTTCATCGGTTGGTCAATGTTTCCTTCCCGGCAGTTGCCGCGCACTGGTTGAGCAATGATTGGCTCGCGCCTCGAACCTGCTCAGGGCACAGCAGAGCCTTGAAGATGGCTTCCAATCGCTCGAAATCCGGAGGCTTGGCCAGGAATTCAGCCGCACGCTCAACACCTGGGTCAATACCCGGTCATCGTCTGCGATCAGAATGTTCATGACGCCACCTCACGCTGGTTCGCCGCGCAGCATCAACTCCAGCAAAGAGCGCAATTTGTCGAGCTCCGCTGCCAAAGCCCCGAATGCGCTCTTGGCATCGGCTAAATCGCGGCTTCGGCCCATGGCCTCAAGCGCCAGAGCAGCCTGCTCGACGCTGGCAGAAAAAAAGTTTCCGGCCGCGCCTCGTAGCGCATGGGCCGCTTGTTCTACTTTTTGGCAGTCATCGCTTACGACCGCGCCTCTTACGTCGGCGAGCATCTGCGGGGCCGTAGCCAGGAAGATTTCGACAATTTCTCGCAATAACTCCCGGTCACCGCCCACGTGATGCATCAGCGCGGCGGCGTCGAAGAAAAGGGTTTCCTGCGACGGTGGAGATTTCGTTCGTACCGGCAACTGGATTCTCCTTTCAGCGATGCGCTCCCATCGCTTCCTTTCATTCGAGACGGAGCCGCAATCTTGATCTTGGGCTTCGCGCCGGCAGCCATGCGTCACTCGCTGTTCTCTGATTACTACATCTGATTTCGCGACGGTGCCGAAATGCGCCCCTTGTCGCGACTCGTCGTTTCGTATTGGACCCAAGCCCGTTTTGACAAGCGCACCGGAAGCATCAGTCGAGCGCAGGTCCAATCACTTTGATTGATGAGCGCAGCATCCTGGGCTTCGGGATCGCGGGCGGGTTGCTGCTTCTTGGGGTGACGAAGAGCTTTCTTTGGAAGGAGAGCGGACCGCCAGGTTCTGGGCCATGGCGCCTGCAACTGCGCGCCCAGTTCTACAACGTGCTCAACAATTCGTCATTCTACGTGGCCAGCGTGAACCATCTCTACGTAAGCAATTCCACGACGTTCGGACGCATGTCGCCTTTACCGAAGCGCAAGGCGGAAATGGCTGTTGGGTCGTGTCTGGATCACAGTACGACCTCGTAATACAGTTGGCCACCGCCGTCGGTGACCGATGTTGCGAGTGGTTGCGGGATAGGTTTGTCAACCCGCAGCACTCTGCCACCAGTCTTGTCGTTCAGCCGCGATTCCAGTTGTTCGAGCGGCATTTGCCCCCAACGCTTCTTCACTGCCATCGCATGATCAACCGGAATCAGCGCGATTCTCAGTTTCCCCATCAACTCCAACCCTTCTTCACGAAGGGTTGCGTTATGACTGCCATGATGACCCACCTTGTATAGCACTGTTCTCTGCAGCAGGTCCGGGCCCGTAACTTCGTCGCCGTTGCGCTTCCATTTCAAGCCCTGCCAAGACAGCCAGTTCCCCACTTGGGCATCCGCAGCGAAAAGGAGGACGTCCTTATTGTTTAGTTCGAAGGCGACCACCAGGCTAGTGTTGTTGGTGGCGCTGTCGAGTTGAAGCGCCATGCCGGACGAGGCGTCCAGCCAAGCATCATCGATCCGCCGCCAACTCTGATCCAACTCAGCCGTGATTGTCCGCTTGCTGCTCTCGCCGTGGCCATCGTTCCCTGTTGGATGGCACGTTAGCGTCGCCGCAGGAGCGGGGCTTTCCTGAGTGCCGGCCGCCTCGCCCCAGTAGCGCGAGCCAAAGAACGGCATCTGTTTGGCTACTTCGTAAGGAATTTTGAACAGTGGATCGAATGGGGCAACCCGGTCTTCATCGCAGAACACACTTTGCAGATCGTCGAGCGCCAGACCGTAGGTTTCGGGATGCGCTTTGGAGGGGTTGTAGCGCTTGATCATCTGTTCATCGTGCGGCGGCCCCAGGACGTAGGCAGTCACTTGCGTTCCATCGAGGAGCACCGGGGCGTCCGAGGGTGTGCAGAATCGCGGCGGCTTGAGGCCCTTGACGATCTGGAGAGCGTCCCCCGTAGTGCCGCTGCCAGCCGCGCCAAAGAACTCCAGGAACGACTCGGTGTCGGAGCCCTGCCTTCCCGCCGCGCGCATGCGGGCGCAGGCGGCCTGCAATGCGACCCGCATAGCCTGATGTTCCGCCTTCAATTTCCCGGCCAGCGTGTCCGCAGGATCCTCGGTCCATCCGAGCCACACATTGTCGAATTGAATCTTTCCGAACAAATCCGTCGCTTGAAGGAACCCAGAGAGATGATCCCAGTGCTCGTGCGTCGCGATCAGCAGATTGACGTGGGAGTTCGTCGTCTTGGCGATGTCATCCACTACCGCCTGCATCTTGTTGGTTGCATCCTGCGTGCCCAGGATCACACCACAGTCAATGACCACGTAATAGGGCTGGTCTCCGTCTGTTGGAAGCGTCACCAGGAAGCAGTCGCCCAGCCCTTGGCGGTACATACGAACTTTCGTCGATTTCGCCGGGGCGCCGGCGGACTGCGGACGATTGGCTTGTCTCGAAGCGGGTTTCCTGACAGCAGGTTTCCTTGTCGGCATATCAATCCTTATATGGCGCGGTGCAGAACGGCAAAAGGTTCTCGCGAGAACGCCTCTTGGCCAAAGTAGTTGGCCGCGAGGCTGGTGTCGGCCAGGTGCATCTGATACTGCAGTTGATCGCTAACGCTCCGCGGATGGCCTACCTTCTTGCGGACCACATAACGAATCCGCCGGTTTTCGAGATCGATCAGCAGCGTGCAACCACCTCGGAGCTTGCCGCGATCCGTGAGCCAGGTCTGCGTGATCTCGATGACCAGATCGGTAATCTGCTGGCCGTCCGGACCGATTCTCCTAACCGGCCGGACAGAATGCACCTCAAAGTTCCGCAGTGGACCGGCCGCTCCCGCCGCGGCAAGGGTTTTGGTGTCTCCCAGGCGGTGAAACCCGAGCGTTTCGATCAACTCCTTCGGCACGATGTACGCACCATTGTTGCCTTTGCGTTCGAACCACTCGTGCACTGCCCTGCCGTTCGCCTGCGAATCGGCATACGCCTGGCGGCGGTCGAGCCGAAGATCCCAGCCCAGTTGTAGTCCTTTAATCAAGTCCGCCACGTCGAGTTCCAGCTCTGGTGTTTCCCAGCAGAGGCTTTCCGTGGATAGGCTACGCACATTGGTCGGGTAGATTCCGCGGCGGCGAAAAGCCTGGACGAACGATGCGCGATAGCCCCAGTCATCCTGCGGTACAAGATCGCGGTCGGCAGTGATCAGGGCACGAACGTAGTCGCCAAACATCAAGTCAACGGGCGGACAATAGTCGAGCGCGCGGATGCAAATATTGAGAACGTGAGAGGCGACCTTCGCCGCTTCATCCGCGAGACGGTTTACCAGATCGACGGGGATGGCTCCCCTCGGCAGTACACCCGTGCCGCCGGTAGCCAGCCGGATCAGGTCGGCGCTGCGCCGGCGGTAGATGTCCAGGAAGGCGTCGAAAACGGCCGCCACCAGCACCGCTCCTCTCTCGTGGGCCTCGGTTTTGCTCTTGTAGTCGTCGGTCGTGGGCTTGTTCGGAATCCAACGGCCGTCTTCGATAGTCCCGATTTCACCGCGCAAAGCGCCGTAAGGCCCGACGCTTTCGCCGGGACGGCGACCCAGTGCTTGTCCGAACTGAACTGCCAGCGCACCGAGCAAGTTCTGCTTTGCAAGGTCCCCTTTGGTGTTCCTGATCTGATCGCGCAGCGCCTCGGGCACAGTGAAGTGCTGGAACAGCGCCACGATGTCGGCGAACGCTTCGTGAAAGGCCAACATGTCCGTGTTTGTCGGTTCGCCGAAATAGCGGTGCAGTCCGTCAAGGAGCGCGTGAGTGGTCTCGTGCGCAATGATGTCGTGCGAGAGGGAGCAGAACACGACGCCGTTGGGAAGATTGTTGCCGGGGTCCATGGACGACGCAGGAAAATAGCCGAGCAGCAACGCTTTCTTCTCCGGACTGTAATAGGAGTTCGCTTCCCGGAGAGCATGCGGATAGATTCGGAGCCTCTGCACATAATGATCTTCGATGCATGCCATTTCGTCCGCCGCCAGATACTTCACCAGTCGCGGAGCCCACAGCGCCACACGTCCGAGCGCGTGCTCGAAATGCTCGATGGTTTTCATGGCAACGCCATAAACCATTTGCTGATGAAACCTCGGATTGGACTCCGAGGGTGACAGGCCTTGGCCGGCCAGGATCCACGGATCGTCAAGGTCCACTGGCGCGTAGCCGCATCCCGTGGCCGGGTCGATGTCCACGACTTCCAGGTACTCGCCCACCGGACCGGGCTCCAACGACTCCCACCGGACATCGAGCGTGGTCGCATTAATGTGGAGGAATTTTGGGTCGTAGCCAACACCCGGGTCGAACGCGAATACCCGGAGCTTGCGGGTTTCCGGCTTTCGGGCAGGTGGGTCGATCGCCAGCTTAAGATGCGGTGTGAGTGTAACCTTCGTCCCTGACACATCGCCCGGCGAGACATTGACGGAAGACCGGGCGGCATGCGCGTCCAGGAACTGCCGCAGAGTACGGGACACACCCGCGGCTTGCCGCAATGCATCCACGATGCGCGCGCGCTTCTCCGGCGTCAGAACACCTGGATTTTCCGGATCGGGCAGTAGCTGGTCGAGTTCCTGAGACTGCTGTGAAATTTGCAACGCTTCCAGCTCCAGCATCCGTTGCCGAAAGTCTGGGGCTGCTGCAATTCCGACACCGGCAACGACCCGCAAGAACGGGAAGCTTGCCGAATCGAGCGGCTGCTTGGTTAATTGGCTGGCAGCGGCTGGAGGATTCGCAAGCGCGCCGTCGGCCTTGATATTGCCGCGGCCGAGGTGCGATCGCAGCGTGGGGTCGAAGCCTGCCGAGTCGAAAATCGCCTTGCGTACCGCCTCAACCCGCATCCACCCTTCGGGATATTTTTTCGGATTATGCAGATCAGCCTTGTATTTCTGGATGTACAGTGCGGCGGCCGCTGCCACCTGTGGAGTGGCCGCTGAGGTCCCGCGTCCGTCGAAGTCCACGATGTCACGGCACCCGAATCTCGCCCACGGAGTATTCGGGGTGAACGCCGCAACTGCAGTCTCCATCTTGCTGTCGGGTCCGTAGTTGCCGGCCATGATGTGTATAGGTTGGTCAGCGTAGGGTTTGCCGTCCGCCATCACTCCGCAGGCAGCAACCACGCGCTTGTAACGCGCGGGATAAACAATATTGTGCGTTGGCAAATTGCCGAAATTGTTTCCCGCCGCGGTTACGATGAATACGCCCAATTCGTACAGTTGATTGACCGCATCGGTCCACGCGTGCGAGGCCAGCCCTCCCATGCTCATCGTGATCACGTGAACTCGCTGGCTTTGGTTTCCGTAGAGACCATAAACATAGTCAAACGCCTTTGCGATCGCGCTATTCTTGAACAACACCACCGCATTCGCTACACGGATGGGGACTACGTCGAGAAAAGGGGCTCCGCCCAGCGGCTTGCCCCGATATGCGCAACCCGCAAGGATGCTCAGAGTCCCTGTGCCATGTCCGAGGTTGTTGAATATTCCCGAGCTATCGTCGCTGGCGTCGTCAGGTTTGGAATCCTCGACGAAATTCCGCTGTAAGTCTTTCCGGAGGTATTTCGGCAAGGTCGCGTGTTGCGGGTCGTAACCCGTGTCAAAATGTGCAATTCGAATGCGGTCGGCGGGGTCGCCAACTGCATCATGCGCTGCTTCGAGCTGCGAATGATCATGATCGCGGAACCAATAGGGATCAGGGTTGCTCGGCAATTCGGGGTCGGGTTTCGCCGGTACGCATTCCCGCAGCAGCCCCATGGCGTACTGAGTGGCCGAGCCGGTTGGCCACTGTTGTTCGAAATCAGGTTCCGCATAGTCTGGCGGCGGCACCCCGGCTGCGCCGAAACCCTGTGCGACCAGGTGATGGCACAAATCCCAGCTGTTGATCTCCTCGGTTTGCGGTGCCCGCATCACATGCCACTGCGGTTTGCCGGCAGCGGCAGCCTTGACAGCCGCTTTGCTTTCCCTAATGCTGCCGAACAGCGGTTCGAAGGTGGTGTCAATCGCTCGCTGGTTGAAGCGAATCGACAGCCCTGCCGGAGCGGGTGACATTTTGACGAGAATACGGGGAGTGCGAGTGATGGAGAGCATCATGAATCCCCCTCAGAGCCCACGGAATCGCGGAGCGCAAGCCGTACTTCGTGACGGGGCGTATCCTACGCTTCCTCGAACTACACCCAATTCAATCTGCATTTAGTTCTGATTTCGGAACAAGCACCTAAGTACTCTCCGCGCAAGCGTTCTATCGAGTCCTGAATTCCATCGGGGCATCCTTCAACTCCGCCAGGTCCAATTCCAGTCGGGCGACGCGCTTCTTGCCCTGGAACACCTCCGCGCCGACGGTAAAGGCGCCATATGAATAATCGGTAGTGGTGCGGTTTGGTTTCTTGTTCCGTTTTCGTAACAATTCCGGCGGAGGATGCCAGAGTTATTGCGGGATCCTGGGTGGTGTGCAGGGCGCTGTCGCGGGCAGAGTCGTGCGCAAAACGTGGGCTGTTGTTCCAGCAGGGACACATCGAACGCAATCCGGTTCACGGTGGGAAGTTTCTGGCGGAAGTTGTTCTGCTTGTCGTCCACCCAGCTCGCACGGGCAAGTCTCCGGTACGGCGAGCTGCAACTCGGTTACACTCGGCACCCTGGCCGCGTTAACCCAACCGAAGTAAACCTCGCGGCCAGCTCACTACCTTTTGATTTCTCAGGTCGCGCCGGCATCCGCAACTGGCCGGCAGCTTCTTTACCTCGCCTTGAGCTTTGCCCACCGCGCTCGCCGAGCCCCGGCTATCTTCTTTCGAGTGGCAGCAGAAAGTATTCGCGGGGTCCTGGCGGGCCGCCTTCCGACGAGCTTGCCGAACGCTGAAACCACATAATCCAGCCGTTGCAGTTCCTTTTGGACCCGTCTCCGCTCTAGCTTCAACTGCTTGAATACGTGCTGTAAGTCAACCATCAAACCTTTCGCTCAATTCTGGAAGCCACTCTGGCCACGGAAGACTCGCTGTTCTCAGCTTGCCGGCACAGTCACTTTGCTCAAGCAAGCTTCCAGCCGGGACATTCTTTCCTCGATGCCGGCCAGAGAGCCGGGTGCGATTTCCGCCTGCTTGTCGGGACGAAAGATGGGACAGTTCACCCACCAGTCCATGCCCATTTCCTGGGCTTTATCCACCGAGCAGATGACCAGGCGAATTTGAATCGAAAGCAGCTCGATGTCGACGAGCTTGACGCGGATGTCGCCGGCAATGACGATCCCTTTGTCCAGAACTCGCTCCAGCACGTCCGCCAGGGTGGAACTTTCCACCGAGTGCAACGGGCCGTATTTTTTAATCATGACGTCTCCTTACAGAAGCTTTCCCAGCGGGCCAAGGTCGAGGTTGAGATCTTCTTCTTCCAGGCCGAATTCTTTGCGCAGCCGTTCAATTTCCTGGCTTTGCTGCATCAGGGCCAGGCCCAGCCTTTCAATTTGCTGGTTGCTCAGGGACCCGGCCTCCACCCGGCGGATGGCTTGCCGCTCCAGCAATTCGTGCAGCACCTTGACCAGGGTCAGCACCAGTTGTCCCAGACCATTCTTGGTCTGGTTGCCCTCGAGGTTCAGGCGCGGGGACCGGCAGCGCCCCCACGGGCGTGACTCGGGCCCGAGCAGCCTGTCGGGCTCCATCACCTGGGCGAAATCGCTCAGGTGGTCGGATTCCACTCGCGCCAGCTCACAAGGTTGCATCTGCCGTCTCCTCCGCGATGGGCGCCCCCGAATTCGCCGCGGCGCCACGCCAGCCCAGGCGAGCCGTTTCGATGGAAGTCAGCACCAGCTTCAGCCCCAGGTAGATGAGGTCAATTCCGGCTACCGAAATGGTCGCCTCCCCATCCACCACCACCCCCTTGTTCAGCACCCGGTCCAGCACCTCGCACAGGGAAATTTGCTGCGATTCCTGCAAGGCCAGCCGTGGCGCCGCGATCAGCCCCGCCGTTGTTGTGTTCTCAGCCGGCATGGACTGCCCTCACTTCCCGCCACCCCGGTTGATACAGCGCTTCACCCAACTGGCGGAGCGCGTGCAGCCCGCGAATCTCTCCCTGGCGGTAGACCTGGGTGATGCGGCCGTGAAAGGTCCGTTTGAAGCGCTCGCCGATCAGCGATTCCCGGCGGTTCAGGGCCGAACACAAACCGCAATCGCTGGAGGGCGTGACCAGGTTGAGGAACAGTCCCGGCACCGCGATCCCTAAACGTTCACAGGCTGCCAGCAGATCGCGAGTCTCCTCAAAAGCCATCTGGGTTGGAATGCTCACCGCATAGAGGGCCGATCCGGCCGGGTCCTTCAGCAACTGCCGCAACTTTTTCAGGTTCTTGGACATCTCCACCAGTTTCTGGGAAAACTCAGTCAGCCGGAAAACCTGCCGGTATTTCAGCATCACGGCAAAGAACGCCTTCAGCCATTGATCGATGATCTCGGGCAACTCCAACAGGCGGATCAGGTGCCCGGTGGCCGCCGAATCCAGCACCAGCACGTCGTAGTCCCGCGCCGCCAGCAGCGCCATCACGCGCGTCAAGCCCATCACCTCATCCAACCCCGGCGGAGAAAGGTCCAGTGTGCGTTCCAGGACCTCGCGGTCGAAGGCCAAATCGAAGTTGCTGGAAACCGACTCCAGAAACTTTTCGATATCTCCTGCGTACTGTTGCTTCAGCGCCTCGAATTCCGCCTGCGAGTCAATTTCCAGTGCGGCCAAGCCAGGGAGGATGGGTTGGGGCTCGGCCTCGATGGCCAGGTCCAGGCACTCCGACAGTGAGTGCGAGGGCCCGGTGGAAACCAGGAGAACTCTTCGTGATGAACTTTCCGCCAGGTGAAGGGCGGCGGCGCATGCCAGCGTCGTCTTGCCCACGCCGCCTTTGCCGGCGAAAATCAGCAGCGCAACTCCCGGCCGGGGAACCTGCATCCTGGCTCCTCCCTGGACTGCCGGCGGCACCAGATCTACGGCCACCTCCGCCGCAGGCTCGCGGATGGGCCGGGCCCCATCCCAAAATGACTCCAGAGCGGTTGCTCCTCGAACTTCTTCGGCGTGCAAGGGAATACCCCACAGCGCGAACCTGGGAAGGCAAGTCTCAAGGAACAGTTCCCGCAGAGAGAGCGCTTGCAGAAAGTACTCATGGCGGCAGACCCTGCACTCATTCACCGGGTACAGCTTGTTGACGATGATGTCGCGCACCGGCAGCTTGAGATATTCCGCCTCCTTCACAATCGAGACGGTTTCGCTCAGACTCATCGGCTCCGCCAGCATGACCAGTACGAAACTGCAGCGCTGGGAATCCGCCAGGACCTCCTCCACGCGTTTCACCGAGCCGGCCAGCTCTTCCAGGAATGCATCCAGTTCATCGCGCTCGCGGGAGCGGGCAAAAGCCCATCTCATGTAGCGGTGCTTGGCCAGCAGGGTCTCCAGCATGGCCAGCCACTTGCGCAGAAATTCCGGCATGGTCAGCAGGCGCAGGGTGTGGCCGCTGGGAGCGGTATCGACCAGGATGCAGTCGTACACGCGTTGTTCCACCCAAGCGGCTATCTCCAGAAAGGCCATCAACTCGTCCAGGCCCGGCAGAGACAGGTCGAGGAAGCGGTTGATCTCTTCGTCGTCGAGAAACGTTCCGCGCGAGGCGATCTCGCGCAGGTGGTGGTTGTGCTTCTGCTTGAACTTCCGCAGATACTCCTGCGAGTCCAGCTCCAGAACCTTCAGGTTTTGCGGCGGGACCAGGTCCGCCAGGCTGTCGGCGAGGGAGTGCGCCGGGTCGGTCGAAACCAGCAAGAACGACGATTGGGGCGCGCGCCTCGCCAAGCGCAATGCCGAGGCGGTGGCGCAGGTAGTCTTGCCCACACCGCCTTTTCCGCCGAAGATCAGCAACTGCAAGCCGCGAGGCTCCAGAAAGACCGGCTCCGGCATCTTTCCCGCGCCTCCCATGCCTCCCTCCATGCTTCCTTTCCGCTATTCGATCGTCCGCTCCGGCCCCTGAATCTTGTCCAGGCGATCCAGCAGAACCTTTTCCTGCTCGGCGAATTCCTGTTCGGTGATTTTTTCCGTCTCCAGCATCATGTAAAGAGCGCTGAGCTCCGCCGTGATGGATTCGGCGTCGCCGACCATCTCCTCCTGGGCGGCGCGGTGAATCTCCTCGAAAATCCACAGCAGGCCATGAAAGGGGGCCAGCAGGATATCGTCCACCAGGAACACTTGCTCCCTCCTCCGAGCGCCTACAGCTCCAGATCGACATCCACGAAGTTGTGCGGCGCCCACGGCCCGTTGTAGTCGAGGGCAAAATTGTTATCGAACTGCTTCGCCACCTCGAATACCGCAGCCTCAAAGCGGGGCATTGCCTCGCGCCGGAGCAGGCAAGCCAGGTTCATCACTTCGCGCTCGCTGCGGCATTTCAACGCCCGGATTTCAAACTCGCAGTCCGCCAGCATGCCCATCGCCTGGGCCGCGTGGGCTTCCCGGTCCTCGGTGAGCAGGCGGTCGAACATGCTGCCTACTTCAATCTTGTGTTCCTGCGTGGGGGCGGAATTCACCCCCAGCAGCCGGTCCCGCGCCACCCGCAGCTCGGGATGCGTGTTCACGAAATACTCAAAAATGTTGGGAACGTCCCAGTTCACCCGCAGGCCCATCTCCACTTTGCCCGCCAGGTGCTCCAGTTGGCCGGCCAGGGCTTTTTGGTTGCGCATCAGCATCCGCCGCACCGCCGCCGGACTCTCGGCCACGATCCCAAACGACATGGGCAGCGGCGTGCTCTCCGCCATCAGCCTCTTCAAAACTTCGTGGTGGGCGGCCAGGTGGGCGCGCTCCGGACGCACCGACCCGCCCGGGATGTCGCTGATCACGGCCGCGATGCTTCCCGCCGAGACCGAGTACACGTCATGGCCGCCGATGCCGAATCCTCCGTACACTTTGTCCTGGGCGCCGGCGATGATGGCGTACAGGTACGCCTTCTGGCGTACCGCCGGTCCCGGCGTCGGGGCCAGGGATGGAGCCGCGGCATGAGCTGTCAAACTATGGCTGCGCACATTGTCCTCCTTCGCCCGCCGGCTAGTAGCGGATGCGGAACGGGTGAGCCCGCCCCCGCAACAGCGGCTTCGCCCCAGCAGCGGTTTTTTCTTTGTGCTCCGCCAGAGCCTGCAACAGGCGGGCCTGCTCCGCCTCGATTTCCCGCAGCCGGGCATCCAGCTCCGCCGCCCGCCGCAGGACGCTGGTCCGCTCCGTTGCCCGCCGGGTTTTCTCGATCTCCAGGCAGGCGATCTGCAGGTGCGCCCGGTGCGGCACCACAGTCTGGCTCACCTTGCCCGCCAGGGTGCGAATCGTTCTGAGTCCGCGCAGTGGAATCGGCATGGTTTACTCCCTCTCTCGTTCCCGCCGGCGCCCCCGGCCGGGCCGCCGCAGCGTTTCGCCGCACACCTTGCCGATCGTCTCCTCCACCTTGTCCGGCATCAGCGAATTGCCTTCGTGGGTGACTTTGGCGGTGTCGGTATTGAGCACGTCATGGCAGATGGTCCGGAAGATCTCATCTCCTGCCTTGGCCGAGCCGTGGTAGTGCGCCAGGATGCGGGCGATGGCGATGCCCGCCCGGATGGTCGGACGATGGTTGTTGACGCCAATGCCGCGCAGCTCGCGCAGGATGTCGATGATGGTCTCCGCGTCACCGCGCTCCAGCCCCGACTTGGCCATGGCGATTTCGATCTCGGTGTCGCGGTCGAAGTGTCCCAGGTTGATGGTGATCAGCCGGTCCAGCAGCGCGTCCTGGGTCTTGTGGACGCCGGCGTACTCTTCCGGGTTCGAGGTCAGAATCGCCCGAAACTCCGGGTGCACGTGGAGATTGCCCTCTCCGGAGCGCCGCAGATTGGGCAAACTCAGGACCTTGCCCTCCAGCACGCTGAGCAGGACATTGTTGGCCTCCGGCCGGGAGCGGTTGAATTCGTCGTAGATCAGCGTGTAGCCCTTCAGGCAGGCGGTGGTCAGACGGCGGTCTTCCCACACCGTGCTCAGGCTCTCCTCCGTCTTCACCACCGAGTGGATGTAATTGTCCACCAGCTTGGACTTGTGGTAGCCGGAGTCCTTCCCCACCAGGTCGGAACTGGCGTACTCGTCGTCGCCGTGGATGAGAATGACCGGCCGGCCGCGCCGGCTGGCTACGTGCAGCGCCAGCGTGGTCTTGCCGGTTCCCGCCGGGCCCGCGAAGTGCAGCGCGTACCCTACCTCCAGGTAGGTGAGCGCGCGGGCGGTAAGAGCGTCGACGAAGGGAGTCACCACGAAGCTGTCGCTGGGCTCGGGGACAACGTCGATTCCCTCGGCCAAGGTCTTCAGCTCGTCGTGGGAGATCAGGTGAAACCCGTCGCCATTGGTGGGCGGCACGAGGGCGGCGGCGACCTCTTCTGCTGCTGCTGGTTCAAAAACTGACGGCACCATGCTGCTCCTTTCGCGCTTCAAGACCGAGGCCGGCGCCGGGCTGTCCCGCGCCGGCTCCCGGGCTGGTGTTGCTTGCTTTTCGCTTTCCGCGGTTGTGCTTCTGCCTTCGGCGGTCGCCGCGCGAGTGCGGCGGCGCCATCCGTCGCGCTTTTCCGGCTCAGCCGGACTCTGGGCGCCGTGTCCTCCCGGGTTTCACCTTTCGACGGGCCGGATGGTGCGCGTGCGGAACCAGGAGCCAATGACGAAGCGACTGAGCAAGGCGCAGAGGATCGCGCGCCTGCCAGGCGCACCAGAGCTTCCCGCGCTCCGCCGCAGTCCGCCTCCAGACGGTCCAGCAGGCGCAAGATTCCTTGTCGCAGATCCGTCAGAAAATCCATCCGCCGGACCCTGCCCCGGTCGGCGGCCCCGACCAAGTCCCGGGAGAAGCGGGCCAGCATGCGGGACACCGCCGCTCGCCGGTTCCGGGTATCCTGCTCGCGGCCGGCCAGGAGCAACTCGCGCTCCCGTCGCAACCGCAGGATTTCGTCGCGGACTCGAAACAAGCCTTCCACCATGCCACCCATCGTGCTCCTCCTGGACCGCTGTCCGCCGCCTAGGCGTCTCGTTTCCCCCACACCCGCCGCACCATCGCCAGATCGTCCCGCATCTCCCTGGCCTGTTCGCTCACGTGGTGCTTGAGGTGGCCCAGGAAGCTCATCCGGTTGTCGTGGGCGAGCCCGGCCTTCCGCGCCAGCGCGTCGGCAAAGGCGGCGCAGCTTTTCACCACCTCCACCTGGCGCGTTTTGGTCGTTTCCGCCAGCTCTTTCTTCAGCCCTTCGCGGTTGGCTCGCAGCCTCTGGATCTCCTCGCACAACCGAGTCATGTCTTCGGTCAACTTAGCCACGGTCATCCTCCTTTTCTATTCTTGCCGTTCTGCTGCTTTCATCCGCTTGGACCAGAGGGGGAGGGCCGAGAAACGGCCCTCCAACTTTGGTAGCGGCTTCACACCTCAGCTACGGCTACGCCGGAGCCGCGGCATTTGCCGTCAGGCCAATGGCCTCGGCATACTTCAGGTAGGTCTCGACAGAGGCGATGACTACCCGGGCCTCGATCGACAGCAACTCGATCCCGACCAGCGATACCTTCGCCCACGCGTCGATGACGATGCCTTTATCGAGAATCCGATCGATCACTTCCGCCAGGCTCGAGGAATCGGTGGATTTCTGGACCTTCGCCATGTTGGTTCTCCTTTCTGGTAAGCAAATTACCTTTTGTCGCAGTCAAGCCAGAACCGACGGTTGCGAAGCCGTCTTCCACCACATAGGCAAACCGGTGGCCACGTCGAAAACGCCTGCGCAAACCCCTCGCCGTCTTGGGCGCAGAACCGGCGCCGCACCAGCGCAGCGGCCGGCCGCCTCTGGTGGCGGGCGGGTGCGCCGGATGCACGCTTCCACGGCGACCGTGTAAGTCGCTGCAACGCTGGACTTCGGCTGGGCGCGGGAATGCGAATACCCGCGGCCCGGACAGGGGGGAGTTTGTTGGGGAACTGGTCCCGCATTGGCGCGGCAGGAAAACTAGAGCGCACCGCCACGCCACGTCCGCCGCCGCTGCCGCCTGCACGGGCGCGCAAACCATGGAGCGCAAGCGTCAACAGTGAGGCATGGCGTCCACAGATGGAGAGAAAGGGTAGTGTCCTAATTTAGTCTGCCGATGCACGGATACCGCTTTGCTATCATCCCCCCATGCCGCTTTCTTGGAATGAAATCCGCCATCGCGCCATCGCCTTCTCCAAGGAATGGACGGGCGTCAAGAGCGAGAGCGCCGAGAAGCAAACCTTTTGGAACGAGTTCTTTGGAGTCTTCGGCATGAGTCGTCGCGCCGTCGCGAGCTTTGAAGAACCCGTCAAGAAACTCTCCGGCCATTACGGCGCGATTGATTTGTTTTGGAAACGCATGTTGCTCGTCGAGCACAAGAGCGCCGGACACGACCTCAGCCGCGCTCAGTCCCAAGCCTTCGATTACATCCAGGCGCTTATTAACGAAGGCCGCCTCGACGAAATCCCCCGCTACGTCATCGTCTCCGACTTCGCCCGCATCGCGCTTTACGACCTCGAACCCGAAGAGCAGAAGGACTTGCCGCTCTTCGCCGGGCGCCGCCTAGCTTCGCTCGAATTTCCCCTGGCCGACTTCCACAACCAGATACACCAGTTCGCATTCATTCCCGGCTACAAGCAACACAGGATCGAGGAACAAGACCCGATCAACATCGAAGCCGTCGAAATCATGGGTCGCCTGCACGACACGCTTGAAGCAGGCGGCTACTCAGGGCATCAACTTGAACGGTTTCTTGTCCGCATCCTGTTCTGCCTGTTCGGCGAAGATACCGGCATTTTCGAACGTGAAGCGTTCAGGCTCTACCTGCTAAATCGCACCGCCGAAGACGGTTCCGACCTCGGTTTGCACCTGGCGCGTCTCTTCGACGTTCTGAATACGCCGCCCGATAAGCGCCAGAAGAACCTCGACGAAACCTTGGCCGCGTTTGCCTACGTCAACGGCGAACTCTTCGCCGAAAGTCTCGGCTTCGCCGATTTCAACCGCGACATGCGGAACGCTCTGCTTGCTTGCACGCGCTTCGACTGGTCGCGCATCTCACCCGCCATTTTCGGCTCGCTCTTTCAGGCTGTCATGGAGCCTCGCGAACGCCGGCAAATCGGCGGCCACTATACCAGCGAGCGCGACATCCTAAAGGTTGTCCGATCGCTCTTCCTCGACGACCTGCGCGCAGCGTTCGAACGCGCCAGGGCCAGCAAGGCCGAGTTGAAACGCTTCCACGAGAAGATTTCGCGCCTCCGCTTCCTTGACCCCGCCTGCGGATGCGGCAATTTCCTTGTCATCACCTACCGCGAGTTACGTTTGCTGGAAATCGAAATTCTCAAGTCCCTCTACGACGTCAAGCAGCCTAACCTCGACATCCAACGCCTGTCCCTGGTGGACGTGGACGCCTTTTACGGCATCGAGATCAGCGAATGGCCCGCCCGCATTGCCGAAGTGGCGATGTGGTTGATGGACCACCAGATGAACATTCGTCTCTCCGAAGCATTCGGCCAATACTTCGTGCGCCTCCCGCTCAAGAAATCCCCCACCATCGTGTGCGGCAACGCGCTCCGGCTTGACTGGAAGAAAATTCTCAAGTCCGAGCAATGCAGCTACGTTCTGGGCAACCCGCCCTTTGTGGGGAAGAAAGCGCGGAACGCTGAACAGCAAGCCGACATGAACATTGTCTTTCGCGATGTGAAAGGAACGGGCGTTCTTGATTACGTCTGTTGCTGGTATCTCCGCGCGGCTCAATACATTCGAGGCACGCGAATCGAGGTCGGCTTTGTTTCAACCAACTCGGTCACCCAAGGAGAACAGCCGGGCATCTTGTGGCCGATTTTATTCCGCAGCCTCGATGTGAAGATTCATTTTGCTCATCGCACCTTCACTTGGGAAAGCGAGGCGCGCGGCAAGGCTCACGTTCACGTCGTCATCATTGGCTTCGGAGCCTTCGATACACAGAACAAACGCATTTACGACTACGAATCAGATGGAGAAACAGTCTTGGTAACCCCAGCCAGCAACATCAGCCCTTACCTCATCGAGGGGAGGGACATGGCTTTGCAGAACAGAGAGCACCAGGTGGGCAGGGTGCCCGAAATGCGGTTTGGGAACATGCCGAATGACGATGGCAATCTTCTGCTCTCGGATGAAGAAAAAAAGCAACTGCTCCGCGACGAGCCAGAAGCTCGTTCACTCGTTCGCCCACTTCTCAGCGCTCAAGAATATTTCTATGGGGAAAACCGTTGGTGTCTTTGGCTAAAGGATGTTTCGCCTCAAACCGTTCGGAGATTCCATGAAGTGCATCGACGCGTCCAAGCTGTTCGCGCTTATCGCGCAGCCAGCAAACGCGAAGCGACTCAGAAGCTTGCCGATTACCCAACGCTATTCGGAGAAATTCGCCAGCCGACTACAAGGTTTGTGTTAGTACCCCGCCACAGCTCTGAAACACGCCGGTACATCCCTCTGAGTTACTTCACTCCCGACTTCGTTCCCAGCGACAGCTGCCTGTTCTTGGAAGATGCCACGCTTTACCACTTTGGCGTGCTAAGGAGACTCTGATTAAGTTCTCCACTTTCCACAAGTACTCAAGCTAAAGTGCAGCCAGATGAAGCCTCACAACAAACAGAGGACACTGGCGATGATGACCGGCTTTGAGCGGTA
>JBEKZP010000014.1:0-96193 GCA_049509755.1 Terriglobales bacterium | reverse complement strand
GTCGCGGGAATCTACAACGACATCTTTGAGTTCCAGGCGATCCCCGAGAGCGGATTCCAGGGGATTATCGGACTCCAGAACAAGCCCTTGATGCGGGTCAGCAACGGCGGCGCCACCGGTGCCTATGCTATGTTGGCGGCCTACAACATGATCGCCAGCGGCCAGTACGATCTCATGCTCGTGTTGGGCGTGGAAAAGGCGCTCGATTGTTACGATTTTGAAGCCGAGAGCAGCACGCCGGCTGTCGTTCAGACCATTGGTTATTCATGGGACCCGTGGTTTGAACGGCCGCTTGGGGCGCATGCTTCGGAGAGTTATGCCGAGGTCATCCAGGCCTACATGGACGAGCATCCGGGAGACCTGGCGCCCATGGATCGCGCCAAAATTGTTGAACTCCTCTGCCAACAGGCGCAGAACAATCCTTACGCCCAGCGCCTGGGCGAGAAAGTAACCGCGGACCAGGTGCTCCATTCCCGCTATGTGGTTTATCCGGTTCGCGTGTTGGAAACCTGCGTGTATACCGAGGGCGCCTGCGCGCTGATCTTTGCCTCCGCGGAAATGGCGGCGAAGATCAAAGAGCGCAACGGGCGCGAACCGATTTGGCTGACCGGAGTCGGCGCTGCTAACGAGCCCTACTTCGTGGGCAACGACATCACCCGCTACAAGGTGCTCCATCGCATCTATTCCGACCACGTCGCCACCAAGAAGGCGCTGCAGATGGCGGGCATCACCATCGAAGACGTGCAGGTGATCGAACTGCACGACGCTTTTATCCCGCAGTTGATGATCACGCTCGCGGAAATGGGCGTGGTGCCGCTGGGGCGCGCCAACGACCTGGTTGAGGAAGGCATCATCATGCCCGGCGGAAAGCTGTTGGTGAATCCTTCGGGCGGGCTTGTGTTCGGCGGACATTTCGTCGGCGGCTCCAACATGATGTCAACTTGGAGCGCCATGCGGGAACTGAAAGCCAGGAACCTGGAGCACGCCATAATTCACGGCACGGGCGCGTCGCTTTCGATGTATGGAGTGGCGATAGTGCTGGAGAGGAGGGCTTAATCGTGGCAAAAACAGGAAGAGCAGTGGCTCCCGCCAAAAGCAAACCCAAGCCGGTGATTTCCCCCAAGATGCTTCCGATGGAGGCAATCACGGAAGTCCAGGGAACAGACGGCATCTACCTCCAGCGCAATGACGTGTGGTTCACGGCCATGAAACACTCGCAGGGCGAATTCTCGGATTTTTTCCGCGCCCTGCGTGACCATGGCAAAGTGCTGGGCCATCGTTGTCCCGAGTGCCGGCACTTGATTATCCCGCCCTTTATGCGGCGCTGCCCGGCATGTAATTTCGTGGAGATGAAGAAGGAATACGTAAAGGACACCGGCATCATGTGCGCGACGCCGGTGATCACCGTGTTTGCGCCCAGCCGGTTCAAGGGCCAGGAGCCGTTCGGCACCGGCCGGGTGTTTCTTGAAACCGTGGACGGCAAGCTCACGGATACGGCGATGCTGGTGCGGGTCCGCACCACGCGGGGCACCATACGGCCCGGTATCTACAAAAAGGCTACGCCGGTCAAGATCGCCTTCTGCGATGACCGAAAAGGCGAGATGCTCGACATTTTCGCTGTGCCGCAGAATGAACTCACGCAAAAACAGCTCGCCAAGAGCCCGCTTCTGGAGAGCGAGATAGAGTGGGGCCGCCTCTCGGACATGGAGTTTGGCAAACCTACCCCTCAACGGCAGAAAACATTGCAGGAAGTGAGGGTCCATTTCCAGAAACTCGCTGAGATGATCCCGCACAGCCCCCGAGCGACGGCCAATCTCGCCAACTGGCGGCGGGCAGTCACCGTCCGCACGGGCGGCGGGACGTTCGGCCTGGTGGTGGATCAGGGCAGGTTGCAGGTGCACCGTGAGGGTGTAAAGAACCCGGATCTGGTCGTGGCGGTAGAAGATCCGTCCATTCTGCTGGCATGGCTGCACGACAGTACGGCACCAAGGGGGGACACCGCGAAGAGTCCCGCGCTAACGGACTTGGTTATTGAAGGGACGCTAGTGCTCAACAAACCCGAGTTGGAAACGATTACGCGCCTGGATCGTGTTCCTCGCTCGCTTCGTCGAGATAATGTCGTGACAGCACGATCAGCCAAAGCCAAGTAGGAAACACGTTCTTGACACATCCTTCAATGCACCTTGGCTGGCGTCCGGCAGCTAGTCCGGTGGATAGCAACATAAAGGGCGGGCTGGCTATCTAGGTCTGTCCTGTCGGCCGGGTTGCCCGTCAAGGCACAGAGTGTACATTTGACGCGGTGCTTTGCGCATGGGCGCTTCAGCAACCAATGCTGTGGGGCTGTGCCTCGCCAAAATGCCGCACTGGCACAATTGATCGGCTGTCGTGTCGTTCGCCACAACTCTGATCTGCTTATGCAGCAACAGCTTAGCTGCCCGCTGAATGGGTCCGCGCTGCCATCAACAGCCTGATATTTTCAGTCGATGCTGGTTTGGGTACTATTCTACGTCTCCTGTGCTCTCGATGGGAGCCCTCCTGGCTCTGCGTCGACAACTGGCAGTGCTGAAGGCGCATCGTCGAAGGCCCAACCTCAGCACCGGAGAAGGCTGGCGCTCTCGGACCGAGAGGGTGTTTTGCTGGCACCGTGTAGGTAATTTCGTAGATGTCGCCGCATCAAGGCTGAGTGCGGGAATCCAATATTGGCGCGGCTCCCCGAACTAGAGCACGTGGGCCAACTCCAGGTGGTCGACCTCATGCATTTGCATGTGCTTGAAAAAGTTGGTCGGGGAGAGAGGATTTGAACCTCCGACCCCCTGGTCCCGAACCAGGTGCTCTACCAGGCTGAGCCACTCCCCGACGCACTGCGGACACGGATTGTCTGCGGACTTCAGGAACGCGGGCGCGCTCCTTACCGCATCATCTTTATTATAACAAACGCCGCCGGGTCATTCCGCGAAGCGCCCATGCAATTCTCGCCGAGCCGAAACTGAAACTGAACCTGCCCTGCGCCTCACTTGATCACTCCGCGCTCCGACGACTCCACGAACCGGATCAGCATCTCGACATCCGGCCCAATGTCGCTCTCGGCTTTTAGTTTCTCCAGCGCCTGCGACGTGTTCAGCTTCGAGGCCAGCAGCACTTTGTACGCGTGGTGCAGTTTCCGCAACCGCTCCTCGCTGAAGCCGCGGCGTTTCAATCCCACCGAATTCAGGCCGTAAGCGCGATTCTCGCGTGCCGCGCTGGTTTTTGAAAACGGCAGCACGTCCTGCGTGATCGTTGTCCCCCCGCCGATATAGCTGTGCGCGCCGATGCGCACGAACTGGTGTACCGGGCAGAGCGCGCCCACCACCGCCCACTCCTCCACCGTCACGTGTCCCGCCAGCGTCGCGGCGTTCACCAGCATGACGTGGTCGCCGATCACGCAATCGTGCCCGATGTGGGTGTACGCCATGATCAGGATGCCGCTCCCGATGCGCGTCACCCCGCCGCCCTTCGCCGTCCCGCGATTGATGGTGACGTACTCGCGAATCGTGTTGTCATCGCCCATCTCCAGCCGCGTCGGCTCGCCCCGGTAGCTGACGTCTTGCGGATCGATGCCGACCGCCGCGAACGGGTAAATCCGATTGCCGCGGCCCATCCGCGTCGGCCCGTGCAACACCACGTGCGCCACCAGTTCACAGTCCTCGCCCATCTCCACCTGCGGCCCAATCACGCAGTAGGGCCCGATGCGGCAGGACTGCGGAATCCTGGCGCTCGGATCGACGATGGCAGTGGGGTGGATCAAAGAAGTTTCAGTTTCGAGTTTCAGTTTCAGCCGGTGTAGATGGGATCACGACTCGCCTTGATTGTCGCCGCCTGAACAATTTCGTAATTTGGTAATTTTGTAATTTGGTAATTTCGAAGACCGCACCGCCTGAATTACGAAATTACTAACTTACCAAATTACCAATTTGGCTTTTCTCCGTGTCCCCGTGCCTCCGTGGTGAATGCTCTCCCAACTCACAACTGCTGTCTTTCCTCATTCTGCATTCTGCGCCCCGGCAACGAACGCCGCGCGCGGCACCAGGCGGCAGCTCACGGTGGCTTCGCAAACGCGTTTGTCGCCGACAAAAATCCGCCCTTCCATGCGCACCGCGTTTTTACGCCACGCCAGCACCGTGACTTCGATCCGCAACTGGTCGCCCGGCACCACCGGGCGCCGGAATCGCGCGCGTTCGATGCCGGAAAACACCATCAGGCTCTGCTCGCGGTCGGCGATTTCAGTCAGCAGCAGCGCGCCACCGGCCTGCGCAATCGCTTCCACCATCAGCACACCCGGCATGATGGGATAACCGGGGAAATGCCCCTGGAAGTAGGGCTCGTTGACGGTGACGTTTTTGAGCGCGACAATGCGCTCCCGGCGCGTCAGCTCCACCACCCGGTCAATCAGCAGGAACGGGTACCGGTGCGGCAGGATGCGCTGGATTTCCGTGATGTCCAGTGTCGTTTTCTGTTCCGTCGTCGCTTCTCTATCCATGATTGCGGTGTGAATCAGGCATTATAGCGAAAGCATGAACCACGCCAACAAACTTCCGTCGCCACTCCTCACCGCCCTCACCCGGCGTCGCCCGGAGATGGTCCGCCTCCTCCGTCAACTGGTCGAGCAGGAATCGCCCAGCTTCAACAAGCCCGCGGTGGATTCGTTCGCGCAGTCGCTCGCCAGAATGTTTGCCGGCATCGGCGCGCGGGTTCGACTGCATCCCGCGCGGGATTTCGGCACTCATCTCCAGGCGGATTTCGCCGCCGACCGCCGCGCCCAGCCCGTCCTGCTGCTCGGCCACATGGACACGGTCTGGGATGTCGGCACATTAAAGACGATGCCGGTGCGCGAGAAAAACGGACGCCTCTTCGGCCCCGGCGTTTACGACATGAAGGCCGGCATCGCCCAGATGATCTTCGCGGTTGACGCGCTTCGCGAACTGCGCGGCGCTGTTCCCCGCCCCGTCACCATCCTCCTGGTCAGCGACGAAGAGGTCAAGAGCGCCTCCTCGCGCGCCATCCGGACCAAACTCGCCAAACAGTCGGCGGCGGTGTTCGTGCTCGAGCCCTCGGCGGGATTGCAGGGAGCGCTCAAGACGGCGCGCAAAGGCGTCGGCGAATATAAGGTCAAGGTCACAGGCCAGCCATCTCACGCCGGCCTCGATCCTCAGAACGGCCACAGCGCCATCCTCGAACTGGCGCGCCAGATCGAGCGCATCGCCGGGTTCAACGGCACCAGGCGCGGCACCACCGTGAACCCGGGCATCATCCGCGGCGGCACGCGCACCAACGTGGTCGCCGCCGAGGCCGAGGTCGAAGTGGACGCGCGCATCGCACGCATCGCCGACGGACCCCGTCTCGACCGCAAATTCCGCAGCCTGCGCCCCTTCGACAAAGTCTGCCGCCTGGAGATCAGCGGCGGCATCAACCGCCCGCCCCTGGAACGCACCCCGGCTGTGGTCGGATTGTTTCGCAAGGCGCAGGCTGCGGCGCGCGAATTGGGTTTTGAAGTTGACGAGGCCTCGGTCGGCGGCGGCTCCGACGGCAATTTCACCGCCGCCCTCGGCATTCCCACGCTCGACGGCCTGGGCGCGGTCGGCGAAGGCGCCCACGCCCTCAACGAATCCGTCGTGATCTCCGAAATCCCGCGCCGCACCGCGTTACTGGCGCGCCTGATTGAAATCGTGTAGGCCGAAATTGCCTGTCCGTTGCCGATAACAACGGCTGTCATCCTGAGCGAGGTCGTAACGCGCCCCGGTTTTGGGCGCGTTTCGACCGAGTCGAAGGACCCCTGCAACTTCGATCAGACGTGTAGGCGTCCAGGCACTTGCAATCGGCAATCGACAATCGGAAATGCTTTTCGCAAACCGATTACCGACAGACGTCCCCCGTCATTTGCCAGACCTGATCTTCCATAGAATCTGTCGCAGCATCCCCAGCCAGATCTCGGTGTCACCCGCTTCCAGTTCTAACCGGCGAAGCAGTCGCCGCACCTTCGCTTCGGTTGCAGCCGTGGAACGCGGCTTCAGGTAGCCGCTGGCGCGCAGCGCTTCCAGCAGTACGCCGGTGATCCGCTCCACCTCGCCTGAAGTCGCCAGGTCTGGTTTCGCGGATCGCGGCGCCGCGCTCGGATCACGCACCAGTTCGTACAGGCATACCGCAACTGCCTGCCCGAGGTTCATGGATATGTGCTCGGCACGCGTGGGAAAGCGCATCAGCCAGTGACAGTGGCTGAGGTCCACATTGGAAAGGCCGAACTTCTCCGAGCCGAACAAAATCGCCACCCGGCCGCGGTCCAGTGCCTTGCGGATGAGTCGTGCCCCGGCTTCCAGGCGCTTGAGCGGGTGCTGCAATTCCCGATGGCGGATCGCCGTGGTGCCGACCACCAGCGCGCAGTCGGCGACGGCTTCACCCACGCTCTTGTACTCCTCGGCGCTCGCCAGCACCTGCGACGCGCCCACCGCGGAACGTGCCTCGCGAAATGCGGCTTCGTAGGGCTTCACCACCCGCAGGCGAAGAAACCCGAAATTGCTCATGGCACGGGCGGCCGCGCCGACATTCAGCGGGTTACGCGCGCCCACCAGCACGACACGGAGACGGTCGAATTCGGCAACGGGAGGCAACGTCGCTCATTGTACGACCCTGCCCAATCGACAATCAGCAATCGACAATCGGCAATGGTCTTGCGGAACCGGCCACCGACAACCGGCGCCCCACAACCGTGATTACTAAAGTCCCTCTCCCCACCTGTCCGCTGGTGATATTCCACAGGTTACCCGCTTGGGATAAAAAGATGACAGCGCATCATCCGAAAGCGCCACGGCCAACCTTGGGCGTATCTCCGCGGAGGAAGTTATGGCTAGTCCAGCCGCTGATCTCCACAGCCCGTCCGGCCTGCCTCTCGAGGGCATCCTGCTGGCGGAAGAACTGCTCGACCTTGCTGAACGCGCGCAGGCGTACACCAATGCCGCCGGCGTTGCCATCGCACTGCGCCATGGCCAGGAGCTGCTGGTCCGCACCAGCACTGGCGCCGCTCCCGAAGTCGGCAGCATCGTTCCCATGTCCGATGGCTTCATTGCCGATTGCCTCAGGAGCCGCCGCCCGTTGTGTTGCCGCGACACCGAATCCGACAGCCGCGTCGGGCCATTGTTCCGCGCCATGAAGACGCGATCGCTGATTGCCATTCCCATCTGCGAGCACCGCGACGCCAGGGGCGTCATGATGGTCATCGCGCCGCTGCCCAACGCCTTTCAGCCGACCCATACCGCCATCCTGATGACGCTGAGCGACATCATCGCCTCCAAGCTGGCGGCACGCAATGCCTTGCCCGAGATGGACATCGAAATCGCGAATGTTCAGGCGCCCGTGGTTTCCGCTGAGCCGGTTGTCCTGCCTGAGGTTACTGCTGCCCCGGTCGCGATGCCGGCGCCGGTGGTTACTGCTGCCCCGGTCGCCAAGCCGGCGCCGGTTGAAACCGCTGCCGCCGCGCCTGCCGCAGTGACTCCCGCGCCCCAACCGGCTGAGCCTGTATCGCCATTCCACGATGCGAAGCCGTTGGCGACTGAGCCAGCGACTACCCCTGCTCCCGTGGCTGCGGTTCCGGCTGCGCTGTTGCGTACTGCCGCGCTGCCGCTGCCCGAGGAACAGATTGAAGCCAAGCCCGATCCCGGCCTTCTGAGCCCCTCCGAGGACCCCACCCGCTTCAAGCCGGTGAGTTCGATTGCCTGGAGCACGACTGCGTCTCCGCGTCCCGAACTCGCGCCCATCAACCTCAAGCCGGCCGCGCCCATACTCAAAGCCGCCGTGCCCATGGCTGCCAGTGCGGCGCATCCGGCCGTTGTCAATTATGTAATGCCGACCATCGCCGCCTGGGAAGCACCCGCCGCGCAGACCAACAAGCGCCCCATGCTGCTGGCCGCCGGCGTCGCTGCTGCTTTGCTGGTAGTGGCCGGGTTATTGGTATTTCACTCGACTAGTAAAGAAGTTCCTCCGCCCGCTGTTTCCGTACCCGCGCCGTTCACCGTGGCTCTGCCGCCGGCTGTTGCCGCCGCGCCGGTGCCCGTGGCTGTGAAGGCCGGAACGCGTGCAAAGCCGGCGGTGGCGCAGCCGGAGCAGCCCAAGGCTTCCAACCCGGCCGAGTCGGTTGCGGTGGAGCCGAAGCATCGGACTGCGACGCCGGTAATCGAGATTGCGGCAGCGCAGCCGAAACCGAAGCAGGAATCGGAACCGGAAATGGCGGCGCCGAAGCTGTCGCTTGCCTCAAATGACGCTGCCGTAAGCTCGATCAGCAAGCTCCCGGTCGCCCTTCCGGCCAGGCTGAAGTCTGAGCTGGTTCCGGCCACCCTGATCTCCCGCACCACGCCGGTGTATCCACAGATGGCCAGGCAAATGGGGACGTATGGCGCCGTGTTGATGAACGTGACTATCTCGCCAGAGGGATCCGTCAGCGCCGTGCGCGTCATTAGCGGTGCTACTCAGCTCCGTCAGGCAGCGATCAGCGCGGTTCGGCAATGGCGTTATAAACCGGCGCTGTTGAACGGTCAGCCGACCGAGAGCACCGCCGAAGTTCAGATCAATTTCACGCGCTAGTCCGGCGGCAGCAGGCGACGCACCCTTCCCTGCTGCCGGTGTTTCTTTGACTATCCCTCCGCAGTGGCCTAGAATCTGCACAGATTCAAGTTCCACAGAGCGTTGTTCCGGGCGCCCGTACACCGGGATTCCTGGCGACCAACTTGGCGCGGGAGGCCACTCATGATCGGCAAATTGGGTTTGCCCGAAATTCTCGTCATCCTGGCGATTGCCTTGCTTATCTTCGGGCCGGGCCGGCTGTCGGAGCTGGGCAAGGGACTCGGCGAAGGCATTCGCAATTTCAAGTCGTCCCTGAAGGACGGCGAGCAGCCCGCGGAAAAGAAGTAGCGCGCGCGGCGCGATCAGCTTCGGCACAGGCGTCAATGCCTGTGCCTTTTCAATTTTGTGGCCGCGATTGGCCACTAACCACCGACCACTGAAACACCGTGCTCCCGCAGCATGCGGTACACCAGCGGCACCGGTAATCCCACGACGTTGAAGTAGCATCCGTCCAGCCGGCAGATCCAGCGTGAGGCAATCCCCTGGATGGCATACGCGCCGGCCCTGTCCATGGGCTCGCCATGCGCCACGTACATCGCGATCTCTTCCTCCGCGAGCCGGTCGAATGTGACCGCGGTGGTCTCGGTGCGAACGTCTTCAAAACCATCCCCGATCAGGCAGACACCGGTGGTGACCTGGTGCGCGCGCCCGGACAACAGCCGCAGCATGCGCACGGCATCGGCGGCATCCGCCGGTTTCTCCAGGATGTGCTGGTCAACCACGACAATGGTGTCGGCGCCCAGTACCAGGTCACTGTCGGTGAATTGCCGGCGGACAGCGCGGGCCTTGTCGCGGGCCAGGCGCTGGGGGTAGTCGAGCGGCCCCTCGCCGGGGCGGAGCACCTCGGCAACATCGGCCGGCCGCGCGGTGAACGCGATGCCCGCGTTGCGCAGCAGTTCCTGGCGTCGTGGCGATGATGAGGCGAGCACAAGCATGCCCGAGTTGTAAATGACCTGCGGGAAATTTGCAATTTGAGACGCGGCGGCGGGCAGTTTGGCACGATGTTCCACGTAGAACACCTGTGGAAATCGTGTTTATTTAGCGATAATATACTTGACTCAGGATACTGAGTGTGCTACCTTACTCTTGTTATGAAAGCAAAAGAGAAAGAGCCGCTCACACTGCAAGAGGCAATCAAGTACTTCGGCAATCCCGACAATTGCCTGAACTATATCGCAGCACGTCGCTGGCGCGATGGGATAGTGCGTTGCCCATCATGTGGCAGTGACCAAGTGAGTTTCATACCGACTCGCCGCCTGTGGGAGTGCAAGGCGAAGCATGAAAAGCGCCAGTTCTCCGTCAAGGTCGGAACCGTGATGGAAGATAGCCCGATTGGGTTGGACAAGTGGCTATGCGCTTTTTGGATGATTGCCAATTGCAAGAATGGCGTAAGTAGCTACGAGATTCACCGCGCTGTGGGCGTTACTCAAAAGAGCGCATGGTTCATGCTGCATCGGATTCGGCTGGCGATGCAGGATGGCCCTTACATTCACAAGCTGGGCGGTCCCGGCACCGAAGTAGAAGTGGATGAGAGCTTCGTTGGCGGGAAGATGAGCAATATGCACTCGCGGAAGCGCAACCGTATTGTGCATAAGGCTGGCACTTCCGGCGCTGTGGAGACAAAGACCATAGTGATGGGATTTCTAGATCGTGATCTCCGCAAGATTCGGACTGAAATTGTGCCGACCACTTCGCGCGTAGTCTTGCAGAGTCAAGTATTCAAGCACGTCGCGCATCACACAAATCTCTACACCGACCAGTCCAGTGCATACCAAAGCCTGAACGAGCACCCGTTTGTCCACCGGGTTGTGAATCACTTGGAAACCTACGTCAAGGGCCGTGTCCACACAAACGGGCTGGAGAATTTCTGGAGTCTGTTGAAACGGCATCTGGCGGGAACCTACGTCGCTGTGGAACCGTTTCATCTGTTCCGCTATCTTGACGAGCAGGTTTTCCGCTATAACAATCGTGCGACCAGAGACAATCCGCTGAACGATTCGGACAGATTCGATCTGGCGGTATCGCAAATCGTAAACAAACGGCTCACTTATGCGGAATTGACTGGCAAGGTGGGAGAAACGATTAACTAACGATTATCGCGGGAAGCGCGGCCCGAAGCGGAAGCGCGTTTAGACGTTCGCTTCCGCTTTTCCGCGTCGAGTTGCTCTTTGATCTTGCTGTGCGGGACAGAGAGCAGCCGTGTTGCAAATTCATCGAAGCGCGCAAATTCGCCCTGCTTCTTGGCGGAAGGTTCTGGGAGATTGATGCGCGTCCTGTGCATTACGCTCCGATCCTCAGATCGGAGTGTCGCGCAGTGGTGTGCAAAAGTCAATCACCACACACAGAAGTAATTGTGTGGGACGAATTTCCTGAGGATTATCCCAGCGTGGAATTTAGGCTTGTTTACGAAGGGGAATTGAAAGCCGCGGGCAGCGGTAAAGGCAGTGGCCGCGCTTCCGAAAAGCACGCCATCCGAAGAGTCCTCCATTCGCAACTCGCTTCTCTGTGGCAGATGATCCCGCACCTAAAGGACAGGACGGAGCCGCACTCGTTTTTTAATGCGCCAGCAGTCAGAAAAATCGCCAGCGCCACGAGCAGGACAGTCCACTTTCCGGGCTATGTGCCAAAACCAAGCCTGCTGGAAACCTTAGGCAATCAGTTTGACCGATGCGGCTACAAGTTCGTGCCGCTCGTAAGTGAGCATCTCAAACTGTCTTGCGGCCTGGATATTCTTTTCCTGCGCCGCGACATGCCAGGTATTCCATTGATCCACGCCGGGGGTGATCTCGATAACCGTCTTAAGGTTCTGCTCGATGCCTTGCAAATGCCTGATGCCTGCGCGGGATTTACCAAACAGCCCGATGAGGATTCCTATTTCTTCGTATTGATGCAGAACGACAAGATGCTCACAGAAATATCAGTCACAACCGATACTCTTCTTACTCCCTGCAACCCAGGACATGAAAACGATGTTCATCTCATCATCAAGGTCAAGATAAGACCGACCGATTTTTCGTTTGAGACTTTAGCATTTGTGCCGTAGTGGTAAGCGTATAATCCGCGCCGCAAGGAGAATCTATGCCACAGACTTCCGAATACAGACTGATCATGGGGAATGGTCAGCAGGTCAACAAGCAACTCAATGAGCTGCTGCACACGGCCAACTGGAAACCAATTTTAATGAGCAGCTGCATCGGTTCCGACAAGCTATCCCAAGTCCAGATCACGGTTATTGTCGAGCACGTCTTGGGAACCTAACACCGCGTTCGTCAACTCCAGTTCACAGATATATGCCTGCGCGATGAGGCCAGCTCTGACGATTGCGCGTCTGCGTTCTTCAGCGGTTGCAGGTTCACGTTTGACAGCTTCAAAAATCACGGTTGTTAGCCGATCTTGGTTCATGTTGCGCTTTTACCACACTGTGAGTCTTTTATGCAACAGTGGAAATAGCCCTGTCACGGCTCTCCGACCCATCCGATTTACTGAGCGAAGTATATTATTGCCGTTTATTTGGGATGGTGAGTTCCAATTTGGAACCGGCCCCCTATGGCGAGCATCCCGCCGATGAAGCATGCACGTCTGACACGAGAGTGAAATTGAAAACCGCGCCGGGAGTGAGGCAAAGCTACTCAGAGCAAGCCGTCGCCAGCAAATTCCTAGAACGGGAAGCGGGGGCGCAATCGCCTCGGCCCAATCCTTGCTAAAGGGTTGGTTTCTGGCAGATTCGGGAGCATCCTTGTTTTTCTCTCGGGCTGGCGAGCCCGCATGGAGGCACGCACATGCGTCCCGTCTACATGATTTCAGGGGGCCTGACCAAATTCACCAAGGCCGAGCCCCGAAAATCTTTCCGCGTCATGGTCAAAGAAGCTTTCGACTATGCGATGCGGGATTGCCCAAAACTTACGTTGGAGCGCATCGACGGCACGGTGGTCAGCTACTTCAGCGACCACTTCACCCGGCAACTGATGGCCGGAATCATGGCTGTGGACATGTGCGGCCTGGTACCCAAGCCCTCAATCCGCGTGGAAGGCGGTGGGGCGACCGGAGGTCTGTGCTTCCAAGAGGCATGGCGTCACATCGCCTCCGGCTGGATGGACTGCGTGGTGGCCATGGGTTTCGAAGTCATGTCCCACGTCAACACCTGGAAGGGGAACGAGTTCATCGCGCTGGCCAGCGACACCAATTTCGACTACCCGGTGGGCGGCTTTTACAGCGGCTACTACGCGATGATGGTGGTGCGGCACATGCACGAGTTCGGCACCACGGTGGAACAGATGGCCAAGGTGAGCGTGAAAAACCACCGCAATGCCCTGCACAACAAGTGGGCGCAGCACCATTACGACCTCACGGTGGAGGACGTGCGCCGCTCCCCCATGGTGGCCTATCCGCTGACCATGCTCGACATTTGCACCATGTCGGACGGCGCCGCGGTGGCCATCCTGGCCAGCGAGAAGGTGGCGGAGAAGTTGTGCGAAAACCCGGTGCGCGTGCTGGCGGTAGGCCAGGGCACCGACGCCATGCGCATGTCCGACCGTCCCCACGGCGAGGTCCCCCTCCTCAAGCATGAGGATCCCAACTGGTACAAGGGCCTGAAGTATCCCGGCGTGCACAGCTTCCGCGCCGGACGCATGGCTTCCAAGATGGCCTACGAGAAGGCCGGCATCGAGGACCCGCGCGAAGAGCTTGACTTCGGCGAACTGCACGACGCCTACACCTCCAGCGAGATCCAGACCTACGAGGACATGGGGCTGTGCCGCTACGGCCAGGGAGGCAAATTCATCGATGCCGGGAAGCCGGAACTCACGGGCAGCCTGCCTGTGAACCCCTCGGGCGGGCTGCTGGCCTGCGGGCACCCGGTGGGCGCCACCGGCCTGATGCAAGCGGTGTTCGCCTTCTGGCAATTGCAGGGCAACATCGCAAGGCACAACGATGGCGACGGCAGCTTCCAAGTGAAGCAGAAACGCGGAATGGATCGCCGCCCGATGCGGGGCGCCATCCACAGCCACGCCGGCACAGGCACCTACGTTACCGTTAGCATTCTCGAAAGCACGCGCAGTCCCATGGCGTTCGGGGCGTGATCGGAGGTTCTATGAAAAGCAAAGCTGGTGCACAGAAGACCGCTACGGCGGGCCGGGCCAAGGCGAACGGACCGAAGCCGGTGTACGGCAAGGTGCGCCTGCCCGAAACCGATCAGGGGGCGGTCGTATTCCGCACCGATCCGCTCATCATCAAGGACCATTACGAGATCGACTACATCCACAGTTACGGCGAGGACTCCCCGTTTTTCACGGGTCTGGCCCAGGGCAAGCTGATGGGCAGCGAATGCACCGGATGTGGCTACCGCTTCGCCACGCCGCGCGCCTACTGCATGGCATGCGGCGGTCCCACGCGATGGATTGAGCTGCCTCTCGAAGGCCGCGTGCACACCTGGACCACCTGCTACTTCGGATCGGAGGCCTTCCTCAAGGAGACTCCGTTCAACCTGGCGTTGGTGGAGTTTGATGGGGTGAACACGTTATTGCTGGCGCGCTTACTGGGAGTCACCGAGAAGGAGATCCGTGTCGGCCTGCCCGTGAAGGCCAAGTTCCGGAGGCTTGCCCAATTCAAACCGACGGATGTGTATTTCATCCCGGCCGAGAAAGCTTGAACTCAAGTCACCATGAATGCGCGGAGCGCCCAAGGTCAGGTTCTTGGCAACCATTTGGAATTAGTGGAGGCCCACCCGGCCGCGGGCTGATTCGATCAGCTTGGCGGAGTCGTAGCCCACGCCGTCCTTGAAGACGGTTTCGACGTTTTCAATGTCGGAGATGTTTTTCGACGGATCGCCTTTGATGACGACGAGGTCGGCCTGCTTGCCGGGGGCGATGCTGCCGATCTTGTCGGCAACACCGAGCCATTGCGCGCCGTTGAGGGTGGCGATCTTGATTGCCTCAATCGGGGTGAAGCCGGCCTCGACTAGGAGCTCAACTTCGCGCTGGTCGCCAAAGCCGGGCACAACGCCGCCGTAGCCGGTGGGATCGAGCCCGGCAAGCAGCAGCCCGCCTGCCTTGGCGAAGGCGAATTCAAACTGCATTTCTTTCTTGAGCAGCTCGGGCCAGGGCGAATCCTTGGCACCAGCGATGCGAGCGCGCGTAGTCAAATAATCGTTGCGCGATTCGGGCAGCATGCTATCGAGCACGCGGCGCATGTAGGGCGAGGGCGGCGGCGGCGCGCCGGGTGAAGCGGGCGGCAGCGACATCGGCGGGCGGAGCGGCGTCGCCGACCGATTGGATTTTGCCCTGCGAGATGACGACGGTCTGATCCTCGCGCGCGGACGCGCCGGTGCCGTCGATGACGCGCACGTGGGCGAGCGCGATGGCGGGGGCGTCCACACTGACGAAAGCTTTCACGGCGGGCGAGAGTGTTTGCGCCTGAGCTGAAGCAAACGTGGCAAACAGAAGTAAGGACGCGAGCAGTCGGTTCATCGGTCACCCCGAAGTCCAGTAGAGTACACGACGACCAATCGCTACCCAAAATCGCCCACTTCCATCGGGCACAGACCCACATCTGCCAAAAGCAGGCAGATGTGGGGCACCCTCTGGTCTGTCACTTGACCAGGTTCATGTACACTGTTGCGCGCTTCGGGTGGGACGAAGCAACGGCAACGGAGAGGCGACGAATGAAGACAACGATTGCGGTTTCCGCGGTGGTGTTGCTGTTGGTGACGGCGATGGCGGCCAAGGATGATAAGGAGAAGGATAGCCAGACGGTGGAGTTAAAGAACGCAAACGGAGAGAGCATCGGCACGGCAACGCTGAGCCCGACTGTGTACGTCTTCCGCACGGGACAGTCGCACTGGCACAGCAAGGGCGTGGACATCAAGCTGAACCTTCACAGCCTGCCGCCGGGCGAGCACGGCATCCATATTCACCGCGATCCGGTTTGTGAAGGGCCGGACTTCAAATCGGCTGGCGGGCATATCAACCCCGAAGGCAAGCAGCACGGCTTGAAGAACCCCGAGGGGCCGCACGCGGGCGACCTGCCGAACATCAAGGCGGATGCCAAGGGGAATGTGAAAACGACCATCACGGGACAGCACGTATCCATGGAGCAATTAGAGGCCGGCAGGGCGCTCGTGATCCACGCCAAGGCGGACGACGAGATGACCGATCCGGCGGGCAATTCGGGCGAGCGGATTGCGTGCGGGGTAATCAAGGAATAGTTTCAGTTTCGAGTTTCAGTTTCAGTTGGTTGCCAGTTGTCAGTTGTCGGCGGGAAAGGATGGATCCTGAGTTCGCGCCGCGAGTAGCTTACGCCGCGAACTCAGGATGGCGCGCTACCGAAAAGTCAGAAGTCAGAATGAAGAAGTAAGTCCGCTCTGCTCCGCGCACGAGGGCGTGCGCGCTCCACCCGCAACTCCGGCCGCGCCCGGGGGCGAACACGCTGCAACCCCACAATCGGCGGATGCTAGAATCAAGTGTTCAGCACCACAAGCCGAAGCAGCTAGCCGAAGCCCGTCTTGAATTCCATGGATCGCCAGCACATCCGCAATTTCGCCATCATTGCCCACATCGATCACGGGAAGAGCACGCTCTCGGACCGGCTGCTGGAGCTGACGGGAGCGCTGTCGGCGCGCGAAATGGAAGGACACGAGCAAGTGCTGGACGCGATGGACCTGGAGCGCGAGCGCGGGATCACCATCAAGGCGCACTACGTGCGCATGAGTTACACCGCGCACGACGGCGCAACCTACCAGCTCAACCTGATCGATACCCCCGGGCACGTGGATTTTTCCTACGAGGTGTCGCGCGCGCTGGCCTCGTGCGAGGGCGCGCTGCTGGTGGTGGACGCCACGCAGGGAGTCGAAGCGCAAACGCTGGCCAATTCCTACCTGGCGATCAATCACGGGCTGGAGATCATCTGCGTCATCAACAAGATCGATCTGCCGAGCGCCGACGTGGAGCGCACCAAGGAGATGATCGAGGGCGCGGTGGGGCTGGACGCGTCGGAGGCGCTGCTGATCTCGGCCAAAACCGGGCAGGGCGTGCCGGCGGTGCTGGAAGAGATCGTCAAGAAAATCCCGCCGCCGAAGGGCTCGCCGGAGGCGCCCCTGCAAGCGCTGATCTTCGATTCGTGGTTCGATTCCTACCGCGGGGTCGGGGTGCTGATGCGGGTATTCCAGGGCACGCTGCGCAAGAAACAAAAGATCCGCTTGTGGTCGAACGGCAAGGTGTTCGAGGTGGAAGCGCTGGGCGTGCAGTCGCCCAAGCCGGTCGAGGTGGATGAGCTGGTGGCGGGCGAGGTGGGGTTCCTGTTCGCCAACTTGAAGAACGTGGCGGACACCAAGATCGGGGACACGATCACCGACGACGACCGCCCCGCGATCGAGCCGCTGGCGGGCTTTGAAGAACTGAAGCCGATGGTGTTCGCCGGCATGTACACGGTGGACGCGCACGAGCACACCATGCTGCGCGACGCGCTGGAAAAGCTGCGGCTGAACGACTCGTCCTTCTTCTTCGAGCCGGAAAGTTCGGTGGCGCTGGGCTTCGGATTCCGCTGCGGATTTCTCGGGCTGCTGCACATGGAGATCATCCAGGAGCGGCTGGAGCGGGAATTCAACCTCGACCTGATTAGCACCGCGCCGGGCGTGCGCTTCCGGGTGACGAAGACCGACCGCGAGGTGATGGAGGTTGACAATCCGTCGAAGTGGCCGCCGCAGGGCGAGATCGAGAAGATTGAAGAGCCGATCATCCTGGCGACCATCATCTCGCGCGAGGAATACGTCGGCGCGATCTTCAAGCTGGTGGAAGAAAAGCGCGGCAAGCAGAAAAATTTCGAGTACCTCACCGGCGGGCGGGTGATGCTGAGCTACGAGCTGCCGCTGAACGAGATCGTGCTCGATTTTTACGACAAGCTGAAGAGCGTGTCGCGCGGGTACGCGTCGCTGGATTACCACCTCGCCGGCTACTGGGTATCGGACATGGTGAAGCTGGACATCCTGGTGGCGGGGGACTCGGTGGACGCGCTGTCGATCATCGTGCATCGCGAATTCGCGTACGAGCGCGGGCGCGCGCTGGTGTCGAAGATGCGGGAACTGATTCCGCGGCAGATGTTCGAAGTGGCGATCCAGGCGGCGATCGGCGCCAAGGTGATTGCGCGCGAAACCGTCGGCGCCATTCGCAAGAACGTAATCGCCAAATGCTACGGCGGGGACATCTCGCGCAAGCGGAAGCTGCTGGAAAAACAAAAGGCGGGCAAGCGGCGTATGAAAAGAATCGGGAAAGTGGATATTCCCCAGGAAGCTTTCCTTGCGGTCCTCCGCGTGGGTGAAGATTCCTGAGTGGGGTCACGCGCAGAGGAGAGGATATGCGGTTGCGCGTGGGCGAAGACTAGACGAAGAAAAATTAACCGCTAAGGTTCAGTTCCTGTCTGAAATCCGCGTCAAATAAGGAAAATCTGCCTGGCCCATCCCAGCCGGATGGCTGCCGATTGCCAAATTTTCATCAGATTGAAATGTGCAAAACTACAATTGGTAAGACCCCCTAAGTGGAACCCGGTTGCGGGAGATTAAGGCGAAATACAACGGCGGCTAAGGTGTTGATTCCTGACTGAATTGTCCGCTGCCACAGTAGCAATGCAGAGTGTGTAAGTAGCTGTTTCGTGGCGGGTTGTTAGAAGCCCGGCAAGGAATTGCACAGAGATTTGCACAGAGTTGCGGAAAACGGAAGCCAGGTTTGGATGTCACACTCGGTCCAAATTGGGAAGGCAACGGCAGAGAGCAGCAGTCAGGCGAGAAAAAAGAAAAAGGCCGCCAGGGATGGCGGCCCTTGAATTTTCAGCAATCGGCTACGGCTTTGGCGCCGGCGGTTTGGGCGCGGGAGGCCGCGCCGCGGTGCCGGCCGGTTTGACAGCGCCGCCCGGTGCGGGAGCGGGAGCGGCAACGCTGGACTGGGCGTTGTAGGAGTTGACGATTTCCTGGGTGACGTCGGTGGTCTGCGCGGCCCAGAGCACCGGGCTCTGCTGGCTGGAAACGTCGAGGATCACCGAGTAGCCGTTCTGCTTGGCAAACTTATCGAGCACCTCGAGCAGCTTGCCGCCGATCCGATTGGCGATTTCATTCTGCTGGGCCTGGAAATCGGCTTGCGCGTCCTCGGCCTGGCGCTGCAAAGTCTTCTGCTTGGCCTCGATGCTCTTGACCATGTCAGCGCGCGTCTGGTCGTTGAGCTTGTCGCTCTGGGTCTGGAGCTGCTTTTTCAGGCTGTCGATTTCCTGGTTCAGATTATTGAGCGTGGACTGGGTGGGCTCGAATTTTTTCTGCAACGACTCAAAGTCGCGGCGGCCCTCATTGGTCATCACGATCGCATTCTGGATGTTGATGATGCCGATGCGAGTGGTGGCGGAGGAAGCAGTATTCGCGGGCGCAGCGGGATTCGCGGCAGCAGCGGTGCCAGTCTGAGCAAGCGCGGTGACGGTCAACAGCGCCGCCGGCAAGATGAAGCGCAAAAGCTTACGTGTCATGAGTTGGTTTTGGACTCCTTGGAGCGACGCTCTCGGACTTCCTCAGAAACACCTCAAAACGGGCACATCCGTGCAGAAGGTTTCACGGGAACATCGATTATAGGGCGAGCACGGGCCAGCGTCAAACCGGGAAGTTTCGGGCGGCGAGGATCAGCGGCGCGAATCGTAAAGACCCACATCTGGCAAAAGCAGGCAGATGTGGGGCACCGACGCCGCAAAACGGATTTCGGAAACCAGCTTTAGAAAGTGGTGGCCACGGTGAAACGGAAGGTGGTCTTGGGTTCTTTCAGGTTCCAGCCCGGAGCATAGGCGCTGACCGCCTGCTGATAACTGAAATCGCCGGCGCCGCCCGCCGGGAACATGCTGCGGGTAATCAGGTTGGGCGTGTCGGCGGAGGCATTGAGCCGGAACGGGTTGTAGGCCCAGTAAATGCGGAAGGGCGCGTTGACTATCGGCATGACGACCTGCAACTCCAGGCCGGTGGAGGCGCGCGGTCTCCAGTTCGAGGCGCCGACGATCTTCAGGCCCTTGCTGAACGACTGGGCGACGCCACCCACGCAATTGAAGGCGGCATCGAGCGCCGGACAGCCGAACGCGGTGGTATTGAGGGTGTTCAACTGGGTGGCGTTGACCTGCAACTGGCCGGGACGGGCGATCCCGTCGAAACCGATGTCGAAAAACGGCGCCAGCGTGACTGGGCCGACGATGGGAATGCGGTATTCCAGGTTGGTGACAAGGCTGGTGTCGCCGCCGGGGATGATGATGCGATTTACCGGAAGAGGAACGGTGACGACGCCCTGGCGGGGATTGTTGGGATCCTTGGGTACGGGGGTGCCATCCGGATTGCTGAGCGGGAAATCCACCCGCTCGACAAAGAAGGCGGTCGGCGAAATGGCGCGGATGTCAAAGCCGCGAATATCGGTGTCACCGCCCATGAAGAAGCGCTCAAAGGGCGGCGTAACATGGCCGCTGTATCCGGTGATGAAGGAACCCTGCACGCGGATACCGAAGCTGTTGCGGCCATCTGAATTGGGCTTGAAGCCCTTCATCGGCGTCCAGCGGGTGTACGCCAGCACCGGACGGACGAAGGCGACGTTGCCGCCGATGCCGGCGATATCGCCGCCGATGAAGATGTTGCGTCCGCGGTGCGGATGAACCGGGCTGTCCACCGTGTTCCAGGTGAAACTGGGAATGAGCTTGCTGGTGACGATCCCGGTCAGCGAGTTGGGCCCGGAGATATTGCGGAAGTTCAATTCCTGGAAATATAGCTGCGAGAACGTACTGAACACGCTGATGGAGGAGACGTCGAAGGAATACCCCAAGCTGACGCGCTTGAAGGAGCGCCGGATGGGATAACTCACGCTGGTGGAAAAACCGGTGCGGGACTGGCTGAAGTTCTGCAGCGATTGCAGAACGTTGTCGGGAAGATTCAGCTTCTGGCCGGCGGCAAGGCTGGCCTGCTGGGCCTGGTTGAAGTTGAAGCGCTGGTTGAACACGGTGAAGCCGAACTGCAGTGGACGGTCGAACATGTAGGGCTCGGTAAAGCCGAATGACAGATTGCGCTGGCGGCTGCCGATGCTGGCCTGCAGGGTGAGGGTTTCACCGAGGCCGAGAAAATTGTTGGTCTCGTAGGTGAGGCCGATGAAGGAACCGGCCAGGCCGCTGACGCCGCCGCTGAGACCGATGCTGTTCTTGCCCTTCTCCTTGACCTTGAGGGTAATGTCAACCGTACTTTCCTGGTTGTTCTGCTTGACCTCGGAATCCTGCTCGGGCTTGAGGGAGTCGAAATAGCCGAGTTGGTTCAGCCGCAAGATGCTGAGTTCCCACAGCCGGCTGTTGTACACCTGGCCTTCCTCGACCGCGAGTTCACGGCGGATTACCTTGTCGCGGGTGGTGGTATTGCCCTTGAACTCGATGCGGCGAACGAAGAACGGCTTGCCTTCGTCGAGGTCAATGGTGAGGCTGATCAGCTTCTTCTCATCGTCGAGCTGGGTGTCCGGAACAGGGGTGAAGTTGATGAAGCCGAGCGCTCCATAAGCGTCGCGGAGGTTCTTGAGGCCCTTGCGCACCAGTTCGATGTCGAAGATGTCGCCGTCCTTCATGGGGATCAGCCGGCGGAGCGCCGCGGTGTTGGTGATGGCCTTGTTGCCGGTGAAGTTGATCTCCTTGAGGTGGTAGCGGTCCCCTTCCTCGACGGGAATGGTGATGTCCACCACCTTACCGGGGCCGCGCATGATGAGCGGAATGTGGAGGCCGGGACTGCCAACGTCGCGGGTCTTGGTCTGGGGATCCTGGACGACGGCCTTGAAGTACCCCTTGCGCTGAAAGGCGTCGCGCACCATCTCGGTATCTTCGCTGAGCTTGGCGGCGTTGTAAGTGCGGCTGAAAATGTTTTCAAGAATGATGGAGTGCGGGATGCCGATGGGGCGCATGTTGCGCATGGCATAGCGCAGGGTGCGGCTGTTGAGGTGCTTATTGCCCTCGAACTTGATGGCGCCGACCTTGATTTTGGGGCCTTCCTTGACCACGAAGGTGATGCCCACGGCGGCCGGAGGAATGGGACGGACCTCGGTGCGGATGGTGGCAAACTGGCGGCCGTGCTCGGCCAGAAGTTCCTTGATGACAACTTCAGCGCGCTTGACGCGAGTGGGATCGTACTGGCTTTCCTGGGTGAGCGATACCTTCCGTTCCTTGAAGCGGTCGAGCACATCGCTTTGCGAAACCGAATTGAGTCCCAGGTACTTGATTTCACGAATTGTCGGTTTTTCCTTGACGTAGATATGAATGTCCCAGCCCTGGGGTACCTGTTCGCGCTCGAAGCGGATATCGTCGAAATAGCCGGTATTCCACAGCGAGTTGAAGTCGCGTTCCAGGGCGGCCTGCTCATAAACATCGCCTTCCTTGGAAAAAATGCGAGCGCGGATGGTCTCGGCAGGGATGCGGCGGTTGCCGTGGATTTGAATTCCGTGAATCAGGTCGCGCTGAGCCAGGGCAGGAACGGAACACCAGATAAGCGAGGCAAGCAGGACGAGCAGTGGCAGCAGGCGCCGCGCCACCGCCGCCCAATGAAAGCGCGTAAGTGGAGCCTTTCCATCGCGTGCGACGGCCAGAGCATGATCCAGAGGATAAAGAATAGTCCGACCCTCAAAAGCAAGTAGAAGCGGAATTGGCCATTATACAAGGCAACGCGAGTTTCACAGCAAAGTGCGTCGCGGGTGGCGAGCGTCTCACGTATTTCTCAACCCGCACCGCGGGATAATCTCTCGGCAGATGAAACAAAGGCGATGTGGCGACGAGGCGGAGCGGTCGGCGGAGTGCCACACCGCCGGGATCAGGCGGGCGGTGCGGGTTGGACTTCCACCAGGACGGAATAAAAGGTTCCGCCGCCGCCCATGTCGGTGAGCCGCTCCGAGGTCAGGACGTTGATGTTGCGGGCCTGCCCGGTGAGCTTGGCCCAGTTCAGCCGCGCCGCCACCACACCCGGGCAAGTGGCGCCGTTAACCCGCGCCGTCAGAAGAATTTCGCCGCGGGAGTTGAACACGCGCACGCGATCGCCATCCGCAATGCCGCGCGCCTCGGCGTCGACGGCGCTGATCTCCAGCAGATCGGGATTTTCCATTTTCTGTTGCGGCGGAAGATTGGCGAAGGTGGAGTTGAGATAGTTGTCGCACTTGCGAGCCAGCAGTTCGAGCGGGTAGCGCGCATCGCCGCTGTGACGCGATTCCTTGGGCGGCGTGAACGAGGCCACCGGATCGAGTCCTTGCGCGGCGAGTTCCTGGTTGTAGAGCAGCGCTTTTCCGGTGCGCGTGGGGAAACCGCTGGCGAAGGGGAGATAGAACCTCGTAGATGGTAGGGGTCCTTCGACTCGCCCGCGCAACCCCGGCGCGGGCTCGCTCAGGATGACATCCCCTGAGCTTTGCGCGACCGTCGCGTATTGCGAAAAGTTCAGCCGCACGTGGGATTCGCGTTGCAGGCGCGCGCGATCGATGCCTGCGAGGTGCGGGTGGTCCGACGACAGCGCCAGATCGATCATGTCGTCCACGGATTCGCGGAAGCATGCATCGCCGAAACCCATGCCCAGCGCCAGCGCGCGAAACAGTTCCACGTTGGAGCGGCACTCGCCGAGCGGCTCGATGGCCTGGTTGGAAATCTGGATGTAGTAATGGCCGTAGCCGGTCTGCAGGTCCTTGTGCTCGAAAAAAGTAGTCGCGGGCAGGATGATGTCGGCGTAATCGGTGGTGTCGGTGAAAAACTGTTCGTGCACCACGGTGAACAGGTCAGTCCGCAACAGGCCGCGCACCACGGAATTGTGATTGGGAGCGACGGCCGCTGGATTGGAGTTGTAAACGAACAGCGCTTTCACCGGCGGATCGTTCACCACATTCAGGGCGCGCCCCAGCTCGACCATGTTGATGACGCGCGTGGGGCGCGGCATGAGTTCCGCTCCCTTGAGCGCATCCTTGTTCAGGTTGTGACCTTCGCTGGTGGAGAGCTGGAGTCCGCCGCCGACTTGCTTCCAGGCTCCGACGAGGCAGGGCAGCATGCAGACGGCGCGCACCGCCATGCCGCCGTTTTCGCTGCGCTGGACGCCGTAGTTGAGGCGAATTGCGGCGGGACGCGTGGTGGCATATTGGCGCGCGAGCTTGACGATGTCATGGGCGGAAATGCCCGTCCAGAGCGCCACTCGGTCAGGTGAATACTCCTGCACGCGGGCGCGAAGCTGGTCGAATCCGAAGGTGTGCTGGGCGACGTATTCGGCATCGAACAGGTTCTCATCAATGATGACGTGCATCATGCCGAGGGCGAGCGCGACGTCGGTGCCGGGATTGATGGGCAGATACCAGTCGGCGCAGGCGGCGGTGCGGGTGCGGTAAGGATCGATGACCACCAGCTTGGCGCCGTTGCGACGCGCTTCCTCGATGAAGGGCCAGAGGTGGACGTTGTTGCCGTGGATGTTCGCGCCCCAGGCGATGATGTAGCGGGAGTGCGCGAACTGTTCAGGCTCGGTGCCGAGCTTGGCGCCGTACACCGACTTGATGCCGACTTCCCCGGCGATGGAGCAGATGGTGCGATCGAGTTGCGACGCGCCCAGGCGATGAAAAAAACGCCGGTCCATGGACGCGCCGTTGAGTACCCCGAGGGTGCCGCCGTAGGAATAAGGAAGGATCGCTTCGGCGCCGTGCTGGCGCGCGATCTGCTGCAAGCGGGTGGCGATTTCATCGAGGGCTTCGTCCCAGGAGATCCGTTGGAAGTCTTGCTGGTTGCAGGCGCGCGAGCCTTTGGGACCGATGCGGCGATAGGGATAGAGGACGCGGTCGGGCGAGTAAACGCGATCCAGATACTGGGCGACTTTGGCGCAGAGAAACCCGCGCGTGACCGGATGGCCGGGATCGCCCTGAATGCGAACGGCGCGCCCATCTTCTTCCCTGACGGTGATCAGGACGCCGCAAGCGTCGGGACAGTCATGAGGACAAGCGGCGTGGACGACCTTGGTTGTCATAGGCCGGTGTGACAACCAGCATAGCAGCACCCCAGCACGCGCAAAAGCGGCGCGTGCCGCCACCCCACGGCACCCAAAAGCGGGGTGCCGTGGACCACGCATCGCGAAGCGATGATTCTAGCGATAGCGGTGGTCGCAAACCGGACAGTGGAGCGCGAAGGGGTCGTGATCGAATTCGACCAACTCGGCACTGCACACCGGACAGAATTCCTGATCTTCGCTGGCGAGGAGGTCGAGTTCGTCGTCCACGGCAACATCCCCAGGGGAGTCGTTGATGGCGTAAAAGGTGAGCGCGGAATCAACATCGTGGCGCATGGCGCACCTCCGATGGAGATATTGTCCTGCCGCGATCCGAGTTTAGCGCGAATTTATGTGCGCCAAATTGAACCGGAGTTTTATTTTGGGAAAAGGTCGATCGGTCGTTCGGTCTTTCGGTCACTCGGTTCTTCGGTCCATCGGCCTTTGATGGACTGATCGGCCGATAGACCGAGAGACCCTAAACCGTCATGACTTCTTTTTCCTTGGACTTGCTGAGCTCTTCCATTTTCTTGATTTCGTCGTCGGTGAGGCGCTGGATTTCGTCGAGGGCGCGGCGCTCGTCGTCCTCGGTGATTTTCTTGTCCTTGAGAGTTTTCTTGATCTCGTCGTTGCCGTCGCGGCGGATGTTGCGGACGGCGGTGCGGTGCTCCTCGAGCATCTTGTGCAGGTGCTTGACCATGTCGCGGCGGCGCTCTTCGGTGAGGGCAGGCACCGGGACGCGGATCAGCTTGCCGTCGTTCATCGGGTTAAGTCCGAGATCGGCGGAGCCGATGGCCTTCTCGATGCCGCCCAGCGAACTGGGATCGAAGGGCTGCACGGTGATGAGCTGCGATTCCGGAGCGTGCACCTGCGCGATCTGGTTGAGCGGCATCATGGAGCCGTAGTACTCCACCTGGACGCTGTCCAGCATGTGCACCGAGGCGCGGCCGGTGCGCACCGCGGCCATTTCCTTGCGGAAGTCCTCGACCGCCTTGTCCATGCGGGTCTTGAGCTGGACGAACAGGTCCTTGAGCGCGGGATTCGCGGCCATGGTGGGCTGAGCCATATCGTCTCCGATCAGAACGGGGAATTATAAACGAAGGCTTTGGGCGGAAGGGGTTAGGAGTTAGGCGATACGCGGCGTGAGCCGACATTTTTAACCGGCGGAGGAATGTCTTGCGCTGTGGTGATCTCAGCAGAATAGGGGTCCTTCGACTCGGTGTCGCCAAAATCGGGCGGCACCTCGCTCAGGATGACAGCCGTTTAGTGTTGCTCGCCAGAGGGCGCTTCAGGGACTCACCAGGGAGCCAATTTTTTCGCCGGTGACGACGCGGCGAATGTTGCCGTGGTGATTGAGGTTGAAGATGATGATGGGAAGGTTGTTGTCCTTGCAGAGGCTGATGGCGGTGGCGTCCATCACCTTGAGGCCTTTTTTCAGGACTTCCATGTAACTGATCTGGTCGAACATCTTGGCGTCTTTGACGATGACCGGATCGGCGTCGTAGATGCCGTCAACCTTGGTGGCCTTGAGGATGACCTCGGCCTTGATTTCCATGGCGCGCAGGGAGGCGGCGGTGTCGGTGGAAAAATAAGGACTGCCGGTGCCGGCGCCGAAAATGACGATACGCTCTTTCTCCAGGTGACGTATGGCACGGCGGCGAATGAAGGGTTCGGCGACCTCGTGCATTTCGATGGCGGACATGACGCGGCTGTAGACGCCGCATTTTTCGAGCGCGTCCTGCAGGGCGAGGGCGTTGATCATGGTGGCCAGCATGCCCATGTGGTCGGCGGTAACGCGGTCCATTTCACGGGCCTGCTCGGCGACGCCACGGAAGAAATTGCCGCCACCGATGACGATGGCGATCTGTACGCCGAGGGAATGGACGTCCTGAATCTCGGCGGCGATTTCATGCACCCGGATGGGATCAACACCGAAGCCCTGACCGGCGGCGAGGGCTTCGCCGGAGAGCTTGAGGAGGATGCGCTTGAATACTGGTGTGGACATCAGTTTCCAGTTTCTGGTTTCTGGTTTCTGGGTTCTGGTTTGTAGTTTCGCACCAATCGTGCTGCACTGGAAACCAGAAACTTGAAACCAGAAACTAAAAAGGGCGGCCGAAGCCGCCCCGGTTGGTTATTTCGCCGGTTCTTCCGGCGAGGAATCCGCCGGTTTGGTGGAGGCGATGGTGGCGCCGGGATCGCCGACTTTGAAGCGGGCGAAGCGGCGGACGGCGATGTTCTCGCCCAGCTTGCCGATCTTAGTCGCGATCAACTGCGTCACGGTCACCGTCTGGTCCTTGATGAAGGGCTGCTCGTAGAGGCAGACCTCCTCGTAGAACTTGCCCATCTTGCCTTCCACGATCTTCTCGACCACGTTGGCGGGCTTGCCGGTGGCGGCGGCCTGCGCGCGGTAGATGTCCTTTTCCTTCTCGAATGCTTCGGGAGTGACATCTTCCTTGCGGATGTACTTGGGGTCGCTGGCGGCGATGTGCATGGCGACGTCGTGCACCAATTCCTTGAAATCCTCGGTGCGGGCCACGAAATCGCTCTCGCAGTTCACCTCAACCAGCACGCCGATCTTGCCTCCGGCATGGATATAGCTGGCGACCGAGCCTTCGCTGGTGGCGCGGGCCGACTTCTTGGCAGCCACGGCCATGCCGCGCTTGCGAAGCACAACGACGGCTTGCTCCATGTCGCCTTTGGCCTCGACCAGGGCATTCTTGCAATCCATCATGGGAGCGCCGGTCTTGTCGCGCAGCTCACGAACCTGGGTAGCGGAAATATTTACGGTACTAGTGCTCATCGGAAGGACCTTTCATGCAAAGCCGAACAAATTTAGACCCGCGCCGGGATAGCGCGCGGGTCGCGAAAACCAGTTTCGAGTTTCAGTTTCAGATTCGAGCGAAACTGACGACCTACTTGGTTTGCGCCTCGACGTGGCGGGCGTCGGGCACTTCGGGCTCGACGTCGGCCGGGGCAGGCTGCTTGCGCACGCCGCCTCCGAGCACGTCTTCCATGCTGACATCTTCGGCAGCTTCGGCGGCCACTTCGCCGGTGGGTTCGATGGTGGCGGCAGCAGCGGCTTCGGCCTGCTGCGCGGCCTGGACCTCGGCAACCTGCTTGTCGGTGGCGAATTGCGAGCCTTCAATCACGGACTCGGCAATCTTGGAAGCGAACAGCCGGATGGCGCGCAGCGCGTCATCGTTGCCGGGAATCACGTAATCCACTTCGCTGGGGTCGCAGTTGGTGTCCACGACGGCGACCACCGGAATGCCCAGCTTGCGCGCCTCGCGCACGGCGATCTGCTCCTTGTTGGAGTCGATCACGAAAATGGCGTCGGGCAGGCGCGACAGGTCCTTGATTCCGGCAAGGTTCGCCTGCAGGTGCTTGCGCTCGCGCTCGAGCTTGATGACTTCCTTCTTGGGGAGCAGTTCGTAACGGCCGTCGGTGGCCATTTCGTCGAGTTCCTTGAGCCGCTTCACCGATTTCTGAATGGTGATCCAGTTGGTCAGCAGACCGCCCAGCCAGCGCTGGTTGACGTAGTACATATGGCAGCGCTGCGCCTCTTCGGCGATGGCATCCTGCGCCTGGCGCTTGGTGCCGACGAACATCAGGATCTTGCCTTCGGCGGCCATCTCCTGCACGAACTTGGACGCTTCCTTGAACATCTTCAGCGTCTTCTGCAGGTCAATGATGTAAATTCCGTTGCGCTCGCCGAAGATGTACTCCTTCATCTTGGGATTCCAGCGCTTGGTCTGGTGCCCGAAGTGGACGCCCGCTTCGAGCAACTCCTTCATGGTGATGGTAGCCAATCAACCTCCTTATTGGATTGCATCGCGACGCGCGGCCGCGATTACTCCCGTCCCGCCCAAAAGTGCGAGCGGGGATTTGAAAAACAGTTTCAGTTTCAGTTTCAGTTTCGAGTTTCAGGTAGCGAAGCTCGAAGCGAAACCCTTGATCCTGGCCGTAACGTTTCGAGTTTCACTGAAACTGAAACTCGAAACTGAAACTTCTTCAACGCTTCGAGAGCTGGAAGCCCCTTCGGCTTCGCTCAGGGCTTCGGCGCACGGCGCCTCAGGCCCGGCCAGCGAGCAAATCATCGTTTGCTGAACTGGAAGCGCTTTCTTGCGCCCTTCTGCCCGTATTTCTTGCGTTCCTTGGCGCGGGAATCGCGCGTCAGGAAGCCTTCCGCCTTGAGGCGGGCCCGCAGTTCGGGATTGAACACGAGCAAGGCGCGGGCGATACCCATCTTCACGGCGCCCGCCTGCCCGTTGACGCCGCCGCCATTGACGGTGGCGAGGACGTTGAAATTGCCGGTGGTTTCGGTTAGGACCAGCGGCCGGCGGGCCAGGATGCGCTGCGTCTCGGTGACGAAGTAGCGCTCAAACGGCAGGTTGTTGACTTTAAACTCGCCGCTGCCCGGACGAAGAAACACACGGGCGATGCTCGATTTGCGCCGCCCCGTACCGTAATACTCGACAGTTTCAGCCATGTTTGCTTTCAGCTTTCAGCTATCAGCTCTCAGCTAATGCTGTCTGCCTCGAAAATCCCTTCGAAAATATTAGCGCTCGTGGCGCTTTGATTCTCACGGGCCAGAGACCCGTGCCACACCAGATTTAAGCCTGCTTGGCGAGCGACAATCCTTCCGGCTTCTGCGCCTGGTGGGGGTGCTTGTCGTCGCGATAAACCTTGAGCTTCTTCGCCATGGCGCGGCCCATCTTGGTCTTGGGCAGCATGCCCTCGATGGCGTCCTGGACCACCAACTCGGGTTTGCGGGCAAAGCGCTTGCGAAAACCCTCTTCGCGCAGGCCGCCCGGAAATCCGGTGTAGTGGCGATAGACCTTGGACTCGCTCTTCATGCCGGTCAGGCGAATCTTGTCGGCGTTGATGACGACGACGTGATCGCCGGTATCAATGAATGGCGTATAACGCGGGTTTTCCTTGCCGGCGAGGATGCTTGCGACCCGCGTCGCCAGGCGGCCGAGGGTCTGCCCCGTCGCATCCACGACGTACCATCTGCGCACAATATCCCCCTGCTTGGGGAAATAGGTAGACATCGGATATCTCCCAGAAAAAAACCGCAAAGAAGACCGCAGGACTTTCCTCTGGAACACAGAGGATTCCCTAGGCGGGCAACTGCAGAATTGCAAAACATAGACTATAGCGGAATCAGGGAGGAACGTCAACGAATCCGGCCTGCAACCACATCCGACCCCAGTTCCGCCGGAGGACTTGCACCAAGATGGGAACCGGGCTGCAGATCGATGCATGCCAGGAAGTCGATTTTGTGTTGACTTGCGCGCCGACGGGCGTAATTTGTCGCTAGAAAGATGGTGGGGCCGGAGCGCCGAAGACGGCAAACCAGGAGTTTGCCATCACCTCTTTCGGGGAAATCCGGCCCCCACGAAAACACAGCTATCAGCTTTCAGTCATCAGCTTTCAGCTGGTTTCGTTCCGCATTCAAGTTTTGCTTCCTGCCGCCGGCCCTTTCCTGGGTTTTCTCCCGCGAACGCACAGCAGTCGGGGCCTGATCAGGATCACTCGTAGGCGAGGGCGTCGATGGGATCCTTCTGGGCCGCCTTGTACGCGGGGTAGAGAGCTCCCAGAATCGCGCCGACGATGGCGATGATGACGGCGTAGCCGATCCAGTTGGTCTGAATCACCACCGGGAGCGTGCGGAAACGGCCAACGATGGCGTGGCTGGCGGCGAAGCTGATGATAATGCCGAGAATGGTGCCAAGAATAGCGAGCAGGATCGTTTCACGAAGCACGACATTGACGATGTAGAACTTGGAAGCGCCAAGGGACTTCAGAATCCCGATCTCGCGGGTGCGTTCCATGACGGCGGTGTACATCGCCTGAAAAATGACGATGAAGCCGATGACCATGGACACGCCCACCACCACATCAATGAACTTATTGAGGCCGGGCAGGCTCTCCGGGGTCAGCATGGAGAGATATTCGCGCATGGAGCGCACGGTGTACTGCTGCAGGCCGGGCACGGAGCGGATTTCCTTGGCGACAAGGTCGCTGTTGGCAGGATCGTCGGCCTTGACGTAGAAGATGGAAGCCTTACCCTGCGCACCGAGCAAATCCTGCAAAGTCTGGATGGGGAAAAACTTGCGGGAGCCTTTGCCGTGTTCCACGATGCCGCAGACGTGAAACTCGTGGTTGAGAGCAGTAATCGCGCTGCCGACGTGAAGATTCTGGGACGAGGCGGCATAGTCGTCGACGATAACCTCGTCGGGCTTGTCGAAAGGACCGCCGGCAATGTAGCGGAAGGGTGCGCCGAGTTGGTTGTAGGTGTCGAGATCGATGCCGGAGAGGATCTCAACGGTGCCGGACGTGCTGAGCTGCATGATGACGGGAGAAACAACCTGCACGCGCGGCAGCTTGCGCAGAACGTCCGCCACCTTGATGGAAACGGGAGCGCTGCTGACGCCCATCAGGGCGGAAGCGCCCGGAGGCTGGACCATAACGTCGGCGCCGATGCCGGCCTGGCGCTGCTTGGAGTCGTTCAACATTCCGAGCGAGAAACCGACGATGACAAGAATGAGCGTGACTTCGACAGCAATGGCGATGACGCTGATCAGAGAGCGGATCGGGCGGTGCGCCAGGTTGGCGAGGATCATTCGGTTCATGGGGTCAGTCTCGGTTCATGGTACCTGATGCAGGCTCAGCGCGGCTGCGTGCTGCCGCCGTTGGAGGCAGCGGTGGACGCGTCCTTGTCGAGCTGGACCAGTTGCGAGCCGGGCGGCTGATTGAGGACGAACTGCTCGTCGGTCAGCGGCTGGTTGATGGTCATCTTTTCAATCTTCAGGGTCACCGAATACTCTTCCTGCGGCCGCCAGATGCGGATGGTCGAGGGGAACAGAAGCCCGTCGAAATCCTTGAAATCAAAATAAGTGGCATCGGTGGCGAGATAGCCATTGCGGTCGTAAACCCGCTGGCGGATGGGCATCAGGTCAACCCGGCTGAAGGTGATCCTGCGCGATAGATACCAGGAATGGTCGGTGCGAGAAATCACATCCACGATGTAGTCGGGTTCCAAAAACCGCTTCCTGGTTTTCGGTTCTTCGATCGTCCGGTTGCTCTGTTCGAGGACGGCGACGTCGTGCTCGGGATCGATGGGGTGCAGGAGCAAGGCGTCGTAGATATGCTGCGGGCGCAGGTTTTCGAGTGGCTTCTGCGACGGATGGACAACGGTATTGCTTCCGATCACGAATTTATTCACGGGCGGCACCCAGAGTTTGAAGGAGCTGCCGTCGCTCACCATGTCGAAGGCGCGATTGCGGACGATCGGCATCAGTCCAATCATGCGCAGCATGTTCGGCTGCCGCACCAGGATGTAGCCCTTCACTTCCTTGTACTCCGTGATCTTGCCCTTCATGGACCCGCCCGAAGAGGCCGCAATGTCAACCGTGGAGTTGAGCGTGTGAATCTTGTTGGCTTGGGTATTGATGGTGCTTACAAGTTGTTCGAGCGTGGCGGTCTGCAAGGGAGCGTTGCTGAGCAGGACCTGGGCACGGTGGGAACGGAAGAGACAGCCGGCCAGCGGGAGAGCCAGCACAACTGCCAGGACGGCGCGGAGCGTGAAGCGAACGTTCATGCGGGACATGCAATTAGATGAAGAAGACAGTATACGAGAAGCGAAGTTGCGCGGGCGGGCGGAACCGGGTTGGAGGGTCAGCGTGAGTTGGCGACAGCTCGGCGGTAAGCGGCGACATTGCGGCTGTGTTCGTCCAGAGTGCGGGCAAAGCGGTGATGTCCGTTGCCGTCGCTGACGAAATACAGGAAGTCGGTGCTGGCTGGGTGCAGCGCGGCCGCCAGGGAAGCACGCCCGGGATTGGCAATCGGTCCCGGCGGCATTCCGGCGTGGCGGTAGGTGTTGTAGGGCGAGTCGAACTGCAGGTCGGATTGGTGAATGGCTCCGGTGTAGCGTCCGGAAACCAGGGCGGCGTAGATGACGGTGGGATCGGCGGCGAGCGCGATGTGGCGCTGCAGGCGATTGTAATAAACGCCCGCAACCATGGGGCGCTCCTCGGGAGCTGCCGTTTCCTTTTCGACGATCGACGCCATGGTGACGACGGCGTGAATGTCGGCGCATCCGGCGGCGCCGGATTCCGATGACGGCGGCTGCGGTTGCTGGACGGCGCAGATCAGGCCCAATTGCGCGGCCTCGCGGCGGAAGCGATGCACCATGAGGGCGATCATGTCGTGCATGGACTGGGTGCGAGTGAAACCGTAGGTGTCGGGAAAAAGGTAGCCTTCCAGGCTGGCAGCCTGGGGATCAAGATCGCGGATCAAGGCGACATCGCCCTTGGCGGCGTTGAGAAAATCCTGGGCCGATCCGAGCCCGGCAAGCTGCACCACGCCCGCAATGTCGTACAGGTTATAACCCTCGGGAATCGTAACGGTGCGGACGTAGATGTCGCCGCGGGCGAGGCGGTCGATAATCTGCCGCGCGGTGGCGGGCTGATCGAACTTGTACTCACCCGCCTTGAGGGTGCTGCCGAGAGCGTAATGGACCAGCAGGAAGACGCGCGCGCTGCGGATGACGCCGGCGGATTGCAGGTCGGCGGCAATGCGACGGCTGGAGAAGCCCGGGCGCAAGAGGACGAACTGCGTCCCGCTGGGCTGGACGGGCAGGTAGAGCGCCCACGCCAGCCAGATGGCGGCGGCGAGAACGAGAACCAGAAAAAGCGTGAAAACAGCGCGCATTTCGCACTAGTTTAGATGATTGCGGGTAGTCTTCAGTCGTCTGTCTTCAGTCGTCAGGCGTAGGACTTTGGAGAGTTGCAAGGGAAAAACCAGGGAGTCTTCGGTCTTCAGGCGTCAGTCTTCAGTCTTCAGGCGTCAGTCTTCAGTCGCGAAGGCTACAATTTCCGGTCTCAACTTGTTGTGGAGGTGAAACATGAGCGGATCTTATCGTGATCTTAAAGTTTGGCAAAAAGCCATGGAGCTCGTTTATCGGGTTTACGAGGCTACCCAGTCTTTTCCAAAACATGAACTCTATGGGCTGGTAAGCCAGCTGCGGCGGGCAGCAGTTTCCGTACCGAGCAACATTGCCGAGGGCAAAGGACGATCCGGTGATCCGGAGATGCTCCTGTTCTTTTGCCACGCCCGCGGCTCAATTCACGAAGTCGAGACGCAGGTCCTAATTTCAAAGCACCTCAAGTACCTGAACCAAGTGCAATCGCACGAACTGCTGGAGCGCGCGGGTGAAGTTGCACGTATGTTGAATGGCCTCATGACGGCACTGACCGTCACCGCCTGAAGACTGAAGACTGACGCCTGAAGACTGACGCCTGACGACTAGGTTCTGGAGTGCGCGTCCAGGTAGGACTGGAGGATGAGCACGGCGGCCATGCGATCCACGGCGGCGGCACGCTTGGCAATGCTGAGTTCCGCCTCGCGAAGCAAACGATTGGCCTGAACCGAGGTCAGGCGCTCATCCCAAAGGTGCACCGGCAGGGAAAAGCGCTGGCGGAGTTCCTCGGCAAAGGCCGCGACTTTTTCCGATTGCCGGCCCTCGGCGCCGCTCATCCGCAACGGGTACCCGACGACGATTTCGCGGACATCGTGGTCCCGAATGGCGCGTTCGAGAAGGGGGAAATCGGTTCGCTTGTTCTTGCGGCGAATGGTTTCGAGGCCTTGGGCGGTTATGCCGAGGGAGTCGGACACCGCCATGCCGATTGTCTTGGACCCGACATCGAGGCCGAGAATGCGGCGGTGCGGGGAGTGCGCAGATTGGTCCGGAACGGAAGAGGCGGGGTGCTGTTCGCCGGACACAGCTATATTATAGGCTCACACATCCGAGTGAGTGGTCACGCTATGGCAAGGAAGCGCGGCGAGGGGGATCCGGAAGCGCTGCACGAGGCGGCGGAGGATGAATCGCGGCCGCAGCGCGTCGTAGGACTTCCGCGAACGCAGGAAGAAGCGGACGAACTGCACCGGCAGATGCGCGCCAGTTCGTCAGCCACGATGGTGCTGGCGGTGCTGGCGGTGCTGGCGATTTTCTCTTTCGCCAAACTGCCGATCATCGTGCTGCTGATCGCGATCTTGCTGGCGTTCATCCTGGCGCCGCTGGCGGACCTGTTTCAGCGCATCCATCTGCCGCGCTCGCTGGCGGCCCTGATTGCCGTGCTGCTGTTTGTGGCCCTGATGTACGGGATTGGGCAGGTGTCCTACAACAAGGCGGTCGCGTTCAGCCATGACCTGCCGAAATATTCCGGAAGGATCAGGTCGGTGATTGGGCGCGTGCGCCAGCAGGCGCAGCAATTCCGGAAGACCACGTCGTCGGTATTGCCGGAAGAGGAAAAGCAGGAGGCGAACGTCCCCAAGTTCACGGTCCAACAGGAGAAAGACTGGACGGAGTACCTGAGCGGGGGACTGGGGCCAACCATCGAGATCGCCTTTGCGGCATCCTTTATTCCCTTCCTCACCTACTTCATGTTGAGTTGGCAGGACCACGTGCGATCGGCAACGGTGATGCTGTTCCGCATGAAGAACCGCAACACGGCTTATGTGACGCTGGGGCTGATCTCGGGCATGATTCGGAGATTCATCGTCGGCAACGTGCTGGTCGGCTTATTTATCGGCGCCATGAGCACGGTCATCTTCGGCTTCCTGCACCTGCCGTACTTTTACTTTATCGGCTTCATTAGCGGATTCCTCAGCCTGGTGCCGTACCTGGGCGTGCTGCTGGCGGCCGTTCCGCCGCTGCTTTCCGGCATCGGCCAGATCGGTGGAGGAGGCATCGTCGCTATTCTCATCGCCGTGTTGGGGTTGCACCTTTTCGCGCTGAACGTGCTGTACCCGAAGTTCCTGGGCAGCCGGCTGCAACTGAACCCGCTGGCGGTCACCTTATCGCTTCTGTTCTGGGGATGGTTGTGGGGCGCGATGGGATTGGTGCTGGCGGTGCCCATGACCGCCGCCATCAAGATCGTTTTCGATCACATCGAAACCTTGCGCGGGTACGGCTCGTGGCTGAGTGAGTGAATAGGTTTTAGGTTCTAGGTTTTAGGTTTTAGGCGTTAGGTGGAAAAGGAAAAGCGCGGCTCGCGGCCGCGCTTCTGGAAACAAGAAATTGGTTTCAGGCTTCCGCGATGGTTTCAGGAAAGCGGAGCTTGGATTTGGACAGCGTCTTGGAAAGCAGTTGCTCGACCTGGAGCTCCTCGCAGTTCTTGGCCATGGCAAGCTCGCTGACTAACAGGTAGCGGGCACGTTCCAGCATCTTCTTTTCGCGGAACGAAAGCGGTTTGCTTTGCGCCAGCAGCAGCAAGCCTTTCAGCACGGCCGCGACTTCCAGCAGCGAGCCGGTACGCATTTTTTCCGAGTTCTCCTTGAAGCGGTACTTCCAATCGCTATGGTTGCAGCATATGCCGTCGGTGAGAAAATCGATGACCTTCTGCACGTCGCCATTGCGGATCACTCGCCGCAGCCCGACACTGGCAACGTTGTGGAAGGGCACCATCACCTTCAAGCTGCTGGACTTGATTTTCAGGAGGTAAAAGCGCTCGACGCTGGCGCCAATGGTGCGGTTGCTGATCTGTTCGATTGTTCCCACGCCGTGGTTGGGATAGACGACTTTGTCACCGATACCGAAGTTCAGATTCGCGTTGCTGCTCATTAAGGGCACCTGCGAGATTTGGTAGGCGGTTCGGGCTGAGGGAGAACAATTATTAATATATCGTAAAACGGGCAAAACGTCAAACGGGCCTATGACTTACCGGAGTTGCGTGGAGCAATGGTTTAAAAATGGCGGAAGCCCGCCGGAAACCGCGCAACTTGACCTTGAAATGGCCCCCGGCCACTTTCTTCCGAGGGATCGTTCTATAATCAGGGGATGTCGGCCGCGGTGGGGTGCTCTCCGCGGCCGCGCTGACCACCAAGCCGCTGACCTGGGCGGCGGAGACCGTCAACCCCACATGCCAGAACACATCAAGAAAAAGCTTAGAGAAGAGATTCAGGCGCTGGAACACGAATTGACCCACGAACTCCCGAAGGAGTTGAAGAAGGCCGTCGCCATGGGAGACTTGAGCGAGAACGCCGAGTACCACATGGCCAAGCAGCGGCAGGAATTCGTCCGCGCGCGGCTGGGACAGCTCAAGAAGAGGATGGCCGACCTGTCGCTGGTCAACATGAACAACATACCCCGGGACAAGGCGGCCCTGGGATCGACGGTAAAAGTGTATGACTCCACCAAGGACGAGCAGATCGAGTACAAGCTGGTAACCAGCGAGGAATCCGACAGCACCAAGGGACTGATCTCCACCACCTCGCCGATCGGGCGCGCCCTGATGGGGAAAAAGGTGGGAGATACGGTGACGGTGGTCACGCCCTCGGGCAATCGCGAGATAGAAGTGCTCTCGCTGATGACCATCCACGATGAAGCGGGGCAAGAATAGTCATGAGTTGGACGAGCGCAGTCGGGCGCGGGTGCAAAGCGATTCTGCACAAGATCGTGCACGGGCTGGCGCTCACCAAGATCAATCCCAACTACCTGACGTTCCTGGGCCTGTTGATCAACCTGGGCGCGGGCGTGCTGTTCGGCTACGCCAACGCCGAAAATCAGGCGCGCATGTTTATTTACGCCGCGGGGGTGATCATTGGCGCCGGCATCTTCGACATGGTGGACGGGCGCGTTGCCCGCGCGACCGGACAGGTCACCGACTTCGGCGGATTCTTCGATTCGGTGATCGATCGCTACAGCGATGTGGCGCTTTATTTCGGCTTGCTGGTGTATTACGCGCGCGCCAACCGGTTCTTTTATGTCGTGCTCACCGCCGTAGTCATGGTCACGTCGGTCATGATCAGCTACACGCGCGCCCGCGCCGAAACGCTGATCGGCAAGTGCAAGGTCGGATTCATGGAACGGCCGGAACGCATCGTGCTGGTGATCATCGGCGCATGCTTTAACCGCATGGCGCCGGTGCTGTGGGTGATTGCCGTCATCGGAAACATCACCGTCATTCACCGCATCGTCCACACCTACCGGGAGACGCGGGCACGCGACCTGTCGCGCCCGCGTGGGCCCGAACCGATCGAGCAGGAGTAGGCGCCCAAGTAGCCGGTGCACCCGGCTGCTACTCAATTCTCCCGCCCACTCGCGCTATGATGAGTGGCGCCGAACCAAGCAGTGGGGCGAGGCAGCGGAGCAACCAGTTTGTCCAACCAGCCGATCCTTGTGGTCCACGGCGGCGCGTGGGCGATTCCCGACGACATGGTCGAAGCGCATCTCAACGGCGTCCGTCATGCCGCGGATGCCGGCTGGAAGGTGTTGGAGCGCGGCGGGTCGGCGCTGGATGCGATCGAAGCGGCCATCGTCGTCATGGAGGACGATGAAACCTTCGACGCCGGGCGCGGCAGTTTTCTCACCCGCGACGGGCGCGTGCAACTGGACGCGCTGATGATGGATGGGCGGACGCTGCGCGCCGGAGGCGTCGGTTGCGTCGAGCACATTCGCCATGCCATCCATGCGGCGCGGAAGGTACTGGAGGAAAGCCCCCACGTTTACCTGGTTGCGCGGGGCGCGGAAGCGTTTGCGCAGGAACATGGGATCGAACTCTGCAGCAATGAGGAGCTCATCATCCCGCGCGAAGTCGAGCGCTTAAAGGAATCGCAGCGAAAGGAAGTGGCGGGCGAAAAGCACGAGCTCTTCGCCTCGCCGGCGACCTCGCACGATACGGTGGGCGCGGTCGCCCTGGATTCCAACGGCAACATCGCCGCCGGCACCTCCACCGGCGGCACGCTCAACAAGACGCCCGGCCGGGTGGGCGATTCATCCCTGATCGGCTGCGGCTGTTTCGCCGACAACGAAAGCGCCGCCTGCTCGACCACCGGATGGGGCGAGCCGATGATGAAGCTCGTGCTGGCGAAATGGGCCGCCGACCGGGTGCTGGAGGGCAACGACCCGGCAAGGGTCGCACCCGACGCCATCCACTACCTGCACCGGCGCTTGCATGGCCATGGCGGCATAATCCTGCTGGATGCCAACGGACGTTTCGGCCTGGCGCACAATACTCCGCGCATGGCATGGGCAGTGCGCAAGGCGGACCGGCAGGAGCAAGGGATCACAGTGCGTTGTGATACCGCCATGGCGCCTTAGTACCACCCGTATGCCGAGCCGCCACGGCGCTTGCTTTCTCAATCGTTTCTGATATAAAACCCTGCCTCATTGCCTGCACTAATTTTGGTGTCATTGATTTCCGGTGGAAGGCGAACCGGGACGGCCCAGATTCGTGTCCGCAGTGTGCTGGTCAGCGTGTGAAAAGGGGATGGACGATGAGGCAAGTAACGAAGGCGTGCCTGGTAATTATTTCGACGTTGCTGATTGGGGCCAGCGCCGCCGCGCAATCGGCTGCGACGGCTCAATTGCACATCACAGTGCGAGATCCGAAGGGCGCGGTGGTGAAAAACGCGACCGTCACCTTGCGCAACGAAGCTCGTAACATCGAGCGCGCGGGGACCAACAACATCGAAGGCGAATACCAGTTTCTCGCCATACCGCCGGGGCAATACACGATTACCGTGCAGGCGCCGGGGTTCGGGAAAACGGTCGCCAAGGACGTGGCCGTCACCATCGGGCAGATTGCGGAAGTGCCGGTGACACTGCAGATCGCTTCCGTAGAGTCCATTGTCAATGTGAGCACGGAGGCGGAACTGGTGGAGACGCAGCGCACCGCGAGCACCACCACGATTGACCAGCAGCGCATCGATAATCTGCCGATCAACGGGCGGAACTACATCAATTTCACGCTGACCGACTCCAAGCTGGCGCGCGACAACACGCCCAACATTCCCATCGCGCCCACCTCGGGACTGAATTTCGGCGGACAGCGCGCGCGCGCCAACCTGGTGAACGTGGACGGCGCCGACGCGGGGGACAATTCCACCAACGGCATCCGCTCGACGGTGTCGCAGGATGCGGTGCAGGAATTTCAGATCATCACCAACAACTTTGCCGCGGAATATGGACGCGCGTCGGGCGGCGTGGTCAACATCATCACCCGCTCCGGGACCAACGCGCTGCACGGCAGCGCATACGGATATTTACGGAACCGCGATATCCAGGCGGTCAACCACTTCAGCAACGTGCCCGATCCGGCCTACACGCGGGTACAGGCCGGACTTGCGGCGGGCGGTCCGATCAAGAAAGACCGTACGTTCTTCTATTTCTCGTACGAGACGACACGGCGGCGGGAGACCGGCTTTTCCAACATCGGCGCGAACAACTTCGACCTGGTGTCGTATAACGCCGCCCCGCTTGCGCCGTACCTCGGGGGCTTGAACCTGGGCACGCTGCTGCTGACGAACGATCAAGTCAATTTTGTAAACAAATTAGCGGCATTCGTACCGGCATCGCCTGCCGCATACGCGCCGCTGCTGGCGGGATATCTGGCGTCGACCGGCAGCGGGTCCGGCGTGGCTCTGAACGGCGTGTTGCCGACGGCCAACATCCTGCCCATCATGGCGGGGAATGGCATCCCGACCGCAGGCTGCACCGCGACTGCGCTGCACTGTTTCGGCAGCACGGGCGCGCCGATTCCAGGATTCGGCGCGGGCGGGTTCACCTCGTATTTCCCGTTGAACTCGGAAATCGGAAACTTCCCGGTCACAGAAGGGACAACGCTGGTTTCCCTGCGGCTGGACCATCGCCTGAACAATAACCAGCAACTCATGTTGCGCGCCAATGTGAGCCCCAGCACCGTGACCGGCCTCGAGGTGAGCGCGCAGGGCACGCAGAACTACGGGTTGAACTCCTTTTCGCGCACTTCGGACCTGACGAACCGTGACGCTGCCGGCGTCGCGCAACATGAGTGGACGATCGGCAACAACAAGATCAATGAGTTCCGCTTCCAGTACGCGCGGCGCGGACAACTCTACAACTATTCACATTCTCCGGGCGGCAGCGCCGTGGGTGACCAGATCTCCGGATATGCGTACATCGGGCGGGAGCCGTTCTCCTTCGTCCGCCGCACCGAACAGCGATTCCAGTTCACCGACAATTTCTCCATCAGCCACGGCAAGCACACCATCAAGTTTGGCGCGGATGTCAATTACCTGCCGTTGAAAGCCGATTTCACCGTGAACTTCGGCGGCGTGTACAACTTCAACCCTCTGCCTGCCAGCGTGCTCGGACTTCCGAACTGCGTACCCGCACCGGCGGCGCCGCACGTTTGCGGCACCAACGCCGCCGACCTGCTGACGCCGCAGTTCTCGGCCGTGCAGACGTACGGGTTGGGAATTCCGCAGACTACGACGCAGGGCGTCGGCAACCCGCACGACGAGTTCTCCAACAAAACTCTCGGCGGCTATATCCAGGACACCTGGCGGGTGAAGTCGAACGTCACGCTGAATATCGGAGTTCGCTATGACGTGGAATTCACGCCGACATTTGCGGCGCCGAACGCCTTGACCGCGGCGGCGCAAAAGGCGCTGGGAATCACCGAAGGCATTCCGCGCGACTACAACAATATCGCGCCGCGCATCGGTGTCGCTTGGGACCCGTGGAAGGACGGCAAAACGGTGGTCCGCGCCGCTTACGGCCTGTTCTACGACCACCCGCTGCTGGCCCTGGCGTTTGACTCCAACGTTGCCAACGGTTCACGTGCGCCGCAGTTTGCTCTGCTGTTCGGTAACCCCGGGTGCGGCACCAGCCTGGCCACCGCGGTGAACGCGGTCAATGTGTTCCAGGGCATCCTTGCCTCCTGCCCATTCGCCGGCGTTTCGCAACTCAACTATCTGCCGCAGGAACAGCGGTTCAATCCTGCACCGAATGCGCCGTCGGCGTTTGTCAACCAGCAGTTCATCACGCTCGGCCTGCCGATGACATTCCTGCCGGACGGATTCCCGGTTGCCAGCAACTTCCAGTACGCGTATTCGAACCAGGCCAGCCTGGCGATCGAACACGACCTGGGCCACAACTTCGCGCTGTCGCTGGATTACAACTTCACCGGAGGACGCCATTTGAACCGGCCGGTGGACTCCAATCCCCTGGTTCCGAAGGCCCTTCTGGCGAATTACACCTCATGCCTCGCGGACCCGATTTGCGTTGCCCAGCCGGGCACCGCTCTTGGGCCGCAGTTCGCCGGCTTCGGTGGCGCACAGCCGTGCAATGTGGGACCCGGTGGTCCCTGGATCGCGGCGCCGATCATGAACTTCTTCCGCAAGGGCGGAGTGAATCCGTCGTTTGCTCCGCTGATCGCCGCCACACCCTGCCAGGCCATCGCTACGGCGTTATCGACTCAGTTTGGACTCGGATTGGGCGTTCCCATTCCGTTCAACGCCATGGGCGCAAACTATTCCAGCGGCAGTTCGGTTTATCACGCGTTGTCGGTCAATTTGCGCAAGCGCATGAGCAACCACGTCGAGTTCCTCGCGTCCTATACCTGGTCGCACGCGATTGACGATTCCACCGACCTGGAAACTCCGCTGTCGGTGCAGGACCCGCTGCATCCCGGCGCCGATCGTTCCAATTCGCTGTTCGACCAGCGGCATCGCTTCGTGTTCAGCGGGGTCTACCAGACTGGACGGGCAGGCGGCAATAGCTGGACCAGCAAGCTGCTGAGCGACTGGACGTTTGCGCCAATCATCGATGTCGCTTCCGGAAGGCCCTTCCCGATCCTGACGGGCAGCGACACCAACCTCGACAGCCGCAGCACCAACGACCGGCCGAACGCCGTCACCGCCAACTATGTCGCGCCTTGTAACGTGCCGGCGCCGGTGGCTTCGAAGTTTTCTCCCACCGGGTACCTGCAGCCGGCGTGCTTCAATGATGCGAACTTCGGCAACGGAACCCTGGGACGCAACGCGGGCCGGCGTCCGTACACGGTGTTTAACGACCTCCGGGTCGCTCGCCGCATTCACCTTACGGAACGCCTCAACCTCGACGGGATCATGGACTTGTTCAATATCGCCAACAAGTACAACATTGCCGACGTGAACTACATTTGGAACCAGGCGGGTCAGCCTACCGCGGCGTCCGATCCGCGACAGTTCCAGTTCGCGCTGAAGCTGAGTTGGTAGGAAAACAGGTTTTAGGTTTTAGGTTTTGGGCTCCAGGCTGCAGTCGGCCTGGAGCTTTTTTCTTGCCCGCTCAACTTTCAGGTGGTTCCGGCTTTGCGCTTCCGGCCGCTGCATTTACCATTTCACTCTTATGCCGGATCAAGCCAAACCATCTCTCGCCGACGCCACCCACTGCGTCCATGCCGGCGAGGAGCGCCACGGTACCAATGCCAGCCTGACCACCGACATTGCGCAGACCTCGGTCTTCGTCATGCCCAGCCTCGACGAGCTGCGCCGCTACGCCGAGGGCAAATCGCAGGCCTACATGTATTCGCGTTACGGCAACCCGACCACCACCGTGGCGGAACAGAAGATCGCCGCGCTGGAAGGCGCTGAGGCGTGCGTCGTCACCGCCAGCGGCATGGCGGCGGAGCTGGCGACGATCATGGCGGTGTGCGAATCCGGCGACGAGATCGTTTCCATGCTCGATCTCTACGGCGGCACCACCAAGCTTCTCCAAAACGTCCTGCCGCGCTTCGGAATCCGCACCCGCTTCGTTCCTTTTCGCGAGTTAAATAGCATCGAAGGATATTTCTCCGAGCGCACGCGCCTGTTGTTCCTGGAGACGCCGACCAATCCCACGCTGCGTTGCGCCGACATCCGCGCGCTCTCCGCCATCGCGCACCGGCACAATGCCGTGGTGGCGGTGGACAGCACGTTTGGCACGCCCATCCTGCAAAAGCCGCTCGATCTCGGGGCCGACCTCAGCCTGCACTCCGCCACCAAGTATCTGGGCGGACACAACGACCTTACCGCCGGCGCCGTCGCCGGACCGCGCCAGTGGCTGGATCCAATCCGCGAAATGGTGAAGTTCACCGGCGGCTGCCTGGATCCGCTGGGCTCGTTCCTGTTGATTCGCGGCCTGAAGACGCTGGAGATTCGCGTCGAACGCGCCTGCGCCAACGCTCGCGCAGTTGCCGAAGCCTTGCGCCGCAGCCAGAAAGTGGCGCGCGTGTTCTATCCGGGTTTCGCGGACGATCCCAGCCACGAAGTCGCCCGCCGCCAAATGCGCGACTTCGGCATGATGGTCTCTTTCGATTTGAAGGGTGGCGGCGCGGCGGCCGAGAAATTCATCGACGCGCTGAAGCTGTGGTACCTGGCGACCAGCCTGGGAGGAGTGGAGTCCACCGTCTCGTACCCGTTACTTTCGTCCCATGTCGGACTTACCGACAAGCAACTGGAGCTGCTGGATGTCTCGGCGGCAACGGTAAGACTCTCGGTCGGCATCGAACATCCAGCCGACCTGGTGGCCGACCTTGAGCAGGCCCTCGATCGGGCCTGAACCCCGGCACCGCAGGACGTTGTCCTTTCGGGTGCCGGTAAGACGTTCCGTCAATTGACCCTCAATTAACACCACGGTACGATTTCATGGGCTAGAGCGTCTGGGGGATCGACCCCGAAACGCGCTTGTCACGAGGTTGCATGCATAGGTACTGGTCCTTACCGATCGCCGGCGTGCTGACTCTGTCGCTGCTCTCCTGCAAGACCGAGGAGACCAAGCAGACGGCGGCAGCCCCGCCTATGCAGGCCATGGCGCCCGACCTGACCGCCGCATCGCCGCCTCCACCGCCGAAAATTCAGGAACCGGTCCAGCCCCAGATCGACCCGGTGGAAGCGCTGACCGCCAAAGTCGAGAAGGAATACCAGGCGGGCCTGACCAACTACAACGCCGGCCACCTCGATGCCGCCAAGGACAATTTCGACCGCGCCTTCGATCTGCTTCTGCAATCCGGGCACGACGTCCGCGGCGACGAACGCCTGCAGCAGGAATTCGACAAGCTGGTTGAGGGCGTGAACAACCTCGAGATCGTGGCATTGCAGGCCGGCGATGGCTTCACCGAGCAGAAAGCCGAGCCCGCGCCCATCGACGAGGCCAACGAGGTCACGTTTCCTGTCGATCCCAACATCCGCGCCAGGGCGGAAGCGGAAATGAAGGATACCCGCTCCGATCTGCCGCTGGTGATTAACGACGAGGTGGCGCGCTACATCAGCTATTTCTCCAGCGGCGGGCGCGGTACGCTGGAGCACGCGCTCACCCGCGCCGGCCGCTATCGCGAGATGATCCTGCGCATCCTGAGAGAAGAAGGCGTGCCGCAGGACCTGATTTACCTGGCGCAGGCCGAATCCGGCTTCCATCCGCTGGCACTGTCGCGCGCCGGCGCCCGCGGAATGTGGCAGTTTATGGCCGGGCGCGCTTCCGGGTACGGCTTGCAGCGCAACTGGTGGCTGGACGACCGCCAGGACCCGGAAAAGTCCACCCGCGCCGCGGCCCGCCATTTGAAGGATCTCTACAACCAGTTCGGCGACTGGTATCTGGCCATGGCCGCCTATAATTCCGGCCCCGGCACCGTCCAGTCTGCCGTGCGGCGCACCGGCTACGCCGATTTCTGGCAGCTTTACCGCCGCGGCGTCCTCCCCAAGGAAACGCGCAATTACGTTCCCATCATTGTGGCCGTAACCATCATGGCCAAAAACCCGGCGCAATACGGGCTCGACCACCTGGCGCCGGAACCGCCGCTGAAGGCGGACAGGGTTGAGATCAACTATCCCGTGGACCTGCGCCTGGTTGCCGAGTGCGTGGACACCAGCGTCGCCACGCTCCAGGAACTGAACCCCAGCCTTCTCCGTTTGACCACGCCGAAGGATGGCTCGTTCTCCCTGGCGCTGCCGGCCGGTACGGCGGATAAGTTTCAGCAATCCATCGCCGCCATTCCCAAGGACATGCGGGTCTGGTGGCGCTATCACAAGGTCAACCGCGGCGAATCCCTGGCCGAGGTAGCGCGCCAGTACCGCACCACCTCCACCGCGATCGCCCAGGTAAACAACCTGCGCGACAACGACCTGGAAGCCGACGCGAAATTGATCATCCCGGTTACACCCGGAAGGCGCGCCTCCGGCAGCGAGGCGGAGGTCGCATACTCCAAGCGTCCGACTTCTTATAAAGTCCGCAAGGGCGACACCGTCCTTTCCATCGCCGACGACTTCAGCGTTCCCGCGGAAAAGATCCGCAAGTGGAACCATCTCCACGGCAACCAGGTGCGCGCCGGACGCACTCTGCGCATCTATCGTCCCGTCGCCGAGCCCGCCACAGCCCCGAAAATGACATCGAGCAGGACACCTAAGTTAAAGAAGGTAAGCAGCTTACAGGCGTCCAACGGCGGGCGCTTGCTGCACCACAAGGTCAAGTCCGGAGAGACCTTACTGAGCATCGCCAACCGCTATAACACCAGCGTAGCCGCCCTCCACCGTGACAACAAAATCTCCAGTCTCAAAGCCGGCGACGTCCTGGTCATCCGTACCCAGTGATTCCGCATCGCGGAATCAGTCTTGCTCCTACTTTTTTCCCCCGGAGCATTTCTGCTTGCCCGCACCGGCATCCATGCTAGCGTCGTAGTGGACACAAAAATCGCTGTGCTATAATCCGCCGCGGTTTTTGGTACTCCTTCACCGAATCTGTTTACTGAAAACCCAGGTACCACGCGAGCTGCCTCGGTGCGATGACGCCGCGCTCGCCAACTTGGAGGAAAAATGTTCAACGACATCACTCTCTACGGCCGCGACGACGAGACGGATGAATTTGGCGAGGCCGGCTCCTACGGCGAAAACCTGGAAGAGGACTTCGAGGAAGAAGAGGAAGAGGAGGAAGAACCGGCGGGCGCCGTGACCCCGGCCCCGGGCGGCGTGGGCGCCCCGGCGGGCGGCGCAACCACCGCGGGTGGAGGCGGCGGTGAGGATGGCGCAGCCAAGAAGAAAGCGCCCGCGCGCAAGAAAGCGGCCCCCAAGAAAAGCGCAGCCAAGAAGAAAGCGCCTGCACGCAAGAAAGCGGCCCCCAAGAAAAGCGCAGCCAAGAAGAAAGCGCCTGCACGCAAAAAGGGCGCAGCGAAAAAAGGCGGCGCCAGGAAGAAAGCCGCAGCCCGCAAGAAAGGTGGCGCCAGGAAGAAGGGCGCGGCCCGCAAGAAAGGCGGGCGCCGCCGCTAGACGCCTGGTGTGGCACACAGCCTGCCCTGAGCGCAGTCGAAGGGGCGCCCCCGCATGTGCGGCCTCGCGATCAGTTGCAGGCTCAACAGCAAAGCCGCGGCCAGTCCGCGGCTTTTGTGTTGCTATTACCCAGGCTGTGCAGCCCGCGCCAGAACAGTCAGTCCAATGGAAACGGGACCGGCTAATCGCTAATCGCTAATCGCCAATTACTTCTTCCCCTGCACCGCATTCAAGCACCTGCCATAAAGATCGATGAGATGGTCGGCGTACTCCGAAGGCTTGGCCGGCTGGCCGCCCTGGAATCCGGTGACGCCCGAGCCCGTCTTGCCGTAGCCGGTCGTCATGGCGATGAACTTCATCATGTCGAGCGCGATATCCTCGTTGCGCCGCGAACCGACGCTGATGCCAGGCATTTCGTCCATCAGAATTCCTCCCTGCTGTGGTAGATGAGTGGCTGGTCTGCGCGGCTGCGCGCGAGGTCAGAACGTTAGGATGATATCAAAAGCAACGGCCGCGACTGGTTGCCGCCGCGCCTGCTCGCTACTCACAACTCGGAACTCGCTCAGGTTTCGATTCCCACGTAGCACACCCGGCCGACGATGTAATCGGAAAGCGTTTTCATTTCCTCGATCGGCAGCACCCCCACCGGGTACGCCTGGTTGTGCGGCCGCAGCACCAGGTTGCTGCCGGCGACCTGCACGTATTTCACGGTGCAGCCGCCGTCCACCCGCACCGCATACATGTTCTGCTCATGTCTCCGGTATGGCTTCAGGGAGTTGTAATGCCGGTCGATCAGCAGCGTCGATCCCGGCAGCAGGCGCGGGTACATGCTCATGCCGTCATGCGCGTCCACCTTGACCAGCACGAAACGCCGCCAGGCCTCGCGCGGACTGGCCGGCTCCGCCCGCAGCCGCCGCAGGAACGATTTCTTGAACTTCAGGATCTCGCGCACCGACTCGCTGGTGATGGCCGGCTCGCCGGCGGCAATGGCGCCCTCCACCAGCACGACATTCTCGAACTCGTCCTCGCTGGGCGGCAGGATCGTCGCCCGCTTCCCCACCTCCGCCGGGTCCAGCAGGTCCAGCACCGAGAGCCGCAGCGCGGTGAGCACGCGGTCCATCCCGTCCAGGCTCAAGGAGCGCTTGCGGTTCAGGAAATTGCAGATGTGCGCCTGCTGGAAACCCGCCAGTTGCGCTACTTCCATGCCGGTCAGGTCCCCCGCCTCGATACTCGCCAGCAACAGTTGCCGGAGCCTCTCCTGTAACTTGCGGAATTTCATGGTGATGTGAAGTATATCATTTAGCTATAGTAAGATCATAATAAAGTGACGCAGGAAATGCGAATTGGCTCTTGACAATAGTATCCATGTAGCTATAGAGTATAGCTCCTCATATAACTATCCGAAAAGGATTTCCCCCATGCCCGATCCTCCGGTTCCCCTTCCAAGGCCTGATCGCATAGCGGAACGGCCGACCGCGGCGCCCGCAGCCGACACCCGGTCCGCCGACGAAAAGAACTTTCTTGAGCTGCGCCGCAAGGTCCAGGAATCGGAGCTGCTCTCCGCCGCGACCGAGCGCCTGCTGGGCAAGATGAAATTCAACGGCCGGCTCACCGTGGTCGCGCGGGACGGCCACGTTTTCAAGTCTTCCTATGAGGAGGGATACTTCCGGCGAAGAAACGTAGCCGGCTGCGAGTAGCCTGCGCTGCTCGCAGCCTTTGTTTGACTCTGCCGCCCACAACTAAATAGCTGAGCAGGACCACGGTAACACCAACCAGCCCTGCGCCGTCCGGCCCAGCCGCCGTTCGGCGAAGGGCTTTTTTCATTGTCGGGAGAAATCATGCATCCCCTTGCCACTCTCGTCTATTTACACCTGAAGTATTGCGAACGCTGCGGCGGCCTCTGGCTGCGTCCCGACGGGAGCGCCACCCCCTACTGTCCCGCCTGCGAGCACTTCATGGCCGCGTTGCCTGTGCGGACTCGCCGGCCAAAGCGCAAGAACGTCCCGGCCACCTGCGTGCCCGCTGCCCTGGCGCTGCTCTCGACCGTCGCAGACGTCGCCCAACTCATCTCGGTGTGCGTCGTATGAAACAGCCCAAGGCTCCCCTCCCCCCGCCCGCCCCCGAGCTCTCCATCTACCGGGGCCACTGCATCGCACTCCTGCGGCGTTACTTCTCTATGTCAGTCGAAGTCGGACGCCTTCCCGCCATCCTCGGCCGCGAATGTTTCTGCACTCGGGCGGAGGACTACCACGTCCACTCGTTCGAGGATACCGTGCTGTTTGTAATTGACATTGAACGCTGCCTCGACCGCCTCGCTCCCATCCACAGGAAACTTATCGCCTACATTGTCCTGCAGGAGTACACCCGGGAGGAAACCGCCGCTCTGGTCGGCTGCACCCGCATGACAATCTACAACCACTTTGATGACGCGGTGGATGCGATGTCCGCCATGCTGCTGCGGTACGGATTGATGCGCGCGCGACCTCGCCGGCGCCGCCGAGCTGCGGCAACTCCTGCCATCGAGGCATCCGCTGCTGACATAACCGCCAGAACGGAGAACGATGCCCCTGCACTGCAAGAATTTGCTCACATGGTGCCGGGCCTGCTCGTCGCCGAAAACTTGTCAAGCCCCCTGCGGGGACAAATTGACGCTAACCCTGTGCAGCAGTAAGGAAAATAAACTGTCCGGACTTTTTACATTCACCCCTCTCGATCTGCTATGCTGAATATGTAAGCTGAAATTGAGGCAATCTTCCAGGCGCGCCGCCACCACGACGCGCCTTTCTCATTTATGGCGAAACCCAGGACTAACTCGGCGACCAGCGACCCGGCAGTTGGCCAGCGGCCCGAAAGACCGGCAGGCCGGTCATCCGAAAATCCTTTACCCGACGCTTTCACCCAGATCCGCGAGGCCCGCGACCGACTCATCGCCGCCGTCATTGAGCGCGCCGAGAAAGACGGCTGCCACCAGCGCACCAAATGGCTCTTCGAATTCGGCGGCATCGTCCCCGCCGGCCACACTGCGCCGGAAGACGAGCCCTCGCTCATACGTTCGCTTTTGGAGACGTTGCAGATTCCGGAAACACCGGAAGAAATCGCAGCCGAATTATCCGCCAACGATCATGCCGTAGAATGAATCTGTGTAGGTGCAAACCTGTCGGGGAGCGGTTGGGCGAATGGACATGACCTGGGTTACCGACCGCATCGCGGTTGGGGGCGGCATCTGGACTGGCGACAAAATGGCGCAGGTGGCCGACGCCGGCATCACCCACATCATCGACATGCAGATCGAGTTCGACGACACGGCCCTGGCTGAGCCGCTGGGCGTCCAGGTCCTGTGGAATCCGACCGACGATGATTTCCAGGTCAAGGGACCCGAGGTTTTCCAGCGCGCCGTGGATTTCGCGCTCCAGGCCCTGAACGGCGAGGCGGGGTCCACAGAGAGCGCCGCGGTTGAGGGTGCTGGGGTGCAAGGCAACGGGAACCGCCTGTTCATCCATTGCGCCGCCGGGGTGCACCGCGCGCCCATGATGACCCTGGCCATCCTCCGGGCCCTCGGCTATCCGCTGCCCGAGGCCATGGAGCTGATTGAAAGCCGCCGTCCGGTGGTGGATTTCGCCGCCGTGTACATCCGCAGCGTGGAAAGTTTTATTCGCGCCTACGAGTCCGCCGCCGCGAAATAGCGCCTTGGCTGACAAAAGCAGCTATGATTTCTACGGCAGCGACGAATCTGTTATTGCATAACGGCTACTAAACCACGAACAAGAACAGCGAAACTTATGACTTCGAGATTCCGCCGCTTCGCGCGGCTTTTTTCTTGCCTGCTGATGTTCGGCATTGCGGCTTACGCCGCCGAACCCGCGAAGACCGTCGTGTCCGACACGATCTATCGCGCCGACGGCTCGCCCGCTTCCGGCACGATGATGATTTCGTGGCCCGCTTTCGTAACCGGCGATGGAAAACCGGTCGCCGCCGGCTCCAAGACGGTGAAGATCGGCGCCGATGGCGCGGTCAACATTCCCCTGGTGCCGACGCAGGGCGCCACGCCCGCCGGCACCTACTACAAGGTAGTGCTCAGCCTGGATGATGGCGCCAGTTCGCAGGAGTACTGGACCGTGCCCACGCTCTCGCCGACCTCGATCGCGGCCATCCGCTCCTCGGTAGTACCGGCGACGGTGGCCATGCAGGTGGTCTCGCGCGAGTACGTGGACGGCGCCGTCGCCAACACCGTGCGCAACACCGGCGACGAATCCATCGCCGGCACGAAAAGCTTTATTTCTTCTCCCCTGGTGCCCTCCCCGTCCGCGCCCACGGCGGCGGCCAACAAAGACTACGTTGACGTCAGCGTTGCCGCCGGCGCTTCCGGTCCCGGCACCTTGGCGCTCAACAAGGGCGGCACCGGACAGACCTCGTGGACACCGGCGCGCTGCGTGCGCGTGGCCAACAATGGTTCCAGCCTGGAATCGGCGCCCGGCGACTGCGGTATCGCCACCAATTCCGACATGGTGGATGGTCTGCACGCCGCCAGCTTCCAGGCCACTATGGCCAACGCCGCCACCTTGTCCAAGATTGCAGAGAGCGGCGGCAATCCGCTGTGGAATGGAAGTGCGTGGCCGGGTGGTGGCGGATCGGGAAACGCCACGCAGATCCAGGGCAAGGCGGTGGATACGCCTGACACCGCCCGGCAACTTGAGGTCTATGACGGGACCTCGGCGTTCAAAAAGTGGCAGGATCCGGTTGTCCGCATGAACCGCGATTGCGGCATCGTGGGAAGCGGCGACGAGACCGCTGCGCTCAATACCTGCATCGCCAATCTGCCGAACTATACCGGCGTCCTGCAGTGCGATAAGCCGGGCATGATTATCCACTCCACCGGCGTGGTGGTGCGCGACAAGGTGGGCATCCGCATCGAGACGGCAGGGGGCGGGCACACGCTGAACAATTACTGCCAACTCATCTATACCGGCGCTGCGGCTGGGACGATAATCGACGCGGAGCGCACGCGGGACTCGGTGCTGTTTAAGGGATTTCAGATTTATGCCGGCGCCGCCGACGTCGGTTTCCAGACCGGGCAGACCGGCACCGGCACCAACATCGCCACCAGCGATTCTTTCGAGGAAATCCAGCTCAACAATAACAACGGGCGGGCAACCTTCGTCGGCTTTAGGATCGGGGACAGCACCAATCAAAACAGCGACGAAATGAAGTTCAATCACGTCACGGTGACCAGCTCTGGCTGCACCAAGTGCGGTATCGCCTTCCAACAAGGAGCAGGAAATAACGTATATGGGACTCAGTTTCGTGACATCGTTCTGAGCAACATAGGCATCGGTTTTGATTGGGGGCTTCCGGCGAGCATTGATCGGGTCAACGGGTCCAGCATTGCGCTGCTCTATAGACTCGGCGAAAACGGAACCAGCACCTTCACGGTCGAGAATGAAGACCTGGAGCAGGTCGATCAGATACTGCAATTTACGAGCGGAAACGGGACGTTCATTGAAGAACATGGACGCGTGATTCTGAATGCACCCTATATGGGAGGAGTCACCGGCACCGCGGGACATCCGGCATGGGACAACTCAAGCGGCGGAAATATCAAGATCAGGAACATGGTGCTCGGCACACCCGCTGGAATAACAGGGCTTACGCTTTTAAAAGGCGGTTCCACTTTGTGGGCCGATGTCGATTTCTACGACCCAGGGATTACTACCTATGGGGCTGGAATCGGCGGCACATCCACCAATCCGCTGAATTTCCTTAACAATAATGACTTTCTGTCCGGGATGGCGGGCAATAACCTTACCCTCTGGATCGGCCGCGGCTTCATCGACGAAAAAGGCATGATGGTTCCCGGCGTCGGGATGCAGGCCAGCTTCGCAAACAATCTGCGGCAGGATTTCACTCCCTGCACGCGAGGGAATGTCTGCTTCAACGAAGGCCAGATCGAACTTACCGGCGTTCATTCCATCTTCAACAACCCCACGATCGGCTACACGGGAACGGCGGGTTCAACGTCACGGTACTACGCCGTGGTCGCTTGCAGCGACACGGCTTGCGCGGCTGGCAACCGATCCATTCCCTCGGTATCCAAGGGCATCAACAATACGGCGGCTACGCTGGACGGCAGCGACTACGTGACGATGACCTGGGTTCCCGCGCTGGGCGTGAACAAGTACGGCATTCTCCAGCAGCAGGTTGGCTCGCCGAACACTTGGAACCTGCTGATGTCGAACATTTCGTGCTCGACGAATCCGTGCACGGTGAACATCGCCACCGACAGCAGCACCTATGCTTCGGGTTATCCCTCGGACAACGAGACGGGCGGAGTAATCCTGCGCGGCGCCATCAAGATGGGTAAATCGGCTACGCAGCCGGCGGCGGTGGACCTTACCTACGCGACCGTGACCCCGCCGGCCTCGATGATCTCGGGCCTGAATGCCGACCTGGTGGACGGCAAGCACGCCAGCGATTTCCTGGCGGCGGCGACGCAACTCCCGCTCACCAAAACCGCTGCGTCGCACAAATGGTTGGCGTCATACGATTCGACTACGGGCACGTTTACCCAAACCCAGCCCGATTACTCCGATCTTAGCGGCACGCCCACGCTGGCGACGGTGGCGGCCACCGGGGCGTATGCGGACCTCACCGGCAAACCGACGCTCGCGGCGAACACCACCGCGACGTCGCACCAGTTCTTCAGCGCCTACAACTCCACCACGGGCGCATTCACCAAGGCGCAGCCGGATTACTCCGACCTGACCGGAACCCCCGTGCCGGCTGCATCCAAGACCTGCACCGGCACCGACAAAGTCAGCGCCTACGATGCCTCCACGGGCGTGTTCACCTGCTCGGGCGATCAGACCGGCGCCGGCGGCAGCGGCATCACCTCGCTGAATGGCGCCACCGTGACCACGCAAACCTTGGTGGACGGCGCCAATATTCACGTTTCGACCAACACGTCCACGGGCGCGCACACCATTGCGGTGACGGGATTGGGCGACGCAGCGGCAAAGAACACTGGCACGACCGCCGGAACCGTCGCCGCCGGCGACGACTCGCGCTTCACCAATGCGCGCACTCCCACCGCCCACGCTTCCACGCATCAGAATGGCGGCGGCGACGAGCTCGCCACTGCCACCGCCGGCGCCAACGCTATCCCGAAAGCGGGCGCGGGTGGCACGCTGGCGGCTGGCTGGATTCCCGACCTGAGCGCAACCTACTTGCCGCTGCACTCGACCGCCGATCTGGCGGCGGGATTGTCGGCGCAGTACGTGGATTACACCGCCAGCACCGGCGGCGCTTCTATCAAGAACAAACCGACGCTGGGAACCGCGGCGGCCAAGAATGTTCTTGGCACGGGAACCAATGTCGCGACCACGTCGGCCTCTGCGCCTGCCAGCAATAAGTGCGTCGAATTCGATACCAATGGAAACCTGGTTGTCGCCGGAACCAATGCGGCATGCAATTCAGGCGGAAGTATGGCGTGGCCGGCCGCCGCCGGCATCGCGGTTTATGGCGGATCGAGTGCATGGGGAACCTCGATCGCCTGGAATTCCGGGACCAATACCATCACCGGCAACGTCTCCGGCAACGCCGGAGGAACGGCAGCGGCCCTGGCGGCGCAGTATGTTGATTGGAACGCTGGATCCGGCGGGCCATCGATCGCCAACAAACCGACGCTCGGCACCGCGGCGGCGAAGGACATTCCCGCCAGCGGGGACGCCTCGGCGACCCAGGTTGTGTACGGCACGGACACGCGCCTGACTAACGCGCGGGCGCCGAGTGCGCATGCCTCCACGCATCAAAACGGCGGCGACGACGAGATCGCCACTGCCACCGCCGGCGCCAACGCTATCCCGAAAGCGGGCGCGGGTGGGCAACTCGCCGCCGGGTGGATGCCGGCGTTTACCGGCGACGTAACCACCTCGGCGGGCGCGGTGGCCACTACGATGCGCACCGGGCTGAATGTCCGCACCTGTGAGCTCCACATCTGGGGCACGGGCACCAGTTCGGTGCTACAGGACACCGACGACGAGGTCGCCAGTTGCCTGAACAAATACGGCGTCACCTGGACCGTCACTTACGTCGGGTGTTGGGCCAACGCGGGCTCACCGACGGTGATGATCACCAAGAGCGGCGGCAACAATGTGCTTTCCGGCAACCTGACGTGCGGCAGCGCGTCCTGGGCATCGGGATCGCTCACCGGCACCACCGCCGACAAGCAAACCGCCGACGGCGGCACCGTGGACGTGAACATCGTGAGCGCCGGCGGCGCCGCTACCAACATCCGCGTGGTGATTGCGGGGACAATCTAATGAAGAGGCGGAGTTTTACCGCGAAGGGCGCAAAGGGTCGCCAAGGAAAGCCCGCCAGGACAGCGACTAAACCAGCATGTCCTTCGCGTTTCTTGGCGTCCTTCGCGGTCAAGTCTTTGGCATTTTCCATGTTCGTGCTGCTGCTCGCGATGCCCGCGTGGGCGGCGATCTCACGCCCAGCGAACCACTTCTGCGCGGCCAGCGGAACTTCTTGCACGCTCGGCGCGGTCAATGGCGGCGACCTGATTGTTTGCCAAGGCTATCGCAGCGGTTCGACTACCGCGCCAGCGCTGCCAAATAACAACACCAACCTGCTCACCAAGGCCACGACTACGGGCGGAACGCCGGGAGTCGAGCGCATCTGGTGGCGCTGGGCGGCCGGCTCCAGCGATACCGGGTCAGGGACATCTACCAACGCAACGACGGTGTCGTGCCTGGCCTACGCCGGCGCTAGCGGGATAGGCGGTTCGCAATCGAATGCCGCCAAGACCAGCACCACGGTTGACTATCCCGCGATCACCATGACCGACAGCAGCGGGGCCAGTTGGGTGGCTACATTCGCGGGCGACAGCGCGGCTGTACCCGATTGCGGAAGCGACACGAGCACGGTCGCCACTGCCGGCACTGCCCCTGCTGTGCGCGCCTGTGACACCGGCGCGGGCGTCACTGGACATACGGACAAGACGGTTTCCATTACCAGCGGCACCTACGTCTCGGCGGTGGTGGAGATTCTTGCCGCTCCCGCCATCTGCTCCGGTGGTTGTCCAACTCATGTGCAGACCCGCGTGTGGGGCACGAACGACGGCGGGCAAACGCTGTCATCCATGAAGTACACGCTGCCCAATCCCGTGCTGGCCAACAACGGTGTGCTCTGCGGCCTGAGCTACGAGACCCCCTCGGTTACGTCGGCCATCACCGACAACATCGGTACCAACACCTGGACACAGGAGGCAAGCTGCAACGACGGCTCCCGTGTCCACAAGATTTACTATTCCAAAAACACGGCAGCCGGGACGCAAACCCTTACGGTCACCCTGAGCGCGGCAGAGTACAACCTCCACTTAGCCTGTTCCGAGTTCTACAACGTGGGTGACGTGGATGGGACTCCCAGTTGCACGCCGGGGACCACCGGCCCAACCATCCCTGCGGGCGCTATCACGACCACGCAAGACAACAGCTTGGTTTATAGCTATGTGATGGATGAGGGCAGCTTGTGCTGCCTCACCGCGATCACCAGTTGGGTAGCCAACCCGGGTTTCAACCTGCTCCCGCCGAGTCGCCATGTTGGATACGCCACTGAGTGGTTTGCCTGGGGATCGCATGGGGGCATAAACCCCACGATGACGGCCAACCAGACTTCGCCTGACGCCTTCGGGCACGCGGCAATCGCGCTCAAGTACGCGGCTGGCACCGGCACGGCGCCCACGATCGTTCCGCGCATCGCCTACCAAATCAGCGAGTCCCTGAATGCAGCCGCCTACACGGTGCAGTTCCCATGTGCCGGCTGTAACCTGATCGTCACCAGGACGGCAGAGAGCACAGCCCAGAACAACATCACCAGCGTCACCGACACGGATAGCAATACCTACTCCAAAGTGGCTGCCCCCAGCACCTACCCGCAGATGTACTACGCGCCGAACGCGACTGTGACCAACAACAACAGCCGCACCATGACCTTCAACAATGCCAACAGCGGCGTGACAGCTATCGCGGTGATCTCCGGGATCGTAGGCGCGGATACCTCTCCGCTGGGGGCGGTGGCGACCGCTACGCCGCCTGACCAGACCCACATTGGCGGGTCGAGTTGTCCGGGCATAAGCGGCAGCGACATGGACCACGCGCCTGACATCACCACCACGCGGGCGAACAGTTTGGTGATGACCGTGGTGAACAACGGCACCGGGCCGGAGTGTGCGTTGGTTGGCGCCGGCTATGTTTTCGACTCGACCTGGTATCCCGGCCAGGACGATTCCAGCACGGCATTTCTGGAATCATCGTCCGGTTACGGACACATACAAGCGGGTAGCATCGCCACCTACGACTTCCACTGGAACCTCGCCAACGCCGCCATTTCCGGCTCTAGCCCGCTGGCGGCTGAGTTCAAGTCCCACGCCGCGGCCAGCGGCGTGCGCAAGCGCATCATCGTGACAAGCGAATAACCACGTAGCGCGATCGAGCGCACCACTGTGACGCGGAAGCTTCTACTCAACCGCATCCCTGCGCCGGACTTCGCGCAGCCCAAGCCGAAAGGAGCAGCGGCATGAGGAACATCGCAATACGATCCATCGGAGCACTCTGCATCATCCTGCTGGCGTGCGCGTTTTCGTGCGGCCCGAGCAGCTACCACACTGCGGCCGACGCGGCGGCGAAGATCGCGACCGGGCTGGCCGCGGTCGAGACCGTCAACGAGGACCTGGCGACGCAAAAGCTGATCGGCGCCTCCGCCACGATCGCGGTCGCGAACTACGTGAACGCGGCCACGCTATGCAACGACGCTTTCGTGTCGCAACTGAAGGCGCTGGGCGCGGTGAACGCCGCCACCGGACCGCAGATCTATTCCTGGTGGACGGCGGCGCGCAATTGCATCCAGCCGCCGCTGGACACCATGGTCCTGGTGGACGACGCGCAGGCGCGGGCGCGGCTGGACGCAGCGCTGGCCGCGGTGAATGCCGCGGCGCAGATCATCGACCTTCTGCTGCAGCCTTACGCGCCGGCCGCGGCGCCATCTCAATCGCGGGCCACCGGGCTCGCTCAACCGACAGGAGTGAACTATGGATCCGACCGTAGCGATCGAGCTCGCGCTCGAAGGCTTGAAAGTGGGGCTCGCCTTGATCAGCGAGCTGAAGGCCCAGAGCGGAATGACGGACGCGCAACTGCTCGACTTCGCGGCCTCGAAAGACCAGGCGACGCGCGATGCGATCGCGGCGCACATCGCGAGCGTGAAAGCGCAAGCGTAATTCGCGCAAAGTGCACAAAAGTAGTTACACCCATCCCGTTGGGCCTGAATTTCGCCTGCGCGCCTCTACCGGGCTGCGATCGCTGGCTCCATCAGGGCGGCGCTCGCCGGGGAAAAAACCACGTCGCCGCCGGCGTGGTCGCGCGCAAGCGCGTCTTTGTGCCAAGGCCAGCATAGGCATCGCCGGCCGGCGAGGCTTCGTCATCGGGACCCGGGACCATCATCATGCATCGCATTCGGCAATATACCGATCTTTCCCTGCTCAAATTGCTTGGCTGGGCGTTGAATTCGCGCATGCCACGTTTTCGGGCTCTGGTCTGGAACCGCGCGGTTCGCTGGCTGCTCAATATTCGCGACAAGCACGGCAACGTGGTGCCGCTGGTGGCCAATTCCGCCCAGGCCGAATTTGCGCGCAACGCCACCGGACGCGACATCGTGCTCAAGGCGCGCCAGCTCGGCTTCACCACCTGGATCGCCGCACGGTATTTTATCTTGACCGTAACCCATCCGGGAACGGTGACCGTACTGGTGGCGCACGATCAACGCGCCGCCGAGGAGATCTTTCGCATCGTGCACCGGTTCGTGGAGTACTTGCCCGACCGGTTACGCAAGGGAGCGCTGGCCACGTCACGCGACAATGTCGGGCAAATTGTCTTCCCGCATCTCGACAGCGAGTACCGCGTGGCAACCGCCGCTGACCCGAACGCCGGCCGCGGGCTCACCATCCACAATCTGCATTGCTCGGAGGTGGCCCGCTGGCCGCGCGATGCCGCCGCCACGCTCGCCTCGCTGCGCGCCGCCGTTCCCCGCGGCGGCAGCATCGTGCTCGAGTCCACGCCGAACGGCGCCGGCGGCTGCTTCTACGACGAGTGGCAGCGCTCTGCCCAAACCGGTTACTGCCGCCACTTTTTTCCGTGGTGGTGCGAGAAGGAATATACGGTCGATGGTCGTTGGTCGTTGGCCGATGGCCACCACGATTTTGCCGGCGACCAACGACTAACGACTAACGACTCCCCGGACCTGAATGACCTTTCGGTCGAAGAAAGTTCTTTGATCGAGAAGCATCACTTATCACTCGGACAGATCGCCTATCGCCGCGAGGTCCGCGCCAACTTCCGCGGCCTGGCGCGCCAGGAATTCGCCGAAGACTCGGTGTCATGCTTCATCGCCTCGGGCGAGTGCGTCTTCGATCTGGACATCGTCCAACGCCGCCTGGCCGAGTGCTCCTCCGATGGAGCGCGCTCGCCCGCGAGCGCGGCCAGGGGCGCGATCGAATGCCGCGACCACGGACGCCTGCTGATTTTCTGGCCGCCGCGTCCCGCCGCCTCGTACATCATCGGCGTGGACCCGGCGGGTGGCGGATGCGACGGCGACTACGCCTGCGCCCAGGTGGTGGACCGCCTTACCGGCTTGCAATGCGCCGAGCTGCACGGACACGTGCCGCCGCGCGAACTGGCCGCCCGCGTCGCCGCGCTCGGCCGCGAGTACAACAACGCGCTTATCGCCGTCGAACGCAACAACCACGGTCACGCCGTGCTCGCCCACCTGGACGCCAGCGAGCACTACGATGGCGCCAAGATTTACGAACAGCACCACCAGCTCGGATGGTTGACCTCCGCGGTCAGCCGCCCGCACATGATCGAGCAGTTCGCCGCTCTCGTCACACGCCATTCTGACTTGTTGAGCAGCGCGCGCCTGCTGACCGAGTGCCGTACGTTTGTCCGTCACCAGGACGGCGCCGCCGCCGCGGCCAGCGGAGCTCACGACGATTGCGTCATGGCCATGGCTATCGCCCAGGCCGTCCGCCTGGAACAGGGCGGGCGCCCGCGGCATGAGACCGAAGTAGAGTTCGCGAGCCTGGCGCGATGATCGGGTGATCGGATGATCGGGCGATCCGGTGATCTGAACGGCATCAGGTTTTCGATCACCAGATCACCCGATCGCCAGATCACCAGATAGGACCGTTCCTAATCACGGAAAACAATTGCGCTACAGGGGTACAATTCGCGGTTCGCCATGGCGCTTTCCGCGGTACAACACGTAAGGAGGATGCGCGGCGGCGCGCAGGCGCACCTGATGCGCGCCAGCGACAACAATTTCTACGTGGTGAAATTTCAGAACAACCCGCAGCACCCGCGCGTGCTGGCCAACGACTTCATCGCTACGCGGCTTGCCGAGCGCGTCGGCCTGCCGGTGCCGCAGACCGAGGTCATCGAGGTCGAGGACTGGCTGGTGAAGCACACGCCGGAGCTGACCATCCAACTGGCGCGACAATCCTTGCCGTGCCAGGCGGGCCTGCAGTTCGGCTCGCGATTTGTGGTGGACCCGGCGGCAGGACAGGTGTTCGATTACTTGCCGGAGTTGGCGCTGGCGCAGGTGAAAAACCTGGCGGCATTCGCGGGCGTGCTCGCGCTCGATAAGTGGACGTGCAACGCCAACGGCCGCCAGGCGGCATTCTATCGGCGCGGGCGGGACCGCAAGTACACCGCCGCGTTCATCGACCAGGGCTATTGTTTCAATGCCGGCGAGTGGACATTCCCCGACTCGCCGTTGCGCGGCGTTTACCTGCGCAACGAGGTTTACGAGTGGGTACGCGGCTGGGAGTCGTTCGAGCCCTGGCTCTCGCGCGTGGAACAACTGGATGCGCAACAGATCTGGCAATGTGCCGAAGGCGTACCGCCGGAGTGGTATGACAGCGACTTCGACGCGCTCGAACGCCTGGTGGAATCGCTGGTCCAGCGGCGCGGGCGCGTGCGGGCGCTGATCACCGAATTTCGCAATTGCTCGCGCCGGCCGTTTCCGTTCTGGACGGCGGTGGGAATTGTCGTAGGTCACGCATGATTCGAACCACGGAGACACGGAGCCACGGAGAAGACCATGAACAAATTTCCTCCGTGTCTCCGTGCCTCCGTGGTGATGTGAGCTGTTAATGGCCGACAAACTGAAACAACTCGAATTCATGCTCATCCGCTATGTTCCGGACGCGGTGAAGGATGAATTCGTCAATATCGGCGTGCTGCTGCTCGACGGCGACTCGGCCGACCTGCGCTTCACGCGCGATTGGCGCCGCGTGCGCTGCCTCGACCCCGCGGCCGACATCGAGATGCTGGAAGCGCTGGAGGCCGACCTGCGCCAGCAGCTAACCAGCGGCGTGCTGGACCGCGCAACGCTGCTGAAAAAACTGCAGGACTATCTGTCGAACGGACTGCAGTTAACCGCGGCCAAAGGGTGCCTGGCCGAGGATCCGGCGCAAGAGCTGCAGTCGCTGGCGCAGATGTACCTGGAGCGCCGCCGCGCCGGTGCACGTGAAACCAGCGGCAGGCAGGCCATCGTCGCGCAGATGAGAGACACCTTTGAGCAGGCCGGAATCTGGGCGTTGATGAAAAAGAGGATTGCAGCCGCGCAGTACACGCACAAGGGCGATCCGCTGAAGATCGACTGCGGCTATCGCCCGAACGGCGTGATCAAGATGTTCCACGCCGTCTCGCTGGATTCGGACGTGGACGCGGCCAAGGTGCTGGCGTTCACCTATCCCGATATCCGCGACGGCATCGCACGCGTCGAGAAAGCGAAATCCGAGTTGACGGCCATCATCGAACCTGATCTGGACCGCAGCGACGAAGCCATTCTGTTCGCGCTGGCGACGCTGGAGCGCAGCGCGATCGCCGTGGCGACAACTTCGGAATTGCCGAGCATCGCCGAAACGGCACGCGTGGAAATGCGCTTATGAGAGTGCCAGATTGAGATATGCCCCAGCCGCCGCAGGCGGCAAGAGAACGTAGCCCCCGGCGCAAGCCGGGGGTAGAAAGAGCGACAACGGGAATAGCGCCCGCAGGGTGCGGTAGAAATAGCCCACACATTTACACGGCTGTTGATACATGTGGTCTTTTCTACGGCTGATCGCGCGCCGCTGCTGGTTGACGTAATCCGCCCCGACGTGCACGCGTATCTGGGTGGAATCGTCCGCGAATGGGGCGGTACGGCGGTGGCGATCGGTGGGACTGCGGATCATGTCCACATGCTTCTCCAACTCGGGGCTGACAAGAACGTAGCTGATTGCTTACGCGTGGCAAAGACGAATTCGTCGCGGTGGCTGCACGAGAAGTGGCCGGAACGACGCTCATTTGCCTGGCAACGCGGCTACGGCGCGTTCACCGTGAGCGCGTCAAACGCGGACACCGTTCTCCGCTACATCGTGGGCCAGGAGGAGCACCATCGGAAGATGTCGTTTGAGGATGAGTTCTTGTCGTTATTGCGAAAACACGGTGTTAGCTTCGACCCCGATCACGTATTCGATTGATTCTTACGCCCGCTAAAGCGGGCTTGTTTCTATGGACATCTTGTCCCCCGGCTTGCGCCGGGGGCTACGATCTTGCGCGCGCTTCACGCGCTAAATTGTTTATCGCCCGCGCTTCACGCGCTAAATTGTTTATCGCCCGCGCTTCACGCGCTAAATTGTTTATCGCCCGCGTTCATCCGCGTAAATCCGCGGTCAAGAAATCACTATGAACATACGAGAATCGCTTCGCGGCGCATTGCGCCGCATCGCAGGAGTACGCGCGCCCGAAAAACGGCGCACGCAACCGTTGCCCTCGATCCTCTCCACCTACTCGCCGCGGACCGACGCCTTGCCCAAGCCGACGCCCGCCAACCTGCGCCGCTTCGCCGAGACGCCGATTGCGCGCAAGGCGATCAACACCATCAAGGACCGCATCGCCGGCATGCGCTGGCGGGTGCAGCCGCGCAAGGGCCGCGCCGTCGAAGAATTGGAACTCGGCGCCGAGCGCATTCTGGCTCTTACCGACAACCTGGACGCGCCCAATTCCGACGACAGCTTCCGCTCCTTCTGCGAACAGGTGCTGGAAGACGTGATTGTGGGCGGCTTCGGCGCCATCGAGTTGCAGGCCACCGGAGACGCGTCACGCCCGCTGGTGATGTGGCCGGTGGACGGCTCGACCATCCGCATGAAAGCCGACTGGGACGGCCAGCCCATGTCACCGCGCTATGTGCAGGCAACCGGGCGCTACGGACCCGACGGGCAGATCGTGCTCCAGGACGACGAGCTCTGCTACATCCGTCTGAACCCGCGCACCCACACGCCCTTCGGACTGGGGCGGCTGGAGGTGGCGTTCGAGACCATCAACGAGTTCATGGGCGCGCACCGCTACGCCGCCCGGCTGGCCTCGAATTCGGTGGTGCAGTACGCACTCTGGCTGCAGGACCTGGGGCCGGCGCAGCACGAGCGCCTGATCCACTGGTGGCAGGACGAGATCGAGGGAACAGGTCGTGTCCCGATACTTTCCGTGGAGTCGAAGCCCGAGGTGCTGCGTTTCGGCCAGGGCAACGACAGCGATCTGCGGCTGGCCTGGCAGGAGTTCCTGCTGCGGGTGATCGCCGACGCCTTCGATCTGCCGCCGTTTTTCCTCGGCGTGGAGCACGACGTGAACCGCTCCACCGCCGCCGAACTGACCGACCTTGCCTTCCGCCAGGCAATCGTGCCCACGGCGCGCCTGTTTGCCGAGCACCTAACGCGCGACGCCATCAGCAAGAAGCTCGGCTGGAGCGATTTGGAATTCGTGTTCGCCGACGTGGACGCGCGCAATGAAATGGAAGACGCGCAGATCCAGGAAATCCTGCTGCGCTCCGGCGTGCTGACGGTGAACGAAGTGCGAAGGATGCGCGGGCTGCCGCCGCTGTAGTTACTTGGATCGAAGACTCGCCTGGGCGACACAACCGAGGACAAACGCGGCGACGACAACGACAAGGTCGATCCAGAACGCCAGCCGCAGCTTGCTTTCTGGATACAACTGCATGTGCATGTCGAGCAGCCCGCCGCGCCCCCACCAGGTGTTTCCGGGCTGGTTGAAGATCGAAAATCGCTGCGGCGCCGGCAGCTTGTCGTTGACACTCGCGCGGATCGCTTCGTGAACCAACGCCAATACCGGTAACGCGAGCGCAAACACGACGAACGCCGCCTCGGACATTGTGGTTATCACAACTGAGACATATACCCCAATGAACATTGAACTGCAATCCATGGCCATTGACCTGCCGCCCGTTGCGGCGCACCCCAACCGCGCGCCCTTTCGCGGCGTGCTCACCCTGGTGGACACGCCGTCGGACCGTGCGCCTTCGGGCGCGCGCGGGCACCGCGTCGTGCTCACCCGCGCCGCCGCCGAACAGGCGCTGCCCTCGCTGCTCGGCATGGGGCTCGACTACGCGCCCTTGCTCGACCGCCACGACACCCGCCGCAAGGTGGGGATCATTACGGAAGCAAACATAGTCTCCAGTCACCGGTCGCCAGTCTCCAGGCGGCACCCTGGCGACGGGCGACTGGCGACTGGCGACAGTATCGAGATCGCGGGTTATCTCTACGCCCGCGACTTTCCCGACGTGATGCGCGAATTGCGCCGGCAAACAATCGCGGGCGAGGGCGCCCGCGCCACGTGGCACGCGCTCGCCATGTCCTATGAGATCACCGACGCCCGCATTGACGACCTCCGCGCCGCTATCTGGACGGTAAGCGAGTGCACTTTCACCGGCGCCGCCATTCTGCGCCGCGACAAAGCGGCGTACCGGGATACGTGGATCGAACTGCTTTAGTCGATGGTCGATGGCCCACAGCCGTCCGCCATCGACCATCGACCACAGACCATCGACAAGGAGTCCCATGGACGAACTCAACGAACAACTCACCGCCGCCACCACCCGGCTGGCCGCCGCCGCCGAAGCGCTGGAGAACGCGATCAGCCGCTTCGACGCGCAGCACCAGGAACTCAATGCCAAGGTGGACCGCATCGTCGCCGCCATTGACGACAGCATCGCGGTCCGCATTGACGATGCTCCGGGAGAACCCGCCACCGAAGCCGGCGAACTGAAGACGCGCGTCGCCGAACTGGAGCGCGCCAACCAGGAGCTGAAGGCGCAGGCCGCGCGCGCCTCCCGCAAGACGCTTCCACCGCTGGTCTCGGCGCTGCTGTCGAAAGACACCGCCGGCGACCCGCTGGACTCGGCAGCGCTCGACAAGGCACTGAATTCCCTCTCGCTCGAGCAGCGCATCGCCGTCAAGGCGGAGATGGCCCGCGCGGGACTGCTGGAATAAACAGCGTCGATGGTCGTTGGTCCATGGTCGATGGCTCCTTCGGCCACGGCTGCCATCGACTATCGACCATCGACTCACGACACCACCGAATCCACACCTCATCTTCACTGGAGAAAAAATGAACGCACAATTCCTGGACCTGCACGCGGCGGCCGATTTCCTCGGGCCGGGCGCGGTGGAGGTCAGCCGCTACCAATCCGAGATCACCGACATCGTGCGCCGGCGCGGCGTGTTCGGCCAGCGCGTCAAGCAGGTGCCCGCCACCGGGCATCCCTCGCGCTTCTTCGAGCAGACGGCGATTAACTCGCCCGCCGCCGCCAACGCTTTCGTCGATCCGCGCAACATCGTCGCCACCGTCGGCTCGCCCACGCGCGTCGAGCGCAGCGTGCCTTTGAAGGCGTTGGTCTCGCAGATCAACTACAACCTGTTCGACCTCGAGGTCGGGCAGCAGCAGTCGCAGTTCGCCTTCCTGCAGGCGAAAGACCTGGCCGACTCCGTGGATGGCCTGATGCGCACGCACGACGTCGCGCTGTGGAACGGCAACGACACTTCGCTGTCGGCGCCCACCACGCTGCAGTACTACGGCGCCGCGGGCCAGATCGCCGGTGGCGGCAACCTCGGCACGGTTCACCGCACCGATCCCAGCATCGTCGACGGCCTGAAGGCGATCATCGCGGGCATGGTCTCGAACTCCTCCTACGAAGTTCGCCCCACCGCCATCTACGCCAACCCGGTGCTACTCGACCTGATCGACCGCGAGATGAAGGCGCAGTTCAACGTCGTGCTCTCCACCACCGAGATTGCCGGCGGCCTGCGCGTGAAGACCCTCTCGACGCAGGCGGGCGATCTGCCGCTGGTTCCCGAGTGGTCGCTGGGCTATACCGGCACGCCCGGCACCGATGCGGTTTTCCCGGCTTACATCGTGAGCGAGGACATGATCGAGTACCACTGGCTCACCGATCCCAACCCGCGCGTCTTCCAATTGGGCCTCAGCGGCTCGCTCGCCCAGCAGATGGTGGTGGTGAAGTTCGGCGCCATCGTCGTCAAGGGCGCCGGCTACGCGCATTACAAAGTCAACGTGGAGCGATAGAACCGTCGACGGTCTACGGTCTACGGTCGGCGTCAAGCCGACTGTCGGCCGTCGACTGTCGACTGTCGACAGACAACCATGAACTATCTCGACCCATCCGAATACGAGGCGCACGGGCTGGAGGCGATCACCCCGCTTGCCTGGATCGCCGCCGCCTCGGCGCTGATAGACGCCCACTGCCGGCGCCCCACGCTCGACGTTGCGCAGTATCACGAGCGCGCGCGCCTCGACGGCGGGCGCAACACGGTTCGCCTTTCCTATCTCCCCCTGGCGACGGTTGCGCCCGCACCAACTCCGTTTGTCGCCGTGCTCGCCCGCTACGGTGTGGCGCGCCGCGGTGAAGAACTGGCGGACGCAGCGCAAGAAATCGCGCAGGCGTTCTCGCTTCCGGGCTCGTGGACCACGCTGGATGCGGCGACCATCGAATTCAACGCCGACACCGGCGAGATCACGCTGCCCGCCAATGTGCTCGGCCTCACTTTTAACGAGCTGGATGTGACCTATAACGCAGGCTTCAGTGATGTGCCCCCGCCGGTGAAGGTGGCCTGCGCGCAGATCGTCCGCAACGCCCAGGCTACGCCTGCGCTCAATGTCCGTGTCGGCACGCTGGACCGCATGCACCTGGAGTATTTCTCCGACACGCTCCTGGACCCAACCGTCCGCAAATTGCTGGCGCCCTGGGTCGCACAAAAACTCTAGACCAGTCTTCAGGCTTCAGTCTTCAGTCGTCAGGTCAAATGCGGCTGATGCTGGTTCCTGAAGACTGAAGACTGACGACTGAAGACTCACATCATGTCTGAAACCATTGCAAGTAGCCGCGCCGCCGCACTGGCTCGCGCTGCCCAAGCCATGCTGCGCGCCCTGGGCGGCGACGAAGTCGTGATCCGCTGTCCCGCCGCCCCCGCCGGCGACGACACCAACGCCGAACTCGGGATCGAAGGTCCGGTCACCGAGGATGTCACCGTCTCGCCGGTGGTCGCGGGCCCCAGTGCGGCCCGGACCTCCGACCCGAGATTGCGCATCGAGTTTCTTTTCGCGGCGGCGACGCTGGCTCCGTATCTGGCCGATCGCGGCGAGTCTGCGGAAGATTTCTTCACCGGCGCGCTCGGCATCGTGCACGGGCAAAAGCTTCTGCACATCGAGACCGTGAGCGCCGAATCGTTTGCCGGCACGCCGTACCTGTACCGCGTCATCGCCGCTGAATGACGTTTTTCCCGACGGCCGAAGGCCGATCGCCGAGAGCCAACATGCAATTCGCCAAAGACAGTTTCTACGCCGCACTGCGCGACCGCCTCGCCGCCCTCGACCCGGCGCGCACCATCGTGGTCGCGGGCCGCATGCGGCCGGCCGTGCTGGTGGACGAAAACGAGCCCGCCAACTCCGCGCCGCCGCTGCCCAACGCCTTTCACCTCGCCTGGGGGGCTCCCGAGATCGTGAAGGGCGCCGAGGCTGCGCGACGCCCGCTGATGAAGATCGATTGCACCATCGCGTACCGCATCGCGGGCGCGCAATCCGGCTCGGTGGACCGCGGCCGCGCGCTGGCCACGCTCGATTCCGAACTGCTCCGGCTCACCGCCCCGCCCCGCACACCCAAATGTGACCAAACTCACGTTCCGCCGGTCGATTTGGGCAGCACCGTCTTCTGGGGGCTCCCGGAGTTCGGCGCCACCGAGAGCGCCAACGATGAGCTGCGCCGCCAGGCGAAGCTGGCGGTTTTCTTCTTTTCCGAGGTGGACCAGGCATGAGCACCAATCCGTTGCGCGGCCCCATGGCCGCAATTTCCCGCCGCGCGCGCGCCTACTTCGCTCCCGTCAATCGCGAAACCGGTGCGCCCGCGGTTTACGACCCGTCGAAGCAAGGCGCCTTCGTTCTCGACACACCGCCGTCACCGTGGATCGACACCGGCTGGATCGAAAACCTGAAGCGCGTTCCGGCGACCACAAGCGTGGCCATGCGCGCCGGCTTGAAGGGCGCGCCGGTGGCCCAGTTTCGCCAACACCTGGAGGCGCGTGTCGAATTCGAGTTCCGCGAGTGGGGCAAGCTGCAGATGGCGCTGGCCGGCGGATCGCAGCACATGAACGTCCTCGCCGCCGACGCCAATGCCGACGCCATGCCCTCCGGCGGCAGCCCGCAATCCGCCGTCGCCGTGCTGCCCGGTTCCACCGCGCAGGAGATCATCTGCGGCGCCGGCGCCGTCGACACGTTCAGCGTGGGCGATCTGCTCGCCGTGGATCTCGATTATCAGCAGCAGACGGGCTACGTCGGCGCGGGCGTCGCGGGCGCCTACGTGAAGAATCCCGTGGACGTGCTGCGCGACCGCCATTACGTGCGCCGCGTCACCTTTAATGTCGGACGCGTTGCGGTGAAGACCGTGACCAGCGTCATCCTGGCGCAGCCGCTCATTGGCGGCGTGCCGGCGGAAGGCGCGTCGGCACAGAAGGTGGTCGCGTTCGTGGATCGCGAGGGCGGGAGCTTCTTCCAGGAGTGGTCGGCGCTGTTCGTGCTCGAAGAAGAAAGCGGCGCGCGCGTCTGTTTCTACTATCCGTGCCTGCAACCGGCAGCGCCGGCGCAGGAAACGAAATTCGAGCTTCCGGTCTCGCTTTGCGGCTGGTCCCTGCACGCGTCATTCCTCGCGCTGCCGCATACCGACCTCAACGACGGCGAGCAGGTGCTCTGCTACCGCAGCTTTTTCCCCGCGCCCAGCGCAGCGTTGTACTGAAAGCAGTCGTTGGTCGTTAGTCGTTCGCGAACTTGCGCGGACTCCGCCTTTGCTAACGACCAACGACCAACGACTAACGACCATGACATTTACGATTGATAATTTCGACTCTTTCGGTGCGCGTGACTACACCGCCGTGCTCGATGGCGAGCGTCCGCCTCGCGTACATCGCCGGCTGAATCGTCCGGCGGAGCTGCGCGCCTGGCTGCTTGCCTCTGACGCGCAATTCGTGGTTCCGGTGCGCGGCGCGCGCGTCGTCCTCATCCGCAACGATGACGAAAAACTTTTTACCGGCTATGTCACCGCGGCCCCGGATTACGAGTATCTCGGCTGGGGCGAGCGCGGTCCCGTCTACCGCTACGCCCTGTGCGCCGCAGGCGATGAGTCGTTGCTTGACAAAAAAACGCTGCCGCAACGTGCTCCGTTCACCAATCGCGCGGCCGGCAATGCGTTGCAGCAACTCGCCCAGGACCTGCTGCCCGGAGCGTTCGGGTTCGCCGGCGTCGAGGACCTGGAGACGGTTCCCTCCTACCCGGTGGACTCGCGCAAGCCCTGGTCGGAACACGCTGCCGCGCTCGCTGTTTGCAGCCGCGCCGCCTACCGCGCCCACGACGCCCAGTTATTTTTTCGGGCCGTCGGCGCCGTCGAGCACCCTCTCGACGAAGCGTCGCCCCAGTTCTGTCCCGAGGGCCTGAAGCTGAGCGCCTCACAGCGGCTGGTGAACGACGTCACCGTGGTCGGGTACGTCGAGCCGCGCGCCTACGTGAAGGACTACTTTCTCGGCGACGGCTACTCTCTCCATTTCTATCTCTCCGAAGTGCCGTTCGGGCGCTTCGGGTCGGTCCTGCTCGACGAGGAATACACCGACCCGGTCTTGCGCCCGACGCGTTGGCTGGTTTCCGACGCCGCCCATGCCGTCGCCGTCACCGGCGGCAAGCTGAGCATCGAAGGCGTCGCCACCGTCCGCTTCGCCGAACCCATCGAACTGGGCGGCGCGCTGGCGTTGCAGCACGGCGACATCAGTTTCACCGCCGCCTCCGACGGCGTCATTGGCGGCCTGTACACCGGCGACGTTGCCCCCGCCAATTGCTTCGCGGGATTTCAGATCACCGCCGCGGGCGCGCAGTCGCTGATTGGCGCTCTCGTTTCGGGCGCGCCCGCCGGTAGCACCGTCACCACCGTGGCCGGGCATCGTTATGTGCTGACCACCCGCATTTCCGCCCCGGAAATTTATCGCCGAGGCCAGACGTTCCATTCCTCGCCGCATCCGGCCGGCGCTGGGCGCGGCGGCGCGGCGAACGTTTCCACGGTGCGCGTCATCCTGGAGGTGCACGACATCGATCCCAACAATCCGCCCACCATCGTGGCGGCATCCACGGTGCTTTTCGACGGCTCCCTGCCCGCCGCGCCGGATTACTGCACCTACGCGCTGATGAATAGCGCGGCCGGCGCAGGGCTGCATGCGTCGGTCGCTTTCACCCGCATCTTGCGGGCGGTCGATGCCGAGGTCCGCAGTTGCAAGTTGGCAGGCAGTTATCGCACCCGGCTCGTGGGTGCGCTCTCCGACGGCGCCGAGTGCGGCGTCTACAGCACGGGGGAACTCTCGTTCTTTTCCGCTTATGTGCCGGCTGCGAACGAGAAGATCATCGTCAGCTACCGCGCTTCGGGACGTTCCGTGGCGCGCGTTTGCGATCCCGCGAGCATCGCCGCCAACGCCGCCGGGACGGACGACGGCGTGCGCGGGCAGGTAGTCTCGTTGGCCGCACCAGTCGCGCGCACCACCGATGATTGCGAACAGGCCGCGCTGGCGTTTCTCGACGACAGCACGCAGCCGGCTTGGTCGGGCGAGTACGCCGCCTGGAGCGGCTTCCTTCCGGGCGGCGCGTCCGACGTTGTGCCCGGCGATGCGCTTGCCGTCAACGTCCCTTCGCGTGCGGCTGATTTCCGCGCGATCGTGCGCGAGGTAGAAATCGAAGCCACGGACCTCGCCGGCAACAACGCCCAGTACGTCATCAAGTTTGCCAACGACGCCGCCGCGCCCCTCGCCTTCGAATTCCAGACGGCCGCCAACGCCGCCGTGCCCGACCAAGCTGCAACCGCCCCCGCCAACGGCGCCCCGCTTGCGCCCCTGACCGAGGCCGAGGTGATTGACGTCACCTCGACCTCGGTCATGATCGACACGCATGCCGATCTGCTCCCCGGCGGCGGATTCGAGGTGCGCCGCAGCGATGCCGGCTGGGGCCCCGACAACGACCGCAACCTGATCGGCCGCTATACCGGCCAGGTCGCTTACCTGGCGCGCCTTTCGCGCGTGCAGGATTTTTATCTTCGTCCCTACGACGGCTCGGCGCCGCCGCGCTACTCGCGCGACTCCGTGCTGCTGCACGTGGATTATCCCTTGTAGTTTTCGGCCCGACCTCTTACCCACAGGACTCATTTATGCATGACTTCGCCGTAACCGATTTCGAGCGCCAGGTGCTGGAAGACCTGGCCGAAATCAAGACCAACATGCGATGGCTGCTCGGCAACGGCAAGCCCGGCAAGCTCCAGGAACTTACCGACCGCGTTGACCGCCACGAGCGCGTTGTCCAGCGTTTCACCGGCATCGGCGGTCTGCTTGCCGGACTGCTCACGCTGGTTCACATCGCCCTGGATTATTTCCGGGTACGTTGACATGACGAGGGAAGAATTTCTCGCCGCGGCCACGCGCGCAGCCCTCGCCTGCTCTCCCGCGAGCGGATTTCCGCCCGGAATCACCGTCGCGCAAGCGGCACTGGAGAGCAACTGGGGACAGTCCCGGCTCAGCCGGGATGCCCACAACTACTTCGGCATCAAGGCGCACGGCGATCACGCGCGCGTTGCTTACCCGACGTTGGAACATGTGAACGGCCGCGACGTGCGCGTCAGCGCCGAATTCGCGCGCTACGACTCGATGGAAGAATGTTTCGCCGACCGCGACCGCCTCATTGCCACGGCGCCGTGCTACGCCGGGGCCCGCGCCTGCGGCGGCGATCCGGAAGCCTTCGCGCGTGCCCTGGCCGCTCACTGGGCCACGGATCCCCATTACGCGGACAAGCTGCTCGGCGTTTATCGCGCCAACCGCCTCGACGCACTCGATTCCAGTTCACCCGATCCCGCGATCACCGGATCACCCGATTCCAAAACACCCGATTCTTCATTCAAGGAGCACCCATGAATTTCCTGGCAACTCTTCTGCGCAGTATCGCCTTCATTCCCGCTGTCGTGCAAGGCGTGGAAAGCGTATTTGGAGGTAAAGCGGGCACCGACAAGAAGGAAGCCGCGCTCAACTTCGTGGCCTCGGCGCTCTCCATCACCGAAGCCGTGACCAACAAGGACATTGTGAATGTGGATCAATTCCGCGGCGGTCTCGGCCAGATCATCGACGGCACCGTGCAGTGCCTGAACGCGTCGGCGTGGGCGAAAACAAAATAGTCTTCAGTCTTCAGTCGTCAGTCTTCAGGGCCACCTGCTTCGGGCGGCCTTTTTTCGCTGACGACTGAAGACCGAAGACTGAGGACTGGCGACTATCCCAGCGGCTCGTTCCAGTTTTCCAGGTACCTGGCCACGTCGCGCAGGAACTGGTCGCCCACCGCGCCGTCGACCACGCGGTGATCGTAGCCGAGAATGATGTGGCAGATGGATCGTATCGCGATGGAATCTCCGCCGTTCTCGTCGCTGATCACCACCGGCTGTTTCTTGATCGAGCCCACGCCCAGGATCGCCACCTGCGGCTGCATGATGATGGGCAATCCGAACATCTGCCCGTAGCTGCCGGGATTGGTGACCGTAAATGTGCCGCCGGCGACCTCGTCGGGCAGCAGCTTCTTGTTGCGCGCGCGCTCGGCAAGATCGATGATCGCCCGCTGGATGCCGAGAAAATTCAGCTCCTCGGCGCGCTTGATCACCGGAACGATCAGCCCCCAATCCAGCGCCACCGCGATGCCGAGGTTCACGTTGCGGTGGTAATGAAGGTTGTCGCCCTCGACCGAGGCGTTGATGATCGGCCAGTTGCGGATGCTTTCGATGGCCGCCCGGCAAAAGAACGGCATCATCGTCAGCCGCGTGCCGGTGCGCTGTTCAAAGCTTGCCTTCTCGCGTTGCCGGATGGCCATGACGCGCGACAGGTCCACTTCGAAGACGCTGTGCACGTGCGCGCTGGTGCGCTTCGACTGCACCATGCGCTCCGCGATTTTCTTGCGCATCGCCGACATCGGCATCACTTCGCCGGGAATGGCGATCGGCTGCTGCGACGGGATCGCCGGGGCCGCGGCTCCGGGCTGATACGCCGGCGCGCTGGCTGCGGGGCGTTGGGCGGGAGGGTGCTCGACGAACCGGACAATGTCTTCCTTCGTGATCCGTCCGCCGAGGCCGGTGCCCTGCACCTGGTTGAGGTCGATGTTGTTTTCGCGCGCGATGCGGCGCACCAGCGGCGACGACCGTATCCGTTCGCCTTCTTCGCCCTGCCCGTGCGGGAATTGCAGGACCGTGGACTCGTCCTCCTGCTCTTCGCCGGCGGTTGTCTTCGCGGGCTCCGGCGCGCGCGGCGCTGCCTCGGTTTTCACTGTTGCCGGCGCGGCGGCCTGGGGTTGCGGCGCTGCGGCGGGCGCGCCCGCGGCCTCACCCTCGGCGGCTATCGTGCCGACCACTGTATTCACCTGCACGGTCGTGCCTTCGGGAACCTTGATCTCCTTCAGCACGCCCGCCGTCGGCGACGGGATCTCGGCATCAACCTTGTCGGTGGAAATTTCAAACAGCGGCTCGTCACGCGACACCTTATCGCCCGGCTTCTTCAGCCACTTGGTGATGGTGCCTTCAAAAATCGATTCCCCCATCTGGGGCATGACCACGTCAGTCGGCATCGTCGTCCTTCCTTCGCGAAATCGGAGCGGGGGCACTGCTACAGTGCGCGCGGACACCCCATCCGCAACAGGACATTATAAGTCTTCAGTCGTCGGTCTTCAGTCGTCAGGCAACGCGCAGATCCGTTTTCCTGAAGACTGACGACCGACGACTGAAGACTAATACGCCATCAGCCTCCGCGCTTCGCGCACCACATCCTCGGCATTCGGCAGAAACCATTGCTCCAGCGGCGGCGAGAACGGCACCGGCGTATCTTTCGAAGTGATGCGCACGATGGGCGCGTCCAGCCAGTCGAACGCCTCTTCATTAATGATGGCTGCCACCTCGCCCGCGATGCCGCCGGTGCGAACATCTTCGTGCAGCACAATGGCGCGGTTTGTCTTTTTCACCGTCGCCGCAATCGCTTCGCGGTCCAGCGGCAGCAGCGTCCGCAGGTCCACCACTTCCAACTCGATGCCTTCTTTCGCCAATGTTTCCGCGGCTTCCAGCGCGGTGTGCACCATGGCCGCGTAGGTGATCACGGAAACATGCCGGCCTTCGCGCGCGACGCGAGCCTTGCCGAGCGGGACCGTGTAATCGCCCTCGGGCAGCTCTTCTTTGATGCGCCGGTAGAGAAACTTGTGCTCGAAAAATATGACGGGATTGTTGTCGCGGATGGCCGACTTGATCAGCCCCTTGGCGTCATAGGCCGTCGCCGGGCAGACCACCTTCAGCCCGGGCGCGTGCACGAACCACGCCTCGGGATTCTGCGAGTGGAAGGGCCCACCATGCACTCCGCCGCCTGATGGCCCGCGCAGCACCAGCGGCGCCGGCGCGCCCCAGCGGAAATGCGCCTTGGCGACCATGTTGACGATCTGGTTGAAGGCGCAGCCGATGAAATCCATGAACTGGAATTCGGCGACCGGCCGCATGCCGGTTAGCGACGCGCCGAAGGCCGCGCCCACGATGGCCGACTCCGCGATGGGCGTGTCAATGATGCGCTCCGGCCCGAAGCGGTCGACAAAGCCTTCGGTGACCTTGAACGCGCCGCCGTAAATGCCGATGTCCTCGCCGATGCAGAAGACGCTGGGATCGCGCTCCATCTCTTCCCAGATTCCCTGGCGAATGGCTTCGAGATAGGTGACTAGTGCCATTTTGGTACCGTAGGTTCCGGGTAAACTATTGATACCACGGCCGCTGTTTTCGTTGACTTTTTGGTGCATGCCGCATCTAATTTAGGTAGCTCATCCACCACTGTGGAAGGAGTAACGGGGCCGTCACTACGTGGCGGCCCCAGTATTTTTTCGCTGGTACTCTTCCCACTCTTTCCGCAGTTTGGCGCGTCTATGCTTTCGCTCAACCGGATACGCCGTCCAAGGTAAGAAGTAGCCGCTACGTTTTGCTAGGACGACGACATAGCTGTAATCGTCAAAAGCGATAACAACCCTCGTTTCGCTACCGCGCTTTGATTCCCAGCGTTTCAGTTCCGTGCACGGGACTTTCTCGATCACTGGCTTTGGCCAGCGGATACGTTCGCACCTCATTTCGTCAGGAACGCGCGACCTTTCATCATCGCCTTCGCTGACTAAATGCCAGAAGGTCGCCTCTCGTCCATCCTTCATCGGATGGCGCTTCAGGCGCAGTCGCTGCCCTTCGAACACCGGGGTGGTTTCAACGAAATCCTTCTTGAACATCAGGTACACGACATCCAGGTACACGGTCCAGTCGTTACCGGAATCCGCCAAACAAACAAGCGCCGGTACCCACGCTGGCTCAGGCATGTTGCGCTCCCCGGGGGTACCAATGGAACAGGTTCACCTTCTGTGCTCTCATCAGGGTGTTCCCAGTCAGTCTGTATCCCGAGCGCCTCTGGATCCGATCTACAATCGCAAGTTTTGCTTTGCTCGTTTGCAGGTTGCGATTCGCATACGAAACCGCTCCGACAAGCAAATCGGCCAGTTGCACCTGCTGCACATGCTTTGACTCAACTGGCTGTACCCGCTCTATGATCCTGTGTTGGAAGTCATAGATGTTGTTGCAGAGGACATCATGTAGTTTGGCGACCTTTGCTGCGCTTCGTGAGTCTTTGATATCAAGATAAATGCGGTAGCGACTCTCGGGGTCTAACAACAACGCGAGCATGTGGAAATACATTTTGAAATACCAAGTGTCGTGGTCCTGTCGGAATTCCTCATGACGAAGACCGTCCTTCGCGGCGACGTACGCACGAAAGTTGAGGTGGTCGTCATCAAAGAAGTAATCCACAACGTCTAGATAAAATTCCAACTTGCCCGGAGATACCCGTTCCCACTTGATTTCGTAGTCACGCGAGATCCCATGGCGCTGCTTCAGTTCTCTGATACGGACTGCGATCTCGCGTGACTTCTCTGTCGGGCACCACACTGCACCCAGCACCATGATCGGTTGTCGGTCATGTTCCAGATGGCAGCTTTCATCGCAGTAGATGTTGAAAGTGTTGGGCATCTATTTTAAATGTCCCGCCGCCGCCACCTGCTTGCGACCGGCGGATTTCTTCTCGTTCGGATACTGCGGCACCGCGTACTTCAGCTTCACCTCGTGGCAGCCCTCGCACCACACATCGAGCGGCGTTGTCGAGGCATCAGGCATGGGTGAATTCACCGCGAAGTCGCGGTCTTGGTCCAACTGGCGCTCGACGCCGGCAATCAGTTTTTCGCTTTCCTCACGCGTGAGCCACTTTTTCACGTTGACCAGGTAATTCTCGAAGCGCGCAATCGGGTCGCGCCGCGTCCAGTACTCGAACAGCGGGCGCGGCACGTACTGCGCGGCGTCGTGGATGGCGTGGCCTTTCATGCGCATCATCTTGGCCTCGATCAGCGTCGGGCCCTCGCCGCGGCGGGCGCGCTCGCAGGCCTCGTGCGCCGCGTCGTACACCTGGCAGGCGTCGGTGCCGTCCACGATCACGCCCGGAATGCCGTAAGCAATCGCGCGCTCGGCCAGGTCCTTCACCAGGAACTGCTCGTCGGTCGGCGTGGAGTACGCCCAGATATTGTTTTCGACAAACAGCACCAGCCCCAGTCTCTGCACGGCGGCAAAGTTCAAGCCCTCGTAGGTGACGCCGGTGGACTGCCCGCCATCGCCGACGTAAGTCATCACCGCGATGTTGCGCCCTTGCAGGCGCGCGCCCAGGGCCACGCCGGTGAGGACTGGAATCAGGTCTCCGAGGGTAGAGATGGGCGCGACCGTGTTGCGCTCGCGGATATCGCCGAAGTGCGAGCTGGCGTCCTTGCCGAACGTGGGCGAGCCCGCCTTCGCCATGTACTGCATCATGATGTCGCGCGCGGAGAACCCTTTCACCAGCAGCGAGCCCTGGTTGCGGATCATCGGGCCCATCCACTCGTCCTTCTTCAGCGCGAACGCCGAAGCGCAGGAACATGCCTCCTGGCCCAGCCCGAAGTACACGCCGCCGACAACTTTGCCCTGCTTGTAGAGATTTTCCAGCGCCGTTTCCATGCGGCGGTTGAGCAGCATCCAGCGGTAGATCTCGATGTGCTGCTCGCGCGAAAGATATTTCGATTCGCGGATGGGCGACGCCGGCTTGCTGAGGTCGCCGTGAACGATGTAGCGGACTTCGTCACCCTCGCGCTGCTGCTCGATCTTGAATTCGGGCTTCTCCAGCCGCCAGTCGGCAATGGTGTAGCAGCGCTGGTCAGAGGCCGCCGCCTGCCGTTTTGAGCGTGCGGACTCCTGCTGCTGGCGCTGGAAGTTGAGCGCGTCGCGTTCCTTGGCGAAGGCGCGGCGGTGGCGTCTGCCGGTGGAGTCGCGCCAGTCGGCGTAGAAGCTGCCTGATTTCTTCTGCACGGGTGGACACTTTACCGTGTTTTCGGGCGTAGTGTCCACACATTTCAGGACACCAGTGGATGTTTCCCGAGGTGAGGACACCACGGCGGGTTTACTGCCGGGTTCATTGCGGTCAGATGAGAGTCCCGGAGGGACGGCTGAACTCCCACTCACGCCCAGAAGGTATCTTCTTCGCCCGCCATTTTGCGCAGCTCTTCCGGCGCGCGCGCCGGGACACCGACCGAACGACCGAGCAGGGCATCGAGCGAGTCCACCCAGACGATCTGCGAATTGAATACTCGCCCGAAATTGCGTGCCACCGACTGCGCGACTTCGTCGAGCGCAATTGCGCGCCCCAGTGCCCGCTGAAGCGAGGTGACCGGCCTGGTCGAAATGCCGCAGGGAACAATGAGGTTGAAATTATCGAGATCGGTATTCACGTTCAGCGCGAAGCCGTGCGAGGTAACACCGCGCGAGATGTGCACGCCGATGGCGGCGATCTTGGCTTGAGTTTCCGGTGACGAGTAGGGGTCCCTCGACTCGGACGCGCCTTGTTCGCGGCCAACCCCAGGCCGCTCACGTCGTGGCGCATCCTCGCTCGGGATGACAGCGGCAATGGACGTCGCGATCTGCGTCCACACGCCCGTCATACCGGCCACGCGCTCGGTCGGGATGCCGTAATCGGCGCAGGTGCGGACCAGCGCCTCTTCCAGCCGCCGCACATAATCCACCGCGCCCAGCGTCTTTTTCTGCCCGTCCGGCCCGAGAAAGCTGCGCAGATCGAAAATCGGGTAGCCGACCAGTTGTCCCGGCCCGTGATAGGTGACGTCGCCGCCGCGGTCGCACTCGAACAGCTCGACGCCGCGCTGCTTCAGCAATTCATCGGAGGCGAGAACGTTGTCGCGCCGCGCGTTGCGCCCCAGCGTGATCACCGGCGTGTGCTCCAGCAACAGCAGCACGTTGGCAATCTCGTTGTTCTTGCGCAGCTCGATCAGCCGCTGCTGCAGCCGCAGGCCGGTCGAGTAATCCACGGTGCCGAGTTGGACGACGGAAATGATCACTGAAAAATCTCGCCACAGATTAACGCTGATCAACGCAGATCAGAAATCATTGCCAAGCCGCCAGATTGAACGCGACCTCGCCATCGAGGCTGCGACGCCGTTTGCGAACTTCTTTGCGGCTGTACTTTTCGTAATGACACATCCGGCAGCCATGCGCGAAATTGTTTTTAGCGCACTTCCGCCACAATGCATTCGTTTCAGATTGAACACCCAAACTTCTCGAATACCACGACCGAATCACACCTCGTCTTTTCGCAATCGTACGAGCACGGCGATGTCGCCTCTCAGAGCGAGTCATGACATACCCTCCGCCACGCGGCCTGCTACTCCGCGTGGCTATCTAGGCTGTGCCATGACCACCTCCTTATCTGCGTTGATCTGCGTTAATCAGCGGCTAGAAATCAATCGCCAGCCCTTCCACGCTTTCCATGGCGTCCAGCATGCCTTCGGACAGCGTCGGGTGGGCGTGAATGGTGTACATCAGGTCCTCGACCGTGGCTTCCATTTCCATGGACGCCACCGCTTCCGCGATCAGCTCGGTCGCCGACGGCCCGATGATGTGCACGCCGAGGATCTCGCCGTACTTGGCATCCGAGACGATTTTGATAAAGCCCTCATGCGCGCCGACAATGGACGCGCGCGAGTTGGCGGTGAACGGAAACTTGCCCAGCTTCACCTGCCTCCCGGCTTGTTTGGCGGCCGCCTCGGTCATGCCGACGCTCGCGATCTCGGGATGACAATAGGTGCAGGCGGGAATGCGGCTGCGATTAATCGGCTTGGCGTTCTTCTTCGCCATGTGCGCCACCGCGACCTTGGCCGCAATAAATCCGGCGTGCGCCAGTTGCGGCATGCCGGCCACAATGTCGCCGGCGGCATAGATACCCGGTTCGGCGGTTTGCATCCACCCATCGGTGTGGATGAATCCGCGCTCGACCTTGATCTTTGTCTTCTCCAGGCCGATGTTGTCGGTGAGCGGCTTGCGGCCGACGGCGATCAGCACTCGCTCGGCCTCGACTGTCTGCGCTTTCCCTCCCACCTCGAACGCCACCGACACGCCGTCTTTCGTCTTGTCCACCTTGCCTACCGAAGCGTTCACGTGTGTCGTGATGTTGCGCTTGCGGAAGGCGCGGTCGAGTTCCTTGGAAATGTCCTCATCTTCCAAGGGCACGATCCGCGGCAGCATTTCAATGACGGTGCAGGCGGCGCCGAAAGAGTTGTAGATGGACGCGAACTCCACGCCGACGGCGCCCGAGCCGACAATGATCAGCGACTTGGGAATTGCGCCCAGGCTGAGAATCTCGATATTGGTAAGAATGCGGTCATCCGGCGCCGTGCCGGGAAGCATGCGCGCGCCCGAGCCGGTGGCGACGATCACGTTTTTCGCCTTTACGACGCTGCGCCCGCCGGCCGCACCAGTATCCAGTTCGACTTCGAGCACGCCGTTCTTTGCCGGGCCGGTCAGGCGGCCGAAGCCGGAGAGGGTCTCAACCTTATTTTTGCGCATCAGGAATTCCAGGCCCTTGGCGTGCTTGGTCACGATCTTGTTCTTGCGCTGCTGGATTGCGCCCCAGTTCAGCTTGGGCGTGCCCACGTCCTCGATGCCGAATTCCTGCGCCGCCTTCAGGTGGTCCCAGATCTCGGCATTGAACAGCAGCGCCTTGGTGGGGATGCAGCCCACGTGCAGGCAAGTGCCGCCGAGCTTGTTGTCCTTCTCGATGAGAGCGACTTTCAGTCCGAACTGCCCGGCGCGAATGGCCGCGGTATAACCGGCCGGGCCGCTGCCGATGATGGCCACGTCATAAATCTTGTCTGCCACTGTCTAGCTCCGTACTGCCGGGAATTTTGAACGGAACACAAACAATGGATTCTACGACAGGGTATTACGATTCGCGAATGGCCGTCCCAAAGGTAGTGATGCAGTTTGCGTGTCACCACGTTGGCGGCTTGTGAAACTGCCCTCTGGCGTCCGTCATCGTATTAGGGAACTGACATGCGGCGACGTCAGACTGCCTGATGCGCTTCATGAAAGTGGCTTGCGGTTTCAGGGCAACGCTGTGATGTTGATGCGGGTTGAGAATCCCAATGGGAATTCCGAGTTCCTGGCGGACGATTCTCACAGGCTCCATCAGGTCTGAATCGTTGCTCACCACTACGGCAACCTCATAGCGTTTCAGGTGCCCATCGTGCACAAGATGGGTGGCGATGTTGACATCCGAACCCTTTTCCTCGGTTTTATCAACCCACACTTTCTTGGGTGGGTTGATGCCCGTCAGGCACATCCGGCAGGAGTGAGTGAGAAAATGGCCGAAAATGATCTGAATGTTTGGAACCGTCCGCAGAGCACGCAAGTAAATTTGCTGCCTCACGGGCTGCTGCGGGTCGTGTGGACGGGCACTTACGATTGCGGTAAAATATTTAATAGTAACAATGTTATCCGTTGGCAGCATACGGGTACAGAGCGCTCCCAAGTTGAGCCAGCGGTAGGGCGAATCCTTCACCGCCCCGTAGTAGAGGTTGAACCCGTCAATGTAGACGTATGCGTTTGCCATGTGTTTTCAGCAGTTTACCAAAGTAGAACCTTGGTTTGTAATTTGTGACGAATAACCTTGCGTTCCACGCAACCAAACGCTATAAAGCTCGTCTAAATAATTACTAACGGAATTATCCCCCTGCATCCTTCGGGAGGCAGGTGCGAGGCCAGCCCAAAAGGCTGGCCTCAGTGCGTAAACTGCATCTACCGCCCTGCTCCCCGCTACCGCCCGCGACGCGACTTCTCAGGCGAACCAACATCGTAAGTAGCTGACCTGCCGTTATCTGCAAACCGCCGCCCCAATGTGGCTACACTTGCACCAGGTTCTGTGTGTAGGTGGGGAGTGGTGTATGCAAAAGACGGCGATTCTGTATTGCGAAGCCGATGCTAAAGTGCTGTCCACACAGACCAAGCTGTTCAACCAGGCAGGCTATGCGGTGGTACCCATCGAGGGGCGAGCGGCCATGGAATCGGCGGTAAAGGCGGGTGGGTTCGATATCGCGATCCTCGGCCACACCCTGACCCGCGATGACCGCCATCACCTGCCGTACATGGTGAAGAAGAGCAACCCGGCGGCGAGTGTGGTGGTGCTGCACGCCAGCGGACGCCATCCGTCGGTGGATGTCGCCCTGGATTCGCGCCTGGGTGAACGGGCATTGCTGGAGGCGATTGCGCAGGCGGCGGCCGAGCCGGTCGCTACCTAGCGCAAAAATCTTGTGCGTGCGTTTGAAACAGCTCCGGCGGACGTACAGGAAATACTCAACAAGCCAATTTGCGACCTCGGCCTGCGCCTGGACGGCTCGCCGCTGGAGCGCTTCGTCCAGCAACTCTATGGCGAGTGCGAACGCAAGGGGTTGAAGCAGTTTCGCCCGCCCTGTTACCTGACCGACGAGTGGGGATGTCCCTCGGGCGAGCCGGTGGTCGGCATCCCGTTCTACCTCGCCAACCCGCAGCTCTCCCGGCTGGAACGGGAGATGAACGATCTCGAGGACGCGCGCGAGATCATGATGTACCTGCGCCACGAAGCGGGCCACGCCTTCAACTACGCCTACCAGCTTTACAAGACGCCGGAGTGGCGGCAGCTCTTCGGCTCGTTCCGGCGCGCCTATCGCGACAATTACCGGCCGGTTCCCTTCTCGCGCAGCTTTGTGCGCCACATGGCGGGCTGGTACGCGCAGAAGCATCCCGATGAAGACTTCGCCGAAACCTTTGCGGTTTGGCTGACGCCGGGCTCGCGCTGGCGCACTCGCTATCGCGGCTGGCCGGCGCTGGCGAAGCTGAAGTACATGAACCGCATCGCGCACAAGCTGGGCGACACGCCGCCGCTGCGCGCACACGGCGACACCGACATCACCGTGGCGGACATGCGGGCCACGGTCGGCGATTTCTACCAGCAGATACTGGCCGACGAAAACTCTTTTTCCGATTTGGCGCTGGATTCGGATCTGATCGACATCTTCATTGCGTCGAAGCGCAAGCGCAAAGGCGTGCGCAGCGCCGCCGAGTTTCTGCGCGAGCATCGCAAACTGCTGACCGACAAGGTGACGTACTGGTCGGGTGTGCAGCGGCCGATCATCAAGAAACTGGTCGAATCCATGCAAGCGCGGGTGGAGCAACTGGCGCTGCGGGTGGAAGTGGCACGCGAGGCCGAATACCTGACCGACATCACGGTGTACGTAACCGCCCTGGCGATGAATTACCTGGCGCGCGGAAAGTTCGCGCAGCCGTAGAGGCAGTCATGAACGGAGCCAAGCTGAAGATCGCGGTGCTCTACGACGTGTGGGAGGAAGAGCCCGCGGAACCCGCAGTCGAGAAGCCGGCACGCCGCAAAAAAGGCAGCAAGCCGCGCCGCAAGGAGAAACACGACCGCGAAGAGATCTTCGAGGCGCTGCAGAAGCTCGGCCACGAGCCCTTCTACCAGGTGCTGGACGGGCGGACGGCGTCGCTGTCGGCGCTGGCAAAATGCGGCGCCGACCTGGTGTTCAATCTCACCGAATCCTTCGCCGGCGACGACTCCAAGGACATGAACATCACCGCCTACCTCGACCTGCTTGGGATCCCCTACACGGGCTCGGGGCCTCACGGCATGTTCCTCGCGCAGGATAAGGCTGTCGCGAAGAAGATTTTCACCTTTCATGGTATTCGCACACCCTATTTCGCGACCGCCTGGAAAGGCCGCACCGAGCATGCCGACGACGTCTCATTTCCGCTGATCGTGAAGCCGATGTGGGAAGACGGTTCCATCGGGATTGACGACAAGGCGCTGGTCGGCAGCGTGAAAGAGCTGATGGAGCGGATCGAGTACGTCCAGGAAGAATTCGACTGCCCGGCGCTGATCGAGGAGTACATCGAGGGCCGCGAAATTTACGGCGCGGTGCTGGGCAGCTATGAGCGCGCCGAGGCGCTGCCGCTGGTGGAACTGGATCTTTCCAAGCTGCCCAAGGGCGTGCCGCGCATTGCCACCCAGAACGTGAAATTCGAAAAAGACACCGATGCGTACAAGCTCACCAAGTCCGCGCCCGTCGAGGACCTGGATGAGGAAACCACCAAGCGGCTGACCCAAACCGCGCTCAATGCGTACCGCGCGTGCAAACTGCGGGACTACGGGCGCATTGACATGCGGCTCTCGCCCAAGGGCGACGTGTACGTGATCGAGGCCAATCCCAATCCCTGGCTCTCCAGCGCGCAGGAATTCGCCATGGCCGCGCGGAAGTCCGGCAGAACGTACACCCAACTGATCGGCGAAATCGTGGAAATGGCGGCTACACGCTGCAAGCTCAAGGGCAAAGCCGAACCGGCGACGTAGAACTGGTTTCAAAAATACATTTTCGCCTCAGGAAAAATGTCCCTCAGGGGCTAAAGCCCACTATTTTTGCGGCCTCGAGCGGCACGGCTGAAGCCGTGCCCTACCCAAAAACCGATTTTTGAAACCAGTTCTAGTTATCTGGCCCGCGCGCCCTCGAGGAATTTCTGCACCACCAGGTTGAACCGCTCCGCCTCGTCCACAAACAGCGCATGGCCGGCATCTTCAAAGATTTCCGACTGCATTTGCGGAATGGCGGCGCGCAACGGGTCAAGCTGCTTGACCAAGACTGTTGTTACGACAAACAGCACCGGCGTTGTCGCCAGTTTGGGAAATACCGGCGACCAGTCCATCCGCCCGATCATGCCGACGCCGAGCGTGACCGCGGAATTGGTCGGCGTCTTCAGCGCGGCGGCGGTGAGCCGCTCGTAATAGCTTTCCGGCTGCGGCTTCTTGTACATGCCGCGCACGAACCGGTCGGTGAAGCCCTTGCGGTCCATTTCCAAGGACTTCAGCCACATGGGGAAAACTTTCGCCACGCCGTCATCGACCACCACAAAGCCGTCCACCAGCACCACGCCGCCGAGATCAGAGGCGCCGAACTGGTCCACGTACGCCATGATCTCCGGCACCGCCATGGACCAGCCGACCAGCACCGCGGGCGCCAGCTTCAGATGGTCCACCAATTCCTTGTAGTCACGGGCGCGGCGCTCGGGGTAGTTGCCGTCGGCGGGCTTGTCGGATTCGCCCTGCGACCGCGGATCGACCGCAACGACGTGATACTTGGCGGAGAAGTGCGCGATCTGCTTTTCCCAGATCCACCCCGGCATCTGCCATCCGGGAATGAACACGATCGCCGGCCCTTTGCCCGCTTCCAGGAAGTGAATGCGTACGCCGTCGGAGGTGGTAAAGAACCGCGATTTTGGCGCCGTCTGCGCAACGGCAGCAGCGGCAACGAGTGCAACCACTACGGACAGCAATGCTCGCTTCATGAATCTCCTCGCCCTGTATGGATGAAGAAACCCTCGTTTGGCTACGAACAAAAAGGAAGCCACGGATGGCCCGGATGACAGCGGATCGAAATCATCCGCGTTCATCGATCACAACCGTGGCCGGTTTTCCTGAAGCCTGAAGCCTGGAGCCTAAAGCCTGCCCTATGCCAGCAGCTTCGCCACGTCCTTGGCGAAGTAGGTAAGGATAATGCTGGCGCCGGCGCGCTGGATCGAGGTCAGCGATTCCAGCATGACGCGATCGCGATCGATCCAGCCATTGCGCGCGGCCGCTTCGATCATGGCGAACTCGCCCGAGACCTGGTAGGCCGCCACCGGCACGTTGCAGCGCTCGTAAGCGGCGCGGATCACGTCCAGGTAGGGCAGCGCCGGCTTGACCATGATGATGTCCGCGCCTTCCTCGAGGTCGAGGTCGATTTCCTTCAGCGCCTCGCGGAAGTTGGCGGGATCCATCTGGTAGCTGCGGCGGTCGCCGAACTGCGGCGCCGAATCGGCGGCCTCGCGGAACGGCCCGTAGAAACCGCTGGCGAATTTCGCGGCGTAGCTGAGGATGGGAGTGTTGGTGAAACCGTTGTCGTCGAGTCCCTTGCGGATCGCGCCCACGCGCCCGTCCATCATGTCGCTGGGCGCGATGATGTCCATGCCGGCCCTGGCCTGCGAAACCGCGGTCTTGGCCAGGATGTCGAGGGTGACGTCGTTCACGATCTCGAACTCGCCGGCCAGCGCCTGCTCCACCGCGGCGCCCACCGAATGAGTCGCCACCACGCTCTGCTTTTCCGGCCGCGGCTGCGATTTCTGCTTCACGATGCCGCAGTGTCCGTGGCTCATGTACTCGCACAGGCAAACATCGCCGACCACCATCAGGCCGCGGACCTCGCGCTTGATCGCCCGGGTGGCGCGCTGCACGATGCCGTCCTCTTCCCAGGCGCCGGTGGCGATCTCGTCCTTCTTTTCCGGCAGGCCAAACAGGATGACGGCCGGAATGCCGAGCGCCTTCACCTGGCGCGCTTCCTTCACCGCCTCGTCCACCGACAAGTTGAACACGCCGGGCATGGAGCGGATTTCCTTGCGCACACCCTCGCCCGGGCAGACAAACAACGGATAGATGAAGCCCTCGGGGGTAAGGCGGGTTTCCCGGACAAAAGACCGCAATGCGTCGCTGGAGCGCAGGCGGCGCGGACGCTGAATGGGAAAGCTCATAACGACCTCGCGATGAAACTAAATTCTAGCACCCGGAATCGCGCCCGAATGCCCGCGAGGCATGATTTATGCCGGTGTGATTGCTATCACAGCCAGTGGTGAAGCGGGATGATTGTTCCATCGAGGCGCCGGGCCACCGCTCACGCGATCGCCCGACTACCCGACGGCGTCAGGCCGAAACGGAGTTAGTGTGTTCCGTCTCAACCGGCTGGGGGGAGGAAGAAACCTGAACGTTGGGCGCCTTGTGGCGCGCTGATTCCGCCCGCCGCATGTCGATGCTGCCCTTGAAATACGCGCCTTCCTCGATGCTGACGCTGTGCGCGGTGACGTCGCCGACCAGCGAGCCGCCGTTGCGGATGTCAATGCGCTCGCTGACATTCACGTTGCCGACCACCGACCCGCGCACCACGACCTCGCGCGCGACCACGGTGGATTGCACGGTGGCTTCCGGGCCGATGTTCAGGTAGGCGGTGTCCAGGCGGATGGCGCCTTTCACGTGACCTTCCACGTGCAGCGGCTCGGAACCGGTGATGTCGCCGGTGATGGTGATGCTCTTGCCGATTACCGAAACGTTCTGCGGCGGCAGCGTGGCCACGCGCGCGGCAATCGAAGTTTCAGCAGGCCGCGGCGCTTCCGAAAACGGTTCGGGCGTAGGCGAGCTCTTGGGAGGATAGTTTGGCTTCGGATTCCACATGGGTAAATGCCTCCGGGGTCTGTGGCGTTCTGCATTCATATCGCGGCCCGGCCCCCGAGCACAGGTGCCGATAGGCCATGGCCCCGCGCATTGGCCTTCAGTGCCTCGCGAGCCAAAACCGTTTACCATGTCGTAATGCCGCAACCCTTGCGCCATACCAGCGCGCGCGTGCTGGAATTCGATGCGCTGCGCCCGATGCTGGCGGGCTACGCCTGGTCGCCGCTGGGCAAAACGCGGGTGGAGCGGCTGCAGCCGACCGCCGACCGGGCGTGGATCGAGCGCCAGCAGCAGCTCACCGCCGAGGTCCGGCGCTTCCTGCGCTCCGGCGGGCACTTCGATTTTTCCGGCCTCACCGATCCAGCAGCGCTGGTGGAAAAATCGCGGATTGAGGGCGCGGCGCTGGAAACCGCGCAATTGCGCGATATCGTGCTGGTGGTGGACCGCGCCGACGAGTGGCGGCACACCTCGCGGAATCCGCCGTCGGCAATGCGCGCGCCGAAGCCGGGCGAGCAAGCGCAAACCACGGACGATGCCGGGAATCCCTGGCCGGCCGTGACCGAGCTTTCGGCAGCCATTGCCGACTTCACGGAATTTCTCCGCTACTTCCGCAACAAGATCCTGCCCGACGGCACCCTGGACGATCGCGCCTCGCCGGAACTGGCGCGCATCCGCCGCGACGTCGAAAAGCAGAAGCGCCTCATCCAGGCCTCGCTGCACGCCTACCTGCGCCGGCTGGCCGAGGGCGGCGCGGTGCAGGAAGAGCTGGTCACCATCCGCGGCGAGCGCTTCGTGATCCCGGTGAAGGTGGAGCAGAAAAAGCGTGTGCAGGGCGTGGTGCACGGCGCCAGCTCCAGCGGGCAGACGGTGTTCGTGGAGCCGCTGGAAACCATCGAGCAGAACAACGAACTGGTCCGCCTGCTGGAAGAAGAGCAGGAGGAAGTCCACCGCATTCTGCTGGAAATGACGCGCCGCGTCGCCGAGCAGTCGTGGGCCATCCAGGCCGCCACCGATGCGCTGGGCGAACTCGAGCTGCAATTCGCCAAGGCCCGTTTCGCCGACGATTACCGCTGCGCGGCGGTCACTTTTACCACCGGCAAATTGTTCTTGAAAGACGCGCGCCACCCACTTCTGGAGCGCAATCTGCGCGGAAAATCACAGACCGTGGTGCCCATCACGGTCGAGCTTGACGCCGGCTCGGAGTCCCCGGCGCGTGGTGGGGCGGAAAACCACCGCCAGCTTGTGATCACCGGCCCCAACACCGGCGGCAAGACGGTTTCGCTCAAGACCATCGGCCTGCTCGCGCTGCTGGCGCAGTCGGGTATTCCCGTGCCCGCGGACCGCGCCGAGCTTCCGGTGTTCGACGCCGTGCTCGCCGATATCGGCGATTACCAGTCCATCGAGCAGAACCTCTCGACGTTTTCCGCCCACGTCACCAACATCGATTTCATCTCGCGCACCGCGACGCCGGATTCGCTGGTCCTGCTGGACGAGCTTGGCGCCGCCACCGATCCGGAGGAAGGCGCGGCGCTGGCGGTCGCCATTGCCGAGCACTTCCGCCGCACCGGCTGCACCAGCGTGATCTCGACCCACCACACGTCGCTGAAAGTGTATGGCGCGAATACGCCGGGCGTGCTCAATGCCGCCGTCGGCTTCGACGAGCGCACCCTGCAGCCGACCTACGAACTGAGGGTCGGCGTGCCCGGAGCCTCGGCGGGCATCAACATCGCGCAGCGGCTCGGCCTGAATCCGACCATCATTGACTCGGCGCGCTTGCGCCTCGGCGCTCAGGCGCAGGACGTCGGAAAATTTCTCGACCGCCTCCACGGCGAACTGCGTGAAGCCGAAACCGAGCGCCGACGCCTGCAATCGCGCGAGCAGGAATTGCAGCGCGAAAAGGACCGCCTTGCCGCCGAGGGCTTGAAGGAGCAGCGCGGGCGCATTCGCGAACTGGAAGACAAGCTGGCATCGCTGATGCGCGATTTCGAGTACCACGCGCGCGAAGCCGTGCAGGCGGTGCAGGACCGTGCGGCGCAGCAAAAGCTGTCGAAAGAAGCGGAGCGGCGCATTGCCAAGCTGCGGCGCGAATTTCGCGAGCAGTTCGACCAGACAGTCGTCGCCCACACCACTGGCGCCGACCGCGAGGACCAGGACGCGCAGCCCCACGTTGTGCAGCGCGTGCTGGAGGGCGACACGGTGAAACTGAAATCACTGGGGCGCACCGGGCAGGTGAAGCGCCGGGTGGGCGACGATCAGTACGAGGTTGCGGTCGGCGGGATGACGATGAAGGTCCGCCAGGACGACATCGCGGAGGTGGTCGCGCGCGCCGCCGATAACCCCGTCAAAGCCGCCCGCGCACACGGCGTTTCGGTCACGCTGGAGAAGGAAGACCTGACCACGCCGACCGAGATCAACGTCATTGGCCACAACGTGGAGGACGCCACGCGCGCGGTCGAAAAATTCGTGGACCGCGCTTTTTTGGCGGGCCTGCCGAAGGTCCGCATCGTTCACGGCAGCGGCATGGGCATTTTGCGGAAAGCGCTGCGCGAATATCTGAAATCGCATCCCCACGTGGCCAGCGTCGCCGAGCCTCCGCAGCAAGAGGGCGGCGGCGGTGCGACCGTGGTGGAGTTGCTAGTTTGACCACGACCCCGGCGACAGTTCTGGATTGGGCCGTGCCCGCCCGGATTCGGCCTGGGTTCGCTTGACCCTTGGGGCTCCCTCCGGTAATTTGATTGGTTTCAGCAATTCATTCCGCGGGCTGACGCATCCCCCTGCGTTTGCACGCTGGTTGGCGGAGGAAATCATGAAGGGCAACGAAAAGGTGATCGCCGAGTTGAACGGCGCGCTTCGGGCTGAACTCACTGCCATCATTCAATACATGGTGCAATCGGAAATGTGCAACAACTGGGGCTATCGCCGGCTGGGCGATTGGATCAAGCGCCAGGCCTTCGGCGAAATGCGCCATGCCGAGGGACTGATCGAGCGCATTCTGTTCCTCGACGGCAAGCCGGCCGTGGACATCGGCCTGAAGCCGAAGATCTCCGATAACGTCAAGGCGCAGCTCGAGGACGACCTCGTCGACGAGAAAGGTGCAGTGCGGCAGTACAACGCCGCCATCAAGGTGTGCACGGATGCCGGCGACAACGGCTCGCGCGAGCTGTTCGAGCGCATGGTCAAGGACGAGGAAGGTCACACCGACGATCTCGAAGGAAAGCTGCAAGCCATCCAGGACATGGGCATGCCGAACTGGCTGACGCAGCAGTTGCACGGCGAAGCCAAGTAAACGGATACCGAGGTGGTGCGCATGGGCGCCAGCGGACTTGTACCCGATGCCGGTCAAATCTGGCGGGAGCTGATGGCGGGCAACGAGCGCTTCCGCACCGGCCAGCCGCAGCCGCGCGACCCGGTCGGCGAGCGTAAGTATGCGGCCCAAGTCCGGCATCCCAAGGCAATGGTCCTGGCTTGCTCCGACAGCCGCGTCACCCCGGAGTTCATCTTCGACCAGCGGCTGGGCGATTTGTTCGTGGTGCGCGCCGCCGGCAACGTCGCCGACAAGGTGGCCATCGGCTCCCTCGAATTCGCCGCCGATCTTCTGGATGTTTCCTTGCTAATCGTCATCGGGCATCAGCACTGCAAAGCCGTCGAGGCGGCTTGCTCCATCGACAAGGCCGGTTCGCCGAACATCAAGGCAATCATCAAGGCGGTTCGGAGCTCCGGGGCCTCAGCCAGCGTCGACGGCGGCGAAGATGCCCTGCGTGACGCCGAGAAACAAAACGCCCGCGCGGTCGCGCAGGCTGTGCTCGACCGCAGCGGTCTCCTCCGCGACCGCGTGCGCCACGGTGATCTTGTAATCGTGACCGCCTATTACCACCTCGACACCGGCACGGTAGAACGGCTGTAATTCGACCCGGTTTTCCAACGTTCCCGCAAGTTTTTGCCAACTTTTCCACAAGTAATCAACAGAATTAATGCGATTAATTGTTGTGAGGAACGGAGAGCCCTGAGAATCTACTAACAAATCTGGCTGGGGATATCGCATGAAAGACAGTCTCCCCCGGGCCCCCGAATGGATACCGGAGTCGGAGTTTCGCGACACGCTGCTGGTGCAGAAACTTCCGGCTGCGCTGCGCGAGAAGAATTTCTTCTGGATCAACGTGCGCCAGTACCTGACGTCCGATGATGCGCAGTTGGCGCCCGAAGACTATCTCCGCCACTGGCAAGAAATCTACGAGTGCTGCCTGTCGGATGACCTCTCGAGGTTGCGGCGGGTTTCCTACCTCAGCTTCGAAGGACCGCGGCAGAATGACGTGCATTAGGCAGCGTACTGCCGCCGGACATCACCCTTCATTTCCACCGCGACACAGAGTTTATCCACAGCATTTCGCCGGCATGGGTCTAGTTCGGCCTGCAATCGTCTATGAACTTACCCCTGTAAGTTAATAGAATTGTGCGGTGTCACAGCCGGGCGATTTCGCGTACACCGTCAAGCAGCAGGCCGACATTGTCCGCATCGTCGGCGAGTACGTGAAACTGAGAAAATCCGGCGCGCAGAATTTCACCGGCCTCTGCCCCTTTCACAACGAAAAAACCGGATCGTTTTCGGTGCACGCGACGCGGCAGTTCTACCACTGCTTCGGCTGCGGCGCCTCGGGCGACGTCTTCAGCTTCGTGCAGAAAATCGAAAACATCACCTTCCCCGAAGCGGTGCGGGCGGTGGCGCAGAAGCTCGGCATCCCTCTGCCCAAGGTCACCTTCAGCAGCCCCGAAGAAGCGCGAGAAGCCAAGCAGCGCGGCGCCCTGCTCGACCTGCACGAGCGCGCCTGCGCGTTTTTCCAGGAGCAGTTGCAAAAACCGGAGGGCGCTCACGCTCGCGAGTACCTGGCTGCCCGCGGCCTGGACCATGACACCATCACGCGCTTCCGCATCGGCTTTGCCCCCGATTCCGGCTTTCTGCTGCGCGATTATCTGAAACGCGATTTCGACGAGGAAACGCTGAGGGCGAGCGGGGTGTTCTCGTGGAAAGAAGTCGATGGTCGATTGTCGATGGCCGATGGCAAGACCGGTTCCGACCGGCCATCGACCAACGACCAGAGCCTGCCCCGAGCGGAGTCGAGGGGGCCAACCGCGCTCTACTCCAAATTCCGCAACCGCGTCCTGTTCCCCATCTGCAATGAAGGCGGCCGTGTGATCGCCTTCACCGGGCGTACCCTCAGCACCGACGAGAAGGCCGGGCCCAAGTACCTGAACTCGCCCGAGACGCCCATCTACTCGAAATCGCGCGTGCTGTTCAACCTGGACAAGGCCAAAGAAGCAATTCGCAAACTTGACTACGCCATCCTGGTGGAAGGCCAGATGGATTGCATCAGTGTGTTCGCCGCGGGTTTCCATAACGTCATTGCCTCGTCGGGCACGGCGTTCACGGAAATGCAGGCGCGATTGCTGGCGCGTTTCAGCCACAAAATCGTGGTCAGTTTCGATCCCGACACCGCCGGCGCGGCGGCCGCCGAACGCTCGCTAGGCCTGCTGGTGGGCGAAGAATTCGAAATCAAGGTGCTGACCCTGGAGCAGGGTTTCGATCCCGACCTGTTCATTCGCCGCCGCGGCGCCGGCGCCTATGGCGAAGCCATGCGCCACGCGCCCAAGTATTTCGACTACCTCATCGAGCGCGCCCGCAGCCAGTTCCCGGTGCGCACGCCGGAAGGCAAAGTGAAGGCCGTCAACTACCTGCTGCCGCACATTCAGCGCGTGCCCAGCCGCATTATGCGCGGCGAAATCGCCAATGAGATGGCGCAGAAGCTCGGAATCGATTCCGCCGACCTCCGCCAGGAACTGAAGCATGCCGCCGCGAATCGCGGCGCAAAGCAGGTGACGGCCTCGCCCGATGCCCAGGTCACGCAGGCCGAGCGCATCCTGATCCGCGCCCTCGCATCGGCGAGCGACATCGCTCCCGGCGAGGGCACCTCCTCCTCCCGTGACGGCGCGGATGACGAATTCGATCCCGCGCGCCAGGCCCGCTTCGCCCTGCACCACGAGCGCTTGCACGATGGCCTCGCGACCGAGTCTCTCCTGGAGCAATTGCTGGCCAGCGAATCCGCTGACGCAATGTCTCTCCCGTTGTCCGATCCCCACCGCCGTCTGGTCGCCGGGATCCTGCTGGACGACGCCGAGGAACTCACGCCCGAGTTGGTGGATGGCGCCATCAACGCCCTGCGCCGCCGCGGCCTGGAGCGTCGCCAGCGACAGGTTCGGGCGCAGATCGTCGAAGCCGAACGCCGCCAGGATGCTTCCGAACTCGGCCGCCTGCTTCGTCAGAAGGTGGAAATCGATCGCGCCCTGGGCAGCGCGGCGGCCCCAGGCAGCAGCGCGTAGCGGCGTGGCCGCATCTTGCAGCTTCTCCGCAACTATCCACCGGGTTGGGGCATCTAACTTGTTGACGGCGCTCCGAATAGTCCCAAATTGCAAAGGGTTGCTTGAATTGTGACTGGGGTCGGCCACTCAGTTGTGCTAAAATTCGAAAGTTTCTGCTCGACTGTGGTGTCCTAATACAGCTCCCGCCGCTATAAGCGCGACCGGTGTTTCCGGCCCACCGGGAATTGCCGTGCAGCAAGGGGTATTGCCACTTGGCTCTGGAAGACAAGTACGACGACATTAAGAAGCTGATCGACGCGGGCAAAGAGAAAGGCTACCTCACCTACAACGAGGTCAACGATCTCATCCCGCACGACGTTCATTCGCCCGAAGACCTCGACGACCTGCTGACCACCATCGGCACGCAGGGCATCGATGTGCTCGAGGGTCCGGCGAAGCTGCCTTCGTCTGCCCTGGACAAGAAATTCGACCAGGAAGCCGAAGAGGGCGAAGAAGTCGAACTCGATCTCACGCCGGGCGCGCTGGAAAAGACCAACGACCCGGTCCGCATGTACCTGCGCGAAATGGGCACGGTCCCACTGCTCACCCGCGAAGGCGAAGTGGAAATCGCCAAGCGCATCGAGCGGGGGCAACTCCGCGTCCTGAAGGCGCTCTCGCGTTCCCCGATCGTCATCCGCGAAATCGTCGGCCTCGGCGAAGACCTGAAGAAGGGCGTCCGCTCCATCAAGGAAGTGACCACCTTCGATGAAGAGGAGATCACCGAGGAAATCCTTCTCAACCGCCTGAAGGAGTGGACCGGCAAGATCGACGACATCAACAAGCATTACAAGAAGTCGCAACAGCTCGCCGAGAAATACGAAAACATTCCGGCGCTGAAGAAGAAGCAGCGCGAAGGACGCAAGGGCCGCTGGGCGCTGGCGCGCGCGCTGGTGGAAATGTCCCGCGGCCTCCGCCGCCTGGGCTTCACCAACAACGAGCGCAAGCGCCTGATTGACCGTGTCAACAAGACCGTGGACACGATGCGCGCGCTCGACCGCCAGTGCCAGAACATCGAGAAGAAAATCGATGCCTCGCGCAACGACGAGCAGAAAAAGGACCTGCGCCGCCAGTCGCGCCAGATCCGCGCCGACCTGGAGCGCCTGGAGCAGGAATCCGGCACCAGCTTTCCGGAGCTGAAGCGCACCCAGCGCGAAATCATCCAGGGGGACATTGACGCCGAGCAGGCCAAGCGCGAACTCATCGAAGCCAACCTGCGCCTGGTGGTCTCGATTGCGAAGAAGTACACCAACCGCGGCCTGCAGTTCCTTGACCTGATCCAGGAAGGCAACATCGGCCTGATGAAGGCGGTGGACAAGTTCGAATACCGCCGCGGCTACAAGTTCTCGACTTACGCCACGTGGTGGATTCGGCAGGCGATTACCCGCGCCATTGCCGATCAGGCGCGTACGATTCGCATCCCGGTCCACATGATCGAGACCATCAACAAGCTGATCCGCACCTCGCGCCAGCTTGTTCAGGAACTCGGCCGCGAACCGACCAGCGAAGAAATCGCCAAGCGCATGGACATTCCGGTCGCCAAGGTCCGCAAGGTGCTGAAGATCGCGCAGGAACCCATTTCGCTGGAAACGCCGATCGGCGAAGAAGAAGATTCGCACCTCGGGGACTTCATCGAGGACCGCGCCGTCATCTCGCCGGCCGAGGCGGTGATCAACGTCAACCTCAAGGACCAGACGGCGCAGGTGCTGCGCACGCTCACTCCGCGCGAAGAGAAAGTCATCAAGATGCGCTTCGGCCTGGAAGATGGCTCCGAGCACACGCTGGAGGAAGTGGGCCAGTCCTTCGCCGTGACCCGCGAGCGTATCCGGCAGATCGAAGCCAAGGCGCTGCGCAAGCTGCGTCATCCTTCGCGCTCGCGCAAGCTACGCGCGTTCATGGACGGAGTCCGCGACTAAAAGTCTGCCACGGCGCGGATCAACACAGATCGGAAATACGGGGCGCGATCGTTCGCGCCCTTTCTTTTTCCTTTGCGACCTTTGCGTCCTTTGCGGTTCGCTTTTGCAGTTTCTCCCGCGATTTCCAACCCCATCCACAGCAAATCCCCGCCCTCCACAATTTCTGCACAGCACAACTTCGTTTTGCTCTTGAGCGCCGTCATTGCATCGGGCAATGTGTCGCTCACGCGAGCGTTGATGTTCTGAGCGCGTCGCGCGGACAAAGACCGAACTTGCGGTGATGCAAACCGGGCTGCTGCGCCTCACGGCGCGTGGCCGGTAAAAGCAAAATGGTCCTTGGCAAGGGAGGACCGGCTTGGCAGGTTCGGTTTTTCGGGCTCCTCGTAGGTAACGGCCAGTTCTGCGGGCACGACACGGCAGCAAGGGTGCAGGGCTACGCAGCCAAGGCGGTTTCCACCTGAATGGTTCAGGGGAGCGTGGCACGGCATTCCGGCTCACTGGCCTCGGTCAGCAGGCGTTGTCGGGGTCCCCGACGCGCCCGTCTTTGGCGCGGTGGGGTGACTGCATCGCGTGTGCCGACCGAAGCGGCTGGGCTTGCCGGAGCGTTGACGGATGCGCCATGCGCATCTGGAGGGCGCTTCGAACCCCGTGCTACTTGCCCGCGTGGCGTGCCGCCGAGGCGCACGGAACCGCGCACTGCCGGTAGGGGCCGCCCTGAGTGGCAACTCACCGCAGGCGCTGGACCGGTGCCGGGAGCGATTCCTGCTTGAGCGCGTTCCCGGCGGCTTCAGGACATCCGCAACGGCGCGGTTCACGTTGGCTGGCGTGAACCGCGCTTCTTATTTGCGGTTTGCGATTTAGTTTGTGTCGCTAATGGCTAATTGCTAATCGCTAAGGAGACTCTGATTAAGTTCTCCACTTTCCACAAGTACTCAAGCTAAAGTGCAGCCAGATGAAGCCTCACAACAAACAGAGGACACTGGCGATGATGACCGGCTTTGAGCGGTA
>JBEKZP010000013.1:0-97431 GCA_049509755.1 Terriglobales bacterium | reverse complement strand
TCGGTTCGCTACCCGCAATCTTGTCAAAGTGTTTCCTCAGTGGAACGGAACCGTGATGGGTCGGTGGCAAGTTGGCGCGGGTTGGGGTTTACGCTGGAGCCGGAGAGAGGAGATATATTGGATCAACGAAGGCATAGCTCCAACCCCGGAGGACCTCCGCGCGGGTTCTCCGATCCTCCACGTTGATGCAAAAGGCTATCTGCTGTGCGCGAGCTGCGGCCGAATTCTGTCGCCGGGGCAGCCAGTCCAAACTGCCGGTGGAAGACGAGCGCCAAGGACACGGACGCAGCAAGATCCATACGGACATGCTGAACAGTGCCCGCATCGCGGGACGCCGCCGAACGCGGTTGCAATTGCGACCAGCCACGCTGGTGAAGTCTTACGCCTACAGATACCCGTACCCGCATCTGTCGAGCCCGATGTGCTTCGCCGGCGGGGAATGTCGTTGGGCTACTCGCTTCTGACGGGCATGCGGCGACTGTTCATGCTCGATGGCTCTGAGATCGAGTTCGAGTTGGAAGGACCGTGGCGCGTGAATCCGGACGACCCAAATCTGAATTACATCGCACTGAGCTTTGTAGATCCCAGTATCGGTGGAACGGGATATTTAAGGAGGATTGCTGAGCAGTTCCATGCCGTGGCCGCTGCAGCAATTGAGCATCTGAGCCATCCAGGATGCGAGACGGCTTGCTATCGCTGCCTTAAGACGTACCAAAATCAGAGATTCCATGAGCTGCTTAACTGGACGCTGGCGATGGACTCTCTTGAAATGCTCGCTGCTACGCCTGCGTCCGAACGTCCGCTGCAAACATCTGATAGCGACGATCCTCGTCCGTGGCTGGAGGCATATGCTGCCGCGGTGGGCTCGCCCCTAGAACTCAGGTTCCTGCGGCTCTTTGAGCAACACGGATTTCACCCGGCGAGGCAGGTACCGGTCTCGCCTGGCGAAGGTGCCCCCGCCATCTCCATCGCAGATTTCGCTGTTCCTGAGAGCCACCTGGCAATCTACGTTGACGGAGCTTCATTCCACGTCGGCGAGAACTTACGTCGGGACCGGTCCATCCGCCTTCGACTTCGCGAAGGCAATCCGCCGTGGACTGTAGAAGAATTGCGAGCAGGAGACCTTGGTCTAGGTGGCGCGTTGGTTGAACGATTGGTAGCTCTCGCGCAGGCATCGACAAGCTCCCGCGGACATTCAGACCGAGCACCAGGCGCATAGGCGTTTTTCGACTGCCTGTTCGTCACCCTATGCCGTTTCCGAACGCGGCATTTGCGACCGTCCACCTTGGCGCTGCAACTCGGACTCTACTTCCCTTGGCTGGTTTAGATTTGACGATCGCTGATTTGAAACCCATACGCTTCCACATCCAGTCGGCGAGCGATCTCAGTTGGCAGCGTATGCGAGTACGGGCCATTTGCACGCGCGGGCTGCAGTTTGCGTGGAGTTGCAGTGTGGAGCAAGGCTTCGGCCACTCCCAACCGAGGGGCTTGCTTTGTTCACCGGCGCCGGCTGTACCCCAACGTATAGGTTTCGGTGCAGAGTCAGACTGCAGTTTGCACGATGTTAAGAGGTGTGTTTTCAGCTTGGGCTGAAGCGGGGGGAACCGAGGATTTTGGCACACCCTTTTCGGCCTGCCTCAACGCTCTCGCCATCATTGCATCCTGGTGGGCAGACACACATCTGGCCCACATTTGATTATTCTGACGGGGATTGTCGGGCAGCTGGTTAGGTCAAGGGCCGACTGATCGGACGTCAGTGCCCGCTCAAGAGGGGAAACTTTCGTAGCGTCGGCTACGACGTTTGCTGTGCTCTTTTCGATCCTTTCTCTGAGTTGCACAACCGATGCGCTGCCTGGATATTGTCCGGATGGTCATCTCTTCGTGCCCCTCCCATGCCTTTGGGCCCTTTGTGGTCTGGCACGATGTCGTTGTAGTCGGTGAACTCTTCGTAGCAGATTGCACATTTCCGATCTTGCTCGACGATTTTTCGGTTCAGGAGCTTCCGCATCTCTGCGGGCGACCTGAGCTCTCGATATCCCCTAGGGTGGTGCGGATCTTCGATGTGCTGGACACCAAGCCAGGGTCTGCGTTCCTTACGAACCTGCTGGCGACCGCAGCAGAAGTGCGATCTGTGAATCGGACAGTATTCATTCCGACGGAGTTTCATGGGAATGCTCCAGGGTGACTTGTATTGCCGAGGTGGTCGGCCGGCGCCGAACTTCAGGCCGCACCAATGCGAAGAGTTTCTCCGAACGGTGCGGTTCTTCGTGAGTCGGTTACCCACAACACCGGGTATTCCGGTGGCTCGGGAAAAGACGCGCAGCACAGGTCGGTGAGGTAGATCAAACACTTGGGTCGGATTCCTTCTTCTTCTATCCACTGAAATGGCGGACGAAAATCAGTTCCGCCGCCTCCCTTGGGCGAGAGTTTTATCGGCTCCGACGGGCCAAACTCCTCGGTTGATTGGACGGCGGCATCGCAGTAGACCACGTGAATCCGCTCCGGCCTGGCTTCGTCGCTAATAGCGGTGATCTCCCCGGCGAACTGCTCCAGTTCCTGGCCACCGATTGAGCCCGAAGTATCGACGGCAATCACGATTTCCCCCACCCCGCTTCGAATGACCGAGGGCAAATAGAGGCCGGAGGAGACAAAGCGCCGGTTCGGCGGGGTCCAGCGATAGTCAGAAGGGTCGGTAGCCGAGATGAAGTCGCGCAGGATGGCCCGCCAGTCACACTGCGATTCGCGCGCGTCTTTCAGTTGCCGTTCGATTCCGCCGGGCATTCTGCCACAGGCTTTGGCGGAACACATGGCCTGCTCGGCGTGGGTGGCCCACTCCTGCCTTTGTCGGCTCATCTCCGCAGGCGATGCCGGCGTACCGTCTTCGTTGGTGGCATCCATCACCTCGCCGAAGCCCCCTGGGCGGGCCGGAATCGGTTGATCGGATCCCCGTTGTTCTGGTTCGACCAGGGACGGCTCGGGCGACGGTTCGGGTGTCGGTGCCGGCGCAGTTTGCGATCCCGAGGCTGTCTGCGGGCTCGGCCCGCTGCCGCTCCCAGGCATCTGGTTGCCGGATGACTGAGGTTGATTCGGTTGGGCTGCTCCATTGCCGCTGGTCGATGGATCACCGCTGGACTGCGGCGGTTGTGTCTGGCTAGCGGCCTGTTGCTGTTTCAGCAGTTGTGCATAAATCTCTTCGGCGCTCAAATTCCGAAACGCCGCATCGATCAGCAGATCCCCTGGCAACGTGATTCCGTTGTCCAACAGGATGGGGTTAACCGCGTAGTCGGCCGCTTCATTCCACAGTTGCAGCTCACGGTCGCCGCGCCGGCAGTGATGGGCAAGCGCAACATGCATGACTTCGTGCGCGATCACGCCTTCCAGTTCTGCCGGCGTAAGCTGGGCGACAAACGCCGGGTTGTAAACAAGGCGGCGTCCGTCCGTGGCCATCGTTGGGAGGCCTGACATGGCAACCAGCTTCAACCGCAAACAGAGGGTGCCGAAGAAGGGCTGGTTCAGGAGGAGTTGGGTGCGGGCGCGGCAGAGCTTCTCTTCCGGATTGACAGGCGTTTTCATGATGCGGCCGCCAGTTGATAACCCGCCATATAACCCGCCATTCGCTCTGCTATCTCGGCCGCCTTTTTCGCGGTCTCGGTACGAGTGCTCTCTGATTGGCGCAGCTTGTCCGGATCAATCAGTAGGGAGGCCCGGACTTCGGCGGTCAGTCGCTCCAACTCGGGGTCGCCAGTGACGTTCAGCTTCGGCATCACGTCGACCAGCTCGATCAGGTTGGTTACGATGGAATCGCGGAACGGGTGTTCTACCCCATTGCCGGTCGCCTTGTAGGCGGATAACCGTTCGGCCATGTGTAATACCGCCTTGTACATTCGCTGCCACAGATCGCGGCTGGCAAGCGTAAGGGACGCTTCAACCGATGCCGTGATTTGCCGGCGGATGCGGTCCCGCTCTTCGTCGCCCAGGCTGACGCGAAAATCGTTCGCATCGGGCAGCGGCATGACCTTGGTCTCGAAGGAGAACTTCTCGCGGATTTCTTTGGACGTGGGATAGTCTTCCGCGCGAAACAGGCTGCCCAGGCGGGACCGGGCTTCGACTACGAGCTGGTCGAATTGCTCTGCAAAAGTGTCCACGGCCAGAGCGAACTTGCGGGAATGTTCCCGTAGCCTTTCCGTGTGGTCCAAGTAGACCGCGGCGGGCAGGACGCGGTAGCCGTTGTCGTCCCAGGGTAACGTCATGAAATAGTGCTCCCGCCGCGCTTCCCCGGCGATCTGCCGGAGCTCGGCCAGGGTTTCCTTAGGGATCAGGATCTTGTTGTAGCGCCCAACGTCGGGCTGGGCGCCGTGCTGTGCCGCAATCTCGGCGGAAGCCTCGCTGTCGTGTTTCGACGCCGACCATTGGGCGATCGAGAGCGTGCACAACATGGCGCGTGAGGACAAAGTCGGTTCAGGAATCGCAATGGAAGACATAAACGTGGATCTCCTTGAGTGGAATGAGAAGCCGTCCTACTAGGCCAGGACGTGGTGATTTTGAATGGCCCACCGGGTGTATCCCGCGGTGTGCTTGATGCTTTGGTCGCGGAGGGTGGCGTCGCGTACGCACAATACCCGGAACTCCGTTGCCATCCGATCCAGATACAGGCAGATCCGATCGAAATTGGTATCGGAGGCCCGGTGCGCCAGCGCCGAGGCGACCGCATATTGCGCGGCGGGTGACTCGGGAACAGGCTCCGCGGTTGGGTTAAGCAAAATCGCGTCGATATTGGGAAGCTCCCGAAACATCTTCAGGAATCCGCAAAACTCGGTTGCCGCTGCGTTGCCCACGGCGCCCGCGACCAGTTCGAACTCGACACTGCTGTCTGGACCGCAATTCAGGATGCGAGAGACGAATTGCCAGGAACGCGGGGAAGGGAAGGCGTTGGCGTCCCGGTCAAAGACGCTGAGGAGTTGTGGCCGGAAGCGGATGAAGGCAATCACTTCCGGGCGTATGCCGCTATTGATCGCCCACTCCGACCACTCTTGCTGATCGACTTCAAAATCGAGATGAACGAAGCGATTCCGCAGGGGCGTGGGCATGCGTGATGTCTGGGCACGATCGGATTCCCGGTTTCCGGCAGCAATGATGACCCAGCCGTCCGGAAGCGTGTATTCGCCGAGCTTGCGATCCAGCACGAGTTGGTAGAACGCGGCCTGCACCATGCCGGGAGCGGCGTTCAACTCGTCGAGAAACAGGATTCCTTCGCCATCGCTTGGCAAGAAGTCGGGAACGGCCCATTTCGAGCGTCCGTCTTCAAGATAAGGCAGGCCTCGGAGATCGACTGGATCGAGCAACAGGGCGCGAATGTCTCGTAAAGAAAGATTCAGGGAGTTCGCTAGCTGGGTGACGATGGAAGACTTGCCAATACCTGGGCCACCCCAGATGAAGACGGGTTGTCGTGTTGAGACAAGCGCACGGACAGCAGAGAAGATCGCAGATGCTTTCATGGTGAAAAATACCTCGAATGTGGGGATTGGAAGGCAGTGGCACAAGGCGCGTATTCAAACAATCAGAGTCTGCGCTGACGTTGCGGGTATGGAGGCTCAAGAACCGCGAAGCGTGGCGGCTCAAAGGCGGTGTGGGAAAAATTTGAGTTGCTATGCGTAGCCCGCGGCCCCCGCGGCCGTTATGCGGTGCACACCAGCCCCTTGGTGATCACTTCGAGAAACCACAACTGGGCGACTTTGCGGAGGTCAGTGTCGGTCGGGTGATCGACGATGAAGCGGGAGCAAGCCAAGCCTAACTGAAGTGTACCCGAAAGAAACCGCTCAATTCATGCGTCAGGTTGCTGGCCCTCACCTTCAGCAAGAAGCTTCTCGGCTTCGCGGAGGAGTGCAGGGACTCTCTTCTCCAGAACGTCCCACACGATCCGATGATCAACCTGGGCGTAACCGTGAATCAGGAGATTGCGGAAGGCTACAACTCTCTTGTATTCAGTGATTCGAGTGCCGGTGGCAGGGTCCACCTTGACAAGCTGTGCTAGAGCTTCACCAATGACCTCAAACTGGCGTTCAACGGCGGATCGCAGCAGAGGATCGGCGATGTAATCGGCGAAGGTCTTCCCGGAAGAGAATTGGCTCAGCAGCTTGGCCGCCTGGATGATGTCAAACAGATACTTCTTGGATTCAAGCCGCATAGACCAGTGTGCGGGTGGGCTCGATACCCTGTAGAAAATAGGGATTGGTGATCGCCGACGAGACGACGACGTCTACGGGCCGTTGAAACAGCTCTTCGAGTGCTTCTAAAAGCCCGAAGTAGTTGTCTGCATATTGGCCCGGTCTCAAGTCCTCAAACGTGATGAGGAAATCCAAGTCGCTCGTTGCAGGATCAAAGCGGGACGCAGCGGCGGAGCCGAACACCTCAAGCCGTCGCACGTGGAACCGACGGCATAAGCTCGTCAGCTCCTCCTGGCGCTGTTGGACTAGTGTTTCCATCGCGCTGTCCTCTGTCGACGAGTGTACCCGAGCCTGCGCGCTTAGCCAAGGTCGCAGAAGGTAATCGTTAACTCGAGAGGCCCCATCATCACTGTTAGCGTTTGTGCGGACCGAACGTTCTCGATGCGCCGCTCTCAGACGGTCTTATGCGGAGCACACCAGACCGTTGGTGATCACGTCGAGAAACCACAACTGATCTACTTTGCGGAGGTCAATAGCGGTCGGGTGTTCGAGGATGAAGCGGCGGACATCTTTCTCGTGGATGAGATAAATATCTCCGCCTTGTTGCTCGGTTCGTTCGGTCCCACGATGTTTTGCTTTGAGATGGCCAGTCCGAATCCAGCGTGCGACGGTGTGGTTGTCTATGCCCAGGACCCGGGCCAGGCCGTTGGCTGAGTAAAAACTCGCGTCCTCTTTGAACCGCATGCGTTTCAGCTTGAGGTGAATCCCGGTCACGGTACGCGCGTAGCCGGCCGCCTTCAGTTTGAGCCGGATGCGTTCATCGCTTATCCACGCATACCGCATCAGGATGTCTAGCTCCGGTTCGCTCCAAGGCCTCTCTTTCGTGCGGGCCAGGCCCAGCTCGCGAGCGCGCTTCTTGAGCGCCCAGTGCGGCATGCCCACTTTCTTGGCCAGCAGGCGGATGCCAGGACGCGTTTTCGCGTCCGGATGGTTCTGGTAGATTTCCCGGATGCGCTGGTCGATCTGATCCGTGAAGTTGTACTTTCGGCGGCCCTGGGCCGTGGTTCGGCACGAATCGCAACTCTTCTTATTGCTCAAGTGGACTGTGCGCAAGCTGTGGATGGACATCTGCTGTATAGGTGTCTGCTGCATGTGCGTTTTCCGGGGTAATGCGGGGTAGAGTTCGTTACGGAGTTCTCGGCCGGCTTGAGAGGTTCGTGCCCGGATCAGCAGGGCTGCAATTCGCTCCTATGCGACAGGCCCACGCGCATCGAGGCTGTAGTTGCGCATCGGAAGATCCCGCGAAGTGGAGCTGGCTGTGCGATCCGGCCGATGTGACTGCCGACTGCCGGTGACTTTTTGGGAATTCGATCGGCGTCCGATCACTGCGTGCGGGAGTGGGATCGGAGGTACTTGATCTCGAGCCCGCATGAGGGACAAATCAATGTATGCAGCGGCTCGATGCCGTAAGCCGCGGTCTTACGATAGAGCGTGGTCTTGCCAATGCCGAGGAGTCGGGCGGCTTCGAGTTTGTCTCCCTTGCACTTTGCCAGCGCCTTGTTGATGGTAATTTTCTCCACCTCAGAGAGATCGAGTGGCTCTTCAGGTTGCGAATCTGCGAGAGCCTCCATTGCTCGGTGGCACGACTCGTTCCCAATTTTATAGATGCGTTCCGCGAACTCTATGGGGACGATCATGCCGCTGGCCAGCGACTTGATCAGGGCGCGGATGCGCATGTTATCGGGTGGAGGGAGTTGAGCAACTGCTGGTAGCGACATGGTGTACTGGTTCCTTTCGATGGGTGTTTTATGACCGGTTTGGAGGGCATCCGGCCCTGGCGGCCAACTTGGATCCGCTAGCGACAGTTCGTGGCAGAACACCTGAGTTCGGTAAGGGGCGGCCTCACTTCGCAGGCACGGGGTGGGTGGCTGTCAGAAGAGCGAGAGTTGGCCGGGCGCCGTGGCTTTGCGCGAAGGCCGGTGCGGCAGACTGGCCGCTTCAAAGATGGCAGTATAGGGAACCGGTTCTGCGGTTAAGGGCAACATCGCAGGCACCTCGACTTCAACATGCTCGGTCGGATCATTCGGGGGTTCCTCCTCTATCGTCATTGGCACCGAGGGCCGCAGTTGACCAAGGCTGCGCCACACGCTGTCGGCAGATTCGCCAATCCCCTTATTCTCAACCAGCTCGCGTGCCATCGCCGTCAGCATGTCGTCGTCTCCGTCGATCGCCTGTAAGCCTTCGGAGGCGAACTTGCCTTCCATGGCGAGGGCGACAAGCAGTTTCTTGCCCATCAGCCGCAGACAGACTTCCTGCATCGTGTCCTTGTAGGCGAAGAACTTCACCTCCACCGGCCGCCTCTGTCCGATACGCCATGAGCGGCGGCTCGCCTGCCGCAAGGTGTGCAGCGAGTACCCAGTCTCGTGAAACAGGATCGTGGGAAAGTCCAGCAGGTCGAGCCCCGTTTCGACGATTTTGGGATGGCAGAGCACCACGTCGATCCCCCGACGCAGTTGCTCGCGATACCAGGCTTCTCGCTTCTGCGTTGGAACGCTAGCCCGTAATACCGCTACGCGAATGCCCTCGGCGCGCAACAGCCCTTCCAGCCGCGAGATCACGTCGTACTTGGTGGTGTAGACGGCGTAAATCTGGCATTTACGGCCGCGAGCAAGCTGCGCCTTGACTTCTCCGATCAGCGCTTGCTCTTTGGCATAGGTCTCGTTCTCGTCCAAGTCCACCGTCTCGGCGATGACGAACCGTTCGCGGCACTTGGTCTCTGGGTTGAACTCCGACCCATAAAGCGTGCCGAAACCAAAGGGGTGGTCTGGCCACGCCAACAGTGCGTTCAGCATGGTGCCGAGTACGCTGCTGTTGCCGCGGTGCTCCCGGAGACACGCCGTGATTTCCGTCTCCAGCTCCTCATATGCGCTCTTGAGTGGCTTCTCCATCGCGACCGGGATAACGTCCTCGCGGTAGCTGGGCAGGCCGTCGGAGATATCCTCCAGCCCGATGAACGCGCAGTGGTCCATCAGGTACTTGCCGAACAGCAGCGGCGAGGCGCCGGGCTTGCGTCGGATGGTGACCACTTTCTTGGTTTTCTTGGAACAAGCGTTGTCTTCAGCGGTAATGCGCTCGATGGTCTCGATCACGCCGTAATCGCGCGTAAAGCGTTCTCTGCCGGCTGAACCCCATTCGTAGCCGTCCTCGACCATGGTCCGGGCGTCAGTGCGAAACAGTGTGTTGAAGAGGTCATCGGCATATCCCGACAGCAGTGTGCCGGTCAGGCCGAGAAAGCGTTTGGCTGCACGTGCCAGGACGCCGAGGGCATTGCCTTGAGCGGTGTCGCCTGCGAGCTGGTGGATTTCATCGGCAATCGCGTAGTCCCACCACTCATGCATGTAGCGGCCCATGTATTCCACGGGCGCCATGCGGGCAATTTTGTTGCGGTCGGCTTGCCAGAGTGCGGAGTACTTCGTTGTCCCACTTTTCGGGTTCTCCACGATTTCGTGCAGGCGGTTTTTCTCGAAATCCTGCAGGGCCAGACGGATTCCATCGGTATCAATGGGGCAACCCGTATCCGGATTGGTAAGCGCGCCGCAGTATTTCCCGGAGCTGCTTCTGCCATAGCAGTGCTTCCAAAAATAGGAGAGCTTGGCTTTTTCTCGGCCAACGCAGAAGACGGAAGTTTCCGGGCAGAGCTTTCGCCAGCAAGAGCGGCCCAGGCGCCGTAGCGCCGATAATGTCGTGTGGATTCCTTCGCGCACGATCTCGTCACGGCGCAGGCGCACTTCGTTGATTCCATGCGGCTCTTTCGGATCGCCGCCGTTGCGCATGTCGTCGATCAGGAATACCCGGACGCGCGGGAGAGTGAGGAAGCTTTCACGGGCCCACTTCTCGACCAAGTGTGGTGGGGCCATGACCAAGCCGGAAAACGGCCTCCCCGCGCTAAGCACCAACATGGTGCCGAGCGCGATGAGCGTCTTGCCGGAGCCGCACTCGGCCACCACGTTGGCATTGCGCGCCCGCTGCCAACGCTTGCTCACACCCATGATGGCCAACGCCTGTGCGGGATAAGGGCGACGCAACATCTGGGAGAGTAACGGTGACGGTTCATCATCGGCCGCATGCAGCGCGGGATACGATGACAGGATTCGTTCTCCGAGTTCGGCGGCGTTGAGTCGGAGATAATCGTGAATGGTTTCGAGGTTCTGCATGGATTCTCCGCTCACGAGTCGAGTAGGTGGAGTGAACGACGTGGAAGTCGGTGGCGACGCGATGGGCAATACGCACGGCAAGGCAGGGTTTAAGGCATCCTCTCGCTTCTGGGGGCTGCCGCTGGTTCGGTAGGTGGCCTGCGCCCAGCCCGTCAGAGTAGGCTCTCGCTAGTGCAGCTTTCCTTGAACCCGAGGATGATCCGCTGTTAGGATCGTCATCGAGGAGAACCTATGGATGTGAAACGCATTCTTGCGGAACTTCGTGGCGAACAAAGCCGCATAACCCGAGCTGTTGCCGCTCTCGAAGCAATTAGCAATGATGGCATCAAGCGCTCTCTATCGACCACCCCAAAGCGACGGCGTCGTGGTCGCATGACTGCGGCTGGCCGGAAGCGCCTATCGGAACTCATGAAGAAGCGCTGGGCGCAAGGGAAGATGAAGAGAAAGGCGAAGGCGGCCTAAGCAGGCGTTGGAAGTCCACCCGAATCAAGACTTCGACACAGCATGTCGCCTTCTAGCCTTTGCTGATCGATGCGGCAATCATCTCATCCTGTAGCAGCCGGGTAACTACCGCGTCAATGGTGCTGATTACAATGCGCACCGTCTGACGGTCCGACTCAAGCCGCTCGGCTAACTCCGTCTTATTCGCGAGCAAGGCATCAGTGACATGCACACCCACATCAGCGATCGCCGAGCGCAACACCTGCTTGAGCCGTGCCGCAAGCTCCCGCCGGACAGCGTGCCGGTGGTGGGCAATCACCGAAGCCGATTCTGCGATGGCTTCATCGAGTGCGAGCAATGTGAGTTCCTGCGAGGCGTTAACTGGCAAAAACTGATCAAGTGCTCGCGCGTTCCAAGCCTGCGCGAGTTCGTGTCGAAGACGCGGCAGCAGACTGCACAGTAGAGAGACCTGATCACCCCGGCGCGTCCAGTCATCAATAAGTTCTTCAAGGGGCTCTCGTTTTACGGTCACATACGAGCACTCGCGGTCTGCCTCAATGAGGTCTGCGAGTACGCTATCCAAGGCGCTCATGGGAATCTTTCCGTTTCTGAATTGGGGTGCTCTCTGGGGTGTTCTGGTCTGCGCCGGAAGGAGAGGTTGAAACGATGATCGGTTCAGGCGATCTTCTTGCTCAGCTGCATTTCAGGCCATTCGACAGCAACATTGTGGGGTGGAAAGAGTAGCTGCCGACTCCGCAGCCCTTTCGAGAGCAGCGCCAGTAATTGTTTGCGCGTCGCCTTAACGGCGACTCCGTGGTATCCGAATCCCGGCAGAGGCTGGATACGCTTATGTTTCTCGAGCTGCGCAATCATCCACGGCCCCCACTCCGGGGTTGCCGGTAGGCCATAATGGCGCACCAGAGAGGACCAGATAAACACTTGGTCATCACTCGCGAGCAAGAGTTTTCGCTCCGCGGCCGCGTCCGCCAGTTCCTGCGAGCAGCTCACCAGGTGGCGTAGGGGACGCTTCCGGCCGGGAACCATAATTGAGCCGCGGAAACAAAGCGGCTTCTCCCCAAGCGTGACGATGGTCTCTTTGCCTGCTGGATCAATCACCGTGAAAGCGTCGCCATTGGCGAACGCGGCTATTAGAGCGCCAATCTCGACATCGCCGGCCACGACTGAAACCAGGTGGGCCTTACGTTCCACTTCTCCGACAAAGGCATCGAGAAAGACTCGAATATTCGTCGTGGTTTTCTCCGTGCGGCGCACATAGGCGAGTTTGCCGAACCGCTCATGCGCATTTTTCATCACACTTGCCGCCCTCCTTGGTTTCTTTCAGCTCGAGGATCCGGCCATCTTCAAACGCCAGCGTCAGCTCGTGGCTGAAGCGTTCGCGCTTGCGAATGATGGTCTCGCCCTCGTCTTCCCCTTCCTCATGGAACTCGTCAACGTACTTCACCGAGCGCCAGTGAGCGATATGGCGTGACTCGCCTTCGCCGAAGAAGCCGTTGAGCATGCCACTGCAAGCCAGGAGCCCAACGTGGCCTTTGTGGAGCGGCGTCACCGGTCGGCCCTTCATCTTCTGGTGCTTGCGAACCAGGATGCCGCGAGCATTTTGCATGGCGGCCGAGCGTTGCAGGGCATCCTCTACCGCGTCTAGCGGCAGCCCCGAGTAGTTGATCGACACTTGTGAAGACGGCGGGAGAGCATAGCGTTCCGCAATCTCTGAATTGAGCGCAGGGATGTCATTCGGGTGGTAGCCAGCGCGCACCAGAATATCCGCTCCTTTTGGATCTCCGCGGAGATGCGGCTTCTTACGCGTGCCGAACACCACCACCTGCTTGAACCGCACCGATTCCGGGTGTTCGAGTCGAAACACGCTGAGCCGATCAAACTGGCTGGCGAGCAGACGTGCACAGGGGCCGAGTGCAGTCGTGGGAATCACGAATACCACCACGCCTTCAGTCATCAACCACCGATAGCAATGGTCGAGGAATACCAATTCCATGCGCTGATTGCTGTGTGGCCCCAGTTCGCAGTCGTAGGGCGGATTGAGGTAAAGGAGCGAGCAGGTTTCAGATTGCACCCGGCACTCGAATGCACTGCCGTGCACGGTCGGGATCCCTTTCTGTGCGGCGGCGGCGCGATCTGCATCGAGCTCGATCGCTGCCAGATAGGCGCCTGTGCCCCTGGTGACTTCAAGCAGTGCGGTGCCGTCGCCGGCGCAAGGGTCAATCGCAGCGTACGGTCCGGAGGAAATTAAGAGCGCATGGATGTTGCGGGCCTCTTCAATTGGCAACGGGTAGTAACCCAGTTTTAATCTGGAAAACGGGCGGGACATTTCTGGCTCCGGGTACGCACTGAAGAAAAAAAGAAGAGTGATGTCGACGGCGCTGGCCTTATGAATTCCCAGGGCTCACATCGCCGACAAGTCTCCGCTCGCGGTTGCAGTTGCAACGGAGGGTATTGCTGCGGTCATACTCCAATTGGGGAAAGGGTTTCTGCTTGATGTCCTGAAATCTTCGATCACCTGACGAACAATGCCGCGTCGCTCCAGCAAGCGGTGTAGAAGGCATTCCAGCTCTGGACGCTTGCCATACCACTCGCAGGGGATTTCGTCCGCGACCTTCTGCAACTGCCTGGCAGAGAATCCCTCGATCCGCCCAAGCCAGGGGGCAAAGTCGTCCCACGATTCGATCCACTCATAGACCTCATTGAGGGCGTACACACCGCGGAGCGAGGAGTCGGGGAAACTCCATTCGCCGGCATTGAAGCAGTACCCGAAATCGATGAACGTTGCGGTGCGGTGGCGCTGATGCTGACCTTTGTGGAATATGACTTGCCGGCCATCGGCATTACCAGTCCACTTGTCAAAGGCCAGTATGCCGGAAAACTCTTTCCTGTTCCTGGTGCGCCCTAACATGGAGGGAGGCGCCCAATCGCAGACCACGCCATCTGTCACTAGGAGGGAGCCGAACTGAGGACCGGGATGCGGAGCAACAGCGAGATTACCCAGTGTAAACGTGATTAGCTGTTCACGAATTGTCTCTTCGTCGACGTGGATAATGGCCGGTTCCGGCACGCTCAATCCGATCATTTGTGCCAACCGGCAGGCCAAATACTCGTTGGCCAGCACCCGGTTATGCTGCGGGTTTCCCAAGAACTTGACGACATATTTGTTCCCATCATCGGCCAGCATAACTTGCGCCTGGGAGCCGCCCCGAAGGCGGGACACGTGCTCGATTGCTCTTACTGACACGGCAAGCCCCCCTTTTTGTTGTTGGGCTGGAGCGGCGTTGATGTTGCAGGAGTGGACGGTTCGCAAGCCCGAAGGAGACAGGGTGGGGATCACTCTGACGCTCGCGGTTGCCGTAACTGCAGCGGTTTATGTGACAGTCAGCCGGATCAAGCCAACACGAGACCGTGATCACGAATGCCAAAGCGAAACCAGTTCTATTCAGTCGAAGCGCACATGTTCTCCTTTTACGAGCGCTGCACCAGCTACCTCTTTGCCTGACTGCAGATGTTCGCGGAGCAGTTCCTTGTTTGGCTCGATCTTCGTAACTGCGGTTCCCAGCTTCTTCCTCAACTCCGGAGACGTGATCGACTCCAGGGCGAGCACCCACTCCTGCTGTGGGAGCGTAATCGTCGTCTGGTTGTACTCGCCGGGCAGCGCCAGCGGGTTCAGTTGTAGCGAGGCTTGCCCATTCTTCTGGAGCCGGATCGTGTTTAGTTCCCCTTCGAGCCGCCTGAGTCCGCGCACGTGCATGAAAAAAGCGAGCATGCTTTTCACTTGCTCCACACGGTTCTCCGCAGCCCTCTGTCGAGCTGTCAGGCGCGTTGCCTCTTCTTTGGCTGCTCTCGCCTTCAGTTCCGTCGCCCGCACGTAGCGCGCAATTCGATCGACCTTCTTGCCCAGCTCAGCGAAAAGCTCGATGCAACGCTGTTGGGTTTGTTCGCTGATCGTGCCTGTTTGTTCCTGCTCCTGGCTCGCCGCGTCAAATGCTGCTTCCAGTTCTGTGTCGATTTCAAACAGAGTGGAAGTTTCGGCGGTCGTTCCTGGTGTGAATGCCATCTTTAAACCTTTCGCAGAACGGGGAGACACACGAGTCCGAGCGCCTCCCCGTACTGGAGAGCAGCAACTACGCTGCGTTGTGTTGATTGGGACCGGCGAGTCCTTCCAGGCCGAAGACGACGTGCTCCAAGGTCTTCATATCCGCGATTTCGTTGAGTGCCGGGGCCTGCAGCTTCGCCAGGAGAGCAGCGACGGTGTTCGGCTCCAGACGCTTCGTCACTGCCTCCAGGCGGTCAAAGCCGCGCGTAGCCGATTCCAGCATGCGCAGGACTTTCTGTTTGACGGCTATGTCGCGGATCAACTTCGGCTGGTTGACGCGGCAATACTCGCGCAGGATGTTGCGGTAGAACGCCGTGCCGACGGCCTTTTCCATGCCCAGGATGCGCGCATCGAGATCGGCGCTGTCGCCTCCGTTAGCGTCCCCGGTGCCGTGTCCATTGTCGTTATGGCCATTGCTGGCGCCGTTCGGGATCGCACTCTTCCCGGTGACGCCGCTCCGGCCATTGCCGTCGGCCGTGCTGTTCGGACGCGCGCCGTTGGGCGCCGAAGCGCAGTTGCCATTGTCGTTCTTCTCCGGAGCTCGCATTCCTTTGCGCCAGTTCTCCGGGATCGCCCAAGCCGGCAAAGTTGGCGTTTTCACCGGCTGCCGGTGCTGGTCGAGATCCACCCAGGGAGCCTTGAAATCGTAGAAGTAGCGGCCGAGCCCGAAGCAGGAGCATGCCCGCTTGAAGGCCTGCGCGTCAGCCGACGTCATGCCGTTATCATCGTCTGCCCACTCTTCTCCCGTGCCGGCGTGCGCGCCAATACAGACGATGGTGACCGTGCAGGTAACCAGCACCTTGCCGCTGACGATGGTCTCACCCTTCTTTACGCGGGTAATATTGTTCATCGTCTCGACCTTGTAGTCGCGCGTCCAACCCTGAGGAGAGAAGAGTGCATTCAGCCGATCGGAGTAGGCGCGTGGGTCGGCGTAAGCTACGATCTGCCCGCGTTTCTTGTCGTTCGAGGTGTTCGTGACGCGCCACAGGATCTGATGCGGTGGAAATGGGACTGCGAGTTCTTCGAGGAGATTCTTGACATCCCGTTCGGCCGGGAGTGTTGGAGCATTTTCGTTAGACATTGGAGAGTTCCTCCTCCAGAAGCCAGGCGCTTCCTGCAGGCTGAGTTGTGAGGCGAATGGGGCGAGAGCCGGCTTGCGGCCGGCTCTGAATTGGTGGGGCAGTGTCGATGGCCGTCAGAACGGGATGTCGCTATCGGTGATCGTCGTCTCGTCGCTGGCGCTGTCAGCGGACTGGCGATGCCCATTCCCGTTCGCGTCGCTATTGCCCTTGGAGTCGAGAAACTCGAGCCTGTCGACGTAGACGAGATCCCGATAGTGCTTGCCGCCTGTCTGTTTGTCGTCCCAAGACTCGGTGCGCTTGCGGCCTTCGACGTAGACGCGGCTGCCTTTGTGGAGGTATTCGCCGACCACCTCGGCCCGGCGGCCGAAAGCCTTTATGGCGAACCACTCCGTGTGCTCCTGCAGTTCGCCGCTTTTGTCCTTCCACCGTTCGGTGGTCGCGACGGAAAACTGCGCAATGGCTGTGCCCTGTTGGCTGTACTTGACCTCAGGGTCGCGGCCCAAATATCCGATCAGCAGAACCATCTGCATGGGCTGTTACTCCTTGTCGAGGTTGTGAAAGGTGGGTGCGCCGAAGTGCCTGCGGACTGGCGGCGGACAAGGTTGGGCTACAACGCCTCAATCCTTGCCAGTTCGCGCGTCATGCACTACTTGGGACCATGTCCCCTGACGATCTCCGGCTCCTCCAAGGCAAGCAGCGTCAGCTTCGCTCCAAGCTCCGTCACACTCTCATAAAACTGGTGGCACAGGTGGTCGTTGGACCGCACAACGTTGTGTGCCAATTCATGCAGCATGAGGCCGTAGTTTCCCAGCGGGTCGTTCAGCGCGTGCTTGGCTAGGTTGACCGTCATCGCTCCGCTTGCGTGGTTGAATGTCCCGCACACGATCTGCCGGTCCTTGATGTACCTCACTTTGACGCGCCTGCCGATCAAACGCTGCGACAACCGCTCAACAACCTCGGCGTACCGCTCCATCTCCGGGGTCCACTCGTCGCAGGAGTAGACCTTGTCCGGTGTCTTTCCTTTCAGGTCCGTGGGGAACAGCGCACCGGCAGGCGTGATCGCCCCAGCCCTCCTGGCGTTCTCCCACTCCCCGGCGCTGAGGCTGCCGCCTGAGACCACCACGTAGTCGCGGGAAGCCGCCTCGCGATTGCTGCCCACGTCACTGGGGTCGTAGCCCACACGGTTCTGGCCGAAGCGGAGGTCCAGCACGCGGCTGATCGCCTCCGTGCTGCACTTGGGATCGCTGGCCGCTTGCCGCACCCACAGCGCGTTGGCATCCTGCTCGCCAATCACCGCGTTCATCTTGTTGAGCACTGCGACACGGATCAACCTCAGGTATGCCGGAGTCACATTGTCCCTGTCCGCGTTCAGGGGGCATTTCTGCTGCACGTCAACGTGCCAGCGGTCGCCCGTCTCGACTACCGGTACGCCCATCTCGTAGAGCATCGCGGTTTCGCCGGGCAGCGTATCATGCACGCGCACATCGGTTTTCCGTGCCGTGCTTCGCAGCATGCCCTCCGTGTCTGCCTTCACGGTCGGCAGCGTTTCTTCGAACTTTTTCACCGGGGCGCGCGGGGGGATTTCAGACCCGTTGAAGATCGTCCGCACAGGCGGGATGAGCAGGCGTGCCGCCCCGGCAATGTGCTCGTACTCTGCCAAGGTGAGCCTGAGAGTTCCCATGAACTGGCTGCCGGATTCGCGCTTGGCCCTCCCCTTCGTGCGCGTGCCGTCCGCGTTGAATCGGATTTGGCCGGTTGTCGTCGTGATCTGCGCCTCTGTGCAGAGGGCTAGGACGCTCTTCTCGCCGGCATTGAACCGGCCGCGTTTGCCGGCCGCGCTTTTCTTGTACGACTCGGCGAAGAGCACATACGCATCTCGCAAATCCCTCCATCCCGCAGGCGAGTCATCTGTCACCGTCAGCACGGAACAGCCGTGCTCAGGCCGGCTGAGGGTGGCAGTGACGAGCGTCGCATCCTCGTCCCAAGCATTCGATAGAAGCTCAAACAGGACGAACTCTTTTCCTCTCCGCGCCAGAATCTTTCTGAACCCATCCCTGTCGACTTCAAGCCAGTTGGATTTCATCCCCACTCCGTTGCCACATTCCTTCTCAACCTGCATCTCCACTATAAGAACCGGATTCTCCTTACTCTTCATGCCCAGGCAAAATGGGCATTTGAGAGCAAGGGAGTTGTGCGGTTGAACCGGCGGTGCTCGGGGAGTCTTCCTGCAATCAGGAGCACCCGCTTGTGCTCCCGCAGGTCATGCACCGGTAGCAGGAACCACTTCGCACCATGAGCGAGCCGCAGGCGTTGCATGTAGGCGCATCTCCGAGTTGGACTAATTCACCGAGCGCTTCAACCACACCCTTGCCATTTGGAGGCGGTGTCGCCTGAGTCGGCGTCGCAAGGGGCTCGAATAATTGTCCTTGCTCATTCTTCAGGAACTTCAGTTCAAGCCACCGGGCGATGTAGTCCATGAGCGATTTGGCGTACCCGATCTTCGGATTGCCCGACCAGCCGCTGGGCTCGAAGCGCATGTGGCTGAACTTGTTACAGAGCACCTGGAGCGGCACGCCATACTGCAAAGCGAGCGAGACCGCCGTTGCGAAGGAATCCATGAGACCGGAAACCGTCGAGCCCTCCTTCGACATCGTGATGAAGATCTCACCAGGCAAGCCGTCGTCGTAGACCCCAACTGTGAGATATCCCTCCTGACCCGCAATGGAGAAGTGGTGGGTGATTGCCCGCCGTTCATCCGGTAGCCGCCGGCGCACCGCGCGCACAGATTCTGTGCCTGCACTCTCATTCTTTGCCGCCGCGGGCGTCGCTGTGCCTTCCAATGTTGTGCCGCCGTGTTCATCAATCGAGATGACCTGGTCTGCTGCTGACATCCCACACCTCATTCCCATCGACCATGATCGGCTACAGCGGGCGCGGTCGGGCCGCAACAGAAGGCGACTCGCGCTGGCTGTCATTCCTTTCCTTCATTGCGCCGCGTCGCCCTCTGCCTGTGGATCCTTTTGTAGACCGCATACCAATCGGACGCGATTTCTCGTTGTGCCTCTGCCAGGGGCATCGCGCGAGAACAGACTTCGTGGTGCAGGTAGTCTTCGACCTCGTCTTTTTCACGCGCACCTGGAAAGACGTTTCTGGGTTGCGGCCAGAGGTTGGTTTTGCAGTCGGGACAGCCACCGAGTTCCAGCGGTATAAGGTGGTCCAGCTCGTAATCGTGGATAGCGCCCGTAGCTCCATAAACCCGCATTAGCCGGTGTTTCATCGCATTTGTGTACGCGAATGGCGGCCTGACAGTCGCCGCGTAGCCTCGCCGGCAGATCGTGCTTCCAATGTTGCGTTGAGTAATCCGCGGATCTATCGCTCCCGGTGTTAGGTCACGGCGCGGCAAGAATCCTGGCCGGTAGAGCGATTTTCCTGGCTGGCTGTAGACAGGACTGTCGGCAAGAGCCGGGAGACGACTCAGGAGTTCTTGACTGCCGGCCGAATACGCACCTGGAATCTTTTGCCGGATCCACAGCCCGTAGTGGCTGAACAAGCAGGAGGCAAGGGCGAGCAACAGCAGTAGCCGGAGTAGGAAGCGCATAACGTTCTCGCAAAGGGATCATTGAGGTAGAGCGCTCTCTCTTTCATTGGAGATCGGGCGCGCATGTTCTTGCCGGAATTTGGCACTGGACCAGCGATTAAAGGCAAAGATCACGAGCGGAGTGCCCGACAGGGCGGCAGCGAAGGCGCCACCTGGATTCAGGTGAATGCCGCCCCCGATGACAACGAACAGAAACACGAACAAGCAGAGGACCAGCGAGTATCTTTTGAGCCTTTCCTGCATGGGCCTCTTCTCCTTGCTTCACGCCACCTCGGCGGATGGTGTTGCTTCGGCAGGCAAGTCCGGGCCGGTTGGTACCGCAGGGCTAGCCGCGTGTTCTGGGGCCTCAACCGCGTGATCGAAAGTGGGCGATCCGCCCGCCGTGCGCGCCTGCTTCTTTGTGAAACCACTCCTTGGAGCGATATCTTCTTTCTGCGGCGCTCGCACATAGTGACAATGAAAGCAGCCGCTGCAATTTACCGCTCTCGTAATTGAGCGAACCGCTTGGTCGAACCGTTTGGGTATGGAGATTTCCTCACCGGCAGGCGAATAGAACGTCGGCATTACCGCGCCAGCTTGGCTCTTGTCTTTCCCTGATAGGTCCAACTCCAGGCGGCCGTGAATGCCGCGAAACAGGATATTTGTTTCCAGTTGTGGCCGCTGGCCATTCGCGACCTTGCTCGGCCCATGCTGTGTGATCAGGAGTTCGTAGGTCCGTCCCTTACGGAGCATGTCAATTCGCACCACGGCTGGCGCTACCACAACCGCGTGGACCCCATTCACCCCGATCGCCTCCACGGGATGCAGGTACTCGATTGGCTGGCCGTTCTCTGCAGCGAAGGTCAGGTAGCGGCCGACATCGCCCACGGCACCACCAGATTCCAGGCCGCGCACCACATAGCGGTTGGCCAGATGCTGGTGTTGGAGACTTACAGGCGAGTACGCAAAGATCCCGCGATCCTTCAGTACCCGTAACGCCTGCCGCGACAACCTCAGCCCCATTGCCCCTGTGAACCGGTTCTGTTTCATGGATGAACGCTCTCTTTCTCACTATGCCGTCTGCTGTCGGCGAATTGGGTGACCGAGGGCGGCCCGGATCATCTCCTTCGTGCAACCAGCCCAACATTTGTAAAAGCGAGGGTCTTGGATCAGGATTGCCAGGTTGTCGCCACCGCGGTCGTGGCCCGCCTCCGCACAGGCTGGGCAGCGTGCCACGTAGTTCCGCCCAACCTTTCGTACCTTCCCCACGTGCTCCAGGATGCGAAACTCTGACCGTACCCCTCCCCCCGGAAATTGCCTCGGCGCGGTGCGCTCCGGGCGTGGCGCAGAAATACCCGGAGGCATTTCCTTACCTGCAATGAACCGTTGCAGCTCCTCTTCTGTTACCTTTCGCAAACGGTTCAGGTAAGCCATTTGCGCGTCCAGCGTGTAATCGGCGCCGTAGAACCAGAAGCGGCGAGCGGCGCCCCGGTGGATCCCCAGAGGTCCCCGGATCGCATTGCCAAACTCGCCGGCGCCGATCGCGTCATGTTTGGGGAAAACCTCAATTCCATCCGCCAGCCCCGAACCTTTCACCGGCACCCCGAGCTTCAGAGCCAGATTGTAGATGTAGATCCGGCACTCCTTGGCCAGCAGCGGCGCCGCCAGGAAGATCCAAAGATGGCCGCCGCGTTTGCTCATCTCCAGTGCCGGCTCCACCTTGTCCTGCCAGAGGTGGTACTGCAGCTTCAACAGGTCCTCCATCGCGCTCTTGTAGTCGGCGTCGATGGCCACCCATTTGCAGCGCTGCGTGGATGGATTGATGGCATAGAGGCCTACCGTGATTTCACCTTCCAGGTGCTGGCGGATGGTTTCTTCCGTCAACATCAGCGGTACCCCAGTCGCCTTCTCTTTCGGCTGGAAGTAGTAGTGCCGCCCGCTTTCCGGATGCGGGCGCATTGACTGCAACGTGTACGCGCGGCGGTTGACGAACAACCGCAGGTAATCGTTGACGACCTGCCGACTCCCCTTTAATGCCAGCGCCATGGACGGTCACCTCCTTTTCTGACTAGCGATGACGCACTCCCCACCGCTCTTCTTCCACACCCGGAGCAATGTGGGTGTCGGTAGTTAACTCGGAATATTGTTTCTGTCAAACGCGGGTCAAGCCCGTGCTTCGGGCATCTGTCCCGGCAACAGGACCCAGCGCAGACCTGTCCGCAACAGCCCCGGCCGCTCGACCAGGCCAAGGAAGCTGCATTCATTGAGGAGCATTTCGAGCTGTGCGATGCTGTAGCCGCCGTACTGCTCATCCTCGAAATCGACGGCGTACCAGGTGCCCTTTTTCCGGTCCAGGACATAGACTGCGCCGGATTCCGGATCTCCCGGCACCAACAAGAACAGCAAGACCGAGGCCGGAAATTCAATCCAGCGGACGAGCTCTGGCGTATCCGCCGCTTTCAGCAGGGCGGCTACCGCTGTTTCCAGATTGGAATCGGGGTTTACCTGAACGATTGGCGTAACCATCATTCGACCAAACATTGCATTGTCCTTTCCGGGCTGTTCCGCCCGTGGATTTGTCGTTGAAGACCAAGATGCCAAACAAGTTGGGTTCTCGCCGCGCAACCGCCCTGACCGGTTAGGGCCTGCTCTTGCCGCCTATAAAACTCGTTGCCGCCCATGAAACGAGGATGGAGGCAAAGGGGATCTGCGCGGCCGATGCGTACGGCCTGCGCGGACTTTAGCGAGCCATACGCCTCCAGGTTCGATGACCGTTGGGCCAAGGGCGCGGCGGTCAAACCAGGGACTTAGGATTGTTGGAATCTGGTGCAATAACGACTGTCCAGGGGTGCTCCTGCAATAATGGCAGGCACCGTATAATCGGCTCATTCAGCTTCCCAGGAGAGTGAGTACATGGCAATCACCGAAGGCCAAGTCGCGCAGGTCGCCAGCGAACTGAAGGGACGGAGGGGCGGAGTGGACAACGACTACTTTGGCCTTCTTTTTTTGGAGAAGGAATTCAAGCTTTCTCGCGAGGAGGCCTGCGAACAGATTGCCTACGGTGGCAATGACTTTGGCATTGACGGCTACCACGTTGATCGGCAGACAAGAAATCTTCACTTGTTTCAATTCAAATTCTCGAAGTCTGCAGATCAGTTCATCGGGTCGATGCAGCGGCTCATCACTGCGGGCTTGGCGCGCGTGTTTGATGCAAAGACCCAGCAGGCCGAAAACCCTATATTGCGAGAGATTAAATCCAAGCTGTATGAGTTGCGCAACATCATTGACACGGTGTACCTGGAGTTCATCTTCACTGGCGACCCGGATAAAGCCCAAGAGAATGAAGCCTTGCAGAAGCTCCGGGAAGATCTACAGAGTCGTTCCTATCTGACTCAGGCCTATTTCGGCAGAGCAGTCCCCATCATCGTCCGTTTCCGTTCAACTCTGAAGCGAGGACGTGAAGAACTATATACCCCTCTGTCCTTCGACCTGAGCATGTCGGGCGACCTTTCGTACCTTGGCCCCGATGGCCAGAAGATGCATCTCGGCTTCGTAAGGTTACGTGACCTCCACGCCATGTATGGCGCCATGAAAGAACGGTTCCTCGACCGCAATATCCGTTTTCTTCTATCCGGCAAAAAGCCGGGCCAAGAGACCGCGGTAAACCGCCGACTACTCAAGGCGTTTGAGGAAATCGTTATCACCAGAAAGGTTGACCCGGCGGTATTCGCGTTTAACCACAACGGCGTCACGCTATTTGCCGAAATGATCGAAGGATCGGAAGGCAACTATCGAATCACTGAGCCTCGCCTTCTCAATGGAGCTCAGACCCTCGGTTCTTTTGACGCATTCATCAATTCCCATAAGGACGCTGCGATTCTCGCACAAGCTGCCGACAAGCTTGATGCTATCAAGGTAATGTGCAAAATCATTGCACAGAGCGGTCAGGATTTCGTCACGACCGTGACTATCTGTAATAACCGGCAGAATCCGGTTGCGCCATGGAACCTTCGCGCAAACGACATGATCCAGCTTCAGTTGGCCAACCGATTCCGCGAAGAATTATGTCTGTTTTACGAGCGGCAGGAAAACGCCTTCGAGCGCTTCAGCGACGAAGAGCTCCAGGAAAAGGGGTTAAACACCGGCGGGGCCGTCGAGATGGTGCGCCTAGCGCAGACGTTTCTTGTCGCGGATGGCAGCATCGACAAGCTGAGTCGGATGACCGAAGTTTTTGAGAACGACAAATCGTACGAGCAGGTATTTTCGTCTTCACGACTCACCGCCGACTTTCGTGCCATATGCCTCTGCTACAAGCTGCAGTTCAAGTTACGACTCCTCGTCCAATGCATCGTCGAACGGGGCCAGAATAGGTACGCCTACATGCCGCGCGCGCGCCCGCTTCTCTGGGCACTGATGTGCCAAGCAATGCTGAACGACCCAGAGTTCGATCATTATGCAGACAAGTACGGTGCCGACCTTCGGCATCCTCAGCCGCTAATGGACTGGTGGTATGCCCTCGCGGCGAATTCTTGTCGGCTGATTTTCCGGGACCTGGTGAAACTCCCTGAGAATGAAGACCGCGTACGGGACGGCAATTTCAGCTTCCTAAGAACAAACGCTACTTTTGATCGAGCCATGGAGATCGCACGAAAGCGGAACCGGTGGATACACCGTCGGCTGAAGTAGGCGCGCGCGCGCTGGCGCACTAAGCTGCGCAAACGCTCACGCGCACTTTTGCGACGCTGCGGAACACCTAACGCGGACAAGCTCACAACAGAAAGGCTTGCTCCGTCACCGGAACAGCACGCCCGGACCGCGCGCGCGCGTCAACATGCAATCGGTCGTTTTTCGCACGAAGGCGAACTGGGGCGGACAATAGTCAAGAGCTAACCAACAGAAATCAGCCCGCATTACGGGAGGCCGACTCACTTCAATCCCACGGCAATCCCAGCGCAAACACACGCCATTAGGTAAAAAGAGGAGCCTGGGCGGAGCGTGCGCCCCTGCCGCTCGGACGAAGGGAGCCTGCTGTCAACACGCCGCGAAACGTGGTGGACACTGGGGAGTGATTGCTTTGCACTGAAAGTCCAAGGGTTTCATCAAGAAAATCCTTCCGTAGACCGAAGTAAACCGGCCGCTGGCAGCCTTCAAACGCTCTCACCAGGAACAGTAGCAAGTCATAATTTGGAACGAGATATAGGAAGTGGCGAAACTCGGTCTCCGCCTCAATCCGCTTTCGGATGGCCTGGTAACGCGGTTTTGCTTTCGGTGTGCGCTCATATTCGAGTGCGAAGCGGTGTTCGTGGCCGTCAAGGCGCACCGCAACCACGGCGTCATAGTCCTTCACGTACCCGATCTCGGTGAATTCGTTGCGCGACCGGATGTCAGACTCCGGCGTCCAGCGGACGAGCACACCGGTGCGCTTCAGTGCAATGTGGATGTCATTCAGCTCCAGAGCGTGCTGCACGTGGCCGCCGCTGGATGGTTCGCCCTTGTCCATGGAGCCGGAGAAGAACTCTCCCTTGCCGATCAATTCCGATGCGCCGGCGCGCGATATCGAGTACACCACGCCGCGGTTCATGTTCGGGATCTCGCGCCGCTCAAGCAACTCGTGTGTCAGCAACCGTCGTATCCGATTATCAAATGCGTTGCGCGACGACGCACAGTACTCCAGTCGCATGAATTCATACAACTGATTCGGTGTAACGAAACCACTGTGCAGAACGCGGCGCAGCAGCGGGTAATCCTGTGTGTCACTGAGCGCGATGGTCCCTTTTCGATACCGCACGTGGTTTACTCCTGCTGCGCAGAAGTCAATACAAGCCGCGCTATCCATGGACGGCTGGCTTCAGGTTCCAAGACAAACCGTCCCAGCTCGGTTTGTATCCAGCTGTGCGCCGGCATCAACAACATCGCCTCCTGCTGGCTGCCGCACTCGCTGAACGCGATGAGCCAGGTGTCCGCCGATCGCCAGGAAGTCCCGCCAACCGCCAGCCGGCCGGTCAACTCGGGCCGCGCTATCACCAGAAAGGCATCCGGACTCTCTGGTGCGCGCAAAGCACGCTTAAAGAGGAGTTTATTGTCTCCCTGCCAGACGCAAGGGTCGGCGCATTCAAACACGCGCCCGATCATACGAGAGGTATGGTGGGGATCGAATCCGCCACATGAGTGGAAACGTGCGTAGCCGGTGATCTTCGGCCGCTGCCGCATTGTTCCTGCGATCTCGACGCCGGTGGTGTTGTAATAGACGCCATGGGCAAAGCGGTGCGGATCATCTTGATTTTTGAGGAATCTCCGGCGCCACACGCTGCCGAAACCCGTGACCGTCACCAACATTGCTCCTACTCACCCTTGAGCCGTTTATTCTCGCGGCGTTCCGCGTACAGTTGCTCCTGCAAGTTGTTGATGTGCTGCACGAGTTTCTGATCGGCCGTGCGCATATCGACAGCACTCGGAACATTGCGATTTCCATCCGACTTCTTCGCTAGCGCGTCGAGCCGCAGAGACATGCCCGCCACCAGCCGTTCCTTTTCCGCCAGATCCTGTTTGGCCAGATCGCTCTCGCGCTTGTAGGAATCCCGCTCTCCCGCGACCGACTGCAACTCGCTCCTGAGGCGGTCTGCATCGGAATCCGTTTCGGGGACGGACATGCCGTGGTTCGCCGCTTCGATTGCGCGATTGCAGCGCTCGATATGGTCGTTGTACTTCTGTATCGCGTCGCGGGCGACTTGCCGCGAATACGCATCGTGGTTGTACAAATCTGTCATCATCTCGGCGGTAATCCACATCGAACGCCGATGATCGATTCGTTGTTTCGTGTACACCATCGCCGCAATAAGCAGTGTGATCGTTAAGCCTGCGCTGTACCTGAAGTATGGGTTGCGCACACCGGCATCGAGAAATGCCTGGCGTCGTTGCTCGATCCATGACCCGTAGTCGAGATTGTCGGGATTGAACTGCTTGAGCAAAAACTCGTACCAGGTGTCACGGCGCTGGTACAACGGTTTGGCGGTCTGTGCCTGGCGCTGCGCCTGGGATTGAGCCTGTGGTTGGCGTTGCTGTCCACGCTGAGGCTGCGGCTGTTGCTGCGCCAGGGCGGAACCGAGGACAATCAACCAGAGCGCAGCCAGTGTCGCGATGATGAGCGTTTGTTTCATAGGCGGCGAACCTTCTTTAAGCACGTCTGCGATAGCGATTCGCTGCGGCTAGCTCCGGTGTTTTGAACCGCAGATTCGCGCCCGCGGAATCTGCCAGGGACTGGCGCAGCCGCGGATACAGTTCCGGCTCAAAGTTCGGGACCGTAACGTCCTGCGGCGGACGCACGTGCAGCAATTGGTGCAACGTCCCGCGCGTGTCGTCGGTCATCAGTATTTCCATTTGGCCCTTTGGCAGATTCTTGATGTGCTCGTCGAGTGCGCGCGTCTCCCGGTCTTCGCTCTCGACAGCCCTGTCGGTCGCCTGGTATTTCTCATACCCAAACATGCGCCAGCGGTGCATTGACACACTGCGGCGTGTCACCGTGTGTTCCGCCGATGCCCGCAGGAAGTGCTGAGCAGTCTCCTCGTCGCGTGTGCGCAGCGTCATGGTGGTATTCGGCGCCGAGGTCACGTCCTCCTTGAACCCCCTGCCGACCTGCATAAGCTGCGGCAGACTTTGCATCGAGAACAGGAAAGCGGTGTGCGTGCCGCGGGCGGTCTGCAATATCTGCGCAAAGTTGCGGTATCCGAATGGTGCAAACTCGTCCAGCACCACGCTGAACATTGGCCGGTCGGTGCGCCGGCGCTGCTCCTCGCTTTGGTACCGCTTGCCCACGACCAGTTGCAGATTCTGCAGCAACATCTTGCCGAGTGCGCGCACGGGTTCGGTATTCTTGTTTACGTTCAGTGAGACAAACAGGATCAATTCCTGCTCGATCACCTCGTCAAGCGACAGCAGCTCCTCGTAGGGCCCAGTGATTACGCTCAGCTCGTCATCCAGGAACGTCATGCACTCGTTGAGCAGCCCCTGGATCTTCGGCACACGCTCCCGGTCCGCGAACGACTGGTACAGGTTCTTGACCGACATCTCGAAATTCAAGCGCCGCTGGACGGGAATGGACGAGTCGCGTTCCATGCGCTTGCGCGCTCTGTCGACCTGCTCCTTCAGCACTTGTTCATCAATCGCCATCACCAGCACGTCGTAAAAGTTGAACTTCAGGCCCGTGTGCACCAACACGCGCACGATGTCGGCCAGATAGTTCAGCTGATGCTTGGCGAAGAACTCGTCATGCAGATTAAAGGAACCAAAGACCATGTTGACGACAGACATGTAATCTTCGTCATTGCAATAAAACGGGTTGTACCGAACGGAGATATCCGGACGTGCGGGGTTCAGGACGCGTAACTGATGCAGTCGCCCGGCCCGGTGCACGTGCGGCAGAAGATCGTAAAAGAACTCAAGATCGCCCTTGCCATCGAAGATCACCATCGGCAGTCGGAGGGGAGCGTCGGGCGTACCGACAACCCGCGCCAGGTCCTGGGTGATGATGTTTTTTAATAGCGTGGTTTTTCCGGAACCGGTCATTCCCAACACGATAGCCTGCATGACGCGTACCCGATCCGGCCAGTGCCACGGCTGGCCATGGACGTCGTAACCCAGGACAACGGCATCCTGTTTCCACGCGTCAGCGGTCAGCCGTTCGTCACGTTTTTGGGATACTACCATCGGCGGGTGAGGCCATTGCTTCTCGCGCCGGGAACGTCGCGTTGCAATCAGTATGGTGGAACCGAGAATGCTTAGTGATCCGATGGCCAGGTAGGACGTTAACTCGGCGATCTGACTATTGGTGAGGTAGTAGCGTTCCCGGGCGACGTACCACGCGAACCAGCCGACTGCCATCAGCATGAAGGCAACTACAATCTCAATGCTCTCCAGGACTGGCGGGTGGTGCTGGCGTTCGGCGTACGACTCCCGCATCAGTGCACCGCCTTATCCAGCTGCGAATCATCGAGCCGTTGTGGATCCATACGAGTCTGCCTTACGGCGAAAGAGTTGAAGTACACGAAACAACCGACTGTCAGAACTGCCAGCAGGCAAAACAGGACGAACCAGCGTCGTGGCGGCCGTGCTGCATGCCGTTCAAACGGATTGGCTGGCTCGAGCACTCCATCCGCGACAGCTTTGCGCAAGCCGAGGTCCGTGCGGCTACACAGGTTCTGGTGCAACACGGCATGGATTTGTCGGGCTGTCATCTTTGACATTCTGATGTGCCTCTACCTCCGCTCCGGCACGCGAGCCATGACCCGCAATGTCTACCGGACCAGGAACGCTGCGATCGGAACCTGCTCGCCATCTACCGACTGTTCGGCGTTGCGAAACTCAAAGCGCAGTACCGTGGGCTGCGTGCTGGAGGCAAGTTCCAGGGTCACCACACCAACCCCTTCCTGGCCCGGCTCGATCCGCAAGGCCTGTACCTGTCCGCCTAGTACTTGCACCGGGGTTTGCTGCTTGATCTTGAGTTTTGCCGCTTGTTCGTCGCCGAGCTGTGAGTTGGCCAGTCCATAAAGCGACTGCGGGGAACGTACGCCGTCCAGCTGGTACACCTCCGGCGTGTTCACGCTGTACGGCTGTGTGCCGTGGTTGCGCACGGCGTAACGGACAAGCACCCGTCCATCTTTTTCATAGAGGTCACTGATCCACACCTCTACCGGCTTGTTGGTGCGATGCTTCGAGGGCTGCAGCCGCACCGGTCTTGTGGCGAGCAGCAATTCCGTCATTGACGGTGGCGCCGGGGTCGGCGGAGCTGCACTCGACGTTTTAAAGGGGTTCACGCTGGCGGAGGGCCCCTGATCCACGGCGAAATCCATGTTCGCAATCGACCCGGCAGGCTCCAGTTCGTAGTTCATGCGTTGGGTCGCCGTCCAGATAAACAGATTCGTGGATGCATCCGCCTCGGTCGGTTGTACGAACACCTTGTTTTCGCGCCACTCGACCTTAAACGCGGGACTTCCGGCTGCTACCTGCATGACCGGTTCACTGACTTCAATTACCGTCAAGTGGTTCAACGCGGTCTTCAGATGTACGATCCGGGTACGGTCACTGGTTTCTGTGTCAATCTTCTGGGCACCCACCGGGATCACCGCTGCTGCCAGCAATACGAGACTCAGGGTTAGACTTTTCATGACTCCCTCGCTTGTTCCTTTCCTTTGGTCCCCTTTTTCCCGGGTGCGGCCCAGGAGACTTCGGGGGAGAAGTCTCCTGGACGGTTGGTTGTTAGTTGGGTTGCTGCAACGGCTCGCGTTTCCTTGTTGGGAGTTGTGGCCGCTGCTGGGTTTCGGGAAAAATGACTTTCCCGTTGCTTACGTCACCGCGTCCCGCCTTAATTGGAAACGGCCGGACCCGCTCCAAGACGATCGGTGTGCCTTTCTCATCTCGATCGGTGAACACTTCCCCCGTCTTCGTTACTTGTGCAACGAAGATCAGGCGTTCGAGGAGCTGGCCATTGGCTTGGGTGAAGGGTTGGACCAGGAAGATCCGCCCCTCACCGTCGATTTCCACTTCGCCGTCACACAGACTGGGGATTTCGACGGTAACCGGACGGCCACCGGTGCGCTCCGCGATCTGATTGACGACTTCTTGCGGGAAGCTATAGAACACGATCGAGCCCGTTCCCGTCACCATGTTCGGATCCGGGGCGGTCCGTCTGTCCCGGCAAACAATCGCGTGCAAGGCAGACAGGTAGGACAATCGCGTTCCGTTCTTGCCGCTGCTCCATTTCTGGAGCGCGTTGACCAGCGCCTTCAGCTCTTCTCCCGCACGCCTCTCGTACGCGTTTAGGGCGGCGGAAGCCTGGTTGCGCCGGAAGAAAAGTTCCTTGCGAGCCGCGACGTCCTGCTTGTTCGCCTCGATCTCGCCATTGGCTTTCTCCAGGTCAGCCAGAAGCTGCTGGCGCCGCGTCATGATTTCGCCTACGCGGTTCCCGTAGTACCGGTTGACCACGAAGCACTCCTGATAGATCTCCGGGGTGAAGCTCTGGCCTCCGATCACTCCCCGGAAATCACTGAGGGGTGCGGTAGCGGTAGTGCCGAAGAACCGCCCCAGTTCCTTACGCGCAAAGTTGTACAGTTTTCCGACCTTATCGTTGGCATCGACTTCGAGATGCTCGTCCATGTCTTCGATTCGGCGCTTCTGTTTCAGCTTCAGCCAAGGTGCTGGGTGCACGTCGCTGCGGATGTTGCGTATCACCTCCTGATCTGGCTGGGTGCCATGCTTTAGTTGATCGAGCGCGTTCTGTAGCTGGTCCACAAGCTCCCGGGCCAGGTCTGGCCTCCCCTTTGCCAAACAAGAGGTCTTCAAATCAGTAATGACGCCGATCTGATTCCCACGCGCCTGCATGGCAACTTGAGGGAGGTTCCACCATGGGCTCGGTGGCTTGGGGTTCTTGGTTTTGGTGGCGGAGTGCTGTTCCTGATAGGTAAACCGGTCTTGGACGAACCGTGGAAAACGGTTGTCCTCAACTAGGCAGACCATATCGAAGTCGAAGTCTCCACCATTTCTCGCAGCGGTTTGCGAGTGAAGGATCAGCGTGCCGCGCAATTGCAGCTGTTCTGCGGCGATTGCGGCCACACCTTCCGCCGGCAGTTGACACCCGCGTTGCCTCAGGTGCTCTTCCAGCAGGCGAACCGTGTCCTGCGCCGACAGGCTCTCTATCGGCAGCAGGTCTTCCTTCATGCGGATGGGATAGCGCACCACCAGACCACGCCGGCATGGCGTCGCCGCGATGGCGCCGGCTTTCGGAATCCAGTCCGAGCCGGAGACCGCGTGTCCTCCATGCAGCAGCAGGTAGCCGTCATCCGCGAGGGCAAAGCCGGGAAGACGAAAGCCACCACTAGTGCAAAGGCGGTACGCCCATTTGAGCAGTACCCGCTGGAGGTGATGCTGGATGAACGGGTGTTTCAGCATGTACCCAGTAGCGTCGGCGATCAGAGCTGCCTGCGCCACCGTGTATTCGTTCGTGGTGTACTCAGGATCCGGTTGTTCGCCGGGCTCGAGCACGCTCTGGCTTTCCCGCGTGCCCAGCAGTCCGAACAGCTCAGTGAAGTTGTTGTCCTCAAACGCCTGCCGTACTTTCTCGACCTGGCTAAGAGCGTACGGCTTGATCTCGAGCTCCATCGAGTCCTCTGGCGCATGTTCCACCAGGGTGTAGCTCGAATTGAACTCGAGATTGCGGGAGACATCACGGAAACCGACGATCACCCGGCCGCGGAAGGTGTGTGCCTGACGATCGCCCACCAGCGACCGGATCGTCCGTAACACTCCTCCCTGGTATTTGGGCTTCACGCACGATTTGGGCAGGATGATGTCAGCTTCGAGATGCCGAGCGACCTCATCTGCCATGACCTTAAACGCTCCTTTCGCCTGGGTCCTATCGAATGCCAGGCGGAACTGATAGAAGCGATGCGGTCGAATCGTCTTGCCTTGAATCCTGAGCTTTGCTTGTTCCACAAGCGCCGCCTCTTCATCCTCGGTCAACGGGAGATCCAATTGCTCATCGGGGCGTTCTGCAATCCGGTTCGCAAACAGTCTTTCCGTCTCTTTGGCTAAGAGCTCGGCCTTGTGCTTGTTCTGGAGCTTGCTGAACAACGACTGCGAGATCCATCCTCGACAGTCGTTGGTGCCCAGTTCACGGTCATCCACCACCATCAGCCGGCAGTCTGTCTCCTCGAGAATCACCTTGCACGAGGACACCAAAATGCCGAAGTAGGTGATGGCTGCCTGCGGCGAGCATCGAAATCTCTCCGCAAGCTTCTTTTCGAAGGAGCTCTCGACGGCGTAGAACTTGCCACTCTTCGCACTGCCGCTGGCTCCAACCAGGCTGTAGCGAATACCATCGACCTGGATTCTGGTGAGCGCCTGCTCGACCACTGCCTGCTCGCATGGATCCAACGGCTCCGTGGGCACATCTACCGTGGCCACGCAGATACCCGGGTAGAGTCCCTGCAAAAGGCTGTTCGTGAGTTGCGCTTCCCGATCTAGTTTCATGGTCTTCTTCGACACACTGCCATTACGGTCAAGTTCGAGCGCTAACACCGGTGTCGCGCCGTAATTCGTAACGTTTGGCATTGCTGATCTCCTTGTAGCTGTCGAACAAGGACAGCGAAGGAGACTGCTTGTGCCAGTCTCTTTGCCGCCCTTACCGAAAACTGAACTAAAGATTTCGGCCAGGCAGCAAAGCGCCGGGCCAGTACGAGTTGTAGTTGCTACGCCTTGTTGGTCCTGACTGGTTCAGGCTTCCAGCAGCTTCTGGAGCGTCGCTGTAGCTCGCCGCAGAAACCACGTAGCCTGCCCAGCTTCGACCACGACCACTCTCCCCACGCCCAAAACCAACACAGCAGAGCGATGGTCAAGAGAAATCCTCCCGCTCCCAGCAGCAGCTCTACGAGGCTGAGGGGCGGATACTGAAAGTAGTCGCGAGCCATTCCGAACAGGTGATACCCGAGTATGGCCCCGAACACCTTCGCGAAGGTGATAACCCGCGGTCTGAACAAAGTGCCAAACCGTTGCTTCACCATCTCTTTCCTCCTTTTCTGCCTGCTTACCAGAACAGAAAGGATGGCGCTCGCGCGGCTCACTCGCTGTCCTGGTCGAAAACGCTTTTAGGTTCCCGGCCAGGCTCGCGAAACGAACCGGACCAGCACTCAACCGCAATCAGCTTGCGGATCGCTCACTACAGATCAACCTCATCTGTGAATGAAGCCAGTGCTATAAAAACCGGTCCTCGTCTTTCCCTGGCAGCCTTCCGGCGCGGGCCGCCAAGCGTGAACGATCCGTCTGAATTCCTCGTCGTAACCAAGGTCGTCCGGGAAGTAACGGCAGTTCGCCACCAGACCGAACACCGTCACCATGTCGGCGGCGATTTCGGTATCCACTCCCCACAGCGTGGTCAAATCGAAGCCGCCGCAGTTCCGCGCGTTCCACCAACTCAGCAAGAACTCGGCAGTCATCCGGCTCTGCCCTGTGTCAGCCTGCGCGATTTTTATGAGGCGCTCCAGGGCTGCTTTTTGGCGGGCGGAAATGGTATTACTCATGAATGTATCTCCATCTTGAAACCGGCAATGAATTGAATCGCCACATCTTTTATTTGCTGTGAACGGCTTCCTTCTTGAGTTGCGGCACTCTTTCCGCGAAGTCCGGGACTACCCGAAACTCTTGGACTGCGTAGAAGGTCACCCCCAATCGCAAGGCCTCGACCAGTGCCTCACCCTCCGTCGCTACCTCTCGGTCCAGCGCCGGAGCGCTTCCGTTTGTGTTGGTTTTGGCGAGGAAATAACGCACGTCACTGTTGTCCTCGTCCGAATTCATACGAGACCGTCGTGTTCGGGTTGTCGTCTTCGCTGCGCGACTCTCGTTCTGGGGCGTTTTGTCCGTCGCGACCGGTTCCGCCGTCGTAATACCCATGCTCGTCCACCTCCATGTTCACAACTACGTGACTCGCGGCCGCCACTCTTCCATCGCCAGAAGGCCTCTGGTCGGGCCGTTGCTATCTCCCGGACCATTCCGTTTGAACACGCAACGAAATCTTCTACTTGTCCAGTTCGCTCTTCTGCTCGAGCCCGTTGTCTCGCTCGCCGACCATTTGCTTTTCGGAGTACTCCGCCACGAGCAGTCCGCTGGGATTGAACTCGGTACGCCGCTCCTCGACGAGCCGCACGTTGTACTGGCCAACGATGCGGTCGGTTACTTCCGACCCGCTCTTCACCTTGTGTACTTCCTTGACCCCAAACACTACGTAATCCCAGGTCCCATTTTTCGTGCGCTGGATCGAGCGGATCCGAAAATCCGAGATGATGTGGTCCTGCTGGATTTTTCCCACGGTATCGTCGTCGCGAAGTTTGTTCATCGTGAAGGTCCGCAGGTTTAGGGTCATCATGTTCAGTGATTCAGCAAGGTTGCGCGGAGCGGAATCCGGCGTGTAGGAGAGGTAATGCTCGAGGAATCGCCGAACAACGGCCTTGCCCTCCAGATCCGTTGGCGCGATGCCATCCAGGGCAAGGGCACCCGGGCTGGCCGCCTGCGCTGATAACACCATCGCCAGCTGCGACGTCTGATCGTGCTTAGCGGCGCTACCTACAACCGCTGCGTTTCCATCCCTGTCAACGCGGATGACCGTCGGCGGCTGGATGCGGACATAGATGGCGAATCCCAGCGAGCTCAGCGCAATCACCCCAAACAAGATCGCCAGAAACATGGCGCGGTTGGCATACGCGCGCAGCATGCCATCATGCTCGTAATACCTGGTAAAACTGGCAATCTCCGGAATTCCTCTTTGTGTCTGTTTTGTTTTCATTGCTCCTTACCCATCCCCACCAATCGCATGGTCCTGCCCACCAGGTGTCCCGTCTGCCAGGCCGCAAAACCGGCGAAGCTGCGGCCTCTGTAACTAGAAGCTGCGTCCGCGGTTGGAGGAGTTGCGCTGTTAAGAGCAGGTCCTGTCGCTCCGGATCCAGCACTGGCTCCGTCGGTGGTTGGAGGCGTGGGCGGCCTCAACTCACCCAACACCACGCCTCCAGTGGCACTAGGACCCTGGCCTTGTCCTCCGCCTGCAGGACTTTGACCACCGGCACCGGGACCTTGACCGCCACCACCTGCGCCTCCAGGCGGGGGTGGTGGTCCCTCGGGTGCTGACAGGCGCCCTGCGGCTAGACCGCCTCCGCCAGCGAATGCCAGGCTCGAGGCCACAGCACCGGCAGTCATCACCCCGCCAATCACCGTCATCAGGGTGCCGCCAACTTCTCCTCGTACGATTCGGCTTGCGATAAAGGGAATCAAGGCAATCATGATCGACAAGAGCACACTCGCCAGGCTCATCACGATCATCTGACTCGAGCCGACAAACGCCTGCAAGAAGGACCCGCTAAACTGGTTCGGATCGGTGATTTGCAGTGCGGACATCAAGGATTGGAAGATTGCGTACAAGAGTCCCCACGACTGGAAGATCATCATGTTCACGAAGTAGGTCCTGCCCAGTTGGCCGAGCCCGCGTGAAGGCATCAACGCCAGGACGAACGGACCGACTACATACAGGATCGATCCGTACAATGCATAAAACAGCGTGAACAACGTGTAGGTGAAAGGAAGCAGGAGATAACCAACCAGTGTTATCAAGCCAGCAACTACAGCCGATACGCCGCCGGTAACCAAGTTCCAGAGAGCTGAAAACCAGTTAGGATCGCTCTGCCATGCTTGGGAGAGGCTGTTATTCCATTGCTGGATTACATCCAGACCGCCAGAAAGGTTGTATATGCCATCGGCTACGCCATTGAACATCCCGTTTACAGCACGAAACGCACTTTGGTAGTTCAGGAATACCAATCCCAAAACCAGGTACTTGATGGCGGCCACTCCGAGCAGTCTTACGTCTCCGCCGCTGCTGTACGCTTCATACACCGCCCACAGAAGACTGAGGATGAGGATGACTCCAGCAATCTGAAGAACTGCTGTTGTGATCCCTTGTTGATCAATGCCGTTCAGTCCTCTTTGCAACAGCTGCTCGAAGTAGAAGCTAGGCATAACGTCTTCTCTTGTCCTCGACCTACTGGTGCTGTAGCAGGTTCGCCAGTGCCTGTCGCAGGTTCGTGGTGTTCGTTGCTCCCATCTTGATGTCTGCACTCGAATTGGCGAGATCGACTGCACGCAGACGCATGAGATCGGCCGTGGCGGCCTGGGTGTATGCGTTTGCCCGGATCAGCCACGCATCGGCCTGTGCCTCGATGATGGGGGCGCTGCCAGGTGCCGCATTCTGAATGCTCTGATTGAGCTGACTGGCTGCTTGGAGCTCCAGATCCGCGAGGGCATCAATCTCAATCGCCCGTTTCATCGCTGCCTGCGCGGCGCCATCCGTCATATCCACCAGATTCAGCACCTGGGGTGACGCGGCGGTTGGTGCTGGGACCGCGCCGTACAGGGCCGCGTACGCCCCTGACGTCTGAGCAATCTGGTTTGGGTTCTTCGAAAGAAGAATCTGCTCCAACTGCCGAGAGGTGGGCAATGTGGCGCTGTTGATCGGCAGGTTCATCAGGTTTTGAATCTGATTGAAATTGCCTTGAAGCGCTCCGACCAACCCTTTTGCCTGGTTGATCAAAGTTTGTGGCCAAACCACCGTTTGCTGAAACTGCTGCATGTTTTGGTCGACGCCCAGGATCTGGTTCAGTCCGCCTCCGACCTCATTCGTGAGCGCCGTCTGAATGCTTGCGAGGCCTGCCGCGAGCATGGCGCAACAAGGGTCAAGGCCAAACTGGGCCCTCGCAGGCCATGGGGCGGTCAACACGAGAACAACAGTGAGCACCGCGGTGCGCAGTTTGTGACCAAGCAACCAAGTCTTCGTGATTTTGAGAGCCTCGGAAATTGTTTTCATGGCTTTCCTGTCCTTTTGCCTCATTGGTGCTGCAGCAAATTAACGAGTATTCCGCGCAACAGTGTGGTGTTGGTGGCGCCCTCTTTGCGAAGCTGGTTGCGATGCGCGATCTGCGCTGCTCCTTGGCGCAGTTCTGCGGCCAACAGCTTTTGGGTCAGTGCTTGGCTGTGAATTCCGGAGGTTAGCGCTGAGGCGGTCAAGAACGGTGCTGAGCCCGGGGCTGCTTGACTCGCAACGTTCTCGAGCGCATCGGCCGATTGGAGCTCTATGTCCGTCGCCTGGTCGCTAGCCTTCAACATCTTCAGGCTGTCGAGGGCTAACGCATCGTCCATGTCCGACATGGCACGAACCGCCGGGTTGGCAGCGGTAGCAACCGGGATTACCCCATAGGTGTTCCCGAACATCACCGTCAAGTTCCCAAAATTGTTTACCTGGTGATCTCGGATGACGGCCTCCAATGCCTGTGGGTTTGGCAGGGTGGTGCTTTTGAGGTTGATACTGAAAATGCTGCCCATCAGGTTCCGGTACTGCCCGATTATCTGAGTGACTTGCGCCCGGGCCTGATTAATCGACGGCTGCGGGTACACAACGGTCTGCAGGTACGTGTTCATAGAGGACCGGACGCTGTTGATCGAGGTCAGCGCAGTCTTGAGCACCCCATTGATTACATTGAGGACCGCCTGAATCGCGCCGAGGATCCCGCCCTGTGCTTCTGCTCGCTGCGGCGCCCCCACCAAGGTCACTACCATGATCCCCGCGAGCGTGACGGCTACCAATCGTCTCCGGCCTTGTACCGTCACCACTAGCCAGGTGAACGCTGCGAAGAAAACTGCGTACCAGAGAACCTGCATAACTTCCTCCTGCTCCTGCTGTATGAGCCCTCATTGGCCCGATGTCCCTAAGGCGCCTACGTGGTCCTTGCTTCCGCCTCTACGGCCGGCATTCTGCCCGTGATTGCATTCACCGCACCTGACAGTTCTTCTGGAAGCGGCACTATGTCCGCCAGTCCTTGCTGGAACCTCATGGCCAGCTCCTGGTAGCACTCCAGCAACGGCCGTCCCTCATGCTTTTTCAAGAACCAGCTTCTGTATCTTCTTTCGCGTGGAAACGTCGTGCAGATCCAGTAGGACAGCGGCGTGGGCACAATCCGGATCGTCTGTGTGGTCTCTGCCTTTTCCCCAATCACCAGTAGCACGTCGGCGCTTCGTCCTTTTCGCGGTGCGCCAAACCCCTTTACTTCATTCACCGCCACCGGATTCAGGTTCAAGTGATTGACCAGCGGGCTAACGTCTCCAGGGTGCTGACCGATGATCTTGGTCGTGGCGTTCTTGAGAATGCCCGGCCCGTGGACCCGTGGCTGAAACTCCGTACCCACAAAATCTTCCACCGTTTGGCTGATGCCCCACACGCTTGAGTTGCGTTTGCGGGCCGTACGGTAGAGCTGCACTACCTCCGGCGCCAAGGCTGGCGAGTCCAACAGGAACCAGCACTCGTCGAGCACCGAAATGCTGGGGCGCCCGGCTTTCCCGGCAGCACGCTGCGCCATGGCGGTGGCGATCAACATGCTCATCGCCGTCTCGAGTCTGGGATCGGAACTGAGCCCTTCCACATTGAAGAAGAGCCAGTCGCTGTCGAGTCGCATCGTGGTCGGCCGATCGAACAACTTGGCGTAGATGCCACCCTCAGTCCATGACCGCAGCTTGATGGCCGCCAGGTGCGCCTCGTCGATCGTGCGCTGCATCTTCTCGGCATCCCGCCAGTTGGCGAGCTCTTCGCGCAAGTCGTTAAAGGTCGGGATAGGATTGGAGTAGCGAATCGCACAGCGCTTGTAGACTCTGGCGATTGCGTCGGTCAGCACGTTGTCCAACAGCGACGTGTCAGAACCGTGGCTGTCGCCAAGCATGTGTCGCGTCAGGTTCTTCAGGAACGCGGTCTTTTCATTACTCGGTGCCTTTTCTCCTGCGGGCAGATCCCATGGATTCAGGTTCTCCGCGCCGTCCAGGTCGACGTTGATCACTCGCCCGCCCATCAACTCGACTAGCGGCTCGTAGGAGTCACCGCGCTCCAGAATCGAAACCAGGGGTCTTGCGCGAGCCATCATCAACAGCTTGAGTTGCGCGAGAAAGGTTTTGCCGCCACCGCTTTTCGCCATGATGAGCATGTTGGCGTCGCCCAAACCCGAATCGAACGGTGAGAACGGTATGAGCTGGCGATACGGAGTTTCAAACAGCATCAGCGGCGAGTTTGGCGTTCCTTTCCAAGGCATCTCTACCGGAAGCAGATCTGCCGCATGCAGGGTCAGCACATCCGTCTCCCGCTTGTTGCTTTCTCCCAACCCTGGGAGGCTCGAAAAGAAGAACCGTTTCTGCGCCAATGTCTCGGGAATTCCACGAGCACCGTTCATTCGCGCGATAGCGTGCAGCACCCGCTGGCGCCGGTCGGCAAGAATTCGTTCGGCTTGTTCCGCCTCAAAGCGATTACGGGCTGGCCGTGAGGTCCGGATTGCGATTGTCAGGCTCAGTTGGCATGATTTCAGCGAGCTCGAAATCAATTCCTGCAGAACTTTGATTAGCTGATGCTCCGCTACCTGGGCATCGACATTCAGCCGGAAACCCCCATGGATATCTTTCTGCGCTGCCGTCATCTTGCGCAGCCGGCTCTTGTACTGCTTCACCGACTTTGCCTGATCGGGAAGCACGACTTCTGCATCGATGATGATCGGAAAGTCCATCACCACCAGCTCCCGCAGCACTCCCGGAAAGGTGGCGTCGGGAAGGTCTTTCAGGCTGATGAACGAGTACAGCAGTCCGCCGATCTTCATGTAGTCATCGAGTTCGTCCTCGATGTTCACGTTCGCCATCTGGCTTCGCGCGCTTTCGTAGACCAGGGACGCCTCCGGAGGACGATATGGCCGGACATCATTGGCCAGAGGATTGAGGGTTCTCTTCACCTCCAGGAACATGTCGTCATGGGTCAGGCGTTCGATCTTCATGCCGGTGGCCCGCAGAGTGGCTTCCACTCCAGACATGAGACTGTTGAACTCGGCTAACAGATCCTCATGTTCGCGCCGGCTGCGCTCGATGCACTTGGTGGCAGACATGCTTAGGTTGTTGCCGCGCATCTTCTTTTTCCACTCGAAGTCCGGCGACTGGTGATGGATACGCGGATCCCAGATGAGGTAAAAGTGCAGAGTGTGCTGCAGGTAGTACCCCTCGGCATCCTTCTTCAACCAGGCGTCCGATTGCTCGCGATCGACCGCCTGAAGGACTGCACTTTGGTTCTGTTGTTCCCGGCTGTATCGAGCAATCAGATCCCCAGTCCCTTCCGAAATTTCAAATCGCACCTGCAGCCGCATCGAACGTTCCGGCAAGGAGCGGACCAGGGCCTCAAGCGCCAGCTTGGTGCGATTGCGGTCATCGTCGCTCGCGTAGTACGAGTTAATGCCACTCACCTTGTACCCAGCCACGAACGCCCCACTGAGCTGGATCAATAGGTTGTCCGTGAGATCACGGACCTTGAGTTGCTCGCACAGCGGCGACTGAGCCAATGACCGCTGGTACTGTTCCGTCTTCAACGGCATCGCTTTCTCCCTAGTTCTTGATGTACTCGCGATCCAGCTCCCGGTCGCGCTCCAGCGCCGAATAGACGTGCGGTTTCGTATGAAACATCACCCAATCCAGCAAATAGGCGCGCTGCTTTCCGTACTTGAAGAGCATGAGCGCCGGCACACTGAGAATCGGGACGAAGTACTGCAGAACCATGTTCATCGGAAGGCCGAACATCTCGCGGTTTAGAAAACGGCCGCAGATGTTCATCACTACCGCGACTGCCAGGATCGCGAACAGGTCCTCCGCTTCGAGCCCGAGAAACGTAACTCTCGTTCGCAGGTTGCGGTATATCGGTGTCACATCGAGCGCCATCGGTTCTTCTCCTAAGTCACTCCCCCCATCCCCTGAGAGACGAAATACTCAGCGAGACGAAGCACTCCGGAAACCATCAGGCATAGTGCAGCCGTTACGAAGTGGCGCAGCCAACCACTGGTGGAATGAACGAGTGAGAAGATGCCGAGTCGCAGTGCCATCGCCGCGACCTGGCCCGCCGCATACACGGGCAAGATCACGTTCGCGACCCAGTTGATCAGCGTCCGAATGGAGATCCAATACAGATCGGGATTGTTCCAGGCAGCCTGCGATGCGAAGGTCTCAAAGGCGCGCGTCAATCCCGAGACCATCAGGCAGGCCAACGCGCCGTACATGCTGTGGGCGAACTCCTGCCCCTTGGAAAACTGCAAAATCGCGATGATGATGAAGACCGCGGCGAGCGTCGGCATGATCACGTTGCCAATCCAGTTCGCCAGATGCAGGATTCCTTGGTCGAAAGACATGTTTCCCAGATTCATAGGGTTCTCCTACATCATCGAGACCACGAGTCTCCAAATGGCTGATACTGAGAGCAGCGCCAGCGCAACAGCTACCAGCCGCAGGAAAGGTTTTCGTGTCGCAAAGTTGAGAATGGCGCCCACCAGCGCCAACACCGCCGCAATCGGCATAATCGTTCCGACCAGGTGATTCCACAGACTGTCCAGGACATCGGCCGTCGCGTACTGTGTGCCTGTGTTGTAGCTCTGGATCAGGGCGTATGTGCTTTGGGTGCCCAGCAGGAACATGGCGGCAAGAATCGACGGCAGTGGGTGCTGGCCGGATGCGGTATCCAGAATGGCGCGTAGCACAAAGAACGCGGCCAATGTTGGCACCAGTCGTTGCACTACGAAGTTCGTCACGAATTGGGACACATCTGCTTGAAAGTTGGCCAACCAACCTGTGCCGATACTGCCTCCGGGCAGAGGCACCGCGATGCCAAACGAGGTAAACCAGCTGAGCAGCGGTTGAATGGTCAAAAATACGACTGCCCAGAACATCCACTTCGAGAATCCCCCGCCGATCGCCAATGTCATCGTCCCCTCGCGCCGCAGGCTGATGCCGGCCAGCACCAGTGAAAGCAAAGCAGCCGACGGGGCCAGCAACAGCAGGACCGAGATGACATCGTTTAGCAGTTGAGGTGTCGCCATTCGTTTTGCTCGTAACTCGGAGATTGGCTCCGCAAGACAACCACTTAGGTCTCAGGCAGCCCGGCGTAACTCGCTTAACGCCACGGGCTGCCTGCACTGTTTGTGATGGTTGTGTTTCGTGTAGTTAAGTCACACCTCCCGTTCCGTTCGTAATCCAGAACTCGATCAGCCGCGTGACGCCTGAAACGGCTAGCAAAGCTGCGGCGGCAAACAACCATCGCCCAAAGCCACGTCCGGTAAGCCAGGACACCACAGCGCCTACGACCGCGCCGCCAGCACCCACTGGAGCGATCACGTTGCCAATCCAGTTGATGAAGTTCAGGAAGGCGCCTTCCGGTTGCGCGCCTGTTTGTCCTTGTACGGCCACGTTCGTTTGTGGCGCCGCACCCAGGTTTTGCGCCACCACGACCTGCCCAACCGCAAGGAACATGAGCGCGAGCACCGCCAGAGGTTTCTTCCATCCGAGGTCTGCCTGGAGTTTCATTCCCGGTTTTTCTCCTTTTCTAAGCGTTCGAGCTGTTTTCGATCGCCGGAATCGGCAGCAAAGCGATCGAAGTGCGAAGGAACGTAAGGCCAAACCAAGAAGCTGTCAAACGCGGGTCCGCTTGCCGAAGGAGAGGCAAATAGGAGAAGAGAAGGAAGGGAAGTATGCGGTCGAAGACCTTGCTACCGCGAACCCGTGACGTCCGATTGAACTATTCCCCCGCGCACACGGTCGACGGCCTTTTCGAAATCAGACCAGTTCAGCGGTGGCAGTTGATCGCCGCTGGTGAGTCGGTTGAAAGCCATCCGCTTCGCCGTCGTGCAAATTGCCTGAATGTCAGCAGGCGCTAAACCGTTCAGGCGATCGGAAACGTCCTGAATCCCAAACCCGGGCTCGAAATGAGTACCTTTGAGATACAAATTCAGGAGCTGCACCCTCTGTTCGCTACCCGGTGGTTGAACCTGGATCTTTTCCGAGAACCGCCCTCCGCGCAGTACGCGCGGATCGATGTCTTCTGGACGGTTAGTTGTGCCCACCAGAAATACATTGTTGTAGGGCTGCAAGTTGCTGATTTCGGTAAGGAACTGCTCTACAACCTGAACATCGTGCTGAGACAAATACCGGTTACTGGCCGGCAGCAGGCCGTCCATTTCATCGAGGAAGATGAGTGAAGGACTGTGCTCTTTCGCGCGGGCGAAAATGCCAGCGACACGCTTAACTGAATCACCAACACCTCCACCCAGGACGGTGGCTGCGGTCAGCGGATAAAAGCTGCGCTTCGTTTGGCTTGCCAGCAAGTTTGCGATCAAAGTCTTCCCGGTTCCAGGCGGGCCGACTATGAGCAAACCTGTCGGGTTCTCCAGTCCAATAGCCCGGGTCCGCGCCGGGTCCTCAAGCAGATGAACGAGGGACCTCAAGTCCTGCTTAACCAACTCCTCGAGAACTACTTCATCCCATTCCACGCATTCGAGTAACGGCCGGTCTTTACCGCCGCTTTGGTCAACAGCCCGTCGTAAATCCTCTGCCTCGATCTTTCGGTTATCCGTCAATGCGTGGGCCGCTGCTTGATCCACCAGTGCGCGAAGCTTGGCTGCGCTTGCTCCCGGCGTCCGGCGTGCAAATTCTTGCAAATCGAATCGTTTCCAAGGCTTCTTGCTCAGTTGCGCTTCGAGGATATTCACCCGTGCTGCTTCGTCGGGAAGTTCGACGCGGACTTTCAAGTCGAACCTTCCTTCTCGAATCAACGCTTCGTCAAGACCATCCAAACGGTTCGTCGCGGCCATCAACACAAATCCGCTGATCGAACGGTAGTGGTCGATCGCGCTTGTCAGAGCCATGGCGATGTTATTGAACTCTCGCCCAGCACCGCCTGGGTCACCGGCACCACCCACTTCTTGACGCCCGGCTCCTAACGAGTCGATTTCATCGATGAAAAAAAGAACGGGTTTGCGTTCAGCGGCCGGAGCAAATACCCCTTGGATGTTTTCCCCGGTGGCTCCAATCCAGCGGTTCAGCAGCTTTGGAGCAGAGATGTATTCGAAGTTCAATCCGAATTCACCCGCAGTAGCCCTTGCCAAGAAAGTCTTGCCGGTCCCTCGCGGTCCATGCAGAAGGATCCCGTTTCGCACTACGCCGTAGCGCTGATATTTTCCCGGCTTCAGCTGACCGAGCACTACCTGGCGGATTTGTTCCTTTGCCTCTTCCATGCCACCGACGTCTGCAAACCGCTCCGATGGCACGTTGGGAACTGGTTTCGCAGGTTGCGGTATTCGTGGTTGCGCTGGACCGCCAGCGGCGACTAAAGCTGCCTTTTGCCTCGCTCTTGAGAAGAAGATCCAGAAAAACGAGATGACCCAACCAAAGGTGCTTAGCCCCATGAGCAAGAACCACACCAAGCTCAGGACCGCGTTCCCCTTGGTTTGCTTGAAAACCGGGCCCCACATCACCAGAATCATTAAGCCGACTGCAATCAGGCTAGCCACTCCGAACTTCAGCAGCTTCTTCAAGAAGATCGGTGTGTTCCGCAGGGGGCCTCGCAACATCCTTATCAACACGAGTGCCCCAAGCCACAGCACTGGCGTGTTGAGAAACCATTCTTGAGGCAAGTTCGCCACTAATAAACGCACGGGGGTCTAATTTAGCTCAGGTACGGGGGCTGAATCTTGCGAACGGTTCCAATAGGAGGGGAAAAAGAGATCGTGGCGGCCCGTTTTCAGTGGATTTTAACTTCCTGCGGCTCCATCTCAATTGTCAGCAGGGAGATGCCTTGGTCCAGTAAAGCCTTGCGTTTCTGAGCGATAAATGCCTCATCGTAGGGCGTGGCAAGGTCGGCGCCCAATGTTGCCAGGCAAGCTTCCAGCTTGCCCAATTCGTTCTCCCAGTCTCCTCGAAGACAGCCGCCTCTCTCAGCATGGACGTAGCAATTGCCCGCATCATCCAGGTTCAGGTAGGTGCGTGTGATCCCATGTTTGTACTGGTTGATCCCGTTCACACGGCCCATAAACATGAATCCCACGCACCTGGTCCTGCCCAGTCGGTCTTCCAACGGCCTCCAATTCGGTCGCACTGTTCGTTACCCTTGCTACTGCTGAGGCGGTTGGTTCACCGTCTGAGCGCCGGTCTGCGCGTAGAGTTCGTTGATTTCGCGCTTCAACTGCAGTAACTGTCGCAACTCTTCAAGAGTTGGGACCCGGTCGGTACCAAGGGTTGCGCTATTGGTGCCGGTGGATCGTGTTCCCGGCGCCGCCCCGGCGCGTCCCGGAGACGGCTTTTGGACGACGATGTAGAAGCGGGTGTTGCCCGGCACCGTCACCACAAGATTTTGATTAAATGCCAGGCCATTGAGCTCTTCCTGCCCAGCGGTAGCTATGTTGTCCGCCAAGCGCTCTCGCATCAATGTGTTGGTGGAAATGAGTCCGGTGGACGCCGACCCTTGCGGACCAACCAAATACGACGCCATCGTTCCCAGCCCCGTCAGGGAACGCACCAAGAATCTGGTTCCAGACTTCTTCCCGGACACATACCCCTTGAGCGGCCCGAAATGCAAGTCCATGGCCGAGGCGTCGATCTTTTCGACCGTGCCGTCCGGCAGTTCAACCTGGTTGAACTGCATGCCCACATAGCCGGAGGGATTCACTTGCGCCAGCCTGCCAAACACCTTCGCTCCCGCTGGCAACACAATTTGTCCATGGTGTTCGTAGTTGTATTCCACAACCGCCACAACCGGTGTGGGGACCGCCGAACTCACCGGAGCCTGCAGGCGAGCTACCAGCCTGGTGCCCGCCGGAAGCGCCAGCGTTTCTTCCTCATCCCCAGGCGAGTGCTGTCTGATCGCCGGTTTGGTTTCTGCGGCGCGAACGAACACAAGGGAAGGCTTTTTCAGATCGGGGGCCGAGGGCGGCGTTGGGGCAGGCGGAGGGTAAGCAGTAGTGTTCCCCGGTGCCGGTGGCGCATCTGAGAAATCGACTTTGTTCAGCGCATAATCCTGGCGATTGTTCGTCTTCGCAATTGGTGTAGTCGCTGGAGGCAGCATGGGCGCCGGGCCAGTTCGAGATGTGCGACCGATGTCTTCCGGCGTCACCTGACCTGCCAATGCCGGGTCGGTGGAACGCACGTCCGCACTCAGCATCGGGGTTACGCTCTTTGTAGGGTCGCTAGTTTCTTGCCCAGGGGTCACTTTCCGTCCCAGACTCGCTTGTCCGTGGAGGTTTTCCCCGGGAAGCGGCGTGCGTTTCTTCGGGCTGGAAAACATGCCAAAGAAAAGCAAGAGCAGGGCGGCGCCCACTCCCACCAGCAAGAATAGAGACTTGCTTTTGTCCCGGCTTAACTCCTTGCGACTGTCCACCGGCTTCTGCTGCCGCCGGGCTTTATCGAGCGCCGTCCGGAAGGCCTCGCGCCAGTTTCCTTTGCCGGTCTCCTCCGGAGCAATGGGTTCCTCGTTCGGTATTTCTTGCCCGCCAGTACCCGGAGCTGCTGTTAAATCCTTGTTTGCATCGTCATTGAGCATGGTTCGCTGCCTCCCGCAGAGTGCTGACCCCAAAACCGATGGGTGCCAACGCCGGCTTGTCCACGGCGCCGGATTCCGCCATTTGCAAGAACAACGTTTCATTCGAGCGCTTGTAGGGAGGACGCTCAAACAGCACCACTCCGTCCGCGCGCTCCCCTGGTCCGATCCGCCGGCGGCTCAACCGAAAATCCGTTACTGCCAACTGCTCTGCCGTGGACCAGTGTTCGTGCTTGATTAGTTTTCCCGACCTGTCTTTGCCGCCTAACTGAATCTGTGGAGGCATCAACAAAATTGTGTGCTTACTGGTGTTCACCACGGAAAACAGAACGATGACTTGCTGCCCGCCATCGAGGACCTCGCTAATGCCGGCGCGCAGACGGTAGCCTTTAGCATCCTCGCCTTCCATCCGTTCGCCGTACAGCATAGGTAACGGCGCCAGTTGTTGGCGTTTCAGCAATCCGTCGAGAGAATCCGGTTTCGGCTGAGTCGAGACTGCTTCCGGCGCAGCAGTGGCAGTGAGCGAAGCTGGCAGCATGGCTGTTTTTGGATCTACAGAATTCGCCGCCTTGGTAACGGTTGTGGTCTGGGGCACCAGGCCGAAAGGAACAGGTTCCTGTTCCACCAGAAAGCCGCCGGGCGGTTTGTATCTCAACAGAAAATCAACCTTTGCAGGGCTCGGGCCTCGGCTACGACTGACCAGTAGAAAGCTGATTTGGCGGCCTCTTGTGGTGGAAATCAGCAAGTTGCTCTCGGCGTTGTCCGTGGTTAGGGCCTTGACGAACACCAACTCCGGTTCGCGTTCTGAATGCTCCACTTGGAACAACGCCGGGTCACCGACCACGACCGAGTTCACTGGCTCCGGCACCCGGATCGTGCTCACAAAATGTGCCGCAACTTCGATTGCGGTAATCCTCCCGTCCGCGGTTGCTTTCGTTCGCACCTGCGGATCGATGTCTGCTTGCTGAGCGCCGACTGCCACTGTTATCCAAGACAACGACAACCAGCAGAAAACTAACGCCTTCCTCATCGTTCACCTCATTTTCGCGTTTGCCGCCCCGAGTCGATCCGTGCCCTCAGCGCCCGTCTTGCGCGATACCTTTGCGCTATCCGCTTGACGTAGCCCTGCACATCCGGAGAGGAATACGCCAGTCCCCACAAAGAGATCGGGTACTCGCCGACGTAATAGGCCGCGGTCATCAATCTGAGATCCCCGTTGAACTTCTGGTTGAGCCAGGCGAGATAGGCCACTCCACCGCGGATGTTCTCGTCCACGCGAAATCGATTCCGAACACCAAACCGCACCGCCGTTGCCGGCATTAACTGCATGAGCCCGGCCGCCCCTTTGCTCGAAACCGCGTAAGGATTCCATCCCGATTCTTCGTCGATGATGGCCTCCACTAACTCGACCGGCACTCGATAGACGTGGGCGTAATAGTCAGCCCAGCGCCTCGACGCTTCTCGAAGTTGGCGCACGTCGGCCACCTGCGCTCTCGCAGTTCCTATCAGCAGCAACAGGAGCCATACGCGCGCCAGCTTCACGCTACGGCCTCCACCTCTGCTGCCAGCGGTCCGCACTTTTTCGCCCCGCCCATTAGCTCATCGCGATAACGCTTCGAGTCGGCAACCAGGCCTTCAAACCCAGCGCGCAGCAGCAAACGCTTTCGATCGGTCTCTGTTTTGGCCAGCAGCGGCAGCAGCAAATCCCGTTGCTCATGGGAAATCTCTTCTACTCCGAGGATTTCCAACGCCTGCGCCAAGTCGAGCATTTCAGCTATCGACGGCGGCTTTTCCATATTCCAGCCGCGCAGAGCGTGCGCGAGGCCGGCAAGTTGCCCGCGCAGGCGCACGCTTTTACTGCTGCTTCGAATCGCCAGAATTTCTCTTTCGCGCTCGACGGTTGGGTACTCAAAGCGTAAGTAAAAACACCGTCGCCGGAGCGGGTCTCCCAAACGCCGTTCTTCATTCGAACTCAGGACCACAAAGGGTACGGTCGTCGCCCGAATTGTCCCCAGCTTTGGCACCGTGATCTGCCACGCACTCAGGATCTCCAGTAGCAAGGCTTCGATGTCGTGGTCCACTTTGTCGAGTTCATCTACGAGAAGAACGCAAGGCTGAGCTTCGTAACGCAGAGCCCGCAACAGTGGCCCTTCCGCAAAAAAATCCAGCGTGTGCACGCGGTTGCGGATTTGGTTCCATTCCTTGTCGAGATTGGCGGCTTGCATTTCCAGGAAGAGTCTTTGCAGTGACTCGTCGAATTTCCCGATGACCTTTTCTTCGGTGATTCCCACGTAACACTGAAGGCGCTCGACGACCGTGTTTGCCGCCGTCGCTATTGCATAGGCCAGCTCGGTCTTACCACATCCCGGCGGGCCTTCCACTAACAGCGGTTTCTGCATGCGCGCCGCCAGGTACACGACCTCGAGCGTCACCGAATCGATGATGTAGCGTGCGGACCGAAGTTTTTCTCCGAGTTCTTCTGCGGACGAGAACACGTCAGCTACCTTCCGGGCGTGAACACTACACCGGAAGTGCTTTTCTTGCATTCGCTGGCATATGCCTTTTGCAGTGAAGCGCTGGGCCTGTTTGTTAACCAATGGAGAAGAGAGTCAATAAAGTGGGGACGCTAGGGCGGTAGACGAGGGCAGTACAGACTTTTTTCACTAATCGCACATTGACTGGTCGGAGGCACGCACGGGTTGGCGGCTCCGTCGTTTTCGCGGCAAGGTGTTCCTTCGAACGACAGACTTCTTACTGATCGCATTTCGACTGGCCACAGAACATTCCGTCGCCAGTGTGGATGTGCTTCGCACGCCGAACGCAAAACTTTATTCACCGATCACAGTTTGACTGGCCAACAGCACGCTTTTCCGTGACCGAAATAGGAAAGTGGAAGCGATCGGCAGGCTGCGGGCTTCACTGTGAGCACAGAACTTGGCAGCACGGTGCTCGCCACGTTTATTTCACCAATCGCAATTTGACTGGCAGGAAGAGTTTCCGTTTTTGGAGATCCAGGTGGCGCCAGGCGTTGCGCATCGGCGTCTACTGAATTCGTCGTCGCCAACTTTTTTCCACCGATTGCACTTTAGCTGGAGTCGCGATGCTGCGGTCTGTCTGACGCCTATCACATGGCAGTCGTTTCGTGGCAGCGACGGTCAGGACTGTCACCGAGGCCGAATGAGAAGTCTCAGACGGGCGGTCGCCAGGCCGACTGGAACCTACCGATAACAGGTCGCCGGAATCGGCGACTAGACCTGTCTCAGAAGGTCTGGCTCAGGAACCACCGGACCCCACCAGACCCCAAGAGTGCACTCCGATTCCTCTGTGAGCTACACAAGAACCCCCCGCTCATACTGAAACGCCACTCCCCAGCGTTTATAGAGGCTGTCGAATGCGGTCGTAGTATGCCGCAGTAGTACGCCATTGCTACTGGGTGCAGCTTCAAACCCTGAAAACAGCAAGGGCTTTGACCCGGCTGCGGCAACAAGCCATGGGAGAATGGCATTCGCCGCTTGTACGGTGCATTCGGCCACTCTTGAGATTTCCGCCTCGAGGTCAACATGCACCTCCCCTTGTTCCGTCTGAATGACGCAGGCTTGCCGGGGATGCAATACAAATGAATTGCCTTTTGCTAGACCCAGCCGAAACAGTCGATCAAGTACGGTAGACACCGCTTCTGTGGCGTAATAAAACGTTCTTGGCGTCAAGCCATATACGATTAATTGCGCCGAAATCGGGAAGGCCGCTTCGACATCTGGAAACTTGGATAGCTCGGCAATTCGCTCCGGTGTAATCTGCTTTACCGAGCCAAACCACTCGGGAAAGTTCGCCAGCTCTAGCGGAAGCCCGGGCAGCAGCGTCTCTTGGAACGCGACGCCTATGGACTTAATGTCCTCCACGGAAGCAGCAAAGAGCTCCGCAGACAGCTTTTCCAGTTCAGGTGTCTGTGGAGCCGAAACCCCGGTAGCTAGAGTTTCATAAACTTCGGCAATCCAGAGTCCGTCGATCGATTCAGCAGTCCCTTTCGGCAGAGTCATGTCGCGGTCGTCGATGGCCGCGATGACCTCCCCTGCACGTGCCCGAAGCTGTAGAAGCAATTGTTGGTTCCCGGGTGACGTGAGGACCTGGTATAACAAAGATTCCGGTGTCATAGCTGCTTCAGTCCTGCTCGCTGTGTTTTGCATGATTTCGCCTCTTCCTTCAAACCTTCTGAGTGCATCTGTCAGCGCACTTACGATACGCGCTTTGGCCCTCCTTACCACCTCCGGTGTGGAACCCAGCAGTGCAGCTGTTTCGTGCACAGTCCTGTCATGAACCCAAATCGCGTCGGCGACGTTCCAATCCAGGTGCGCACCTTGAATCGGTCTCCCATACGCCGAGATGACTCGCCCTAATATGCGCACAAGTTGCTCTCGCACCGCATGACGAGACAGACCAGTTCTCTCGGCCAAATCTCGCTCCGAACCGCTGCTTTCATACAAATAGTCAAGTAAGAACCTGCGCTCTTTCTCAGGCAGTGATGTGATCGCAGTTGACCAATTTGCAAGGTCAACAACGTCGGCCAAATCGCGGTCAGAGGCAGGCTGTTCACGTTCCAATTCACCGGGTTCTACGAGTGCGCTTCGCAATCTATTCATCCTCACGATTCGCGGCCGGGCATAATGCACAAACGCAATGTACAGATAGCTCGCAAGAGGACCTTTCGAACCGTCGTAGTTGAGATCCACGGTCGACCATTTGTCGACGAAGAAATCGTGAACTAGGTCGAGAGCGTCGGAAGGCGGTATGGCGAACCCGTTCTTGGCGAGTGCGCCGAGAGCGCGGAGCAGCACAGGCCTGAACTCGCGATACGCAGCTTCGATGTCGTTTCGCAATGGACGTATGCTTTCCGTAGCCAAGTTACACCCTAAAAAGTCGTTGCTTTCCTACAAGAGTAATAGCTGTTTCAATGGCGGGTTGGCCGAGAAAATGAGGGCGCATTTATAAACCCTTTATTTTGTTAGGATTATATTGCACCACGTTGATCCCGCGGCAACAGCCCAAACCGTGCGACGTACGGAAAGTCAGGCAGGAGATCCTGGATAAGAGAAAATCCCGTGGGGCGCTCAGCGTGCACTTCGGTTTCCCACCACAATCTGTTCCCATCCTTATACAGCCTGTGAACGAGCAAAGTATTGGGCCAGTGCTCCGGACGCTGAGGTCTCGAGCCGGTGAGTGTCGTCCACTCATACGGGAGAGTGCTCACTTGTGTCGTGGTGCCACAGCGCGCTTCAAGGAAAGTTGCCGTCTGTTTCAGATGCACTGCTTTTAATGCCTGGACAAACGGCGGCTGGTGGATGTGACCGCACAGTAGAACAGCAATATCGTGCTCGACGATAAAATCGTGAAGCGCTGCCTTTGATCGTGAATCCATTGCCAATGTTGGTCCGCTTGCGGAATATGAATGGTGTAAGACAAGAATTCTTACCTCATTTTCGTTTGGCACTTTGAGTCTACTCGCCAGCTGCTTCAATTGCGGAACAAATGACCCGCGTGCGAGCACTCGTTTCGCGCCGTAAGGAGATACGTCTGAATCCGTATCAACGCGAAGAAAGCGAACGATGTTCCGCCCAGCTGTCGTCAGAATCTGCTCGTCCGGAATGCCGCTGAATCGGGTCGGAAAATCCGATGTCGGTGGGCCCAGAATGACAGGCGCACCGGGCCAATGGTCGTGATTTCCTGGAACGCGATGTTCGCGCCATTTCCGGTACTTTAGGCCGAGATACATCCCTTTCGGGGGCCGCAGCAGGTCTCCCAGGTAAGCGTCCGCGGTCGCGAACTCATCTGGATTCCCAACGGTTGTAAGATCGCCAGACACAATTAACATTGCATCTTCTGCGTTCCGCAGTCGGTCGAAGAACGCCTCCAGGCGGACCAGGGAGCGATACGAATGGCCGAGCAGGCCGTCGAAATGCTCCCATTTTGCCCATAGACGCGACGCGCGGGCATCACGCGTTTCCGGGTCTATGGAGCCAATGTGAAGGTCGGAGATGTGAACATACGTTCTTAGTCGCACTGTCGGACTCCTCGTCGCTGAAGCATTCTCTCGCACGATCCTGCAGAATTGCGGAGACCAACTGCAAGGCAGGTACTAATCCGCCTTGGCATTTCGCACGTCGAATGTTTCCACATGGACGCGACATGATAACCGACTGCTGTGGAGTCTCAGCAGACTGTTGGAGTTTTGTTCCGAATTCAGAACAAGCCGAGGTCTGGTGGTTCCTGGCCCAGACCTTCCGAAACAGTTCAACCAGCCTCCTGGCGGCTTATTTTCAACAGCTTTACAGTTGGGCGTGACACCCGTTCTCTTGGAACAGAAACTGTGGCGCTCATTGATGCTCGGTCGTTTCAAAAACCCTGATTCCGGAGTTTCTTCCCGCAGCCTTTTGAACCGGCGTTTCCGCTGCACGAAGCGCGCCAACTTTCTCTGACCAATCGCACTTTGACTGCCCATTGATTTCCACGATGTTCCAGCGCTTTTGTAGCGCGATTTCTTGAGCTCTGGCCGGTGTTTCTCCTTCATTGCCGCGGCTTTTTGACGGGCACTTGGTTTCAAAATACAAGTTCTCCCTGTGAGGCCCGAGCACGTTGTTCTCAGCGACTTGATCGCCCGACTTGCCCATAGGCAGCTCCCATGTGGAGGCTGGGCCGCCCTCCGATTCTGTTCACAGCCAGCGCTTGAGGCTACCTGCTTCTCGGCGCTCGCACTCGGGTCGCAGTCGTCCGGTCTTCTGGAACGTGCTCAGGATTTCATTCTTCACACGCAGAACCGTAACGGCAGCTGGCCAGTCTTCGTCGGCGATGACCAGGAGGGCGCGTGGGTCACTTCTCTCGCTGTGATTGCACTGCGTGACCTCGTGCCGGCAATACCGGCCAGGTTGAAGGGCTTCCATTGGCTGCTGAATTGCGCCGGCAAGGAATCGAATTGGTTTTGGAAATGGAAGTTTCGCACCACCGATCGCCACGTCCGTTTCGACCCGGACAAGTTCGGTTGGCCATGGTTTCCGGATACGGTCAGCTGGGTTGTCCCCACCGCATTCGCGATCCTCGCTCTAAACCAAATTCCTTGCTCTTGCGGTGGCCTGGAACGCAGTCCTTTTCGCGTCGCTCGTGGCGTCGAGATGCTGATGGATCGTGTATGCCCTGGTGGAGGATGGAATGCTGGTAACGGCGTTGTCTACGGGCATTCGCTTGCACCTCACCCCGACGATACCGCCATTGCGCTCCTAGCCTTGAGCAATCGAGCACAAGATCCGGTTGTACAAAGCAGCGTGCAGTGGTTGGAACACACTGCTCCAACCCTGACAGCTCCTTGGAGCCTCGCCTGGGCAATCCTCGCGCTTGCCGCTCATCGTCGGCCGGTGGTGTCGCTTTTCACTTCGCTGGTGGCTCTTCCTGATCTCTCCAACATCGAGGACACCAGCGGTCTTGCGCTCGTCTGTCTCGCTCTTGACCACCGCCGTACCTTGTCTGCTTTTGGGGTGGCAATATGATCCTTACTCGTCGGGATTTTCTTATCGGAAGTGCTGCGCTGGCTGCTGGTGCTTCTGTTTCCGTCCCCTTTTTGCTGCCCAAATACCACTCGGTTCAACGGCCGAAGCGATCACGAGTCGCGATCCTGCACGTGGAGCAGTACTCCCAGCAGATTGACCAGACACTCGCGGCCGGTCTGCGACTTTTTCCGATCAACGTCATTGGCAAGACGGTGGTCTTGAAACCCAATTTGGTCGATTACATTCCTGGCAATGCTATCAATACCCACCCTTTGCTAGTCCTCGCCGCAGCCGAATCATTCCGTCGGCTGGGCGCCAAGTCCGTGTTGGTGGCTGAGGGACCAGGGCATCAACGCGACACTCAGCTGGTGCTCTCCCAGAGTGGCTATCAGAAATCACTTCGCGATGAGAAGATCCGATTCGTCGACCTCAACCGCGACGAACTGATCCGCACACCGCTGCGAGCCAGTTACATGGGCATGAAAGATCTCTGGCTTCCTCGCACCGTCTTGGAAACGGATTTCCTGGTTTCAATGCCCAAAATAAAGGCCCATCACTGGTCTGGCGTCACACTCAGCATGAAGAATATGTTCGGCGTAGTGCCAGGCGCGAGATACGGATGGCCGAAGAACATTCTCCACTGGAAGGGCATTCAGGAGAGCATCCTCGATCTGTGCGCAACTGTCCCGGTCCGCTTCGTTATCGCTGACGGAATTGTGGCAATGGAAGGGAACGGTCCCCTCAACGGCACCCCTCGTCCGCTGGGAAAGATTGTACTTGCGGACGACCCGGTGGCTGCCGACGCTACCTGCGCACGGCTGATGGGATTTCAGCCGGATCGCATTGTTCATATTCGCGAGGGTGCGAAGTTTCTCGGCAACTCTGCTCCTGCACTCATCGATCAGGTGGGAGAAGCGCTCACTCCTCCCAAGGCTCCATTCCAAGTGGTTCCGGAGTTTCAATATCTTCATGCACTGATGCAAACGAATGGGGCTGACCCCCCACGAGTCAGCCCCGCAACCCACTTGCATTAGTTTGGTAGCAATTTGGTAGCAAACAGCGCCGTCTACACCGGTTTTAGCCGACTCCGCCGGTCATAAGGCCCTTTAATATCAATGGCCGGCAGGTTCTTGACTTCCATGGCATGGAAGAGGTCGTCGGTTCGATCCCGACCAGGTCCACCAATTTTGATAACTTACGCAGTAGCCAAATCCGTTCAAAGCCCTCCAAGTCTTACAATCCGGCGACAAACTCCGGGAATATTTCCACCGTACCCTTAACGCCCTCGGCGGCACGGGACTGGATCGGAGTGCCACTGGCCCGCTGGAAAGGGGAATGGATTACGCCTAGCGGTCTTGGCTGCACAGGGTACGTTTCCTTCGTGTAGTCCTGGCGGGACAGGATCCGTCTATCTATGCCAAGAAGTGGACAACAACAAAGTGGGCAAGATATGCGGCGGCGTAGGCCACAACTCCCATGTAGACGAACTGAAGCGCCGGCCACTTCCAGCTGTTAGTCTCGCGGTGGACAACCGCGATTGTCGAGACACACTGCATGGCTAGCGCAAAGAAGATCAGCAATGCCACCGCGCTGGCGGGCGAGAGTTCGTGGTGCAACGCCGCCTGCAATCCAAGTCCGCGCGAATCAGGGTCCACTCCGTAGAGGGTGGCGAGCGTGCCAATGATGGTCTCGCGGGCAGCAACGGAGGTCGCTAAGCCTATGCCAATTCTCCAGTCGAGCCCCAGCGGCGAAACCAGCGGCTCGATGACATGCCCGACGGTTCCAATGAGGCTGTTCTGGATTGCCGGGGAGGCGCCGTGATGGACAGGAACGTGCGTCGCTACCGCCAGCGCCAACGACACCAGGAGAATCACGGTGCCGGCACGGAATACGAACGCCTTGGCTCGGTCCAGCACCCGTAGAGCCAGGGACAATGGGGTCGGCCAGCGGTAGGGCGGCAGTTCCAGGATGAAATGCGCATCGGAACTCCTCAGGATGGAGGACTTCAGTACGCGTGCCGTGATCACGGCCACCAAGAAGCCGAGCACATAGAGTCCGAGCATCGCGGCCGCCCGCGAGCCAAACATGGCGCCGGCGATGCGCCGGTTGGGCACAAACGCCGCGATAATCATCGTGTACACCGGCAGTCTCGCCGAGCAGGTCATGAAGGGAGCGATGAAGATGGTTGCCAGCCGGTCTCGCTTGCTCTCAATGGTTCGCGTTGCCATGACGGCCGGCACGGCACAGGCGTAGGCGGAGAGCAGGGGGATGAAGGCTTTGCCATTCAGCCCGATCTTGGCCATGGTTCGATCCGCAATGACCGCGGCGCGCGCCAGATACCCCGAGTCTTCCAGGATGCCGATCACCAGGAACAGGAACATGATCTGCGGCAGGAATACCAGCACCGCGGCCGTGCCAGTCCATGCGCCATCGATGATGATCGACTTCACGATGCCGCTGGGAAGCTGGGTGGCGACAAGTGTGCCTGCGTTCTGGAGCACGTGCTGCAGCAATTCTGATAGCGGCTGGCCGACAAGGAAAATGGATTGGAACACCGCCACCACGATCAGCAGAAAGATAATCGGTCCCGCGATGCGGTGCAGACACACGGCATCGAGCCGCCGCGTCCAGGTGGCCGGCAAGGGGCGGCGATAACCGGCCGACTCGCTGACGCGCCTTGCCCAGGCCTGGCATGCCGGGACATCCTGCAAAACCGGCAAGGTTACCGCGGCGGGAGCGTTCGGTGATGACGAGAGGAACTGCGAGATCTCCGTCAGCCCCTGGCCCTCGGACGCACTTGCCAATACCACAGGCGTGCCCAGCTCTCGCGCCAGGGCCAGCGGGTCCACCTGGCCCCCTCGCGAGCGCAGGGAGTCCGCCATATTGAGAATGACCAAGGTGGGCAGGCCAAGTGCAACGACTTGAGCGGCCAGCGCCAATTGTCGCCCCAGGTTGGTGGCATCCAGGACCAGCACGACTCCGTCCGGTCTCGGCGTGCCGGGCATTCGCCCGTGCAGTATATCCACGGTGACGCGCGCATCCTCGGATCGAGGCGTAAGGCTGTATACGCCTGGCAAATCGATGAGGGCGATGTCCTCACCCGCTGCCAGCTCGACATACCCGAGGTGCTGTTCCACCGTGACGCCAGGAAAATTTCCCACCCTTTGCCGTAGCCCGGTGAGACGGTTGAACAGCGTAGTCTTGCCGGAGTTCGGCGGACCGACCAGCGCGAAGGTGCGCAACCGCCGGGAAGAATACGGGCGGCTGACGCAGATCGAACAGGAGACGGACGCAGCCGAACTGCTCAATCACCCTCCTTCCGGCCTGGATGCGGCAGGGTGACGCGAACGTGCCGCGCGGCGGCGTACCGCAACGCCACCAGCGTTCCATCCAACTCGTAAACTCTCGGATCTCCGCCCACGCCGGCGTGGGTTGGTCTCACGTGCGCTCCCGGAACGAACCCGATCTCGATCAGCTCCGCGAGCTCGTCGTCAACCGTGGCGACCACGGCCGCGTACCCATTCGGGAGGTCAGCAAGAGCGGCTACCCTCGGTTTTTCCGCCATGGTGCCTGCCTGAAATTGAAAATCATTTTCATAATTCAACCCGATCATAACCCCTGGGCGCGGCCGCGGTTAGTGCGGACATCACAGCGGTGTGTGACGACCCGTTAAGGCGATGCGCTGCCTCAATCTTGGCCGCGGCCAACGCGCTCGTGGGCGAGCGCGCTCCAGGCCGCTGGCTCGCGGGCTGACCAATTCGGGAAGCGATTTTTCGTCCAACACAACAAAGTTGCGCCAGGGGCCACGCTGCGGGTAGAGCATGGTGCTAACGGAAGCTGCGGGAGGTACATATGCCCGGCGCGAAACTGAAGGCCTTCCTCGATCGCAACGAAATCAAGTACGAACTCATCCACCACCCCACTACTTACACGGCGCAGCTCACGGCGGCGTCATCGCACGTGACCGCCGACGAGCTGGCAAAAGTCGTCATGGTCAACCGCGACGGCAAGCTGGCGATGGCGGTGCTGCCGGCGTCGCGGCGGGTGGACATTACCGCGCTGCATACCGCCAGCGGAGCGTCGTCGCTGCGCCTGGCCAGCGAACTGGAATTCAAGCAGCAGTTTCCCGACTGCGACGCCGGCGCCATGCCGCCGTTCGGGAATCTGTATGGCATGGACGTCTTCGTGGACGAGGGCGTGGTCAAGAAGGCGCGGATCGCGTTCAACGCGGGCTCGCATGACGAGGTCATGCGCGTCGCCTACGAAGATTTCGCGTGCCTGGTGCAGCCCAAGGTGCTGAGCTTTGCCACCACGGCGGAGCGCGCGCCGCGCATCCGGCTCGACGACCGGATCTGGTAAAGGCGGCATCGCGGCACACCCGCAAGGGCATCCCCGCCTTCTCTCGCCAACGCCAGGCGAGTTCGGAGTGGGGCAACCTGCGCCTCGCCACCACCTTATCTACTATTACTAACGGCTGCACAGGTCTCGCCATCTGCTGGAGCTGTCGGTTCCTCCGGTGTATTCTCGCCTTGCACGCGACCGCAATGTGGAGATTCGGTCCATGCCGAGAACCTCTCCGAACCCAAGCCGCCGCTGCCAGAGTAGTGGAGGAACCAGAGCATGCCTCAGCCAGCGCAAGTCGCAACTCCAGCCAAGGCTGAGAACCGCGCCAGCCATCGTGTGCACGTCACCATCCCTTTGGAGGTTACCGGTACCGACACTGCTGGCCGGGCCTTTTTCGAGGCCGGGCGGACCGAGGTGATTACCGGCGATGGCGGGCTGATGATCAGCGGCCTGTCGCTGCCCATCGGAAGCCATGTCCGCTTGCTGCATGGCGAAAAGACGGCGCGCGCGCGGATTGTCGGCGTGGTCGGCATCCGTGATGAGGAAACCGCTTACGGAATCAACTTCCTCGATACGTCGGGCCTGTCGTTCTGGGGAGTGGAATGTCCGGCGATCGAACCGGGAAGCGGCGTTGGGCGAGCCGTTCTGGAGTGCGGCCGTTGCAACTCGCAACAGGTTCTTGAGCTCTCCGAGGTCGAAATGATGGTGTTGGAGAGCGTGCGCGTCGTCAGCCACAACTGCCAGAACTGCGGCGAGGAAACCCTATGGCAGGTCCCGATTCTGTTGGCGGAGACGGAGCTGGTCACCTCAAGCGCCGGCTACGCGGAGCCGGTCACGCGGGAAAAAGCGCAACGTACCCGCAACGACCGCAAACATACGCGCCTGGCGATGAAGAGAACAAAGGCCTGCATCAAGCGGCTGGGCCAGGCCGATGACGTGGTCGACGTGATCGATGTCTCTCGCGGCGGCTTCCGCCTCGTCAGCTTGGTCGACTACCAGCCCAGGGCATATCTGGAAATCGCGGTTCCGTACACCGAAGGCGGAGCCAACGTCTTCACGCCCGCACGCGTGGTTCGCGTCAAGTCCCGCCCCAAGCCGCCCGATATTCCCGGCGAGTTTGCCTGCCAGTATGAGAAGCGCGGCTAGCTCACTCCAGACTTAACCTCAAGCAGGGCAGCCACCGCGCGGAGTCAACCATCGCGGCTGGTAGTTGGAGTTCGGTAGCCCATCAAGGAGTCGATCTCGTCGGCGATGGCCTGCTCGTCTTCCGGAGAAATGTCCACGAATTCCACTCCAATGCCCACGCCGGGCAGGCAATAGCGGACTTCGGCGCGCGTCTTGACGCTGCGGCCGGAGCGGCTCAAGCGGAACTCGAGTTTGAGCACCGCGCCTTCGGGAAAGTGCTGCGGAATGTGGATGAACATGCCGCGGGGGCTGATGTCGGGGGCGCGCACTTCGATCTGTTCGCTGCGGCCTTCGTAAACGATGTTCAGTCCACGATAGGTGGCGAAGCGGTCGAATTCGCGGCTGGGAACGGGGTGTTGGAGTTGATCGGAACTCATGCCGGCACTCCTTCGGCGCGCTTGCGGGCGATGGGCGTGGCGACCTGGCGTGTACCGGCGCCGCAGTAAGGACAGAACAGGAACGCAGGCGCCAGCGCCCGGCCGCAGTTGCGGCAGCGAAGGCTGACCGCGTTGTCGAAGGGCACGACGCGCAACACCTCTTCCATGGTGGTGATGCCCTGCTTCACCTTCCCCAGCGCGTCTTCCTGCATCAGGCGCATGCCGCCGCTGCGCGCCAGGTTTCGGATTTCCTCGTCGCGCGCGCCGGAACGGATGGCGGAGCGGATCTGTTCGTCGAGCATCAGCAGTTCGTAGATGCCCACGCGGCCCTTGTAGCCGGAGTTATCACATTCGGAGCAGCCCACCGCGATGTAGGCGTTGCTGTCGAAGTCCACGATGCCGGCCGCCAGCAGGCGCGCGGCGTGATCCTCGGTCATGGGGCCCATGTCGCGGCAGACGCACAGCTTGCGCACCAGGCGCTGCGCGATCACCCCGGTAACCGACGCCGAAATCAGGAACGAAGGCACGTTGAGGTCGAGCAGCCGCGTGATGGCGGCGATGCTGTCGTTGGTATGCAGGGTGGAGAGCACCAGGTGGCCGGTTTGCGCGGCCTGCAGCGCGATCTCGGCGGTTTCCTGGTCGCGAATCTCGCCCACCATGATGACGTTGGGGTCCTGCCGCAGCATGGAGCGCAGGCATCCGGCGAAGGTCAGGCCGGCCTTGGGATTGACCTGTACCTGGTTGATGTCTTCGACGCGGTACTCGATCGGATCCTCGACGGTGATGATGTTGATCGACGGCGAGCGCAACACGTTCAGGCACGCGTACAGCGTCGTGCTTTTGCCCGATCCGGTGGGGCCGGTGACCAGCAGCATGCCTTGCGGCGCGGAAAGCATCTGGCCGATCGCGGCCGAGATGTCGGGGTCAATGCCGAGCTTCTCGAAGCCGACACGGCTGGCGGTGGGATCCAGCAGCCGCATGACAACCTTCTCGCCCGAGTGGGTAGGCAGCGTGGAGACGCGCAGGTCGAGATGGCTGTTGCCGATCTGCACCAGGAAGCGCCCGTCCTGCGGGACCCGGCGCTCGGAAATATCCATGTCGGAGAGGATCTTAATGCGCGAAACCAGGAAGGAGGTCAACTCGGCCGGGATGTGGGTCAGTTCGCGAAGCACGCCGTCCACGCGGATGCGCACCACCGTTCCCAGCGGTTGCGGCTCGATATGGATGTCGCTGGCCTTCTTGATGGCTGCCGCCGACAGGATGGCCGAGACCAGGCGCACGGCCGGTGTCTTCTCATTGCGCAGCTCGGCCTCGAATTCCTCCATCGCCGCCTTAGCCCGTTCACTGGAACTGGCGGTGAAGAACTGCATGTCGGATATGTCCACCTGATCGATGAACGGGATGGGGATCCTGGGCACGGCGGCTTCGGCGGCGGGTTCCAGCTCGGCGTAACATTTCTTGATGGCCTCTTCGATTTCCGTGCGGAAGCCGAGCCGCGGGATCACCTCCATGCCGGTAATGAAGTGCAGTTCGTCAAGGAACTTCAGGTTCTGCGGTTCCGCCATGACGGCCACGATGCGCCGGCCTTCGCGCACCAGCGGAAGCACCACGTATCGTTCCGCGGCCGGCTGCGGTACGAGCTTGAGGACGGCTTTCTCGACCGTAGCGAAGCGCGCATCCACGTACTGGATCTTCGTCACCTCTTCCAGCGCGGAGACAAGGTCCTCTTTGCCGACGTAGCCGCGCTGCAGCAGCAGTTCGCCCAACAGCCCGGAACCGCCTTCCTGCTGTTCGAGCAGCGCCTTTTCCAACTCTTCCACGTTCACGCGCTTGCGCTCGCGAAGAACCTCTCCCAGTCGCTTTTTCCGGTGTCCCGCCATGCGCAGTCCATTATGGCGCGGCCGTATCCAGGTGGCCCCACTTAGCGACCGGTAAAAAGACCTTGCATTCCCGATACCGGCTCTCTGTGCCGTTTCGAACCGGTACTTCGTTGCTCGTCCCACTTTAGCGGGAGGATAACGTTGTCAACGCGGATTGTTCAGCAGGGGTTCTTCTTCTTGTAGACGACCTTGAGTCCTTCATTGTCCAGGATGCGCCGGATCTGGTTCTTGGCGTGGGTAGCCCAGGGCCCGGAACTATCCAGCCTTACATAGGCGCGCCAGTGCTGCAACGCCGCCCTGGACTGCCGGGTTTTTTCATAGGCGAGCGCCAGGTTGTAGTGCGCATCGGCATAAGTTGGCGCCAGTTGCAGCGCGGTCTTGTAGGCGTTGATGGCGTCGGCGACGCGCCCGGTTTCGTCCAGCACATTGCCCAGATCGAAATAAGCCAGTGCATATCGCGAGTCCACTTCCACCGCCTTGCGATAATGCGACTCGGCCCCGGCGTAGTCCTGGCGGTTGTAATAAAGCGTCCCGAGATTGATATAAGCGGCGGCGTGGCCGGGGTCGAGGTCGAGCACTTTCCGGTAAGCGGCGATGGCCTCGGCTTGCGAGCGCGGGTCTTCCTCCAGGGCCACGCCGCGGGCGAAGTGGTCGCTTGCCGTCTGCGCTGTCCGCATGCTTTTCACGTTGGCCGGCACCACGCGATCGCCAAGACTGAAATCCATCACGAACTGTCCGCTGGTCGGTTCCAGCGCGTGGCCCTGGTGACGGAATGCCACCCGCGTTCCGGTGGAGAAGGTTCCCGCTTCGAGCAGCGGGTTTTCCATGCCCGCCACCTGCTTCAGCATGGCCTGCAGCGATTCGCGGATCACCGCCGAGCGCACCCGCTTGGCGCGCAAGTCGCGTATTTTTTTCATTTGCAGGAGGTCGACGAAGGAATAGCTATCAGCGGCTGCGACTAGTCCGGCTTTTTGCCACTGGACCATCTGTCGCGCCGTTATGCGCAGTATGCGAATTACATCCGCTCGACGGTAACGGTGCACGGGTTCGGTTGCGCTAACGGTCTGCTTGGATTCACATTATGAAAATGGTCGCCAGCGAACGCAAGCGGAAAGTTTTCCTCAGTTGTTAATAACTTAGTGTGCTAGTGCATCAGGATGTCAGTTGTTCAGTGGTTCATGTGCGCGTGGTTCCGCCAAGGATCTCTCGCGCATACTGCTCTGCTCCGAGCGACACTGACATACTGATAAACTGACGAAGGGAAAAACTGACGAGCCCTTTACGCCCGCGGGTGCTCGCCTTTAAAATCAAATCGGGCCGACGTAGCTCAGTTGGTAGAGCAGTCGATTCGTAATCGACAGGTCATCGGTTCAAGTCCGATCGTCGGCTCCAGAAAAACAGCTCTCAGCTTTTAGCTGTTAGCTCTCAGCCGGACCGCTGAAAGTTCAAAGGTGTGTCACCGCGTTCGACACACTGTGCGAGATCAGTTGCCGCAATCAGGGTTCGTTGCCAGGAGAGGGATCGAGGAGCGAGACGGAAGAAGCTAAGAGCTAATAGCTAACAGCTAACAGCTAGAAGCTTCGAGCACAAACGAAAAGGCCGCCCGGCAACTCCGGCGGCCTTTTCTTCAAGGGAGAATAGTTCCTTACGGAGGGTTAGCACCGTCAGAAACTTTTTCTGGCGAAATCTTATGAGCGGGGAAAAGGGGTGTCAAGGCTTTTTTCCAAATTAAATCCCTGTGCTATCAATAACTTAGCTTATTAGTAAAAATACACGATTGGGGGTGGAAAACGCCCCTTGCGGGGTCTAATTTCGAAGCAAAGTCTCTGAAATCAGCAGGTTAAGGGAAAGAATAAGGACTGTGGTACCGCTTTGGGAATTCCTAGCGCAGGTGCAACTCGATGATCTCCACCTCCCGCGAGCGGTCGAAGAAGCGGTCGGGAAACAGCCGTTTTGCCAAAATTCGGATGCCGCCGAACGCGATTCCCGCCACCAGCGCCAGGCCAAGAATGATTCCCGTCAGCGCGATCACGCCCACCAGCAGCGTGCCCACATTATCGCGCGGTGACAATCCGGTGCGCTGATTCCAGGTGACCTCGGCATCGTAGTTGACCGAGGCGAGCAACGATTTTGCTTCCCGCATCGAGATGGCGCCGGTCACGATTGCCAGCAGCGGGCCGCTCCGCTTGGTAAGGAACAACGGCGCAGTCGAACCGCCCTGCGATAGAGGATGCGCCCCATCCATGGCGCGCAGGCGCTCGCCCGCGATCTGCGGCGTGGGATAGGAAATCAGCGTCAGCGTCGCCGTGCCCTGGCCGGAATTGTACTGGCCTTGCGCCACTTCGGCGCCGCGCTCGAACTCCACCAGGTTCGCCGGCACGGGAGCGCTGATACTGGCCAGGCCCAGCGGACCGGCCACGTACTTGGCGGTATTCGGAACATATCCCTGGCGCGGCAGGTAGAGCGGCAGCGTCGGCAGGTTGCGCGCGCTGCCATTGGGCAGAGGGATGTCGGCGGCAAGCTCGCGCAGTTCCGCGGCCGACATCGGCGTCACCCGGTCGAGCACCGCCTGAATCACCACATTGCCCCGATAAAACAGCACGCGTTCGTTGGCCGAAACCGCCTGGTCGCCAATCTTCTCCGTCTGCATCTCCGGAGATTTGTAGAAGGTAAACGCGCCGTACGCCCCGCTGGCATCGGCAAAACGGATGGCCTTGACCTCGATTGTGCGGTCGCCCTTGTGATAGGTGGCGTCCTCGAAATCCGCGAACCCGTATTCCTTCAGCAAGTCCGGGTTGACCTTATCGGCATCGGCGGGATGGGCGCTGGTGCGCGCCGGCGCGCTCTTCTGCCATCCGGCAAAAGACTCAGGCAGCAGGGAATCCGGCCTGCTTTTTGGATTCGCCGCCAACGCCGGCAGCAGGGCGGCAAGCAGCAAAATTAGGATTGGAAATATGCGTTTCATGGACACACTTAAGACATTGAGCCTGTACTGATTAGACTACAGAGGGGGAAGTAAAGTTTCCAGCGCGGGGGATTGCCGAACTGCCGAATTGCGGACTGTTCACACTGCAGAATGATAATTCGGCAATTTCGCAATTCGGCAGTGGTCTACTGGCTGCTGGCATGCGGAGCCGCCGACGCAGCAGCCGTCGGTTCCGGCTTGGTCAGTTTTGATGCCACTTTCATCCCGCTCAGCCCGCCGACGTACTTGGCCGTCCCGCGGTAGAGGGATTCGGCAATCTTCTGCCGGTAATCGGGAGTTTTCAGCCGCTTGGCATCGGCCGGATTGCTGACGAACGATATCTCCGCCAGGATGGACGGCATATTGGCGCCGATCAGCACGATGAACGGCGCTTTCTTGACGCCGCGATTGCGCATTCCCCTGTTTGCCAGTCCGTTGTAGAGCGCCTGCTGCACATCCACCGCGAACTCACGCGATTCCTCGATCTTGTCTTTGAGCGCGATCTTCTTCACCAGGTCCTGCAATTCGTGGATGGATTTTTCCGATACGGCGTTCTCGCGCGCCGCCACCTCCAGCGCGTCCGCCGAAGTGGTGAAGTTCAGGTAGTAGGTTTCGATGCCGCGTGCCGAGGGATCGCGGCTCGAGTTGGCGTGAATCGAGATGAACAGGTCGGCCTGGTTCTGGTTGGCAATCGCAGTCCGCGTCTCCAACGGGATGAAGGTGTCGTCGTCGCGGGTATAGACCACCTCGGCGCCCATGCGCGACTCCAGCAGCTTGCCCAGGCGCAACGCCACGTCGAGCACCAGGTCTTTTTCCAGCATGCCATTGGGAGCGATGGTGCCGGTGTCGTGGCCACCGTGCCCGGCATCCACCACGATGCGCCCAATCTTCAGGCCGAGCGCGCGGATCAGGGAACGCTCGCCATTCGCCGTGGGCTGCGCTTCATGGCCGGCCAAAGGCTCGGCCGTCTTCTTCGCCGCCGCTTTCCCACGGTTGCCGGCGGTTGCCACCGGTTCTCTCGCTTTGGCGGCCGGTTTCGCTTCGCTTTCCTTGTTCTTCGCCTTCGACGCGGCCTCGGGCGGATTCACCTTGGCCACCGTTTCCGCCAATTCGTCGAAGGTGGCATCAGGCTCCGGCTTGCCTGCCGGCGCCGCACTCGCGCCCGCCGCGGTCTCGCGCTTCTTGTCCGCAACCGCCTCGGTGCGTGCCCTCTCGGCCGGAGCGGCTAGTTTCGCAGCGTGTTCCGCGGTGGGCTTGGCGGCCTTCTTCTCCGCTTCGCGCGGCGCAGGCTTGGCCGGTTCCGCCTTCGCCATTTTCTGCGGATGCTTGCCGTGAACATCAATGATCAGCCGGTAGGGATTCGGCAGCAGGAATGCGGAATAGTCGGCGACGTCGTCCAGTTCCAGCACGATGCGCGTTTCGCCCTGCTGATATTGCGCCACCCGCACCCTGTGCAGAAATCCGTCTTCCACATCGAAGGACTTGCCCTTCAGCGTCGAGGAAAGATGGGTATTGTGCAGGTCGAAGTACAGGCGGTCAGGGCCGGGTATACGGCCGGTTTCAAACTGCACTTCGTTTTCGAGATCGATGGCGACGCGGGTGTAATCGGGGGTGGACCAGTGGCGAATCCCGGTCACCAGGGTGGCGTGCTGCGGTTCCGCGGGCGGCGGCGCTTTCTGTTTCGCCGTCTTCGCCGGCGGTTTCGGCTTCTCCGCTGCCTTGGCCTGCCGATCGAGTTCCTGGATGGCGTCGCGCGCATCCGCCACCAGCTCGCTGTGAGGATAGCGCTTCAGGAATTCCTCGAACGTCTCGCGCGCCTGCGCCGCATCGTCGAGGTCGTCTTTGCAGATCTGCGCGATCGTGAACAGCGCCTGCATGCGGAAGCGGCTGCCGGGATACTCGCGGCGGAGGAATTCATATTGTCCGATGGCCGCGTGCAGCGCCTTCTCGTCGTGGAACTGGCGGCCCGCCGCGACCATCATCTCGGCGACGGCGACCACGCTGGCATCCGCCTTGCTCGAGCTTGGGGCAGTGAAATAGACCGCGCGGTAGGCATCGATGACCCGGTTGTAATCGCGCCGGCTGCGCTCGGAGACGGCGCGGCCGTTCAGCGCCTCGCGCATGCGCTCCGCGTTGTCGAACTGCGTGCGCGCGGCCTGCTTTTTCTGTGCGATGGTGCGTCGCGCGCTCGCAGGAACCCCCAGCGCGGCGCCGATGACTATCAGCGCGACAACCCTGGCGGCGCGACCTGCGTTTTTCCTGGTCAAGTTTTCTGGGCCGTCCCTGTGGCGTTGGTTGCTGGTTCCACTGCCGCGGCCACATACGACTAATTACCAACGTCTAACCCGTATTCCGGCGGCTCCGGGCCCGTTACCTTTCGTGCCAGGCGCCCGCGATCCGCGCCGGACAAGAAATCCCGGCTACTCCGTGTTCGTCATGCGCAGCACGCCGTCTTTGCCGCGGTACACATGCACCGGCGCGCTCATCGGCTGGAACGCGTTTCCATTCTTGTTCCAGTACAGATCGGTGATGCGCTTTACGTAATTCTGCGTCTCGGTATAGTGGGGCACGCCGCCGTTGCGCTTCACCGCGCCTTCGCCGGCGTTGTACGCCGCCAGCGACAGCCGCACGTCGCCCCCGAAATTGTTGAGCAGTTGCTTCAGGTGGCGAACCCCGGCGTCCACGTTCTGCTGCGGGTCGAACGGATTGCTCACGCTCAGGCCGCTGGCGGTGCGCGGCATCAGTTGCATCAGGCCCATCGCACCTTTGTTGGAAACGGCGTTGGGATTGTAATTCGATTCCACCTTGACCAGAGCGCGCACCAGGTTGGCGTCGACACCGTGCTTGGTCGCCGCCTGCTCAATGGCGGAATCAATCTCGGCGGCGCTGACCCGGTAACCGCGTGCCAACGCCGCGTAATTGGGGTTGGCAACCTCGGTGGAAGCGCCGGAAGCTCGCGGCTGCGCCGCAACGTAGCCCTGGACTTCGGCAGCGGCATTGCGCGCCGCACGCATGGCGGCTGGACTCGGCGCCGGCACCGGCTTCCACCGGTGCTCGGTGTTGCTCCAGTACACCAGCACGCTGTGGCGGGAACTGGCACGCGGAATCGCCGCAGGCGCCGCCGGCGTTTCGTTATTCACGTACACCTTGTGCCCATTTTCCTGGACTGAGATGATGCTGCCCCCCTGCGTGGCCGCGGTTTTCGCAGGCGGCGCAGTTTCGTCGGAAGTTGGCGAGGAATACGCAGGCAGAACCGTCAGGCTCATTGCCATGGCTGTCAGCAGCACCGTGAAGCGCCGCTGTACGGGCTGGTGCAGGTGTTCAGACATCTCGTCCTCCGCGCGCGTTCGCGCTACACCTACCACGGTCACCGGCACACTTGCGCGCGGCGACGCCCTGCGCCCGGCGGAGAAATCATTCCAGAGTGCCGCGATTATGACACGCGCTACCCGGCCATTCAATCCGTTGTTGGGCGGGAATCAGGGGGGTGACTAGCGGGGAAATACCGGCAATATCGGCAAGAAAGTGAGCCCCACCGGCCCCGCAAGTGACGAAAGGACGCCCGTCCCGCGGCGGCACTTGACCCACTCTGGGATTCGCCCATGGATTCGCCCAATGCCCATCCGAAGACTCAGGCTGATCACAATCGTTCTACTGGTGTGGACGCGCCCTAGGGCGGGAGGATGGTGGCTGCACAGTAGGGAACAGCAGATTCCTCGCTGCGCTCGGAATGACAATTGCTGAAACTGAAACTGAAACTGAAACTGAAACTGTCTACTTCAGCAAGGACTCGACCACGCCGTACACGCTGCTCAGCGCCTCATCCAGCGCTGCGGGATCTTTCCCGCCGGCTTCGGCGAGATCCGGCCGCCCGCCGCCTTTGCCGCCGACTTTTTCTGCCACCGGGCCGATCACTTTGCCCGCCTGTACGCGCGAGGTCAGGTCCTTGGTCACTCCGGCCACCAGCGACACTGTCCCGTCCGACGCCGAGCCCACCACCACAACCCCGGAACCCAGCTTCTGACGCAGGTTGTCCACTAGGGTGCGAAGTTGCGCGCGCTCCAGGTTGTCCACGCGATGCGTCAGCACTTTCACTCCGTTTACCACGCGGACTTTGTCCTCGATGGAAGCGGTGGTCGCCGACGCCGACTTCATCCGCGCCTGCTCCAACTCCTTGCGCAGCTTCTTGATCTCTTCATCGCGGGCGGTGATCTCGTGGCGCAGCGCGGTGGCCAGCGATCCTTCCGGCTCCGCCGAGCGCACCAGGGTGCGCGCCACCTGCTCCAGTTCATGGTCGGCGCGGAAGTGCCGCAGCGAACTCTCGCCCGCAACCGCCTCCAGGCGCCGCACGCCCGAGGACACGCTGCCCTCATCGAGTATTTTGATCAGCCCGATCTCGCCCGTCGCCGCGGTGTGCGTGCCGCCGCAAAGCTCGGTGGAGAAATCGCCGACCTTGATCACCCGCACCTTATCGCCGTACTTCTCGCCGAACAGCGCCATCGCCTTGTACTCGTTGACGGCCACGTCAATCGGCACGTCCTCGATCACTTCCACCCTCTGGTTGCGCAGCACTTCCTTGTTGACGATGTCCTCGATGTCCTGCAACTCCTCGTCTTCCACGCCGACAAAATGCGAGAAGTCGAAGCGCAGCCGCCCGGGCGAAACCAGCGACCCAGCCTGCTTCACGTGCGGCCCCAGTACCTGGCGCAGCCCGGCGTGCAGCAGGTGCGTCGCGGTGTGATGGCGCATGGTGGCCCAGCGCTTTTCGAGATCGACTACCGCATCCACGCGATCCCCGACGCGCAAATCTTCCCGCGCGACCACCTGGTGCGCCCTGACGCCCTGCACCGGGTAATAACAACCCTCGACCTCGGCGACGACCATGCCGCGTCCCGGCGAATACAACCATCCGCGATCTGCGACCTGACCGCCGGATTCGGCATAGAACGGCGTGTGGTCAAGGATAACTTCGCCCTGCTCGCCTTTCTTCAGTTCCTGCACGCCTTGCCCGTTGCGGATAAGTGCCAGCACCTCGCAGCCGCTCGATTCAGTCTGGCGATAGCCCTCGAACGCGCTGTGCGGTAGCTGCTGATAAACCAGGTTCGCGGTTTGCTTGGCGGTGCCTTTCCACGATGCCTGCGCCCGGGTCCGCTGCTCCGCCATGGCGTGGTCGAAACCGGTCTGGTCGAACTCGATGCCGGAATCTCGGCAAGCGTCGACCATGAAATCGAGGGGCAGCCCGAAAGTGTCGTAGAGCTTGAATGCATCTTTGCCCGCAAGCTTATAGGTGTACGGCGCCTCCAGGAACTCCCGTTCAAGTTGCGGCGAGTGGAAGATGTTCTCTGCTATTACTTTCGCTTTCTCGGGTGGTGTGGATGGCAGTAGCTCGCGTGCAATCCCAACGTTTGGTGTCGTCAAGACTCTTGGGGGAGTCAGCCCTTTCGATGTCGCGAAGCACGTTGCCCTTTCGATCCCGAGTTGTTCAAATTCCGCCTGGAGTTCACGTAGGCCAACGTCTAGAGTCCTTGCGAACCGCGTCTCCTCGCCCTCGACCACCTGCACGATCCGTGCGACGTTTTCCTTGATCTCGGGATACGCGCCACACATCTGATCGCACACCGCGTGCACCATCTGGTAGAGGAATGGCTTGTTTTGTCCCAGCAGGCGCCCGTGACGGATGGCCCGCCGCATGATCTTGCGCAACACGTAGCCGCGCCCTTCGTTCAAAGGCAGCACGCCATCGCTGATCAGGAAAGTAGTCGCGCGCGCGTGGTCGGCGATCACCCGCAGCGACGCCGCATTGCGCCCGCCGGCTTCCGCCTTCAATTCCTTTTCCGCGTCCACGCCGCACAGTTCCGCGGCGCGCTTGATCAGCGGCCGGAACAGGTCAGTGTCGTAATTCGAGAGCACGCCCTGCAGCACCGCCGTAATCCGCTCCAGCCCCGCGCCGGTGTCAATCGAGGGCTTGGGCAGCGGGTTCAGCGTGCCGCCGGCGTCGCGGTCGAACTGCATGAACACCAGGTTCCAGATTTCGACGTAGCGCCCGCACTCGCAGCCGAATTTGCACTCGGGAGCAGAAACGCCGTGTCCCTGGTCGCTGGCTGCCGGGCCCATGTCGTAATGCAGTTCGCTGCACGGACCGCAGGGGCCGGTGTCGCCCATCTGCCAGAAGTTGTCTTTGAGCCCAAACTCGAAAATCCGCTCTTTCGGTACGCCCTGCTCGAGCCAGAAGTTGTACGCCTCTTCGTCGCGCGGCACCACGCCCTCGCCCTTGAAGATGGTGGCGTAGAGCTTGTCCTTCGGGATGCCGTACCACTCGGGCGAAGTGATCAACTCCCACGCGTAGGCGATGGCCTCGCGCTTGAAGTAATCGCCGAAGGAAAAATTTCCCAGCATCTCGAAAAACGTGTGATGGCGATTGGTGAACCCGACATTCTCCAGGTCGTTGTGCTTGCCGCCGGCGCGCACGCATTTCTGCGAGGTGGTGGCGCGGTTGTAGTCGCGCTTCTCCAGCCCGAGAAACACGTCCTTGAACTGGTTCATGCCCGCGTTGGTGAACAGCAGGGTGGGATCGTTGGCGGGCACGAGCGAGGAGGAATGAACCTCTTTGTGGCCGCGCTGGACGAAATAGTCCAGGAACCTGCGCCGGATTTCATTGCCGCTAAGCATCAAACGCTCATTCTAGCATTCGCATTCCAGGCAGTTCGGGCCTGAACGACAAACACAGAGACACGGAGACACAGAGGAAAAAGAGCGATTTGAATTCGGTTTCCTCCGTGCCTCAGTGCCTCTGTGGTGAGTTTAAGTTTGGATAGCCGCGGAAGTGAGCGGTGTATATCGGAGGTTCCGCTTGACCCTGATCAGGATTCTTCCGTTTCCAGCGCCGTCAGGACCTCGTCGTCCACGTCCCATTTTTTCAGGATCGAAATGATGGTGTGCGTGCCAAACCCGGCGCGGATAAGGGAGCGGAACACGCGCGCCGCGTGCTTTTCGTCTTCTGGTTTGTGCATGCGCTTGCGGCGGAGGTATTCGCGTGCCAGCGCTTCTTCGTTGACGTTCTCGTAGGTGCCGGCAATCGCCTTTTCGATGACCTCGGAATGTACGCCGCGCGATTTCAGTTCGGTGATCACCCGCCGCCGGCCGAACTTTTCGTTTTCGCGGCGCAGGGAAGAGTACGTGGAAGCGTACTGCGCGTCGTTCAAGTAGCGCTGCTCTTTCAGCCTGGCAATCACCAACTCGACCAGGGTTTGGCCGAGTTCGTCCGCTTCCACCCGCCGGCGCAGCAGGCGTTTCAATTCCGCCACCGAGCGCATCCGGCGTCCCAGAGCGCCCACGGCGTATTCGTATAGCTCCGCCTCGTTATAAAGTTTCTTCCCGCGCCCGAATGACATGCGCGCCTACGTTAGCACCTCTCGCTGTCGAAATTCCCCTCACTCCAATAAGAACGGCCGCCCATTTCTGGACGGCCTGAAGCCTGCCTAAAACCTAAAACCTATCTTCCAAACCCTCCCCTGCTGGCCTGCGACATCTCGTCGCGGGTGGAATCGGCGGTGCCACTGATGCCCTGCACGCGCAGCTTGAAATCGTCCGGGTTGGATGCGTTCTCCAGCGCCGTTTCGTAGGCAATCAGCCCGTGGGTGTAGAGATCGTAGAGCGACTGGTCGAAGGTCTGCATGCCGTATTGCGAGGTGCCCTGCGCCAGCGCTTCCTTAATGGTGCGCGTTTTTTCCGGCACGATGATGCACTCGCGCACGTACGCCGTGGAGATCAGCACCTCGACCGCGGGCACGCGGCCGGCGCCGTCGCTGCGGCGCACCAGGCGCTGGCTGATGACCGCCCGCAGCGTCGCCGCCAATTGCAACCGGATCTGCTTCTGCTCCGGCGGCGGGAAGACGGAGATGATGCGGTTGATGGTCTCCACCGCGTCCAGCGTGTGCAGCGTGGAGAACACCATGTGGCCGGTTTCGGCGGCGTGCAGCGCGGTGGCGATGGTTTCCAGGTCGCGCATTTCGCCCACCAGGATTACGTCCGGGTCCTGGCGCAAGCTGGCGCGCAGCGCCGAGGAGAACGACGGCGTGTCCACTTCGACCTCGCGCTGGTTGACGCAGCCTTTCTTGTCGCGGTGCAGGAACTCGATCGGGTCCTCGATGGTGATGATGTGCTCCGGCCGGGTGGAATTGATCTTGTCGATCATGGCCGCCAGCGTGGTCGACTTGCCGGAGCCGGTCACGCCCGTCACCAGCACCAGGCCGCGCGGCATGTCGCAGATCTGCTCCACGATCTTCGGCATGTAGAGCTCGTCGAGCGGGCGGATCTTGGTGGGAATCACGCGCACCACCAGGCCGACGTTGCCGCGCTGCTGGAACACGTTCACGCGGAAGCGTCCCAGGCCGGCGACGCCGTAGGCCATGTCGAGCTCGGCATTCTCTTTGAATTTCTGTTTCTGCCGGTTGGACATCATGCTGAACGCCATGCCCAGCATGTCCTCGGCGGAAACGCGCGGCTGATCGGCGAGCGGGACCAGTTCGCCGTCAATTCGCACGTGCGGGTAGTTGCCCACCTTCATGTGCAAGTCCGACGCCTTCCGGTCCATGGCAATGCGCAACAGTTCGTCAATTTGCATGGAGGCTTCCCAGCATAGCTGCGAGTGCGGCCAGAACGTATCACGGAAAGGCGCAAGGCTCAAGGCACAAGGGACCAGACCCTGAAGCCTGAAGCCTGAAGCCCGAACCCTGAAGCCTACCCTTTAAACGGCTCGTCGGCGCTGCCGCCGTAGATGCTCGGGACCTTCGATCGCATGGGGCGCAGGTAGGTGGAGAGCTGGCCGCGATGGTGCACGCTGTGGTTGTTCACCATCAGCAGGTATTGATACACCGGCTGGTTCATCACGCCGAAGAAGCTTACCGGCGTCAGCAATTGTTCCGTGGACATGTCCAGCACCCGCTTGATCGCCTTGGGCAGGTTCTCTTCGTAATATTTCAGGATTTCCGCTATGGTGCCGGGCGCCGGCAATGGCTTGGTCATCGCGATCTTCATGTCGGCAATCTTGTTCAGGAAGGCAACGTCCTCGCTGGCGATGTGCCACGCCAGCTCATGCGCGTTCTTCGACTTCGGGTCCGGCTTGTAGCTCTTGGCGGATTCCGGGATGGCGCCGATCACTTTCTTGGTGGTCTGCATCTCCGCCGCCATGGTGGACAGGATGAGTTCGCGATAAGCGAAGACGAAGTCGGGTGTGACGGCGCAGCGGGTAGCGGTTGCCATGATTGCCTCCTGGAAGAATGAAGTTGCCATTGTGCGCGGCGCGTGGCGGCAAAGCAAGCGAGCGAAAGCTTCCATGTGCCTGGCCCATCCCGAGCAAAAGCCAACCGCAAAGGACGCCAAGGACGCAAAGAAAAGAGAAATTCCTCTGCGTTCCCTTGCGTCCTTAGCGGTTCAGCTTTGCCGGCCAAACGAAAAGCCGGAGCGCTTTGCCCCGGCTCTCCCACCTGAACCTGTCATCTGTCAACAACTGAAACTGAAACTCGAAACTGAAACTAGACTCCCACCGGCTGCTGCGTGTTCTTCTTCGCCGGCACCGGCGTCAGCCAGTGATAGCGGTCCGGTTCGGTGCCGTTGACGATCCCGAAGAATTCCTTCTGGATCGCCTTGGTCACCGGGCCGATCACGCCTTTGCCGACGGCGATCTTGTCCACCGAGCGGATGGAAGTAATCTCCGCCGCTGTGCCCGAGAAGAAGACCTCTTCCGCGATGTACAGCATCTCGCGCGGCATGGACTCTTCGATCACGGTGATGCGCAGGTCCTTGGCGATGCGGATCACCGAATCGCGCGTGATCCCCGGCAGCACCGAGTTGCCCAGCGGCGCGGTGTACAGGTTTCCCTGGCGCACCACGAACAGGTTTTCGCCCGAGCCTTCGCTGACGTAGCCGTTGGCGTCCAGCGCGATGCCCTCGACATAGCCGTTCAGGATGGCTTCCATCTTGATGAGCTGCGAGTTCATGTAATTGGCGCCGCTCTTCGACATCGCCGGCAGCGTGTTGGGCGCAATCCGCGTCCACGAGGAAACGCAGACGTCCACGCCCTCCTCGGCGCTGCCAAGATATTTCCCCCACGGATAGTTGGCGATGTAAACCTCGATTGGCGAGTTGAACGGGTTGACGCCCGCCTCTCCGTAGCCGCGCAGAACCAGCGGGCGGATGTAGCAGGGGGAAACATTGTTGTTGCCGATCAATTCCACCATCGCGTTGACCAGTTCATCGCGGGTGTACGGGACGTCCATGCGGTAGATTTTTGCCGAATCCAGCAGCCGTTGCATGTGTTCCTGGGCGCGGAAAATCGCCGGCCCCTTGGGCTGGGCGTAGCAGCGGATCCCCTCAAACACCGACGACCCGTAGTTCACCACGTGCGACATCACGTGGATGTTGGCTGCTTCCCAGGGAATCAGTTTTCCGTTATGCCAGATTTTGTCGGTCTTCTGAATGGCCATCTCGGCCTCCTTCACGGGACATACTGCCGCCTGCCACTTGCTTGGACCCAACAGATGCTCGTTTCGGCATTCCAGTGCGTGAAGCACGTGCGGTGTTACGCCTCATTATAGCCGAGGTGTTTCCCCGAAGCCGCAGGGAAAAAAGACCGTCACAGGGACAAGGGAGGCGTCGCGGTGGCACGTAAGGGATGGGCTTGCGGCGATGGCAATGCCTGGGCAGCGGCGCTTCCACCCGCGGCGACTAGCTCTTCGCCGCCGCTGCCGCCGCCGGCTTCTCTTGATCGCTCGCCGTCTTCATCTTGGGCAATTCGTCGCCACGGAAGAACTGCGGGTTGCGACGCATGTCGGGCATCGCCGTGAAGGGCTTGCTGTAGTCGTTGCGGGCGTTCCAGAACAGGAACCCGATGCCCCCAGTCTGCTTCGCCACCTTGACCTGCGTCTCGACGTACTGCGGCGAATAGCTCGGCGTCTTCCAGCCGAAGGCCTGCAGCCAGGGACGCAGTACCACGCCGCTGCCGGCGGTGACCTTCTTGAAACGCTCCATGGATTCCGAGATGAAGTGCTCGGGCGCGTCGCCCGGCACCTTGTAGCCGTCCATGCCGAAGAAGTGCGAGGGATAGATCATGGGCGAGAGCACGTCGCAGTACTTGGCCATCAGCGGGATATCCTGCCCGGTGTGTGACAAGTCAATCGGGCGCTGCCATGCCATCACCCCGAAAACGTCGAGTGAGACCAACACCTTCATCGGGTGCAGGTCGGCATACGCCTTCGACAGGAAGTCGGCAATCACCTCGCCGCGCTGCGTGGGCTGGGCTGGGATTTCCTTGCCGTCGGGGCCCTTGCCCGGCCGGTGCAGGGGATGCGAATCGAAGTAGAAGCCGGCGTCCTTCTGGTCGCCCTCGGCAGGGAAGCGGACATAGTCGAACTGCACCTCGTCCACGCCGTCCAGGGCCGCCTGCCGCGCCAGCGCGATGTTGTACTGCTGCACCTCGGGCTTGGACGGGTCGGTCCATACCAGCTTGCCGTTTTCGCGCCATGCCCCGCCGCGGCCCCGCGATTGCACCGCCAGCTCGGGATGGGTGGTCACCAGTTTCTCGTCGCGAAATATCGCGATACGAGCGATGGCGTGCATGCCCTGCTGGTGCAGCCAGCGGGTCAATTTCGGCAGGTTGGGAACATAGGGATGCGGCCCGCCGGTATTCAGCGGGTGCTGGAACGGGATATTGACGATCCCGTCGCTGTCCTTGACGTCGAACACCACGGCGTTGCCGCCGGCGGCGCGCCAGCGCTGGACCAGGTTCATTCCATTCACGCTGCCCGCCATGACGCCTGTCAGGTAAATGGCCCGGACCTCGTAATCGCGCGCCACCGGGACCGGTTGCTGCGTGATCGGCCCTTCCATCCCGGGGACAATCAGGGTTTCCCCCGGCTTGAGCGCGATTCCCTTGATCCCGCTGTTGCGCTGCCGCAGCGCGGCTTCCATCTCGGAGTGCGACATGTACGAACTCGCAGCCCAGTATTTCCGAATAACGTGGGGCAGAAGCTCACCCTTGGCGACCACGTGCAGCACGGTTCCCGGCGGCGCCGTGGGCGCGGAGACGGCACTGGGCGCAGGCGTCTTGACCGCGGACGGCGCGGCGAAGCTGGTTTTCGGCTGAGGGTGGGCGCTGGCTGGCGTCCATGCGCTGGCGGAAAACATGGTTGCGGCAAGCAGGACAAGGCTGGCAACGGCGATGATTACGGGGCCGGCTGATCTGGACATTTTTTTCGATTCCATTGCTGAGGGTGCAAAAAAATCGTAGCACAAGATGGTTCGTGCGCCAGCCTTCCTCTATGTACTCTCCGGTTACGGATGGCCGTGCCCTGTCGAAATCCGGCAACTCACTTCCCATTTTCGACCCTTGAGTGAGGTCAATCACATTGCGATTGCTGCCGCGCCCCTACAATAGGCGGCATGGAACCGCTGCCGGCGAACGAAATTCGCGACTTCCGGGTGCGCGGCAACTATTTCAACCAGCACAGCCGGCGCTTTCGTAAGGAGCAATGCTCCACGGCCAAGGTACCCGACCGTCCTGGATACTGCCCGCCGGTGGTCGAGTTCGATCTTGCCGATGGCGCAAGCAGCAGCGTGGTGGCCAGCGAGATCGACATTCCGTTGCTTTGCCAGGGCGATTTTGAGCAGGGACGGACCCATCTTGCCCGGATCATCAATGCGCGCCGCGGCTTTTCGCAGGCTGCCGCTGACCTCACGGCCGCTTTCGGGCAATATCCCTGGCTGACCATGTCGGCGGAGCAGCCAGCCCCGGCTGAAACCAGGTTCGTCGTTCCTTGTACCAGCTCGTTCGAGGCGCACTCCGCCCGCGACATCAGCCAAAAAGGATTCATCCTCCTCAAGCTCGCGCAACAGGGCTATCCCGTACCCGATTTCGTGGTGCTGACGGCCGACGCTTACGCCGATACCGCCAACCTCGAGCGTCACCTGGGCGACGCCATCGGCCAACTGGAAGTTCTGACCATGCAGTCGCTGCACACCGGCAATCCTCTCGTATTCGCCCTGCGCTGCGCTACGCCGCGCTACATCCCAGGCGTGATGGACACTTACCTCAACGTCGGGATCACCGAACGCGCCTTGCCCGGCTTGGAAAAAATGTACGGCTCCACCGGCGCGTACAAGATGTTCCTGAACATCTTGCGGAACCTATGCGACGCTCTCGATCAAGGTACAGAGCTGGTCCATGCCGTCACGCCGGATCTCCCACCCGAACAGGTCGTGCGCCTCATCGCCCAGATGTCCGATGTAATCCGGCATACCGACCGCAGTCTCATCGAAGACCCGGCTTATCAAGCGCTCTTCTTCGCCCGGCAGGCCTACAAGCATTTTGAAGAGAACCACGACTTGGTGGCTGCGCTCTGTCGCGGCAGCGAACATGCCCCCAGCCTTATCCTGCAGAAGATGGTCTGCACCGTGCGCCACGAGACCGCCTATGCCGGCGTTTTGTCCAGCCGCGATACCCGCTCGGGCGCGGGCATGGAGCTGCAAACGGCGCGCAACATCTTTGGCGAAGAAATGATGACCGGCACGGCGGAGTTCAAAACCACCACCTTCGAAAATCACCAGGCGGTGAAGGACACCTTTCCGGCCGTTTACCACTTCCTGCCCCACCTGGTTGAGTTGGAGCGTGAATTCGAGTCGCCGGTCACCATCGAATTCGCGGTGGAAGCGACCAGCCGCTACCAGTGGTTCGCCCTGTTACAACTGAATGAAACCGGGCTGGCCGGGCGGGCGGCGCTCATCGCCGTGGTGGACATGCATAAGTCGGGCGCCATCTCGCGCAAGCGCGTCACCGAGCTGATTCGTCCCTACCACCTAAAGCAGCTCACCAGCGACACCATTGACCAGGACAACTTCAGCACGCTCAAGACATTCTCTCCCGGTGTAGCGGTGCTGCCTCGGTCTGCCGTTTCAGCCCGCGTCTATTTCACCGGCGACGCCGCCTTGCGCGCCAAGACACAGGACGAGAAGGTCTGTCTTTGCAAAAAAACATTTGTCCCCACCGACACGGTTGTCATGGGTGAGGTGGACGCCGTCCTCAGCCTGACCTCCGCCGCCGTGCACGTTGTCACTATTTGCCAGAGCCTCGGCATTCCCGCCCTGCTCAACCTGGAGAAGTACGGCGTCACGCTGCACTCCGACGGCCGCCTGCGGAATTCTTCCGGCAGCGAAATTCGCGAAGGCGACTGGATCACGATTTCCTCCCGCCGCAACACCGTGTATCAGGGCGAGGCGCGGTTCACTCCGGCCCGGCTGCTGCGCTACATGAAAGGCGAGCACATGGCCGAGGAGGGAAGCGACGAAGACAAGGAATTCGCCACCGTTGCCTATGCCTACCGCTATTACCAGCAGTTGGTCCGCGGCCTCACCGTGGACAAAATCTCCAGCCTCGGCGAGGTCATGCGGCTGGTGAATTTTGAACTTCGCAGCGAGTCCGACGAAGCTCGCCAACTGGTCAACGGCTGGTTCGACGAGCGCGAAACCGTCTACATGGAAGAAGTGCTCAAGAGCGACATTGGCGACCACCTCGGGCAGAACAACGTCTTCGAAATGCTGACCCTGGACCGCAAGGTGCGCTTCTTCAAGGCGGCTCTGGCCAAATGCTTTCGCGAACGCATTTCCGGTTACGAGGCCGGCGCCTTCATGCTCGGGCGCTTCCTTGCCCTGCGTTATCCCGTCGGTTTCTGGAAGTGCTTTACTCCGCTGGAAATCGCGCTGCTGGTGAACGAGTGGGTGCTGTTCGAAAAATACCTGCACCTTCTCCACACTGTGGGCGAGAGAAAAGTGCTGCGCGCGCGCAAGCAAATCTTAAAGGAGGGGCTCGACCAGCTTTCGCTCCATCCCGGCTTGGTGCATTCCCTGATTACGTTGAAACTCAGCGGCGGATGCCTGGACGAAGCGCGGGCCGCCCTGCCCGAGTGGTGCGACCCGCAAGCAGGCCGCGTGCTGGAACTGCTTCACCAGCCGTATCATGCGTTCTATGACTTCCGCGCCGAATGGTCGGTGGGCGAACTCAAGAAAATCTGCCAGGCTGAGGGCCTGCCGCTGCCTGCGCCCGACGACGTTTAGACGCGGACTCCGTTCGGCACGTTCGCTGCTGCCGCTTGCTTGACCCCGTACAGATAATCACGGTCAATCGTGTACTCCATGCCGCGCAGCACCTCGGGCAGTTCCTTGCCGTCGCGCGCCGCCACCAGACGCCCCAGCGCCAGCGACAGCGACAGCACTGCGTTCATGCCGAGGTTTGCCTTGCGCTGCATGATCTGGATCTTCTCCTCGGCGGGAGCGTCGGCGGCGATCTTCCCGCGCTTCACCGCCAGGTCCAATTCCATCAGCAACAGCTCGCGGTCAATGTCACCCAGCGACCCCAGCGCGGAAATTTTCTGCCCGAGAAAACGCGGCGCCACTACTTCAATGACATTGGCCACCGCATTCAGGCAGCCCTTGCCGCCGTAGCGCTTCGCCCGCATCCACAGCTCGGCCAGTTCGGCATTCTCCTTGGCCACAGCCTCCGCCTTGACGTTGGGGGCAAATCGGTACGTCTTCTCTTTTTCGTTGTACACAAAATAATTCGGGAACTTCCGCGTCAGCGGGTTGGCCTCGATAATGCTGTCCACCAGGTGGATGGCCTCGTCGGTTCCTGCCGAGGTCCCCAGCGGCGTGGCGGCGGTGAACTTCATGCCGTTGTCCAGCATGACCGTGACCCCGACGGTCGGGATGCCGGCGTTGGTCGGCTCTTCGTGCGCCGCAATATCGGCGATTCTGCAATCGGGATCGAGCTTGCGCGTGGCCTTCACGCCCTTCTTCGCCATCTCCATCAGTTCCACGATCCTGCCGTACTTGACCAGCCTTTCTGTGTTGGCGCCGCCGCCGCATTTCAGGCCGAGTGCACCCACCGCGAACGCGATGTCAGCCTCCATCACCTCGTTGGGCGACTTGGACCGGTGCGAGACCACCAACGCCAGATTCATCTCCTTTGCCACGCGCGTGGCCAACAGCGTTTCGCTCATCGTGCCGATCTGGTTGGCTTTGATCAGCGCCGTGTTGATCAGCCCCTCTTCGGCGCAGCGGCGGATGGTGGAATCCTTGGTGGTGACCAGGTCATCGCCAATGATCAGGATCTCGTCGTCGAGGACCTTCATCAACTTCTTCCAGCCCTCGTAATCGTCCTCGGCGAAGGGATCTTCCAGCGACACGATCGGATACTTCTTCACCCAGGCGGTGTACAACTCCACCAGTTCGTCGGTGGTCATCACCCTGGGATCTTCCGCCCGCCAGAACAGGTACTGGCCGACGGAGTCTTTTTCGCCGGTCTTTTCCCGGTAGGCATTGCTCAATTCACTGGCCGCCGGATCGATCGCCAGCACCACATCGCGATCGGGCACGAAGCCGCACTCCTCGATCGCCTGCACGGCCACCCGCAGCGCCCGCTCCTCCGGCAGGATGTCGCCCGCCTGCTTGGCGTAGGAGGCGACGATGCCGCCCTCCAGCCCGATGCCCACGAAATTCAGCCCTTCCGAGTCCTGGATGATCTGGATGGCGCGGCTTTGCAGCATGTTGGTGACGCGCTGCGCCTCGATGTAGTCGCGCGCCGTCAGCGGCAGGAACATGAATTCCTGGAAGCTGAGGTTGCCGCCCATCTCTTCGGTGTGCCGCCCGCCCATGATCGAATTCCTGAACTCCCACGGTGCGAACACGATGGTTCCGTCGGGCAACTCGACTTCCTGCAGCCGGTGCAGCCGCAGCTTGCGCCGCAATTCCGACGGCTTGCCCGAACGCCCGTCCGTGGCCGCCGGTTCCGCCGCCTTCACCTCCGCGGCGCGCTCCGCCGCCTCGCGCTCGCGTGCGCGGAACGCCTTGTATTTGCCCGGGTCGGAGAGCAGGAAATCGAACATCGCAACCGCGCCGACGGTGAACAGCAGCCTGCCCGCGTACACCGCGTACCCGCCCAGCGATCCGCCGCCCCACAGTCCGAGCGCGACCAAAATGAATCCCGGGGGCAGCGTCCACTGGCTCAGCACCAGGCTGGCCTGCGGTCCGGCCGCCGACACCGCCAGGTTCTGCGTCTTGACGCTGGGATGGAAGCTCCCCGCCTCTTTATGCACGCCCTGAAACTTTCCATACGGGATCTTCGCGAACATCCCCAGGTACCACATCCAGCGCCCCAACCCGCCCTGGTTCAATTTTTCCTGCGCCGGACCCGCCATCTCCGGCCGGAGATTGTTCGTTCTCACCGCCGCCAGGTAGTGCCCGATCTCGTGGATGGCGATGTTGGTATGCCATGCCGCGTACCAGATCGCGGCCGAGATCAGCACTTCCGCGCTCAGGAACATCTGGCGCACCACATCGAAACGCGACGCCACGCTGGTCGAAATGCTGAGCAGCGACGTCAGGAAGGCGGCGTGAAACGAAACCAGCTTGTGGTTGGCGATGATCCACCCGCGGTCCAGCCGGGGTATTTCTCGCGGTTGGGGAAGGATTCTACGCAGCACGTTTTTCAATAAGTCCATGGGCGTTCTCGCAATCCTGGTCAAAGCAGAGGGCTTGGTCAAAAGAGGCCGAAATTATAGCCCCGTTCGCCGGAATTCATTTGTGACGTAAATCACTCATCCACAGACATGCCGAGGGACCATTCTGCTGCCGGCATCGGGCGGAGGTGGGCCTTGATGCGAGCGGCGGTAAATTTCTTCAGCAGCTCTTTCCTTGCGCCTCGGTTTAAACTCTCAGCCAACTACTGCCTGGTGTGAGGAGATTCGCGATGCCCTGTGACCCCGAGGTATTGAAGCAGGTTCCACTGTTTTCCGGGCTCGATGACGACGAGATCGCCGTCCTTGCCGGACAAACCGAAATGAAATCGTTCGCTCCGCGCCAGCGGATCTACAAGCTTGGTGACGGCGGTGGACGCGGTTACGTGCTGGTCTCCGGCGCAGTGCGCATCGTGACCATTGACGAAGATCATCAGGAAGTTGTGGTGGACGAGCCAGCCCCGGGCGAATTCTTCGGCTTCGCCTCCATGCTGGAGCAGAAGCCGCATCAGACCGAAGCCATCGCCACCGAAGACACCGTCTGTATCGAAGTGGACCGCAACGACATTCTCGTGCTGATCCAGCGCAAACCTCACGCCGGCATGGACATGCTCGCCGTACTCGGGCATCAGTTCCACGCCTCCCAGCAACTGGTGCGGGTCCGCGCCAATCGCCATCCCAACGAGATCATCGAGGAACAGGCCACGCTCGGCGAGCGCCTCGCCGATGGCGTCGCCTCCTTCGGCGGTTCCTGGAGCTTCATTATCCTGTTTGGGTGCATCCTGGTCGCCTACACCATGACCAACGTACGGCTCCGCGGCGCCTCCTGGGACCCGTATCCGTTCATTCTGCTCAACCTGTTTCTCTCCATGCTGGCTGCCATCCAGGCGCCGGTCATCATGATGAGCCAGAACCGGCAGGACAAGAAAGACCGCCTGCGCGGCGAACTCGATTACGACGTCAACCGACGCGCCCATGCCGAAATCCAGGGTCTTGCCCATAAGCTCAATCTGCTGGGCGACCGCCTCGGCGACGTCGAGGAGCTGCTCCGGCCGAACCGGTAAATCGCGCCCTTTTTGCAAACCCGAGCAACTACTTGGCATCTAATCGGTTTAATTCTCTTAGGGCATGTTTTGTCCGCCGGCGTCGCAGGGCTGCCGGCTGTGAGGAGCTTGTGAGACCCTCGGGCTGCACGCGTGCTGTCGCGGTTCTTCTTGTTTTTCTGATCGCTTGTCCGGCATGGATGCTGGCCGGGGTAGGCAACGAGCCTGGCCTGCCCGATCCCGGCCTGGCTGCTCCCAGGGACCAGCAGATACAACTCGGCCAGAGAGCCGTCGCCGAGATTTACAGGCAGATGCCGATGCTGCCGGATAACAGTCCGGTCAGCCGCTACGTGCAGTCGCTCGGTCACAAGCTCCAGAGCGTCATTCCCGAGCAATACAACTGGCCGTATCAGTTCCACGTCGTACAACAAAAGGAAATCAATGCCTTCGCTCTGCCCGGCGGGCCGGTTTTCATTAATGTCGGCACCATCATGGCCGCCGCTAACGAAGCCGAACTTGCGGGCGTGATTGCCCACGAGATGTCGCACGTCTATATGCAGCACTCCATCAAGGGCTTGCGCAAGCGGGGAACAACGCAGGTGGCAGGGCAAGTCCTGGGCGGGATTCTGGGCGCCGTTCTCGGTGGCCCCGCCGGAGCGCTGGCCAATATGGGCGCCCAACTCGGCGCCGGCGTGATCAGCATGAAGTACTCGCGCGCCGATGAAGCCCAGGCCGACGCGGTGGGCGCGATCATCATGTACAAAGCCGGTTACAACCCCATCAGGCTGGCGCAGTTCTTCCTCAGGCTGGCGGCTAAGGGAAGCAGCGGCCAGCCGCAGTTCCTCAGCGACCACCCCGATCCCGGCAATCGCGTTCAGGCGGTGCAGGACGAAATCAAGAATTGGCCGGCGCGCCTGTACCACGACAGCAGCCCAGAATTCGCGCAGGCCAAGCAGGACGCGGGCAGCATTCGCGCCTATACCTCGCAGCAGATTCACCAGATGGCCCAGGGTGGGCAGGTCCACAACACCAGCGGTCCTTACGACGCCCCGACGGCGCCGGCTCGATCGGGCAACAGGTCGTCATCGGAGGTCACGCCCAGCGGCGACTTTCAGCGCTTCCAGGGACCGTTCTCCCTGGAATATCCCAGCAACTGGCGGCCCACGCAGGAGCAGCAGTCCGGCTTGGTCACCTTCGCGCCGCAGGCCGCTGTTGCGCAAAACGGAATTATTTATGGCGTTTTGGTTGCACCTTTCCAGCCGCCGAACGCCAGTAGCCTCGACGATGCCACCCAGCAGTTGATCTCCGGCATGCAGCAGCACAATCCCGGCATGCGCGCGGCCGGCGACATTCAGAAAATCCGCGTCAATGGCGTGTTGGGACGGTCGGTGGACCTGCTGGGACCATCGCCGCTCGCCGGTCGCGATGGCCAGCCGCAGCAGGAGCGCGATTGGCTGGTTACGCTGCCCTACAACGACGGCGCCAATGTTTCGCTGATCTTCATCGCTCCGGAGAATGACTTCGCCCGCCTGCGCCCAACCTTTGAGCAGATGCTGAAGACGTTTCGGCTGAACCAGTAGTCTTCAGTCGTCGGTCTTCAGTCGTCAGGAACGGCAAGAAATCCCGGAGAGCTAACCGGGCTTTTGTATTCGTGAAGAATGATCACTGCAGGCTGAAACTGAAACTGAAACTGAAACTGAAACTCTTACCCCTTTTTGAGCTCGATCAGCACCTGCTTGGCCACATCCTTCAGCGTCTCGAACACGCCCACGCCCTGGAACGCCACTGCCTCGAACACCGGCTCGGAGCGCTTCGCCAGTTCTTTTTTCAAACTGTCCACCGGCAGGGCATTGGGCAGATCGCGCTTGTTCAACTGGAGCACGTACGGGATCTTGGTGAAGTCGTACCCGTGCTCCTTCATGTTGTCGCGCAGGTTCTCCAGTGCTTCCACGTTGGCGTCCATGCGCTCATCCTGGGAGTCGGCGACGAACACCACGCCATCCACGTGGCGCAGGATCAGCTTGCGGCTGGCGTCATAGAACACCTGTCCCGGCACGGTGTAGAGGTGAAACCGGGTCTTGAAGCCGCGCACCGTCCCCAGGTCCAGCGGCAGGAAGTCGAAAAACAGGGTGCGATCGGTTTCCGTCGCCAGCGAGATCATCTTGCCCTTCTGTTTTTCGGCGGTCTTGTCGAAAATGAACTGCAGGTTGGTGGTCTTGCCGCCCAGGCCGGCGCCGTAATAGACGATTTTGCAGTTGATCTCGCGCGCTGCGAAATTGATGAAACTCAAGACGGTCCTCAAGTCCGGCGCATCGCGGAGCCGTGGCGGCCCGCGACGCACCGCAAATTCCTACCCGCTCCACGCCTGGAGAAAACTGTTTATATCACAGCGCAAGCAGCCTGCAAGCGGCTCAAGGGGTCGGACGCGGCGGAGGCAACGGGTAATATCCCTGCCTCGCCGTGACCCTCAATCCCGGCTGGTCCACCCTGACCTCGACATCCCGGTACTTGCTGGAGGGCGTGGCCCGCGTCGTGTAGCCGATGGTGTATTGGTTGCGGGCTTCTTCGGTCAGGCGGCTATAGGCCTGTTCGATGGCCGACGCGTTGAACTCGCTGAACACCGCGCCGCCGGTTGCGGATGCGTATTTCGGCAGGATGTCGCCGTAGCCCATCTTGGGGAGGTGAATGCGCTGCGCCTGCCCGTAGCCCGGAATCGCCGCGCCCCCCACACCCACCGCGTACACCGAAATCTGATTCGTCAAAAGGACCTTCAGCACTTCGCCGTAAGTCGCCGACGAGCGGTACTCCGTTCCGTCGCTGACCACGAAAATCACCTTGCGCCGCGTCGGGCTGCCCCGCGCCAGGTCCAACGCCGCCTGCAGCACGGCGTCGTTCAGCACCTTGGCTTCACGCTGCCCGGTATAGCTGGGCGTCGGGTTCTGCCCGGGATCAATCGGCCTGCCGTTCACCGAAGGTGGATAGCCAAACGGGCCGCCCACCACCGGCGCCCCACCCGTGCGCGCCGTCGCTTTCTTGCGGATCCTGTCCATCGCCTGGCTGACCTTGTTGCTGCCTGTGGGCGTGAACTCCTGGACCTTCTGCACCGTGGTCCCAAACGTGTACAGTCCGACCTCATCGAACTCCCCAAACGCGCCCACCAGCGCCGGCAGCGAATCGCGCACCTTGCGGAATTCCACCTCCGGGATTCCGAGATCGATGACCACCGCCGCGGTCAGCGGAAACGGATCGCTGGTGAAGAACGTCATCCTCTGCTCCACCCCGTCTTCCAGCACGTGAAAATTCTGCCGCGACAATCCTTCCACCAGGTGTCCCGACCCGTCCTTCACCGTCACCGGCACGACCACGAAGTTCACGTTCTTGGTCAGGGTGAAGAGTTCGTCGCGGCCGCTGCCCTGGCCCAGCCCGGCGCCGCCCGGAGGCACGGTGGTGATTTCCGGCGGCGGCGGCGGCGTGACGGTTTCGTTGGCCGTGGGAAATTTCTCCACGGGACGGCTGGCCGACGGCGCATCGGGAATGTTCGACTGGCCGTTGGGAGGCGTGCCTGGCGGTTGCTGTGCCAGGGCAAGACCGGACGCCATCGCCAGCAGCAGCGCCGGCACGGCCGCTCCATGCGTCTTGGTGCGACGTTTCGCTTCCTTGATCATCTTATTTCCCATGCTGACAGCAACATTCTTATCCAGCGCCACTCTAATCATAGGGAGCACTGGTTTAGAATAAACCCAAGCGAGCCGGAAAGGCTCAGAGAAGTGTATGGCCGACTCCTTCCCGAAAAAGCTCAATGCGGTTCTGATTGCGGTCCTGTTCTGCGTGGCCGCAACTGCGCTCGCTCAGGAATCGTCTCCCCAGCGCGAGACTGACGACACCGTCCAGACCTTTAAGGTGGACGTGAACGTCGTCAACGTGTATTTCAACGTCAAGGATAAGCACGGCCTGCTGATCTCCAGCCTTGCCAAGGACCAGTTCGAAATCTACGAGGACGGCAAACCGCAGACCATCAAGTATTTTTCCGCCGAAGCCAATCAGCCCCTCACCCTCGGCATGCTCATTGACAGCAGCGTGAGCCAGGAGCGCGTGCTCCCCATCGAGAAGGAAGTGGGCGCGTCGTTCCTGCGCGAAGTCCTGCGCGAAAAGGACCTGGCGTTCGTCATCGGCTTCGACGTGAACGTTGACCTGCTGCAGGATTTCACCAACGACCCGCGCGACCTGCGCGCCGGCATGAATCGCGCGCGCATCAACGGCGGCGGTGGCGGAGGAGGCCTGCCCGGCCTGGGCGGCGGTCCCATCCCCATCAGCAACCCGCGCGGTACGTTGCTCTACGACGCCGTCTATCTTGCCTCCAATGAAAAGCTGGCCAGCGAGGTCGGCCGAAAAGCCATGATCCTGCTCACCGACGGCGAGGACCAGGGCAGCCGCTTGAAGATCAAGGACGCCATCGAGGCTGCCCAGAGGGCCGACGCCATGGTGTACGTGCTGCTCATCGCCGACCGCGGCTTCTACGGCGGGTTTGGCTACTCCGGCGACCGCGACATGAAGAAGCTCTGCCAGGAAACCGGCGGGCGCGTCATCGAGGTCGGGAACAAGCAGGACAAGCTCCGGCAGGCTTTCGACCAGGTGGCTGCCGAACTCCGCAGCCAGTACAGCATCGGCTACACGCCCACCAACAACAAGCGCGACGGCACCTATCGCAAGGTGGAAGTGAAGACCAAAGGCGGCGACTACCGCGTGCAGGCGCGCGCCGGCTACTACGCGCCTTCGTCCCGGGATCGCGCCGGCGGCGAATAATAGGTTTGGACTGTCTATCCCGTTTCGGTCCTGCTTTTCCGGCCGGGCAAGTAGTCCAGCGCGCCGGCGGTGGGCGATTGTGCGACCATACGGTGATGGATCCAGAGTACGGCCATGTTCATCTTCGCAAAGGAGACCCGCTATGATTACTCGCGTTGTCGAGATCAAAACGAAGCCCGGCAAGGCCAAGGAACTTTGCCGCAAGCTGCACAGTGACGTGCTTGGCATCCTGCAGTCCCATCCCGGCTTTGTTGACGAAATCGTCCTCATCGCCGACCACGACGCCGACCAGGTGCTCGCCATGAGCTTTTGGAAAACCAAGGCTGATGCCGAAAACTTTCACCACCTGGAGTACAAGCGCATCAGTGAGATGATCCAGCACCTGGCGCACACCGCGGCCAAGGTGCACATCTATGACGTCGAGACCTCGACCGTGCACCATGTCGCCAAGGGAAAGGCCACGCCCGCGGCAGTGACTTTGTAACCACGGATCGCCACGGACTTTCGCGGATCAGAACACAACGCGGAGATCGAGTGCGATCTCCGCGTCATTTCTCGCCTGTTCCTGTTCCTTGCTGCATATCCTTGGGAATCCGCGGTCGTTGACTACCGCAGTACCGCCGCCAGGTCCCCGCGCTTGAGGACTTCGGCGACCCGCGCGAAATCCGGAGCGAGGCTGCGATCGTGCTCCAAAGGCGGGCTGACGGCACGAATCGCTGCCACGGCCTGCTGCGCGCGCTTGCCGGGCTTGAGCGGCGCCAGAAAGTCCAGCGCCTGCGCCGCGGCGATGGCTTCGATGGCGAGCACGTAGAGCGCGTTGGCAAGAACCTTCTTCAACTTGATGGCCCCGGTCATCCCCATGGAAACGTAATCTTCCTTGTTGCCCGAGGTGGTGATGGAATCCACCGAGGCGGGGTGCGCCAGCACCTTGTTCTCGCTGACCAGCGCCGCGGCTGTGACCTGCGCCATCATGAATCCCGAGTTCAGTCCTGCGCCGTTAGCCAGAAACGGCGGCAGCCCCTCGTTGAGCGAGGGGTTCACCAGGCGCTCGATGCGGCGCTCGGAAATCCCGGCCAGCGCGCTGAGCGCGATGGCGAGAAAGTCGAGCGCGAAGGCCACCGGTTCGCCGTGGAAGTTTCCGCCGGAGAGGATGACGCCGTGCGGCTCCTCGGATTGCCGCGCACCGACCTGCTTGGGCGCGACGAAGACCAGCGGGTTGTCCACCGCGGAGTTCATCTCGATTTCCAGCACTTGCGCGCAGTAGTTGAGCGCGTCGTATACGGCGCCGTGCACCTGCGGCATGCAGCGCAGCGAGTAGGCGTCCTGCACGCGCCCGCACTTGCGGTGCGATTCGCGGATGGCGCTGCCTTCCAGCATTCGGCGCAGATTGGCGGCACTGCGCATCTGCCCGGTATGCGGGCGAACGTGCTGGATGCGCTCGTCGAAAGCGACATCGGTGCCGCGCAGCGCGTCGGCCGACATGGCGCCGATGACGTCGGCGGAATCCACCATCGCCCGCGCCGTCAGCAGCGCCAGCGCGCCCACCGCGACCATTGCCTGCGTGCCATTGATCAGGGAGATGGCTTCCTTGGCTTCCAGCTTCAGCGGCTTGATGTCGGCGCGCTTGAGAGCTTCCTTGCCGGGATATCGCCGGGCGTGCGGATCGCCGAGGCGCCGCGGCCGCCGCGATTTCGGGTCGGCATGCCAGGCTTCGCCTTCGCCGATCAGCACCAGCGAGAGGTGCGCCAGGGGCGCCAGGTCGCCGCTGGCGCCCACGCTGCCTTGCGACGGAACCACGGGATGCACGCCGCGGTTGAGCATCTCGCAGAGCGTGTCGATCACCTCGGTGCGAACCCCGGAATGTCCCTTGGCCAGGGAATTGGCGCGCAGCAGCATCATGGCGCGGACTTCCGCCTCGCTGAGCGGCTCGCCGACTCCGGCCGCGTGCGAGCGCAGCAGGTTGATCTGCAGTTCGCGGATCTGTTCGGGCGCGATGCGGACGTCCGAAAGTTTGCCGACGCCGGTGGTGACCGCGTAGGCGACTTCGTTCCGTTCGACGATGTCGTCCACCACGCGGCGCGCCGCCTGCACGCGCAACCGCGCGTCCGGGTCGAGCAGCACGGGACGCCGCTCGTACACCGCTTCGCGCAGTTCGTCGAGCGTGAGTTCGGAGCCGTTGATGTGGAGAGCCTTCATGTTCAGCAATTAGCGATTAGCAACTAGCGATTAGCAATCGCGGCTTTCGGGACTGATCTGGCTAATCGCTAATTGCTAACTGCTAATCGCTCATCCTCACCGCCCGCTTGAATGCTTCTAGGTAGTTCTCCGGCAGCGGGCGCTTGTTCAGCTTCGCATCGGTGACGATGTGCGTCGTCTCGCCCTCCGCCAGCAGCGTGCCGTCGTTCTCGCGGACCGCTTCGTACGCAAAGTGAATCAGCGACTCGCGCGCGTTCTTCAGGTGCGTGCGGATGGTGATCTCATCATCGTACCGCGCCGGCGCCTTGAAGCGGCAGCGCGCGTCCACCACGGCGATGAAGCACTGGTCCTCGCGTTCCATTTCCTTGTAGGTGAAGCCTAACTGGCGCAGCAGTTCCACGCGGCCGACCTCGAACCAGATGAAATAATTCGAGTGATAGACCACGCCCATCTGGTCGGTCTCGGCGTAACGGACGCGGATTTTAGTCTCGTTTGTCATCCTTGGATATTTGTCATCCTGGACATTCGTCATCCTCGGATATTGTCATTCCGAGCGCAGCGAGGAATCTGTTGTTCATCAACGGCGAAAAGCAGATTCCTCGCTGCGCTCGGAATGACAATACTTTAAGACCAGCTTCTCCACTTCGGCTTCCGCTTCTCCAGGAAACTGGTGACTCCTTCGCGAAAATCTTCGGTGGTGCGAATGCGGGCGTTGTCCTCGACCGCTTGCGCGATCTGCTCGTCGAGCGAGCGCGCGAGAAATCCGTTGATCAGCTTCTTGGTCAGGCGCACCGACGACGGAGAATTCTCCAGCAACTGCGCCGCCAGTTCGCGGGCGCGCGGCATGAGGCGCTCGGGTTCGACGACCTCGTTCACCAGTCCGTAGCGATGCGCCTCGGCGGCGTCGAAGAGGCGTCCGGTGAGCAACAGGTCGCGCGCGATCTTGTGGCCGACTTGCCAGACCAGAATCGAGGAGACGATCGCCGGGACAAACCCGATCTTCACCTCGGTGTAGCCGAACTTCGCTCCCGGCACCGCCAGAGTGAAGTCGCACATGGTGGCGATGCCCGTTCCGCCGGCGATGGCCGCGCCATTCACCGCGGCAATGGTGGGGAGGGGAAATTCGTAAATGCGGCGGAAGATCTGCGCCATGCGCGCGGAATCTTTGAGATTTTCTTCGTGCGTCTTGCCCAGAAGAGCCTTGAGTTCGTCCAGGTCCAAACCAGCGCAGAAGGCCTTGCCCGCACCGGTGATGATGAGGACCTGCGCGCGCGAGCGTTCGATTTCGTCGAGTGCGCTCATCAATTCCACAAGCAATTCAAAGCTGACGGCGTTGCGCTTCTCGGGACGGTTGAGGGTGATGAGCGCGACGCGGTCTTCGTGGGCAAGCGCGAGAGTACTGAAAGGCATAAGAACGCCACGGATTACACGGATTTAAACGGATAAGACCAAACAAGATAAACCATCCGGCAAATCCGTGGAAATCCGTGAGAATCCGTGGCTAGCTTTTGTGCTTTGCCGCGATGTCGGCGTTGATGCGGATGACATTGTCGAGCGGCTTGCGGATGGGCAGGTCGGCGCCGCGCTGCGCCAGCGCTGCCAGGACTTTTTCGGTCGGGATGTTGCCGACCAGTTCGTCCTGGGCGAAGGGACAGCCGCCGAGGCCGCCGATGGCGGAGTCGAAGCGCCGAATGCCGGCGTCGTACGCGGCGACAATTTTGTCCACCGCTTCGGCGGGACGGCTGTGCAAATGGACGCCGATGTCGAGGTAGTCATACCGGGCAAGCACGGCGGCAACCAGCGCACGAATCTGATCAGGCGTGGCCACGCCCACGGTGTCGGCAAGCGAAATGGAACGCGCGCCGGTCTTTTCGATCAGGTCCACGGCCTCCAGCACTTCGTCGGCGCTCCACGGGTCGTTGTACGGATTGCCGAACGCCATCGAAATGTACACCACGACATCGAGACCGGCGCTATCGGCCTTCTGCTTGATGTTCTCCAGCGTGTCGTAAGCGTCTTCCAGCGTCTGGTTCTGATTCTTCTGCAGGAACGTGGGCGAGATCGAATAGGGAAAACCGAAGGTGTGCACGGCCTGGGTGGCGACGGCGCGGTCGGCGCCTTTTTCATTGACCACGATGCCGATGATCTCGACGTCGTCGGGCGGATCAATCTGCTTCAGCACCTCTTCCGAGTCGGCCATCTGCGGTACGGCCTTGGGCGAGACGAACGATACGGCGTCAATGTGCTTGAACCCGGCGCCGATGAGCGCGCGCAGGTAGGCGGCCTTGACCTCGGTCGGGATCTGGCCCTTGAGCCCTTGCCAGGCGTCGCGGGGGCATTCGATGAGTTTGACGGGTACAGGCATGTCTCACACAGCTCTGCCAAAGCCCGGAGGGCGATTGAAGGCAGCCCAGCGATTTATCGCTGGGTAGAAATGCGACAGTCGTGAACGAGTCCGGCAGGACGATTGAGAGCTCATCCGAACACGTCATTGGGATCAAAATCGATTCCGCTCTTCTTTAGCAACTGAAGCAGTTCTTCCTCAAAGGTGCGTCTTGCATGGTGTTCCTTTTGGTTGCAAATGTAACGCACGACAGCATCCTTGTGGGACGCGCTCACGCTCAACGCGGCGTAGCCTTCCTGCCAGGCAAAGCGGCGCGGAAGATTCTCGTTGCACCACTTGGAGGAGCCGCCCTTGATCAGTTGTACAGCCTTGGCCAAAGGCATCGTGGCAGGAATCGCCAGCAATGCGTGGGCATGATCGCACGTACCGCCGACGGCCACCGCCGTGAATCCATTTTTTCGGGCGATTCCGCCCATGAACGCCCATAAGCGGGGCTGAGTATCTTCCGGGATGAGCTTCTGCCGTTCCTTGGTGCTGAAGATCACGTGCATGCGATTGTTGACGAGAGCATGCGGCATTGCTTTTCAACCGTCCTGCCGGACTGACCGGGTTCTTGGATCCGCATACCCAGCGATGAATCGCTGGGCTGCCATCAAGCGTCCCCGGGGGACGCGCGATCAAGTCTGCGCTCATCAGCGTTCATCAGCGGCCAATTGTTTCCTCGATCGCCCGATCACCGGATCACCCGATTTAGGTTTGCAGCACTCCCACCTTGAACTCCGGCACGTCCGGGTTCAGCGCCGCGGCTTCCAGAGCGCGGGTGATGGCCTCGCGCGTCTCGAGCGGGTCAATAATTTTGTCGATCCACAATCGGGCGGCGCCGTAGCGCGGGTCGGTCTGCTCGTCGTAGGTCTTCTTCACCGAGTCGAACAGCTCTTTCTTTTCTTCGTCGCTCAGCTTTTTGCCGCCGCGCTCCAGTTGCTTGATCTTGATCTCGACCAGCGTGCCCGCCGCCGAATCGCCGCTCATGACGGCATAGCGTGCGGTCGGCCAGGCGAACAGGAAGCGCGGATCGTAAGCCTTGCCGCACATCGCGTAATGTCCCGCGCCGAACGAGCCACCGATGATCACGGTTATTTTCGGTACCACGGAATTCGACACCGCGTTCACCATCTTCGCGCCTGCCTTGATGATGCCGCTCCACTCCGCGTCGCGCCCGACCATGAATCCGTTGACGTCGTGCAGGAAGACGAGCGGCACCAGGTTCTGGTTGCAGTCCATGATGAAGCGCGCGGCCTTCTCCGCCGACTCGGTGTAGATGACGCCGCCGAACTCGATGCGCTTGTGGCCCGACTCGTCGATCTGCTGCTGGTGCTGCTTCTGGTTGGCGACGATGCCGACGGCAAAGCCGCCAATGCGCGCGTAACCGCAGATCACCGTCTTGCCGTATTCGGCCTTGTACTCGTCGAAGCGGCTGCCGTCCACGATGCGCGCGACGATCTCCTTCATGTCGTAGGGGCGCGCGGGATCGGATTCGTAGATCCCGTAAATTTCCTCGGCGGCGTAGAGCGGCGCCTCCGGTTTCTTGCGATCGTACGGGGAGAGGCGGCGGTAGCCCATTTTCTCCACCAGCGAGCGGATGCGCGCCAGGCAGGCTTCGTCGTTGGGTTCGTGGTAATCAATGGTGCCGCTGATCGCCGCGTGCATGGCGGCGCCGCCGAGTTCCTCCGCCGAATACTTCGCTCCGATCGCGGCTTGAACCAGCGCGGGCCCGGCGAGGAAGAGTCCGCTGCCATCGGTCATCAGCACGCTGTCGCACATCACCGGCAGGTAGCCGCCGCCGGCGACGCACATGCCCATGATGGCGGCGATCTGCGGAATGCCCATGGCGGTCATCACGGCGTTGTTGCGAAAGACGCGGCCAAAATCGTCGGTGTCGGGGAAGACGTCCTCCTGCAGAGGAAGGAAGATGCCGGCGGAGTCCACCAGGTAGATGGTCGGGATGCGGTTATCGATCGCGATGTTCTGCGCGCGGATCACCTTCTTCGAGGTCATGGGGAAGAATGCGCCCGCTTTTACAGTTGCATCGTTGACGATCAGCATTACGAGCCGGCTGTGAATGCGGCCCAGGCCGGTGACAACGCCCGCCGCCGGCGCCCCGCCCCACTCTTCGTACATGCCGAAGGCGGTGTAAGCGCCGATCTCGAAGAACTCGCTGCCGGAATCGAGCAGCATGGCAAGCCGCTCGCGCGCGGTGAGGCGGCCCTTCTTGTGCTGCGCCTCGATGGCGTTGGCGCCGCCGCCTTGGCGGATTTTTTCTTCTTCGTTGCGGATACTGGCGACCAGGTCGGCCATGGCACGCATGTTCTTCTCGAAGCGCGCCGAAGTGGCGTCCACGTGGGACTCGATGACGTTCTTAGCGGCCGAAGATGCGCTCTGCTGGGTACGGTCTGCCATCAAGGGATCACCGGAAACTGGTTACGGTATACCACACGGGGCGCACCGCTCAAGGGTGCAGGGCGGACTTACATGGAGGCGACAGGTATGGCGGTCAGGTCCTCCACCAGCCCGACTTCCTTTTGCAGAAATGGCTCGGCGTAGGTGACGCCGGCGAGCAAGCCGTAGAAGCGCGCCATGGTTTCCAGACGCTCGCGGACTTCCGCGTGTTTGGGAAACAGGCCGGTGCCTGCCTGCTGGTCGGTGTACTGCGACTTGTAGGCCATCAGCGCCTCAAAGCGCGCTTCGAACTGGTCGCTGATGTCGACGACGAAGGTGGGGCGGATGTCGTAATAGAGAGTCGCGTAAACAATCTTGAACGGACGGTGCGGGGAGTGGCCAGTGGTCAATGGCCAGTGGTCAGTTGAACCGACGTTGATGGCGAGCGATTCGGCGCGAACCGGCGAGAGATCAAGTTTGGTAAGGCCGGCGAGAAAGCACGCTTCGTAGCCCAGGGTGGAGCAGGTGTAGTGATCGGGATGGCGGCCCTGCCAGTAGGGAAGAATGACGACGCGCGGGCGCAGCGCACGAATGACGGCGGCGACCTTCAGCTTGTTGTCGAACGTGTTTTCCACGCGGCCGTCGGGAATGTCGAGAGCGCCGCGCCAGGAAACTTTCAGGATGCGGGCGGCTTCGGCGGCTTCGCGTTTGCGATCCTGGGCGGTGCCGCGGGTGCCCATCTCTCCGCGGGTGAGGTCGAGGATGCCGCAGCGATGGCCCAGCGCCGCCATCTTCAGCAGCGTGCCGCCGCAAGTCTGCTCGGCGTCGTCGCGGTGGGCGGCGATGGCTAGAATATCAATCGGGCTATCGGCCATCGGCTATCGGCTTTCGGATCGTGGCCATCGACCATCGGCCATCGACTATTTCTTTCTCTGCACCAGAAAGTGCGCCAGCGACTTGAGCGTGTTCGCGCGGTCGCCGAAGGGATCCAACTGTAAGCACGCCGCGATAACGAGGTCATCCGCTTTCCGTGATGACGCTTCAATGCCGAACAGCGCCGGGTAGGTGGCTTTCTCGGCCGCCATGTCCTTGCCGGCGGTTTTGCCCAACTGCTCGGAAGATTGCGTGACGTCGAGGATATCGTCGGCGATCTGGAACGCGAGGCCGGCTTTCAAACCGAAAGAGCGCAAATTCGCGACCTCGGTTTCGCTGGCGCCGGCGTAAATGCCGCCGCTCACTACGCTGGCGGTGATGAGCGCCGCCGTCTTGGAGCGGTGAATGTATTCCAGGGTTTCCGCGTCGGGCTTCTTGTGCTCGGCCTCCAGGTCCATCACCTGGCCGCCGATCATGCCTGCGATGGTGCCGGTGGAGTGGGCGATCTGCTCGATGATGCGGACGCGCGCTTCGGCGGGGCACGAAATGCGCGCCAGAACCTCATACGCGCAGGTCTGCAGCCCGTCTCCGGCGAGGATGGCGATAGCGTCGCCGAATACTTTATGGCAGGTGGGACGGCCGCGACGCAGGTCGTCATTGTCGAGCGCGGGAAGATCGTCGTGGATGAGCGAATAGGTGTGCAGCATTTCCAGCGCGGCGCCGAGTTCTTCGACGCCGGGCGGCAGCAACTTGCCGATCATGCGAGCCGCCTCCAGGCAGAGGATCGGCCGCAGCCGCTTTCCCCCAGCGAAGACGCTGTGCCGCATGGCCTGGTGGATGGATGTGGGGTACTGCGTCGCCGCGGGCAGCAACCGCTCCAGCGCTTCATCGGTGACCGCGCGTCCTTTTTCCAGAATGTCGGCGAGCATAAACGCGTCAGTATAACAGTGCAGTTCTGGGTTCCGAGTTGCGAGTTGCGCCGACCACGGGAGTTTTCGCCGTAGTTCGGCGCAAACTCGCCGGCGAAATCGAATGAGCGGTGTTCTATAATTCGCGGTTCTGCACGCGCCCGGCTTGGGGTAAGTCGTGGCGCGACCTTTTTCTTCATTGCGGAGGATGGATGCGGCGTCTTGGAGCGGTGTTGGTTTATTGCGCTTTCTTGTTTGTGATGGCTGCCAGGTCGCAGGCGCCGCCGCAGCCGAATCTTCCGGCGACTACGCTGCAAGCTCCGGGACCGAATACCGAACCGGACGAGCCGCAGGGACCGGGCCGGCACATGCGCGGCTACTCGGACGCGGACGCGCGCACCGAGCGTGACTGGGAAACGAAGTTTCGCGCCATCCCCGAGCC